>NZ_JBEZVN010000128.1:0-1020 GCF_040636995.1 Streptomyces sp. NPDC032161 | reverse complement strand
CCTGGTTCGGGTCCCCGAAAGGGCACGGCAGCGACCCTGCGGCGGCGCCCGTGACACCCGCCAAGGACGCCCGGACGTCCGCGGGGGTCTGACCCGACACCAGATGCGCCCCGCCATTGCCCGGTGGCCGTCGCCGCTACGCCCGGCCCCGACGAGCGGCGCCGGTACAGTCCGCGCCGGCCAACCCTCCCGGGCGGCCGGTGCGAGACCCGGGAACACGGTGCCCCCTCCGCCCGCCGGGGACCGCAGGACCACGGTCTCCGGCCACGGACAGGCCAGGATCCGCCGATCTCACGAAACCGGCCAACGCCGATACCCGGGAGGAGATAGGGATCGGGGGAGCACCCCGGCGCACGGGCGCCGGGCCCCGAGAACCGTACGAGGAGAAGCCGTCTTGCCTCAGATCCATCCGGTCGCCAACGGCCTGCGTACTGACCACCCTGTCCCGGGCCTGCCGTTCATCAGCGATGAGCGGCTGCCCCTGCACAACCCGGACGCGATCGAGCGGACCGGCCGCAACCAGGGCACAGGGCTGTGGGGCCGCATGGCCCCCCTGGCGGGCGGGGGCTGGGTGGCCTTCTCCACCGAACCGAAGAACCGCACCTACGCGTGGGCCGTCCGCTACCACCCCGAGCACGGACACACCGTGCTGCTGATCCGCGACAAGGACCTGAGCGGCCTCCACAACGCCTGGAAGCACGGGGAGGGCGGGTTCCTCTTCCGGTACGGCGGATACTGGTGGAACGGTACCGCCTGGCACCGGCCCAGCCAGGTCTGGGACCGGGCTTTCGAACAGTTCGACGCGCGCCCGGTACCGCGACTGGCGGCTGACCGCGATCGACGGCACCACATTTGACCTGCCCGACACGAAGGCGAACGTGGAGGCCCTTCGGGCCCTGACCCCGGATCTTGGACACCGGAGAGACTTGGATCTTGATGGTCCAGGAGAACGGAGTCCCCGTGGGGATGAAGCACTACCCCGCCGAGTTCAAGGCGGAAGTAGTCGCGCTGTACCGGTCG
>NZ_JBEZVN010000127.1:0-1169 GCF_040636995.1 Streptomyces sp. NPDC032161 | reverse complement strand
CTGGATGCGCTGCCGTTGAGTGTGAATGGCAAGGTGGACCGCAGGGCGCTTCCCGCTCCGGAGGTGGAGGCGGGGGAGGAGTACGTCGCGCCGCGCACTGATGCGGAGAGGATCCTGGCGGGTGTGTGGGCGGATGTGCTCGGTGTCGAACGGGTCGGTGTCCACGACAATTTCTTCAGTCTCGGTGGCGACTCCATCGCCAGCCTCCAAGTCGTCTCCCGCGCCCGTCGAGCCGGGATCACCCTGACTTCGCGGGACGTCTTCCAGCGGCAGAACGTCGCCGACCTCGCCGCGGTCTGTTCCACGTCCTCCGCCGTCGACCCGTCCGACGCGGCGGCCGACAGGGGCCGGCCGGCCGTCTCCGGGCCGGTCGGAGCGACCCCGATCCGCGAGTGGTTCTTCGCACACCACCCGTCGGCCCCGCACCACTTCGCCATGTCGATGGCGTTCGAGTCGGCGGGCGACGTCGACGTGCCCGCGCTGCGGACCGCCGTGGCGGCGCTCGTCGCACAGCACGACGGACTGCGTTCCACGTTCCACCGTGCCCCCGGCGCCGACGCATGGACCGCGGTCATCGCTCCCGTCGCCGATGTCGTCGTGGACTCCGTCCTCACCGTCCACCCCGGCGACACCGACACCTGGCGTGCCCAGGTCGCCGCCGCGCAGGCGGGGATGGACCTCTCCTCGGGGCCGCTGTTCCGCGTCGTCGTGGGCGACCGGGGCCCGGACCGCCCCGCGCTCCTCGGCATCGTGGCCCACCACCTCCTCGTCGACGGCGTCTCCTGGCGCATCCTCCTGGAGGACCTGGAGGCGGCGTACGCTCAGGCCCGCGCCGGGGACTCGGTGCGCCTCGACGCACGGACCTCGTCCGTGCGGGAGTGGGCCGACCGGCTCGCCCGGCACACCGCGGACGGCGGGTTCGACGACCAGGTCGCCTACTGGCACGAGGCTGCTGCCCGGGATGCCGTCGCTCTTCCCGTCGACTTCCCCGACGGACGCAACACGATGGCGGTCCAGTCCACCGTGGAGGTGACCCTCGACCCGGAGACGACGGCGGCGCTGCTCCACCAGGTGCCGCCCGTCTACCGGACCAGGATCGACGATGTCCTGCTGACCTGTCTGGCGCGGGTGCTGCGTGCGTGGACGGGTCGGGAGCGGACGGCGGTGGA
>NZ_JBEZVN010000126.1:0-1169 GCF_040636995.1 Streptomyces sp. NPDC032161 | reverse complement strand
TACTGAGGTTGAACTCGCGATGTCGCCCTGCTTCCTCAGGTAGGTGTGGTCGTCAGGCCGGTCTCGGCGAGGCAGCCGTCTATGAGGTGGCTGCGGTACTGGATGTGCCGTAGGCCTCGTCGGACGATTCGGACGAGGTGTTCGGGGTTGCTGAAGGCGACGTTGGAGAGCCAGCCGCGTCGCAGGAGCGACCAGATCCCTTCGACAGGGTTGAGATCGGGTGCGTAGGGCGGCAGGTAGAAGATGGTCAGCCAGTCCCGGGCCTCGGCGAACTCCCGCAGTCCGGCGGCCTTGTGAACATTCAGGTTGTCCCAGATGAGCACGATCGGGCCGCCGAGCTGCTGATGTGCGGCGATCAGCAGGTCGCGGTAGTCATGCCAGGAGAAGCTTTTGCGGCCGTCACGTCGGCCGTCGTCCCTGCGAGGCCGGTAGATCAGCCGGGAGCGGTGGCCGGGTTTGTAGCAGGTCAGCGCGGCGATGGATATCCGTCTGCGGGAGCGGCCGCGGACCCGCACCACCGGGGTCCGGCCACGCTGGGACCAGGTCCTGGCCTGCGGCGGCGTCATGGAGAATCCGGCTTCGTCCTCGAAGACGAGCCAGGCTCCATGGGCCGCCGCGAGCCTTCCGCGCAGGGCCACACCTCCTTGACCCACCCGGCCACCGCGTCGTCGTCCCGCTCCATCGCGCGTCGGGCCGGGACCTGACAGGACCAGCCGTTTCGTACCAGGAGCTTGCGCACGCCCTGAACGGTGTAGGTCAGGTGGAAACGCCGGCCGATCACTGTCTTGACCCTGGCCAGCGTCCACCGCTGGTCCTCCCACCCGTGCGCGGCCGGCCCCTTGGCGAGCTCCGCCTCCAGCTGCGCGAACTGCTGCTCGTTCAGCCGCGGCAGCGACGCGGGACCACGTGAACGCAGGGCTCGCGGACCGCCTTCTTCCCAGGTCCGCCGCCATCGCTGCACCGACCGGACGCTGACGCGCAGATCTTTGGCGATCGCCGAACTCGATTCGCCCCTTGCGAACCGCTCGGCCGCCTTGCCTCGTAACTCCTCGCGAAACTGCTGCCGTTCGGCGGTCAGCCCGCCACCCTGTGGATACCTCACGCCCCGGTGATACCGCAGGAGACCACAGCCCGTCAGCCCCTATGACATCACGAGTTCAAACTCAGTA
>NZ_JBEZVN010000125.1:0-1197 GCF_040636995.1 Streptomyces sp. NPDC032161 | reverse complement strand
ACCCCCCAGGTCATCCACTTCGACAGGGGGCACACAGCCATACCGGACCCGGGGGCCAGGCACCCCATTGCGGGGCCACGAAAAAGGTAACGGGGATCTCGACGGGGTGCGCGGTGACCGAAAGGGCGGTCCCTCCCACGGGGATGGACATGAGCCCCCGGCCTATGCAGGCGACAGATCCGGCTAGATCCGAAGATGCCGGTGGGCCCAGCGCGGCCGACGCAAGGCACTCATGCGACCCTGCGCTCGGGACACTTGACCAGCCGCGATGGCCACCCCTCCCCACCGCCAGGCGCTTTCAACTCCGGTCAAACTTCAGTGGCAATCGGTCAAGGTTCAGTGGCACCGGGCACGGACCATAAGACGTCGAACACCCACGGGCCCGCCACTGTGGTGGCGGGCCCGTGCGTTTCGTCGGGCTGGTCGTCTACGGTCCGGCGATCAACCACAGGATGAGCGCGGCGGGGAGATCTTGCGAGTAGCGGTACACGCCTGAGTTTCCGCGGCCGCCGGTCTGTTCCGACCTCGGGGAACACCGGAACCGTGGTTAGCGGTAGCGCCAGTTCCGGTTCGGGTCTCTCACAAACGACCAGATGCGAGAGTTCTGCGAAACGCCTCGGAGTGATCACGTTTCCGCAGGTCGCCATTCGCAGAAGTCCTCTCAAAACCCGGACGTTGTGCGAGATAGTTCTGAGAGTGCGGGATGTGACTTTCCGTCTGGCTTGTCATCGCTCGATGGTGTGACGTTGGGGCATCGCTGCCGGTCGGACGTTCGAGGTTCGCTTGGGTTGCGGCATGGACATGCGCAAGCCGTACCCGAGCGATCTCACCGACGAGCAGTGGGAGCTCATCGAACCCGTGATCACGGCATGGAAGGCCCAGCACCCCTCGGTCAGCGGTCACCAGGGCAAATACGCGATGCGGGAGATCGTGAACGCGATCCTGTACCAGAACCGCACCGGCTGCCAGTGGGAGTTCCTGCCCCACGACATGCCTCCGCCCGGTGCGGTGAAGTACTACTTCTACCTCTGGCGCGACGATGGCACCGACCAGACCGTGCACGACCTGCTGCGGTGGCATCTGCGGGAGAAGAAGAAGCGATTAGTACTCCAGTACGGTTTCGTGATCTACCCAGCGGATTCGTCGGCGGCCCGTCGTTGGTAGTGGCTGTGTCGGGCTGTTGCCTGGTGGTGTCTG
>NZ_JBEZVN010000124.1:0-1200 GCF_040636995.1 Streptomyces sp. NPDC032161 | reverse complement strand
CTAGTGGCTCGTCACGCAGCCTTGGCCGGGTAATCGATCTTCTGCTCGCCGCCTAGCAGACTGTCTCCAAGATCCGATCTTGGAGGTGGTCGTGGGGCGTCGACCGAGTGTGTTCGTCCGGCCGGTGAGCATGGAGGAGGGCCGCCGGCTGCAGCGGATCAGCCGGACCGCGAAGGACCCGGTGAAACTCCGCCGGGCGATCGTGGTGCTGATGTCTGCCCAAGGCCAGACGGTCAAGGACATCACCACATTGATGCAGACCGGCGAGGACTATGTCCGCGATGTCATCCACGCTTTCAACGAACGGGGGTTCGACGCGCTGGACCCAAAATGGAGCGGGGGACGCCCCAGGACGATCAGTGACGAGGTGCGCGAGCACATCTGCCTGGTGGCTCGGACGTCCCCCGCCGACTGGAAGATCAACGCGTTCTCCACCTGGAGCCTGAGCAAGCTCGCCGACCACCTCATCAAGCAGAAGGTGACCGCAGCCATCAGCCGGGAGACCCTGCGCCGGATCCTGCGCGAGGGCAAGGTCTCCTGGAAGACCACCACCACGTGGAAGGCGTCCACCGACCCGGAGTTCATCGCCAAGATGCACCGCATCCTGGCGCTGTACGACACCCCGCCCGCCGACGGACGGGTGATATGCGTCGACGAGTTCGGGCCGCTGAACCTGATGCCCCGCAAGGGCAAGGCGTGGGGGCCGGTGAGGCGTCCGCGCCGGCTACGGGCCACCTACAACCGCACACACGGCGTGAGGCACATGCTCGCCGCCCTCGATCTGGCCACCGGCAAGCTCTACTACCGCATCCGCCCGCGCAAGCGCTGGCGCGAGTTCCTCGACCTCCTCAAGGCTCTGCGCGCCCGCTGGCCCAGCGAGAAGCTGTACGTGGTGCTGGACAATTTCTCCCCGCACAAGCACGCAGACGTCCGCGCCTGGGTGGCCGACAACGACATCGAGCTGGTCTTCCTGCCGACCTACGGCTCCTGGCTGAACTGGATCGAGGCCGAGTTCGCGGCCCTGCGTTACTTCGCACTCAACGGCACCGACCATCGCAGCCACGACGAGCAGAACGCGGCCATCGCCTCCTACGTCCGCTGGCGCAATGCCCGCGCCGAGCCGAAGACAACCTTCGCACCCGACTCACAGATCCGAGCATGGACCGATTACCCGGCCAAGGCTGCGTGACGAGCCACTAG
>NZ_JBEZVN010000123.1:0-1201 GCF_040636995.1 Streptomyces sp. NPDC032161 | reverse complement strand
ACTCCACCCACAAACGGATCTACGGCCGGGCCAAGCAGGGCGCCGAGTACGGCCGGTTCAAGGGCGTCCGCACCCTGCACCCCCTGCTCGCCACGCTCTGCACGCCTGGCTCCCGCCCGGTGATCGCCACCGTGCGGATGCGGCGCGGCAAGGCAGCCGATTCCCGCGGTGCCCCGAAATTCGTCAGTGAGGCGCTGGCCACCGCCGTCGAGGCGGGCTGCACCGGCACCCGGATCCTGCGAGGGGACTCGCAGTTCTACAACGCTGGTGTGATCGCGGCCTGCCGCCGGGCCGGAGCCCACTTCTCGATCACCTGCGGGATGAACCCTGCCGTCAAACGGGCCCTCCTCGGCATTCCCGACCAGGCCTGGCAGCAGATCACATACCCGACCGCGGTCCCCGACCCCGAGACCGGTGAACTCATCTCGGACGCCGAAGTCGCCGAGATACCCGCTTACACCGCCTTCGCGAGCCGCAAGAAGAGCGAGCGGGTCACCGCGCGGCTGATCGTGCGCCGGGTCCGTGACCTGGCCAAAAACGCCGTCATGGGTGAGCAGGGCGAGTTGTTTCCCGTCTGGCGCTACCACCCGTTCTTCACCGACAACCCAGCCGAGACCCTCCAGGCCGAGCGGGAACACCGCCATCACGCCGTTGTCGAGCAGGTCATCGCCGACAGCAAAGCCTCCGCCCTGGCCCACCTGCCCTCGGGGAAGTTCCACGCCAACGCGGCCTGGCTGATCCAGTGGGCGATGACCTACAACCTGCTGCGGGCCGCCGGAGCGCTGGCCTCTGCCTTCCATGCCAGGGCCACCACCGCCACCCTGCGTGCTCACCTGGTCCACGTTCCCGCCCGGATCGCCCGCTCAGCCCGGCGCCTCACCCTGCACCTACCGCAGCAATGGCCCTGGCAGCACGCCTGGACACAGCTGTTCGCCACCGTCCGCGCACCGCCCGGGACACCCTGACGTCACTGACCACCCCCGCCCGCCAGGGCCCGACCGGAGCCGAATCGTGGAAAAGCTGGGCAGACCAGCGGACACAACCTGCCCCCACCCGGCCACCCGACTCGAAGCCGATCAAAAGACCACTCTCAAACCACCTCGGTGTGAACCGCCCCGGGTTCGGTAGAGATCTCAGATTGTGGTTGTGACCTGGGGTTTTGTCAGTTCCGTGTAGTAGTTGGTCTCGTACTCGACGGGTG
>NZ_JBEZVN010000122.1:0-1217 GCF_040636995.1 Streptomyces sp. NPDC032161 | reverse complement strand
CCCTCACCGGCGCGGGAATCGGCGACGCGGCGGAGCCCGTCCGGGCGCGAAGGCAACCACCGCGCCGCCTGCGGCCGCGACCGCCACGACGACGGGCCCGATGCCCGGCGGCCGGGCGTGACCGTCGGGTACCGGGCCCCCGCCTTCATCCTGCTCGACGGCCCCTCAGGGACTCGCCGGACTGGATGCGCTGGGCGCGCGTTACCCATGGACGTGGTGTCGCACTGGTATGGCGATGTACTTGTGCTCCAGGAACTCCTCAATGCCGACGCGACCGCCTTCTCGGCCGAGCCCCGACTGCTTGACTCCGCCGAACGGTGCAGCGGGGTTGGAAACGAGACCGGTGTTGAGGCCGATCATGCCTGATTCCAGCCTCTCGCTGATGTCGAGGGCCCGGTCGAGATCCCGGGTGAACATGTACGCTGCCAGCCCCCAGTCGGTGTCGTTGGCCAGCCTGACGGCCTCGTCCTCGTTGTCGAAGGGGATGACGGGGGCGACCGGTCCGAAGATCTCCGTGTGGAGCAGCCGGCTTCCGGCGCTGACGTCGGCCAGCACGGTCGGCGGGTAGAAGTGGCCGGGGCCGTCGGGCACCTGTCCGGAGGCGACGACCTTCGCCCCTCGATCCAGAGCGTCGGAGACCAGCGACGACGTCTTTTCCTTCGCCACCGCGTCGATGAGCGGTCCGACGCGGACCTGGGGTTCGGTACCTGGTCCGACAGTGAGGGAGGCCATCCGCTCCCCCAGCCTCCCGGCGAACTCGTCGGCGATCGCTCGATGCACGTAGAAGCGGTTCGCGGCCGTACATGCCTCACCCATGTTGCGCATCTTGGCGGTCATCGCCCCCTCGACTGCCGCGTCGAGATCGGCGTCGGCGAAGACGACGAACGGGGCGTTGCCGCCCAGTTCCATGGAGGTCCGGACCACGGCTTCAGCGCTCTGGGGACCTGTCCCCGAGTGGTGGACAACGTCGCCCTGGCCATCACCGGGCAGGAGCAGCGCAGGCCGGACGGGCCGATGTCGGTCATCGGCGGGTCCCGGCTGAAAGGACCGTACCGTTGGCCCATGAGCGTCTTCATCAAGCTGGTGGAGAATCGGCCGCCAAAGGAATACGCGAACGAGCATAGGGCGGATATCTCCTACGACGACACCGTCGAGGAGAATTCCGAGATCACTTACCAATACGACGTACTTTCCAGCGGGGCCCTGAGAATCCTCCG
>NZ_JBEZVN010000121.1:0-1308 GCF_040636995.1 Streptomyces sp. NPDC032161 | reverse complement strand
CACCGCAGTCATCTCGTCCGGAGTCACACTCACTCAACGCGATATCGAACCCGAAAGACACGCACCACGGCCAACCTGACCAAGCACTACTAGTGTGATGCGCCGCAAATTCCGAGGGTAAGTTGCTACCTTATCTGGGTGTCGCATCCTGGGCCTTCTGCTGTGTCAATCACGCTGTCTGAGGACGAGCGTGCCGAGTTGGTGCGTCGGGCGACGTCATGGGACCGGAGAGCTGCGGAGCGGGCCCGGATCATTCTGGCGTGCGCTGACGGTATGTCGAATGCTGCCGTGGGCCGGCTTGTTGACGCCCAGGCCAAGACGGTGGGCAAGTGGCGCCGCAAGTTCGCGGCCGAGGGGCTTGCCGGCCTGCAGGACGCGGGTCGCGTCGGTCGGCCGAAGGCCGACCTGGTCCTGAGCGACACCGAGCGGGACCAGCTGGTTGCCTGGGCGAGGCGGGCGAAGACCGCGCAGTGCCTCGCTCTGCGGGCCAGGATCGTGCTGCGGTGTGCGGAGGGCGGGACGAACAAGCAGGCCGCGATGGACCTGGGCGTGGACGAGACGACGATGGAACGCTGGCGGGCCCGCTTCATCGCCAGGCGCCTCGACGGGCTGCAGGACGAGCCGCGGCCCGGCCGGCCGCCGTCGGTCCTGCTCGACCAGGTCGAAGAGGTCATCGTCGCAACGCTGGAGTCCACACCCGGCAGCGACACTCATTGGTCGCGGGCCTCGATGGCCGCTCGTACCGGGCTGTCGAAATCGACCATCGGGCGGATCTGGAAGAAGTTCGATCTCAAGCCGCACCTGCAGGACAGCTTCAAGTCGTCCACCGACCCGCAGTTCGTGGACAAGGTCGTCGATGTCGTCGGCCTGTACCACAACCCGCCTGAACGGGCGGTCGTGCTCTGTGTAGACGAGAAGTCACAGATCCAGGCGCTGGACCGTTCCCAGCCGGTGCCGCCGATGATGCCGGGCATACCTGGGCGCCGTACCCACGACTGTCTGCGGCACGGAATCACCAGCCTGTTCGCTGCCTTCGACATCGCCGACGGCACCGTCATCGGCGAACTCCACCGCCGCCACCGCGCCATCGAGTTCAGGAAGTTCCTGGTCACCATGGACAAGGCCGTGCCGCACGAGCTCGACGTGCACCTGGTGTGTGACAACTACACCACCCACAACACCGCCGAGGTCAGCGGCGCGGCGCGGCGAGGGTCGGGGGGGGTGCCCCTATCTGTTTCGTCAACCCTGTCAGGTCGGTTCCCTGGGGTGGCGCTGGTTTTCGGGAACGTCCCGCGAAGCGGGACGTTC
>NZ_JBEZVN010000120.1:0-1364 GCF_040636995.1 Streptomyces sp. NPDC032161 | reverse complement strand
CCCACGGCCACACCATCAACTGGCCAATCCCCCACAGCCGACCCATCGACCTCCCCACCTACCCCTTCCAGCACCAGCACTACTGGATCAACCCCACCAGCGACAGCCGGACGCACCTCTCCGGCGCGGGTCTCTCGGCCGCCGGCCACCCGCTGCTGGGCGCTGCTGTGGAGCTGGCAGGTACGGACACGCACCTGTTCACGGGACGGCTGTCTCTCCAGAGCCACCCCTGGCTGGCGGACCACGCCGTGGCCGGAACCGTGCTGCTGCCCGGCACCGGGTTCCTCGAACTCGCCCTCCAGGCCGGTCACCATGTCGGCTGCGACACCGTAGAGGAACTGACCCTCGAAGCCCCGCTGGTCCTTCCTGAACGGGGCGGGGTCGACGTGCAGATGAACGTGGGCGCGCCCGACGACTCGGGACGGCGTGAGCTGAACCTGCACTCACGTGCGCAGGACGCCGACCGCGACGAGCCGTGGACCCGGCATACCACCGGCACCCTGACCCCGGCACAGCAGTCCCCGGGGCCGGACGCCGGCCTGAGCGCGTGGCCGCCGGCCGGGGCCGAGCCGGTGGAGGTCGAGGGTTACTACGACCGGCTTGCCGAGCAGGGCTATGGCTACGGCACCGCCTTCCACGGCCTGCGGGCGGCGTGGCGGCGCGGTGATGAGGTGTTCGCCGAGGTCGCGCTGCCGGAGGAGGAGTCCGCTGACGCCGCGGACTACGGAATCCACCCGGCGCTGATGGACGCGGCGCTGCACGCGCTGGGTCTGGGCGTGCTGCCTGCGGCGGGCGAGGGACGGGCGCGGCTGCCTTTCTCCTGGAATGGTGTGACTCTGCACGCGGCGGGCGCCGCCGCGCTGAGGGTGCGCGTGGCGCCGCTCGGGGACGCCGAGGACACGGTGTCGGTCACCGTGGCCGACTCAGCCGGAGCGCCCGTCGCCACGGCCGAGTCGCTGGTCGTACGGCCGGTGGTCACGGCGCAGTTGGACGCGGCCGGTTCGTCCTTGAACGACAGCCTGTTCCGTGTCGACTGGGTGACACCCCCGGCAGGGTCCTCCTCTGTCAAGGCCCGGCGCTGGGCGGTCCTCGGGCCGGACCCGCTGAAGGTGGGGCAGTCGCTGGAGGAGACCGGCGCGACGGTGTTCGCTGCCGACCACCTGGACTCCGTGACCACGCTGGACGCCGCTCCGGACGTGGTGGTCGTGCCGTACGCTCCTCAGCTGAGCAGCACCGACAAGCTCGCCGCGCGAGTGCATGAGGTGCTGTACGGGGTGCTGGAGCTGGTTCAGGGATGGCTGGCGGACGAGCGTTTCGCCGACTCCCGGCTCGTACTGCTCACCCGCAACGCCGTCGTCACCTCA
>NZ_JBEZVN010000119.1:0-1381 GCF_040636995.1 Streptomyces sp. NPDC032161 | reverse complement strand
CTAATACTGCAACGACACTCCGTGACTCGATGCGGTCTTCGTCGTTGGTCGCTTCGTGGTGGACGAGATAACTGACGGCTGGTCAGATGTGTTCGGTGACTTCGTGGCGCGGTTCGCGGGACGCTTCGGGCGGGTGGAGCCGAGGCGGCGGATGGTTTCCTACCTGCGGGGACTGCTCAGCGAGGCGGAACGGAAGAACGGCTGGACTCTGGCGGAGGCCGCCGGCGACGACGGTCCCCAGGGGATGCAGCGGCTGCTGAACCACTACCTGTGGGACGCCGATGCCCTGCGGGACGACGTCCGCGACGCGGTCGTGGAGCAGATCGGAGATCCCGATCGGGGAATTCTGATCCTGGACGAGACGGGTTTCCTGAAGAAGGGCATTAAGTCGGCGGGGGTGGCCCGGCAGTACTCGGGCACGGCCGGCCGGATCGAGAATTCCCAGATCGGAGTGTTCCTGGCCTATGGATCCGACCGGGGGCGGGCGCTGATCGACCGCGAGCTGTATCTCCCGAAGGACTGGATATCGGACCGTGAACGGTGCCGGGATGCCGGAATTGGCCACGATGTCGAGTTCGCCACCAAGCCGGACATGGGCCTGCGCATGCTGAAACGCGCCGTGGAATCGGGGATCCCGTTCGGGTGGGTGACCGCCGATGAGGTCTACGGCCAGACGAGCCGGCTCCGGATGTGGCTGGAAGAACATGACATCCCCCATGTCCTCGCGGTCCCGAAATCGCAGATGGTCATGACCATGGAATTCTTCGGCCAGGCGCGTGCGCACAAGCTGGTCGGCGAGCTCCCTGATGACGCTTGGGTCCGTGTGAGCTGCGGCGACGGTGCCCACGGGCCGCGTGAGTACCACTGGGCGGCGGCACCGATCCGGCCCTGGCGGCGGGAAGGCTGGGACCACTGGTTACTGGCACGGCGCAGCCTCACCGATCCCACGGACATCGCCTACTACATCTGCTTCTCCCCGGCCGGGACCCCATTGGAGGAACTCGCGCGGATCGCCGGATCCCGGTGGATGGTCGAGGAGTGTTTCCAGACGGCGAAGAACGAAACCGGGCTCGATCACTACCAGGTCCGCGGCTACACCGCGTGGTACCGGCACATAACCCTCTCCATGGCTGCCCTCGCCTTCCTCGCCATCCTGCGAGCGGAGGCAAAAAAGGGGATCCAGACACCGGCCATGATCAATCGCTCATTCCCATGACCATGAATGAGGCCCGGCGAATCTTCAACCGCGTCTCTTCTCCCATTCACCACCACATTCAGCACGTACTCGCGTGGTCACTATGGCGAAGAAGAAGTCAAGCACGAGCCCGTACCAGCCATTACCAACGCAGAGGACATCACGGAGTGTCGTTGCAGTACTAAG
>NZ_JBEZVN010000118.1:0-1450 GCF_040636995.1 Streptomyces sp. NPDC032161 | reverse complement strand
GGCTTCCCAATGCTGATGTCAAGCCGCGAGGGTTACTGGTGGTGCGACTTGGTAGCACCGTCGGTCACGGATGAGTGCGCAGATGACGTTGACGCGACGGCGTGCGAGAGCAAGGACGGCTTGTGTGTGTCGCTTCCCCTCGGCTCTCTTGCGGTCGTAGAACCGGCGGGAGTTGGGGTCACGCTGGATACTGATGAGCGCGGACGTGTAGAAGACCCGTTGAAGTCGTCGGTGGTAGCGCTGCGGCCGGTGCAGATTGCCGCTGCTCTTTCCGGAGTCGCGGGGTGCGGGGGCGAGGCCGGCGAAGGCCGCCAGGCGGTCTGCGGTGGGGAACCCTTCGAGATCGCCGCCGATTCCGACGAGGAGCTCGGCGCCGAGCACGGTACCGATGCCGGGCACGCTCTCGATTACTTCGGCGAGTTCGTGTTCGCGAAACCGGCCCTCGATGAGCTTGTCGGTTTCGTTGACTTTCTCGTTGAGGGCCATCACCTCCTTCGCGAGGGTGTGGACCATCTTGGCGATCGCCTTCTCGCCGACGACGGCGGTGTGCTGCCGCCCGGCAGCCTCCACGGCTGCCTCGGCCAGTCTCTGGGCGCCCTGGACCTTACGGTTGTGCAGCCAGGCTGTGAGCCGCTTGACACCGGCACGCCGGATGGCGGCTGGCGTCTGGTAGCCCGTCAGCAGCACGAGCGGACCGACGTTGGTGACGTCCAGGGCGCGTTCGAGCGCGGGAAACATGCTGGTCAGCGTGGAGCGGAGGCGGTTGACCGTCCGGGTGCGGTCGGCGACCAGGTCGCTGCGGTAGCTGGTCAGCAGCTTCAGTTCGATCACTGCCTCGTCGCCGGGGCGGACGGGCTGCAGGTCCCTGCGCATGCGTGCCTGGTCCGCGATCACTCGGGCGTCCCGGGCGTCGGTCTTGCCTTCGCCCCGGTAGCCGTCGGTGGCCCGGTTGACGACGCGTCCAGGGATGTAGAGAAGTTCCTGGCTGTGGTTGACCAGGAGCGCGATCAGCAGGCCGGGCTCACCGCCGGTCATGTCCACGGCCCAGGTGGTCTGCTCTTCATCGGCGAGAGCGAGGACGTCGCCCAGCAGCTGGAGGAGCTCCACCTCGTCGTTGGCAACGCGCCGCGACAGCAGCCGGTCGCCTTCCGCGTCCACCACCACGCAGTGGTGGTGCGTCTTGCCGCAGTCGATCCCCGCCCATATCCGGCTCATCGTGCTCCAGTCGTTCGCTCTTGCAGTTCGCACCACGGACGACCTCGCCGGCATTGCTCTACACAGCGACCTTCTCGCACTTCCCAATCGGCGGCCGAGTCGTCGTGGGGAGCCGGGCGGCCAAGCCACCAAAGCCACGGACGGCAGCGGCATGAAAGCCACACCCGGCTCCCCTGGGTGCCACAACCCTACGAATGGCTGGGGCGATCCCAGAAGAAAGGTAGAGCGGCATGAG
>NZ_JBEZVN010000117.1:0-1510 GCF_040636995.1 Streptomyces sp. NPDC032161 | reverse complement strand
TCGTCGTCGGTGTTCTTCTCGAGTTGGTCGATCGACGCGCTGGCCAGGACGTTGTCGGCCGACGAACGGCTGATGGCCTGGATCCCCCCGCGCCGGATGCCCTACATCCGGGCCGACTCCGACGACGGACCCGTCCGCGTCCCCGGCCGCGCCCCGCAGCAGGCGCCACCCCAGCTGGTGGTCCTGCTCCGGCTGGTGGACGGCCGCCGGCCGCCGGGCGAACTGGCCCGCGCACTGGGCGTACCGCCCGCCGAGGTGACCGCCGCACTGGCCGAACTGGTGCGCCGCCGCTGGGTGACCTGGCGGCTGGAGGTCCCCTCCGGGCCGCATCCGGACCGGGAGCTGCGGTCCATCCTGGAGCGGGTGGGTGATCCGGTGCTGCGGCGTGGTGCGCTGGAGCCGTTGGAGGTGCTGGAGCGGGGACGGGACCGGGTGCAGGCGGCCGGTCGTGACGCCGGTGCGCTGTGCGAGGCGCTCGCCGCGCTGGAGGAGGACTTCACCCGGATCACCGACACCGCCTCCCAGCGCGCCAAGGGCACCCATACCGCCCCGAACCGGTCGCTGGTCTACTCCGACACCCGACGCTCCGCCACCGCCCGTGTCGGCCGCGACGTGCTGGACGCCATGGCGCCCCTGGACCCGCTGATGACCAGCGCCGCCTGGCTGATGTCGCAGCTCGGCGCCCGGGTGGAGCGGCGGGCCGTCGAGGTCTACGAGAAGCTGGCCGCCGCCTCCGGCGGGGACCGGGTCAACCTCGCCGACTTCTGGTTCGCCTGCATGCCGATCCTGCACGGGGCCGCGGTCACGGACGCCGAGGAGGTACTGGCGGAGTTCCAGCGCCGCTGGGCACGGATCATTCCCGTCCCGGAGGGTGCCCGCCATGTCCGGGCGACGCACTCCGCGATCGCACCACGGGTGGCCGAGGCGTTCCCCCCGGCCCCCGCGGCCTGGACCGCCGCCCGCTACCTCAGCCCCGACGTGCTGATCGTCGCCCGCGACACCGAGTCGGTCGGCAACGGCGACTTCGAACTGGTCCTGGGCGAACTGCATCTGGCGTCCAACACCGTGGGCGCCTCGCTCTTCGTCAGCCAGCACCCCGATCCGGACGAACTCCTCCGGCTGACCGGCCAGGACCATCCGGGCCCCCGGCTGCTGCCGCTGCTGCCCAAGGAACACAAGTCGCGGCTGTCCGTCCGGGTGCGCAATGTGCTGGTCCGGCCGGAGGACTACTACATCGCCCTGCTGGAGCTCACCGCCGACCCGCACCGGGACCGCACCGTACTCAGTGCCGACGCCCACGTCACCCGACGCGGGGGCCGGCTGGTCGCGCTGCTTCCGGACGGCGGCGAGTTCGCCGTCACCGATGTGTTCGGCCATGTGCTGACCACCCTGGCCATGGACATGTTCCGGCTGCTCCCCGACGCGGACCATGTGCCGCGGGTGGCGGTGGACAGGTTGGTGGTGTGCCGGGAGTCGTGGCGGTTCAGGGGTGGGGATCTGGGGTTCGCGG
>NZ_JBEZVN010000116.1:0-1663 GCF_040636995.1 Streptomyces sp. NPDC032161 | reverse complement strand
ATGCCGCGTCAGCGTGAGGAGTTGGTGGCGCATTACTGGCAGCGGTTCTGTGTGAAGAACGACACGATCGGGTTCTTCGGTCCGGTGGGTTGGGGCCGTATCGATCGTTCGGTGGGTGGAGTGGAGATCGATCCGGGGGAGGGGCTGACGGAGTCGTCGTCGGTGTTCTTCTCGAGTTGGTCGATCGACGCGCTGGCCAGGACGTTGTCGGCCGACGAACGGCTGATGGCCTGGATCCCCCCGCGCCGTACACCGTTCGCACGCCTCGACCGACGTGCCGACGGCGCCGTCGTACAGCTTCCGGGGCGGCCCGAACAGCCCGTACCGGCCGAACTGCTGCCGCTGCTGGAGCTGATCGACGGCCGCCGCACCCTCGGCGACCTCGCCCGCGACCTCACCCTCCCCGTCGAGCGGACCGAGGAGCGCCTGCGTGAGCTGATCCGCCGCCGCTGGGTGACCTGGCGGCTGGAGGTCCCCTCCGGTGCCTGTCCGGACCGGGAGTTGCGGACGGTTCTGGAGCGGGTGGGTGATCCGGTGCTGCGGCGTGGTGCGCTGGAGCCGTTGGAGGTGCTGGAGCGGGGACGGGACCGGGTGCAGGCGGCCGGTCGTGACGCCGGTGCGCTGTGCGAGGCGCTCGCCGCGCTGGAGGAGGACTTCACCCGGATCACCGACACCGCCTCCCAGCGCGCCAAGGGCACCCGCACCGCACCGAACCGGTCGCTCGTCTACTCCGACACCCGACGCTCCGCCACCGCCCGGCTCAGCACCGCCGTCCTGGACGAACTGACCCCGCTCTCCCTGTGCCTGACGGCCGTGGGCTGGCTCACCAGCCGGTACGCGGAGTCCATGCGCGCCCGGATCCGCGAGAGCTTCGACCAGGTGCGCGGCGACCGGCCGACCACCGATCTCGCCTCGCTCTGGTTCGCCTGCCTGCCGGCCCCGCACGCCGCGTCCATGCCGGAGGCGGACCGGATCGGCGCCGAACTGCGCGAGCGCTGGGCCCGGATCATCGACGCCCCCGAAGGCGCTCGCCGGGTGCAACTGTCCTCGGCGGACATCGCCGACCGGGTCCGTGAGGAGTTCGACGGCCCGCGCGACGGCTGGTCGCTCTCCCGCTACGTCAGCCCCGACGTGCTCATCATGGCCAAGGACGCCGCGGCGGTCGAGCGGGGCGACTTCGAACTCGTCCTGGGCGAACTGCACATCGCCATGAACACCGTGGCCGCCTCACTCTTCGTCAACCAGCACCCGGCCGTCGAGGAGCTGCTCGCCGAGACCAGCCGCGACTTCCCCGGGCCCCGGCTGATGCCGATGCTGCCCAAGGAGCTGCCGCTGAAGTGGTCGGCGCGCAGCCGCCCCGCCCTGGACCGCCCGGAGGACTACTTCGTCGCCGTCGCCGACCACACCGCCGACCCGCACCGGGACCGCACCGTGCTCAGCGCCGAGGTCACCGTGGCCGACCGCGACGGCCGGCTGACGGCCGTCCTGCCGGACGGCAGCGAGTTCGACGTGCTGGACGTCTTCAGCCACGCCCTCACCAACCGCGTCATGGACCGCTTCGCGCTCCGCCCCGACGCGGACCATGTGCCGCGGGTGGCGGTGGACAGGTTGGTGGTGTGCCGGGAGTCGTGGCGGTTCAGGGGTGGGGATCTGGGGTTCGCGG
>NZ_JBEZVN010000115.1:0-1710 GCF_040636995.1 Streptomyces sp. NPDC032161 | reverse complement strand
CACCACCGCAACCGCCCCAGGAACAGCCGCCACACGCTCCGCAACCAACTCCACCACCGAACGACCACCCACACCCACACCAGGACCCACCCACTGCGCCAGCAGGGCACCGGCTTCAGCGGTCTCCAGCATCCCGAACCGGTCGAGCGGTGCGTCCGGCTGCGCGGTCACACGCTCGGCGAGAGCGATCCAGTGGCGGCACATCCGCTCGACGGTCGAGGCGTCGAACAGGTCCGTGTTGAACTCGGCCACGGCTGCCAGTCCGCCGCCGTCGGTCTGCTGGAAGTGCAGGCTCAGCTCGAACTGGGCCGCCTCGCGCGGCATCGCCTCGTCCTCGACACGCAGGCCGGGCAGCTCGAAGGCGCCCATCGGGGTGTTCTGGAGCGCCACGAGCGCCTGGACGAGCGGGGTGCGGGAGGTGTCACGCTCGGGAGCCAGCTCCTCGATGAGCCGGCTGAACGGCACGTCCTGATGCGCGAACGCGTCCAGCGTCGTCTCCCGCACCTCCGACAGCAGAGCTCCGAAGCCCATGGACTCGTCGATCCGCGAACGCAGTACGAGGGTGTTGACGAAGAACCCGACCAGATCCTCGATCTCGGCGCGCTCCCGTCCGGAGACCACCGTGCCCACTGCGATGTCCCGCTGCCCGCTGTACCGCGAAAGCAGCAACTGCGTCACCGCGGTCAGGGCCATGAAGAGGCTGGCCCCGCGCTCCTGGCTCAGCCTCGTGAGCCGGTCCGCCAGTTCCGACGGGACCTCGAAGGCGTGCAGGGCGCCGGCCGAGGTGCGCACGGCCGGGCGCGGCCGGTCCGTCGGCAACTCCAAAGGCTCCAGACCCGACAACTTGTCACGCCAGTGGTCGAGCTGACCGTCCAGCGCTTCGCCCGCCAGATGCTCGCGCTGCCAGACCGCGAAGTCCGGGTACTGCACGGGAAGTTCGGGCAGCACATCGTCTTCACCACGCACGGCGGAGGTGTAAAGCGCGCTCAGCTCGCGGGTGACCACGCCCATGGACCAGCCGTCGGTCACGATGTGGTGCATCGACAGCGCCAAGACGTGTTCACGCTCGGAGAGGCGGACCAGCATGACCCGCATGAGCGGACCGTTGCGCAAGTCGAACGGCAGCGCCGCCTCCTCGGCCAGCATGGCCCTGAGCTCGTCCTCGCCCGCGGCTTCCGCCATGCGGACGGTCACCTCGATGTCTTCAGGTGCGTGGACGGTCTGCACGCCCCGGCCGTCGACGGAGTCGAAGGTCGTACGCAGGGCCTCGTGCCGGGCGACGAGCCCGGCCACGGCCGCACGCAGCGCAGCGACGTTCAACACACCCGTCAGACGCAGAGCGGCGGAGATGTTGTACTCGGTACCGCCGGGAGTGAAGTTCTCCAGGAACCAGAGGCGTTCCTGGGCGAACGAGAGCGGGAGCGGTCCGGTCCGGGGCGCGGGGAGGATCCCCGGCTCTTCCGGCTCGTCCCCGGCGACCTGCCCGGCCAGGGCCGCGACGGTCGGGTGGTCGAACAGCGCACGCGGCGACAGACCCGTGCCCAGGGCACCGCGCAGCCGCGAGACGACCTTCAGGCTGGAGATCGAGTCGCCGCCCAGCGCGAAGAAGTCGTCGTGCACGCCGACCCGTTCGACGCCGAGGACATCCGCCCAGATACCCGCCAGGGCACGCTCGGTATCGGTGCGCGGGGCGACGTACTCCTCCCCCGC
>NZ_JBEZVN010000114.1:0-1767 GCF_040636995.1 Streptomyces sp. NPDC032161 | reverse complement strand
GGAGCCGTCAGTAAATTACTGACGGTTTCGATGCGGCTGCTGTACGTGCCGTGATACGTGGACTGTTGTGGGGATTTCTGAGGAGGACCTGGCGGTCCTGGATGTGAAGTTCGCGGCGTTGTTGCCGCATCTGGATGAGCGGCAGTGCCGTTTGTATCTGGCGTCGGAGGCCGAGGCGCTGGGGCACGGCGGGATCGTGGCGGTGGCCCGGTTGGCGGAGGTCTCGGAGTCGACTGTCGCGCGGGGATGCGTCGAACTCGCCAGCGGGGCGAAGCCGTTGGGCCGGGTGCGCCGGCCAGGCGGTGGCCGCAGGTCGGCTGCTGAGCGGGACCCTGGTCTCCGGCCGGCGCTCGAGGCGTTGATCGAGCCGCGGGAGATGGGTGATCCGGTGTCTCCGTTGCGCTGGACGACGGCGTCGTTGCGGGACCTGGCCCGAGAGCTGAGCGATGCGGGGCATCCGGTCAGTGCTCCGGTGGTCGGCGGGCTGCTGCGGGAGATGGGGTTCAGTCTGCAGGGCATGGTCAAGACCCGGGCCGGCTCGCAGTCCCCGGACCGTGACGCCCAGTTCCGGCACATCAACGCGGCCGTCGAGCTCTTTCTGGCCCGTGGCCTGCCCGTGGTGAGTGTGGACGCGAAGCAGAAGGAACCGATCGGCGAGTTCGCCCGTCCCGGCCGCACCTACCGTCCCAAGGGCGATCCGATCAACGCTCCGGACCATGATTTCACCAGGCCGGACACCCCGGTCGCCATCCCTTATGGCGTCTACGATCTCGGACGAGACACCGGCTGGGTGAACGTGGGCACCAACCGCAACACCGCCGCCTTCGCGGTGGAGTCCCTGCGCCGATGGTGGAACGACCAGGGCAAGGCGGACTACCCCGGCGCCACCCAGCTGCTGGTCACAGCGGACTCCGGCGGCGCAAACTCCGCCGACTCCCACCTGTTCAAGATGGACCTTGCCTCCTTCGCCGACGAGTCCGGCCTGTCCATTACCGTTGCCCACTTCCCGCCCGGGACATCGAAATGGAACAAGGTCGAACACCGCCTGTTCTCCCGCATCACCCACAGCCTGCGCGGTCGCCCCCTGACCAGCTACGAAGTACTGATCCAGACGATTTCCGCTACCCGGACCCGCACCGGACTGACCGTCAAGGCCGCGCTGGACGAGAACACCTACCCCACCGGCCGCAAACTCACCCGGGCCGACCGCAAAGCGATCACGGAGCGCGTCACCCGCGACGAGTTCCGTGGCGAGTGGAACTACACGATCACCCCGCACGACCCCGCACAAGCTGCCCGGTCCGCACCCGAGCCGGCACCGCCCCCGATCCCGGCCGAGGCGACTTTCCTCCTCACCCACCCCGCCCTGACCGGCCTGACACGCGACGAGTTCGACCAGCTCGTGCTCCAACTCGAACCGTGCCGCCAGATCCTGGCCGAGGCCCGGCGCCGGAGCGAAGGGCGGGACCGGCGCGGCCGCAACCCCGGATTCGGCATCCTCGACCACCGTCACCGCGTCCTGGTCGCTCTGCTCAGAAGCCGCAATACCGTCACCCTGACCCTGATGGGCAAGATCCTCGGACACGACCGCAACACACTGAGCTACCACGCCATGACGAGCAGGCCGCTGCTGGCCTTCGCGGGAACCGGTCTCACTCCCATGCTCACCCCGCGGCCACATCCACCACGCACACTCGAAGCCCTGCAGAAGGTGATCACCGAGCACGACAACAAGATCAAATCAGGCAGTAGTTGATTTACGGCTCC
>NZ_JBEZVN010000113.1:0-1833 GCF_040636995.1 Streptomyces sp. NPDC032161 | reverse complement strand
ACCGCATACGCACCGAAGGCATCGAGAAGAACACCCACGACAACCCCTTCGGAGCCGTCCTCTCCTTCCGCGGCACCATCACCGACACCACCGTCGAGCACACCCTGGGCACGGCGATGCCGGACCTCTCGGACCTGTTCGAGGTCGGCGACTCCTCGAAGTTCGAGGTCGGCCAGTGGTGGGCGGTCGAGGTCAACGCGCTGGCGGGCAAGTACGAGAAGGAGATCCAGCGTCTCGTCCAGGTCACCCAGGTCGTCGACGCCACGCACATCAGGGTCAACTACCAGATCGGCTGGGACCTGGCCGCGGGCCGCAAGCTCACCTGGACCCGGATCGAGCCCGTCGACCGCGCCCACGTCCGCAACATGGTCTTCGAGGGCTGGGGCGACGACGAGATGTCCGGCTCGCACCCGGTCGCGTACGAGTACGCGGTCCGCTGCGACGTCTCCGGGATCGAGGCGATCGGCACCTTCTGGCCGGTGGTGATGCGCCGCTGGTGCACGTACTACCGCACCGAGCAGTGCTCGCTGACCAACCCGAAGTCCGTCACCTACGGCGGCGCCGGCTACCTCACCCAGCAGATCTACTGCCTCTACGGACACGTCGAGGACTGCCACACCTCCAACGCCCGCCACCTGAACGACTTCACGGCCTCCGCGTACTGCTACGTCACCAACTGCCACGGCGACGGGGACGACGAGGGCCCGTTCGTGACGCACGGTCAGTTCGAGCACGACCTCGTCTACACCGGCAACTCGGGGCTGATGACCTTCGCCAACTCCGGTGCCGCGTGGGGCGGCAGGGCCAAGCGGATCACGGTACGCCGGCACGCCTGTTCCTGGTTCGTGGCCCGGGTCAAGATCACCGATCTGACCCTGGAGGACGTCCTGGTCGTCGGGAAGAAGTCGCTGTCCGGCTCCGGCATGCTCTGGGTCAACGCCGACGGCATACAGATGCGCGGCTGCACCGCCACCGGCCCGCTGATCGTGTCCCGGGCCTCGGACCTGTCCGCCCGCCCCAACGTGATCGCCGACTCGTCGTTCGCGTTCGCCCCGGGAGCGGAGATCACCCAGGCCAACGTGACCGTCCCGCTCACCCTCCAGCGCACCACGCTCAAGGGCGTCGACGGCGCGGTGTTCAACGGCACCGGCCCGCTGGTTCTGGACCAGTGCGTCCTGAGCGGCTCCAAGGACACCGCCCCGGTCGCGCTCAAGCACGCCGACATCACCGTCCTCGGCGGCGAACTCCGCGACACCGGGCTGAAGCTGACCTCCGACAAGGACCAGCGGCTGCGGGTCGACGGCACGCGCCTGAACGGCACCAACAAGGACGGCGCCCTGCTGTCCCGCACCGGCTCCGGGCGGACCGTCGACTGGCAGCTCACCGGCCTCGACTCGACCGCCCCCAAGGGCACCGCCCACGTCCTGGTCGCCGAGGGGCCCAACCGCTACCGGGCCACCGGCTCCACCTTCACCGGTGGCCGGCTCGAACTGCGGCCCGCGGCGTTCACCGGCACCGGCAGCCATCTGTTGCACACCGGCTGCGTCGAGGACGGCACCGAGCGCACCGCGCTGCCGGACGAGGGCGACCGCGTCGCCCACACCGCGGCCACGCTGCGCTTCTGACCACTCGGGGCCTCTCGTCCGGATCGCGCCCGATCCGGCCCGATCCGAACGGAAGGCCCCGACCCACCGAGCACCAGGGATTCCCCGTGTCCACGCATACCCCGATCACCGGCCGGCCCGTCCGGGTCGCGCTCGTCGGCGCCGGCAACCGCGGTCTGACGTACGCCGAGTGGATCAAGGCGCACCCCGAGCGCGCCGAACTCGTCGC
>NZ_JBEZVN010000112.1:0-1848 GCF_040636995.1 Streptomyces sp. NPDC032161 | reverse complement strand
CCACCATGTCATCGCAATAGCGCTCGAACCGGACACCCGGGAAGGCCCGGTCCATCCAGGTGTCGAACGCGTAGTGCATGAACAGGTTCGCCAACAGAGGCGAGATCGCCAAGCCCTGAGGACTCCCGCGATCCCGCGCGACCAGTTCGCCACTCCTGTGCTGCAGCGGAGCCTTCAGCCAGCGTTCCACATACAGCAGAATCCACCGCTGGTCGGTGTGGTGGGCCACCGCCTTGAGGACCAGGCCCTGATCGAGGTTGTCGAAGAACCTCTGGATGTCGATGTCGACCGTCCAGTCGGTCCTCCAGCACCGTTCCCGGCAGGCCGCGACCGCGTCCAGCGCGCTTCTGCGGGGCCGGTATCCGTAAGAATCGGGGTGGAACATCGGTTCCACCTCCGGTTCCAGGACCATGGCCGCCGCTGTCTGCGCGATTCTGTCCGCGACTGTCAGCACTCCGAGAACCCTGACCTTGCCTGCTCCCCCGGGCTTGGGGATCTCCACCATCCGCACCGGCGGCGGGAAGTAGCTGCCCGACGCCATTCGATTCCACAGTTTGTAGAGGTTGCCTTGCAGGTCAGCCTCGAACTGCTCGATCGATTCGCCGTCGACCCCGGCCGCTCCCCCGTTCGCCTTCACCCTGAGATACGCCTCCCAGACCACATGCTTCGAAATCTCGAACGGCTTTGGCCCGCTCATCCGGCTCCTCCCGGGAACTCCGGTTGACCGCCAAGCGGACCTGGATGATCCGTCCCCTTCGCTCCACCCGCATTACCGGGCTTCCTCACTACTACGAGACGGTCTGCCCCCGTGCCCCGCATCGGTACTCGGCCCCTTGCGGTGTTGGCCGCTTGGAGGTCTCCCTCTCGCCGCCGGCCTCGCGGACCGGCAGCAGTATCGGGGCGACAGGTTCTCACGTTCCGTGCAAGAGCCCAGGTCAGGCTCGTGCCGCCTACATGCCGGACGCCATCCGGGCAGTCAGCAGGCTCCCCCCCGGACTTGTCCCAGAGCCCTGGTCTCGCCCTGGTTTCGACGCCACTGGAATTTATTACGACACGTCATCAGCGGTTCGCTCTCGCTCGCCTTCCTGACCCACACCTGACGCGATCACCGCCGCGCCTTTTCCCGCAGCACTCACCACGAACGGCACTTGACCGACGCAGCCTGCGGTGGTTTGGAGCCTCCCCCTGCAGGGCGACCCCGGAGGACCTACCTCCATCTCTCACACAGCACCGCTTCCAGAAGCTCCTACATCAACGCCTCCTTCAGCGTTCGTGACACACGACCAGCAAAAACACAGACACTCCCATTACTGACTTCGGCTCGTTGGGGTGATCTTTCCGAAATCCTCTGATCCGCCTGGGGGGTTGGCGGTACTTCGTGGTGTGTGAGATATGCGGATGGGGGCGGGTTGACAGCTGCGGGACGTGAGCGTCGGGAGGCGATACGGATGCAGGCGGCTGGGCTGTTCGAGCAGGGGATCAAGCCGCCGGAGGTCGCACAGCGTATGCGGGTGAGCCGGAAGTCGGCCTACCTGTGGCACCAGTTGTGGCGGGATGGCGGTGTGCAGGCCCTGGCCTCCCGCGGCCCGAGCGGGTCGCGGTGCCGGCTGTCGCCACGCTGCCTGGAGAAACTCGCTGCGTATCTGGAGCAGGGCCCGGCGGCGCACGGCTGGGTGGAGGACCAGGTGTGGACCGCTGCGAGGGTGGCACGCTGATCGGCAGGAAGTTCCACGTCTCCTACAGCGTCTCCGGGGCGACGAGGCTGATGCACCGGCTCGGTTTCAGCCCGCAGGTCCCCGTGCGGCGGGTCGCCGAGCGCGACGAGCAGGCCGTGACCGTGTGGAGGGA
>NZ_JBEZVN010000111.1:0-2150 GCF_040636995.1 Streptomyces sp. NPDC032161 | reverse complement strand
CACACCACCGCAACCGCCCCAGGAACAGCCGCCACACGCTCCGCAACCAACTCCACCACCGAACGACCACCCACACCCACACCAGGACCCACCCACTCCCCCAGGGCGAGTTCACGTTCGCCCCGGTTCAGGCACTCCAGCCGGGCAAGCGGCGTCGTCGGCGAAGCGACCACCGCCTCCGCGAGCGCTGTCCAGTGGCGGCACATCCGCTCGACGGTCGAGGCGTCGAAGAGATCCGTGCTGTACTCCAGTTCGGCCGTCAGGCCGCCGTCCTCCTCCCAGAACTCCCAGGAGACGTCGAACTTCGCCGTGGCTCGCGGAACGAACTCGCGCTTCGCCGGACAGCCGGCGAACTCGCCCTTGAGACCGAGGGAGTTCTGGAGTACGACGAGAGCCTGGACCAGTGGGCTCCGGCTCGGGTCCCGTTCCGGTTCGGCGGCGTCCACCACGCGGTCGAAGGGGACGTCCTGGTGGGCGAACGCGTCCAGGGTGGTCGCGCGCACCTCCGAGAGCAACTCCCCAAAACTCACGGACTCGTCGACTCGGGTGCGCAGCACAAGGGTGTTGACGAAGAACCCGACGAGGTTCTCCAGCTCGGTGTGCTCACGACCCGACGCGACCGTACCGACCGCGATGTCCCGCTGGCCGCTGTAACGCGAAAGCAGCAACTGCGTCACCGCCGTCAGCCCCATGAACAGACTCGCCCCACGCTCCTGCCCCGCCGCCCTGAGCCGGTCGGCGAGGCCGGACGGGATCACGAACGTGTGGAGGGCGCCGGCCGAGGTGCGCACGGCCGGACGCGGCCGGTCCGTCGGCAGCTCCAACGGCTCCAGACCCGACAACTTGCCACGCCAGTAGTCGAGCTGACCGTCGAACGCGCCACCCGCGAGATTCTCCCGTTGCCAGACCGCGAAGTCGGGGTACTGGATGCGCGGCTCCGGCAGAACGGCTTCCTCGCCCCGCGCCGCGGCGGCGTACAGCGCGCTCAGCTCACGGACGATCACGCCCATGGACCAGCCGTCGGTCACGATGTGGTGCATCGACAGCGCCAGGACGTGCACGCGCTCGGAGAGGCGGACGACCAGGACCCGGACGAGCGGGCCTCCGTCCAGGTCGAACGGGGCGGCCTGTTCCTCCTGCAGGACCCGCAGCAGCGCGTCCGGCCGCGCACCGTCGGCCTCGGCCACGAGGTCCACCACCCGCACGGGCACCTCGACGTCCTGCTGGACGTGCTGGCATCCGTCGGCGAACGTGGTACGCAGCGCCTCGTGGCGGGCGACGAGCCCGACCAGCGCGGTGCGCAGCGCGGACGCGTCGACGTCACCGAAGACGCGCAGGGCGAGGCCGGTGTTGTACGTGGAGTCGCCGGGCGCGAAGTCGGCCAGAAAGGCAAGGCGCTCCTGACCGTAGGACAGCGGAAGGGTCCCATCGCGCTCGACGCGCGGGATCGCCGGCTCGGCGGAAGCCCCGGGCACGCCGGGCGCGGCGAGGGCCCGGGCCAGTGTGTCGACGGTCGGGTGGTCGAAGAGCGTACGGGAGGAGAACTCGCCGCCGAGAACCGTGCGGACACGGCCGACGGCCCGCAGGGCGGAGATGGAGTCGCCGCCGAGGGCGAAGAAGTCGTCGTGGACGCCGACGCGTTCGACGCCGAGCACGTCCGACCACACACCCGCGAGGATCCTCTCCGCATCAGTGCGCGGGGCGACGTACTCCTCCCCCGTCTCTGCCTCCGGAGCGGGAAGCGCCCTGCGGTCGACCTTGCCGTTCGTCGTCAATGGAAGCGCGTCCAGAACGACGAACGCCGACGGCACCATGTACTCGGGGAGTACGACCGCCGCGTGCTCACGCACAACGGCCACGTCCACACTTCGCCCGGAGGCCGCGACCACATAGGCGACCAGGCGCTTCACCCCGGGGCGGTCCTCACGGACCTGCACCGACACCCGCCCCACCGACTCGTGCCGGGAAAGCACCGCCTCGATCTCGGCCAACTCGATACGAAATCCCCGCACCTTCACCTGACCGTCACCACGACCCAAAAACTCCAGCCGGCCATCCGCCCGCCACCGCACCACATCACCCGTGCGATACAACCGACCACCCTCACCGAACGGATCCGCGACAAACCGCTCCGACGTCAGATCCGACCT
>NZ_JBEZVN010000110.1:0-2165 GCF_040636995.1 Streptomyces sp. NPDC032161 | reverse complement strand
GCATCCAGCTCAGGCCGCTGATCGACGTACGCGCGAAGCTGCCGTGCCTGATCGCGCAGCGCGTCCGCCGTCCGTGCCGAGATCACCCACGGCACGACGCCCGGTTCGGCGGGCTCGTACTGGTGCTGCTGGCCGGCCAAGGCGGGAGGCTCTTCGATGATGGCGTGGGCGTTGGTGCCGCTGATGCCGAAGGACGATACACCGGCGCGGCGGGGCCGGTCGCTCCCGGGCCAGGTCTGTTCCTCGGTGAGGAGGCTGACCGCCCCGGCCGACCAGTCGACATGAGGGGTGGGCCGGTCGACATGCAGTGTCCTCGGCAGGACACCGTGATGCATGGCCATGACCATCTTGATGACACCGGAGACACCGGCGGCGGCCTGCGTGTGGCCGATGTTGGACTTCACCGAGCCCAGCCACAGGGGCCGGTCGGCCGGGCGGCCCTGTCCGTAGGTGGCCAGCAGCGCCTGAGCCTCGATCGGATCGCCGAGGGTCGTCCCGGTGCCGTGTGCTTCGACCGCGTCGACCTGATCGGGGGTGAGACCGGCGTTGGCGAGCGCCTGCCGGATCACCCGCTGCTGCGAGGGGCCGTTCGGGGCGGTCAGACCGTTGCTGGCCCCGTCCTGGTTGACGGCCGTACCCCGGACCACGGCCAGCACCGGATGCCCGTTCCGCCGCGCATCCGACAGCCGCTCCAGCAGGAGCATGCCGATGCCCTCGCCCCACCCGGTTCCGTCGGCGGCCTCGGCGAAGGCCTTGACCCGGGAGTTGGGAGCGAGCCCCCGCTGCCTGCTGAACTCCACGAACATGCCGGGGTTGGACATGACGGTCGCCCCGCCCGCGAGGGCGAGGGTGCATTCGCCGGAGCGCAGTGACTGGGCGGCCATGTGCAAGGCGACGAGCGAGGAGGAGCAGGCGGTGTCGACGGTGATGGCCGGGCCCTCCAGACCCAGTGTGTAGGCCACACGGCCCGACGCCACACTGGGCGTCGTTCCCGTCAGCGCATAGCCCTCGATCTTCTCGGGCGCTTCGTGCAGCCGGGGCCCGTAGTCCTGTGCCGTCGCACCGACGAACACCCCGGCCCTGCTGCCGCGCAGCGCCTTCGGGTTGATGCCGGCGCGTTCGAGGGCCTCCCAGGAGGTCTCAAGGAGCAGCCGCTGCTGCGGGTCCATGGCCAGCGCCTCCCTCGGCGAGATGCCGAAGAAGGCCGGGTCGAAGTCGGCGGCGTCGTGAAGGAAACCGCCCTCACGCGCGTACGACGTGCCGGTGCGGACCGGGTCCGTGTCGTACAGCGCGTCCAGGTCCCAGCCGCGGTCGGCGGGGAACGGCGAGACCGCGTCACCACCGGCCGCCAGCAGCGCCCACAACTGCTCGGGCGTCCGGACCCCACCCGGCAGACGGCAGCTCATGCCGACGATGACGATCGGGTCGTCGGAGTTCGGGGCAGCCGACGCCTCCGGCGCCGCCACCTCTCCCCGCAGGCCCGCAAGTTCGCTGTGCAGATGCCGGGCCAGCAGCTCCGGCGTGGGGTGGTCGTAGAGCGCGGACGAAGGCAGCAGCACACCAGCCGCCTGCCCGAGCGCGGCACAGAGCTCCACCGACATGAGCGAGTCGAAACCGAGCTGCTTGAACGGCGCGTCCACCGTGACCTGTTCGGGGCTGTCGTGCTCCAGCACGGCGGCGATGTGTCGGCGTACGAGATCCAGCAGCTCCCGGTCCGCCTCCTGGGACATCGCAGCGAAGGCCACCGCGGAACCGGCTGCCTGCGGAACGGACTCCGCGACCTCCTCGTCCGCCGCAGTGTCCGCCGTATCGTCGAGGCGACCGGCCGACACCCCGACCGTCTCCTTGAGCCAGTACCGACGGCGCTGGAACGCATACGTCGGCAGCTCCACACGGCGCGAAGGCGTGATGCCCAGATCGGCGAGCACATCCGGCCACGCGATCTCCATGCCCGAGACGTGGAGTTCGGCTGTGGCGCGGGTGACGGCGTGGGTTTCGTCGAGGTTCTTGTGGAGGGTGGGGAGGAGGAGGGTGTCGGTGCGCGTGACGGTGTCCCGGGCGAGGGCGGTCAGGACACCGCCGGGGCCGATCTCCAGATAGCGGGTGGTGTCGTGCTGCTCAAGCCAGGTGATCTGGTCGGCGAAGCGGACGGCGTCGCGGATGTG
>NZ_JBEZVN010000109.1:0-2251 GCF_040636995.1 Streptomyces sp. NPDC032161 | reverse complement strand
CGCGTGGTCACTATGGCGAAGAAGAAGTCAAGCACGAGCCCGTACCAGCCATTACCAACGCAGAGGACATCACGGAGTGTCGTTGCAGTACTAAGTTGAGCCGAGCCGTCGAGACTCCGCCAACCGCACCGCAGCGGTCGCCGAGGGCGGTCCCAATTGCAGTAGCTGCGGGACAACCTAAAGCAGGTATTCAGATCGGCGCATACTCGATTTCTGTGCTTGCCCAATTCCCAAGCTTGGCGACCACAACGCTTGTCTTATGCTCCACAGAATCCCCCAACCGTATGTAGCGGATCGCTGCAGACAATGACTCGGCGAGCTCGGGGTCTTCAACTTCCATGGCAAAGGCACGCAGGGCGCGGAGTTTAGGCACGCTGCGCATCCCGCCACTAATCGCGTCGATGGCCTGCCGCCCTGCCCAGCAACGAATCTCAGCTGCTGTCACACAGGGCTGACCGTCGTATGTCCAGACTCGCTGAAACCGTGCAGCAGCAAGTCCATGGTGCTCGCCATCTTGATCGGCTGAATCCAGGAAGTTGCGCAAGAGCGATACAGGGCCACTCAGGATGTGCCAGCCATCTTCGCGCTTGGCATTTAGGGTGAGAGTCTCGACGCCGTCGGGGATTAGAGCGGATGCTCCCGCCACCAAGACAGTCAGCAGCGAACCTTCTGGCGCTTCTAGATGAACCGTCCAGGAATCCTGATGTTCCTCCAGGAAAATCTCCTGGCACCCCATGCCCGACATTCCCACACTCAGCATGACCGCCGGGGATATTCCAAAAGAACGATAATTGGTCGCATCGAGAAGGTTCATGTCTAGCTGATTCAATGCAAGCGTCAGGCCCACGAGACACCCCATGGCGCTTTCGCAAGTTTTGATGATCTCATCGACCAGTTCGCCCCAGGGAATCGACCGAGAGCCGGACTTAATCTCTATGTACACCCCGTCGTCCAAATAGCGCACCATTCGATGCGCTTGAGCTGTACGCAAATCTAGGTTGAACCCACCTAGCAGATCCTCCATCGCAGGATGCGTGCGAGCACTGCGCAACAGATCCGTAGCATTATCTTGTCGGAGTTTATCGTAGGGTCTTGATTTCTGTCCCGCCGCCGTCAGAAGGGAAATTGCGACCAGCTGCCCTGCGCCCTCCACCAAGGTCGCAGCGATATCAACCAGAGATCGACCCACTTGGCGCGGTATTCCGCCGTTTGCTGCCTGCGCGACCTGAGAGGACGCGTCGAACAGGTCTAGCATCGCTGCCTCATAATCAGATCTGAAGTGAGGACTCACCGTCAGACTCGAAAGGAGCTCAGGATTCCGAGAAAATGTTTCGAAACTCCCCTTTACAATGCACTCAAATCTATGTTCGTCTCCGTGTGCGACCATCAGGGCCCGCTGTAGAGCAAACTGCAGACCGCCTCCATGCCCATACTGAGGGGGAATTCCGAGGATTCGTGCAACCTCAGTCTCGGCTAGCACGCTAAGCTCCGTCAGATCTGTTGCCCCCAATTCCATCATTGACTGCTGCAGCAACACGGCCATCTGATTTTGGAAGCCGTCAACCTCCAACAGCTCGTTGAGCCGGTTAACCTTTTCCATGTGCATACTCAGGACGTCACCAGAAGCGTCCATTCGCTTCTGTGCAACATCTGCGTGACGCTGCGCTTCTAGCGGTGTAGGCGCGTCTAGCGCAGCTAGATATGAACGTACTGTCTCCACGAGGTGCTCAATGCATGCTCTCGCGCCATCCACCAAGGGTAGGTAAGGACGATGCCGAACAGCGGCGGATACCAACGCGCGCTCATTCACCAGTTCCTGAACGACATCCCGAAGAGTCTCGTCGGACCCGGGAAGGGTTTGGCTTGCCGAGCGAACGGCAGCGAAGAATCGATATAGCCATGACTCCAGTCGCGCGACCAGCATCTCCATTTCAGCAGCCTGAAACGGACTTGGAGTTACTTCAAGTGGAGAAGAGGTCAGCAACTCGGCCGTAGCGCGTATCGAAGCCCGACGCGCCGCTGCGCGACGATCTATCTCCCACGGAGCAGGGCGGGCTCCACAGTCGGCGCAGTCAACACCGCGAACTCGCTTGATCCCGCACCTCGCGCACAAGACAAGGTCGTAGGACAAACGGAATCGCAGTTGGTTCTCTGAACTACTGAGGTTGAACTCGCGATGTCGCCCTGCTTCCTCAGGTAGGTGTGGTCGTCAGGCCGGTCTCGGCGAGGCAGCCGTCTATGAGGTGGCTGC
>NZ_JBEZVN010000108.1:0-2384 GCF_040636995.1 Streptomyces sp. NPDC032161 | reverse complement strand
CCATCCGCCGCCAGCGCCACGATGTCCCCATGCGTGACCGCCACACCCTTCGGCACACCCGTCGACCCCGACGTGAACATCACATACGCCAAAGAGGCGTCTCCCGTCGGCACCGGCAGGGCATGCCCGTCGCGCGGGGCCTCGTCCACCCGCACCACGGGCACGGCCGCCGCGGCGGCGCGCGACGCCATCGCCGTGTCGGTCACGACGACCCGGGCGCCGCACTGCCCCAGTACGCGGCGCAGTCGCTCCTCCGGGTACGAGGCGTGCAACGGCACGTACACGCCACCGGACTTGAGCACGGCCAGCATCGCAACGACGACGTCCGCCGATCGTTCCAGCAGCAGGCCGACCCTGGTCTCGGCCGTCACCCCCCGCTCGGCCAGCACCCGTGCCAGCCGGTCCGAGGACGCGTCCAACTCCGCGTAGGTGAGGGCGACGTCACCGCATCGCACCGCCACCGCGCCCGGGCCGGACGCGACCCGTTCCGCGAAGGCGGCGACGACCGAACGGCCGTGGGAGGCGCTGCCCCCGCCGTCGCTCCACTCGTCGAGGACACGCCGCAGCTCGTCGTCGGAGTGGACCGACAGGTCTCCGAGCAGGGTGTCGGGGTGCGAGCCGGTGAGGGCGTCGAGGAGGTGTTCCAGGTGGGCGGCGAGACGCTCCGCGGTGCTCGTGTCGAAGCGGCCGGGGTCGTATCCGAGGTCGAAGCTGAGGTCTCCGGCGGCGTAGGCGGTCAGGACGAGCGGGTAGTTGGTGGTCTCGGTCACCTGGATGTCGCGCAGGGCGAGGCCGAACCGCTGCACGCGGTCGGTGTCGATGGGGTAGTTCTCGAACACCAGAAGGCTCTCGAAGAGCGGGGCACCCGGGGGCAGCTCGGTCGGGATGTCGCTGAGTGCGATGTCCTCGTGGCGGCGGGCCTCGGCGTGCGTGGCCTGGAGGGCGGTGAGCCACGCGGTGACCGACCGGCCTCGGTCGATGCCGACGCGTACCGGCTGGGTGTTGATGAACAGGCCGAGGATCTCCTCCGCCCCGGGCAGGTCGGCCGGCCGGCCGGACACGGTCGTCCCGAAGACGACGTCACGGGTGCCCGCGTACTGCGAGAGCAGCAGGGCCCAGGCGCCCTGGACGACGGCGTTGACCGTCAGGTGGTGGCGCCGGGCGAACGCGGTGACCTGCGCGGAGAGCGCCTCGGACGCGGTGCGGGCGACATGGGCGGTGGAGCGGCCGTGACCGGTCGTGTCCTGCGGGGCGCGGTCGTGGGGCAGTGCGGTCGGCTCCGTGAAGCCGGCGAGCGCGGTGCGCCAGTGGTCGAGGCCCGCCGCGCGCTGCCCGGCCCGCTCGTGGAGGTGGGCGAGGTGGCGGCGGAAGGGGGGCCTGGGGGCGGCGGTGCCGGTCGCGTAGCGGCTGATGACGTCGTCGAGCAGTGCGGCGGTGCTCCAGCCGTCGAGGAGCAGGTGGTGGAAGGTCCACACGACCCGTGTCCGGTGGGGGGCGCAGCGGATGAGGACGAGCCGCATGAGCGGTGCCGTGGTGAGGTCGATGCCCTGCGCGCGGTCCGCGGCGAGCAGGTCGCGCAGCGCGGCCTCGCGGCGCCGCTCGGCCTCGGCCGGTTCCTCGCCGGGTGTGTCGGTCCAGTCGAGGACGGTGACCGGCAGGGTGACGTCGTCGTGGACGACCTGGACGGGGTGGCGCAGTCCGTCCCAGACGGGGACGGCGCGCAGGGCGTCGGACCGGTCGACGGTGTGCTGCCAGGCGTCGGCGAGGGCGGCGGTGTCGATGGTCCGGCCCTCGGTGTCCTCCAGGAGGAAGCAGAACTGTTCGAGGTAGGTCGGTGAGCCGGGTTCGGCGAGGGCGTGGAAGACCATGCCCGCCTGGAGGGGGGTGAGGGGAAGGATGTCGGCGACGCCGGTTCGGCCGTTGCCGGCGATGCGGTCGGTCTCGGTCTGGTCGAGACCGGCGAGGGGGTGGTCGGACGGGGTTCGCCCGCCGTTCGCCGGGTCGGCGCAGTGGCTCAGGTAGCCGCGCAGGTCGTCGGCCAGTGCGTGGGCGAGGCGTTCGATGGTGGTGCGGTGGTGGCGGGCGTCGGAGTACGTCCAGGTGAGGGTGAGGCGGCCGTCGCGGATTTCGCCGATGACGTCGAGTTCGTGCGGGCGGGCCTCGTCGGGGGCGAATTCACCGCCCGGGTTCAGGGTGGTCGACCGGATCCAGTCGTGGTCGGCGGTGGCGGCGTCCATGCGACCGAGGTAGTTGAAGCTGATGCGGGGTGCGGGGTGGTCGGTGAAGGGGGTGTCGGGGGCGAGGTGGCGCAGCGCGCCGTAGCCGATGCCCCGGTCGGGGACGGCCCGCAGTTGTTCCTTGACGGCCTTGACCGCGGCCCCGAA
>NZ_JBEZVN010000107.1:0-2531 GCF_040636995.1 Streptomyces sp. NPDC032161 | reverse complement strand
AGACACCACCAGGCAACAGCCCGACACAGCCACTACCAACGACGGGCCGCCGACGAATCCGCTGGGTAGATCACGAAACCGTACTGGAGTACTAGTACTGCAATCACAGTTACTGATAGGGCAGTTGTGAGCTCTGTCGGTGACTGTGGTTGTGTTCTGCCGTGTCTGTAGATCTTGGGGTGGGGCAGATCGAGGCCTGGCAGGGGATGCTGTCCGGGCTGCATGTGCGGTTCGCTGAGCGTTTTGCCAGGTCCGAGCCTCGGGCGCGTGCCCTGACGTATATGGCGGGGTTGATCGCTCCGCTGGAACGGAAAAACGGGTGGACGTTGGCCGAGCGTGCGGGTGAGGGGCATCCGATCGGGATGCAGCGCCTGTTGGGCGAGGCGGGCTGGGACGTGGACGGTGTCCGTGACGACGTGCGGGACTTCGTCGTGGAGACTATCGGTGCCAAGGACGGGATCCTGATCGGTGATGACACCGGTTTCCTGAAGAAGGGCACGGGGTCGGCGGGTGTCCAGCGGCAGTACACCGGGACGGCGGGCAGGACGGAGAACGCCCAGGTCGGCACGTTCCTGGCGTATGCGTCGGCGAAGGGCCGGGCGCTGATCGACCGGGAGTTGTATCTGCCGAAGTCCTGGACGGATGACCGTGAGCGGTGTCGGGCGGCCGGTATCCCGGACGAGGTGCCGTTCGCGACGAAGAACGAGCACTTCCGGTGGATGCTGCAGCGTGCGATCGATGCCGGGGTGCCGTTCGCGTGGGTGACCGCGGACGAGGCGTACGGGCAGGTCAAGCACCTTCGTGTGTGGCTGGAACAGCGTGGGGTCGGCTATGTGCTGGCCACCAGGGTCAACGACACCGTGATCACAACCGGTTGGCGTGAGGTCCGGGTGGACGAGTTGGTCGCCGCCTTGCCCCGGCAGGCATGGAAGCGCCTGTCCGGTGGCCCCGGCTCCCACGGCGAGCGCGTCTATGACTGGGCCCGGGTGGCGATCCGCCCCGTGTGGGAGGACGGTGTCGGCCACTGGGTCCTGGCCCGTCGCTCGGTCAAAGACCCCACCGACATCGCCCACTACGTCTGCTACGGCCCCGTCGCCACCCGCCTGAAGGATCTGGTCAAGGTCGCCGCGGCCAGGTGGGCCATCGAGGAATCGTTCATGCGACACGAGGCTGCTTGAGCTGAGTGAACTCACTGAGAGGAGGTTCCTTTGAGGAAGGTGTAGTTCCGGGCCAGTGTTCAGGGTCTGTCCCCGCTCCGGCGTGCGTTCCTGGTAACGGGAGGGTGCGAAGCCCGGGGGAAAAGCCCAAGGATTCCCGTTCCATCCGGGAGTTACAGGCAAGGGGAATGAGTGGACGGGTGAATGCGAATGAACCCTTGGCTATGCCTCGTAACTTCGACCCCCGCCGGTGGGATGTGTCAGCGGGGTACAGGACTGGCCGTTGAGAAGCGGCAGGCGCCGGCTGGAGAGAACGAGTCAGCCGGGAGAACACCGCCGTCCCGGGGTAGAGAGGGCACCCAACCCGCTCATGCAGAACGTGGAAACCCCGCAAGAGTCCCGGTCGCTTCGTGCACCGGGTAGGCCGACCGCAAGGAACGCTCAACTCTCTGGCGGGAACAGGATGGCCCAAGAAGCGAATGCCGGTGACCGAAAGGCAGCAGGAAACCGGGACGGAAACGTCGGCCACTCCGCCGCCCGTCCCGCATAACTGGCCGGATAGGGTCCGCGTGACCCGGCCCGAAAGGGTGCTGACGTGGGTCAGGTGAGCCCGCGAGGTAGACGATGACAAGGACGACGGAACTGAAGGACACGTTAGACGCCGGGCCACCGTATGGCGGCAGGGTGAACGGACCGGAAGACGAACTCCCCGACTGGCATGAGATCGACTGGGATGCCGCCGAGGAGAACGTACGTCGTCTGCGCCAGCGCATCTTTGCGGCGTCGCAGGCAGGGGACCTGAAGAGGGTCCGCAACTTGCAGAAACTACTGACTTCGGCTCGTTGGGGTGAACTTTCTCGAAGTCTCTGAGGGGCTCGGTGTGGTGGCTGTATTCGGTGGTGGGTGAGGTATGCGGATGGGGGCGGGCTGACTGCTGCGGGTCGGCTGCGCCGGGAGTCGGTACGGCTGCAGGCGGCTGAGCTGTTCGAGCACGGCATCAAGCCGCTGGAGGTGGCACAGCGTCTGCGGGTGAGCCGGAAGTCGGCCTACCAGTGGCACCAGTTGTGGCGGGAGGGTGGTGTGCGGGCTCTGGCTTCCCGTGGCCCGAGCGGATCGCGGTGCCGTCTGTCCGAGCCCTGTCTGGAGAAGCTGGCTGCGTATCTGGAGCAGGGTCCGGCCGCGCACGGCTGGGTGGAGGACCAGGTGTGGACCGCGGCAAGGGTCGCCACGCTGATCGGCAGGAAGTTCCACGTCTCCTACAGCGTCTCCGGCGCGACGAGGCTGATGCACCGGCTCGGTTTCAGCCCGCAGGTCCCCGTGCGGCGGGTCGCCGAGCGCGACGAGCAGGCCGTGACCGTGTGGAGGGAGGCGACC
>NZ_JBEZVN010000106.1:0-2688 GCF_040636995.1 Streptomyces sp. NPDC032161 | reverse complement strand
TCGAGCAGGGGAGACCCCATTCGAGGGCTTGTGGCCGCCTTGCGATCGCACGCACCGGACGACGCTCCTTCCGGGCAAACCTTGCCGGTCACAGCACTAGCAACTCCCAGGGTTACCTGAGGGGCCACCATAGTTCTGGTGGATATAGCCCCGCACGCCAGTCGTGTTGTCGGTGATACGCCACCAGTACGTTTCCAGGGGGCCAGAGGTTCCGCAGTGCACAGTGACCCTGTGGCTCCGGTACCCGAGTCCTACGACGGTCGCGTCGAGGTTCGGCGCGTTGCGGATGTTTACGCCGTCGGTGTAGAAGCTGCCAGGCAGCGAGTTCACCCCGGCGGGAGCAACCGGGGCAGTGTTCAAGGCCGCCGAACTGGTTTCCGCCTGCGCAGTTCCGGCACCGACGAGGGCGAAGCTCAGAACGGTCGCCGCTCCGAGCGCACCGAAGGCTCTCTTCATAGGCACGTCAAACTCCATTCACCGTGTGGGTGCACGAATAGTTGAGTGACATTTCCATCACTGGTCGCCTTCAAGGCATTGTTCTGCCCTGGACAGGAAGTCGACGACTAACACTGCTCCACCCTGGTCGACCGACCTTGGACAAACCTTCGGGAAACCTTGAATCCGGCCTCGGTACTGGCGGGAATCACGGACACGGCCTGTCCGATGACGGGCCGCGAACCACGGGGATTCGTCGGTGCAGATCGGCATGCCGCCGCTCACCACCACCCAAGCCAAGTCGCCCCGGCCAGCCACCCATTGCCCGCACCAGAAGCTTGCCGCGTCTGCACCCATGCACCAGATCGGCCAGGATGGGCAGCACGTCCGGCAAGCCCGGACAAACAAAGACCTGCCCCACATTGCGGGACTTCGCATTCCCTTCGCTCCACCAACACACGCATGGCACGATTCCCCTTGTCACCGAGTCAAGGGGAGCAACCGATGGCGAGCTATCGCGAAGTCCAGTCCGCCGTACGGGTCGAGAAGTTCCGCGTCTGGTTCGCCTGGCTCTCCGGCAATGGGATCACGCTGATCATCGCCGGCGCCACCCGCAACATCGGCGTCGTCAGCACCATCACCCAGATCCTCTTCACGATCTCCTTCTTCCTTCTCACCTTCGTGGCGATCCGCATGACCAACTCGCTCAACCGCAAGGTGCTCGCCGCCCGACGCGAGGTCCTCGGCGACGATCTGCAGTAGGTGGCGCCCACGGGCCGGCGACCCTCGCGACGGGCGGCCCTACCGCGCCCTGTGAAGCGCCCGGTCGTCTACGACAACGAGTTGCAGATGTCCGTCGGCCTCTACGACGGGCCGTCGCCCTGCATGCAGACCCACGCGCCCACCATCCCCGACGGATCCGTCGACAACCCGCCGCCGCTCGACGAGAGGGCCCTAGGGACTGGCCCACGCCCGCCTTTCTCGTGATCGCAGCGCGCGACGACTGGCCGACCGACCGGGTCGTCAAGGCACTCACGGACGGTGGGGCGGACGTGTTCCGTATGGGCACCGCCGAGTTCCCGCAGGAACTCACCCTCGCCGGGCGTATCGACGCCGGCGAGGGTGGGACGGCGGACTCGCCAACCGCCCACTGTGCCGTTGACCTCTCCGATGTCGACCACCACACCCCGAACCGCTGCTTCTCCCCCTCCATCTGCCTGGAGCGAAGATCGTCTACCACATCGACGACGCGGGAACCACGACTCTCCAGATCCAGGGAGCCGACGGTTCGTGGGCCCGTACGCCCCTCGCTGGTGACGGCACGGGCACGATCACCTACGGCGGCGCCCCGCCCTCTGGGCCCGGGTCGAGGACGCCTGGCGCTGGTGGAACGTTGCTAGCCGCCCCTCGCACGACAGGTTCGACTACGTCCGCGAGGCAGACGGGAGCGCACACGTCTGGCACATCCCCGACGGGACTCATTGGGATATTCCCGCCCATAGGTAGTACTCCAGGATCTTGTGACTTGTGCGGCCGTGCGAGTGCTCAAAGGAAGAATGACGTTACGCACTGATCCTTTTCGTGCATCGTTCTCTACGGAATCTGCCCGATCCGGGGCAGAGCAGCGAAGGAGAACATAGTGAGGAACGTCCAGAAGATCGCAGCGGTGGCCGCGGCCACCTGCGGGATCCTCTTCGCCGGCATCGGCGGGGCCAGCGCTGACACCCGTAACGCGGACAACCAGGGTGACAGCATCCCCGTGCTCAGCTACATCAACCAGCTCGACTGGGACGAGTCGCCCTTCTGCGGAATCCAGGTCAAGACCGAGCACAGCGAGCAGAAGACGTCATGTCCGGTAGTGCACCAGGAGCACCCCGACAACAGCCCGGTCTACATCGTCACCTTCGGGTCTTGACCTTTCGTAGCGGTCCGACGGTCCGGCGGTTCGCCCGTCGGACCGTTTTACCTTGTGGGGGCGTTGGCAGGCAGGTGAGTGGCCCGGCTGCCGTGTCGGGTGGTCGCCCAGGGCATCGCCGAAGCGGGGGCGGAGCCTCGTCCGGGGCCGCACGGTGCGGCATTCAGTGGTTCGCACCGGTATCGAACTGACCGAGTTCGGCTCGATTCCCGGCGTTCTCGCAGGTCAAAAGTGGGCAACTAATACTCCAGTACGGTTTCGTGATCTACCCAGCGGATTCGTCGGCGGCCCGTCGTTGGTAGTGGCTGTGTCGGGCTGTTGCCTGGTGGTGTCTGCGC
>NZ_JBEZVN010000105.1:0-2748 GCF_040636995.1 Streptomyces sp. NPDC032161 | reverse complement strand
CCCGCAGGGTGGCCGGGTGGGCGTGCGCCGTCTGCCGCACCGCGCCCGCCACCGTGCTCGACCACTGCCACGAACACGGCTACGTCCGCGCCCCCTTCTCCGAACTAAGCCGTCACACCGGTTGTGTAGCCTGCGGTCGGTGGAAATGGGACTGAACGCAGATGACTGGTTGGCGGATACGCGGACGTCTTATGACACCGTCGCTGCAAGCTACGCAGAGCTGACACGTCACCTCTTGGACGAAACGCCCGAGGAACGCGCGGTCTTGGCCATGTTTGCCGACCTGGTGCGTGCCCAAGGCGGCGGGCTGGTTGCGGACGTGGGGTGTGGGACCGGCAGGATCACAGGCCACCTGCGGAACCTTGGCCTGGACGCGATTGGCATCGATCTGTCACCTGGAATGATCGATGTGGCCCGTCGTGATCACCCCGGTGTGCGGTTCGATCTCGGTTCCATGACGGACCTCGCCTTGGCCGACGCCTCCGTGACTGGCCTGGTCGCCTGGTACTCATTGATCCACATTCCTGACGACGAGATCAGCTCGGTTCTTGCGCATTTCCGTCGAGTGCTTCGGCCCGGTGGGCCATTGCTGCTCAGTTTCCATGTCGGCGATGAGTCGCAGTTGAAGACTGAGGGCTATGGCGGGCACCCGATGAAGGTCTATGTCCATCGCCGGCAGCACCACCAGACGATTGAGTGGCTTAATGAAGTTGGCTTCGCCGTCGAGACGCACAAGACTCTCACCTCTGCCGAGAGCAAGCTGGGAGGGATCATCCTCGCGCGTCGTCAACCTTGATCGGCTCCGCCAGTCGCGTGGCGGAGCCGATCAGGTGGTCCGTGCGGCGATCTCGCCGAAGGTGGGCAGGCCCAGGTGGATGACTGAGGGCTTGAGAGCGGCATCGAGCTGGGTCAACTTGTCCTCGGCGCCGGCCAGGCTGATCTCCAGGCCCTCGACCTCGCCGAGCCAGCCCTCCCGCTGAGCTTCGGCGATCCGGTCGAGCAGGTTGTCGCGGATCTCGGTCAGACGGTCTCGCTGGGACGGCTCGGGTCGGAGGAGCGAACATCGGACGCAAGCGTGTTCGTGGATGCACGACGTTCCGAAGGCCCGAGCGCAGGTTCCCAGTGAGAGCTTGCGCTTCTCGAAGTGGGCGAGGAAGGCGTCCCACTCCTCGTTCGTCGGGGTCCGGTATTCCTCGCTGGGACGAAGCGATCGACGGCGGGCGATGAACGCGCGGTGGGCTTCGATGGCGTCCGCCGGGTAGATGGTGTTGTAGCCCATCGTGGTGTTGATGTCGGAGTGGCCTGCGAGGACCTGCGCGATGTGGGGCGGCAGGCCGCTGCGGATTGCGTCAGTGATGAAGATCCTTCGGAAGTCGTGCGGAGCGAAGTCGAGGGGCTGGCCCGCGGAGTCGGTGAGCCCGGTTCGTTCCAGAACCTCGTTGAGACCGTTGCGGATCAGTTGGCGGGACACCGGTGTGCGCTGGCCTCCGTATGTCCACTGGAACAGCAGCGGCATCGGCGGGTTCCAGATCTTCTCCGCGACGTCGTAGTTGGGCAGCATCGGGATCGCGCCTGTTCGAGGGTCGCGGACGCGGGCGGTGATCGTGCTGAGGACGTCGGCCAGTTCTGGGCTGACGAGGAGAAGCCGTTCCTCGTCGGTTTTCGAGGGAGCGACCTGGAGCAGAGGTACTACTTCGCCGCTGGTGGGGAGCTTGTACTGGATCAGGGCGTGATGGCTGGCCTCCAGCATCTCCTCGATCCGGACGCCGGTGTGCTGCAGGAACTCGATCGTGGCCCAGGCCCAGAACGCCCGTTCCTCGAGCAGTCCCAGATGGACGCGTCGGCCGGACTCGTCGTAGGCCCGGAACGGAGTCGACGAGTCCGTCTTCTGGCGCGTGTTGGTTCTGCCCCTGAACGTGAACCGGCCACCGAGTGGGGCAGCCTGCAGGGCGTCCATCCCCTCCCGGGCCTCCGTCCAGTTCGCCCTGGCGGCGCGGACAACGGTGGACAGCGCGGGCAGTCGTTCGCGGGTGCGCTGGTCCATCTTGGCCTTGCGGCGCTTCTCGTGCTTGGACGTACTGGCATCGGCGGCGCTGACCGGGCAGGGAGCAACCCATGGGCCCCAGCGTTCTGGTTCCTCGACGGCCCAGTGGGCCAGGTCGAGGTATAGGGCTCGAACTCCGATCACGAGGCTGCCGTAGTTGGCGCGCTCCGTCACCGCCTCGTGGACTGTGCCATCGGGCAGCCGGCGGCGTGTGACTTTCGTCCTGCTGACCTGCTTCCATGCGCTCACGACTTCGGATGGCAGCCGAAGTGTGTCGATGCCGGGCTGGATGCGCTCAATCTGCAGCCAGAAATTCCTCACAAGCGTCCGTGACGCGTCCTCCAAGGACGTGTAGTCCATGGTGGGCTGGCGTTCCTTGAGGTACTCGACCAGCAGGTCCCGGATCGGCTTGGACTGCGGCCGGTAGCGGTCGACGAGCTGCCCGACCGAGGCCTGGCCGGATGTTCGGTGCAGGTGCCCCAGTTCCTTCAGCCAGGAATAGAACAGGCTTTGACCGCCCGACGTGGCCCGCTGAGCTCGATGCGCCTCCATATGCTCAATGGCGTCTCCGACATTGATGTCGGCCAAGCCGCCACCCTTGGCGATGACGGGCCTTGTCCCCGAGCAGTGGACACCTGCTCGTGTCGTTATGCGGCGAGTGTCAGGGTAGCTGACTGCTGTTCGTGGGCGATCGGCGCCTGCTG
>NZ_JBEZVN010000104.1:0-2925 GCF_040636995.1 Streptomyces sp. NPDC032161 | reverse complement strand
CTCGAAGGTGTGGCTCGGGTCCGACAGGTACAGCGCGACAGCGTCCGCCTTGAACTCGGGCGAGTAGACCTTCATCACCATAAAAGATGCCTCCTACTCGGCCCCTCCCGGGGGCCGGGCTCAGAGTTGTCCACCACTCGGGGACAGGTCCCGACCAGCTTGACCAGCACGTTCTTGGCGAGGATGCCGAGGTGAGAGGCCCACGCGTCTGGGCCCACCAACTCCTGAAGGCGGGCAAAGCCCTCAGTGGGCGGTTCGTGAGTTGATGTCCGTTCCGGGCTTGGTTACTGCTTCTTGCTGAAGGTGCCGGGCTCGGCCTCGGTGAGGATTCCTATTGTGACCAGACGTTTCATCTTGGCGCGGGTGCGTTCGACGTGTTTCGGCAGGAGCTCGAAGTCGAGGGCCTGACAGATGTCTCGGGCCCTCAGTGGACCGGTGGTGTCGTTGAAGACGGCGAGGATGCGCGGGTAGTCCGGGTGCTCGGGCAGCTCCAGACTTCCTGCTGGGTCGACCGTCTGGTTCGGGATTCGGTCGGCAAGGCCGGTGATGGTCGTGCGGGTGATGGCGAGGTGTTCCAGACGTAGTTCGGCCTCACGGAGTTGGGTCTGCAGGGCGTCGATCTGGGTGCGGAGATCATCGGCCAGGGCCTGGGCGGCGTCTTCCTGAAGGTCGAGTGCCTGCAGGAGAGGGTTCAGGTTCACGCGCTGGCCACCCGCGGATCGCGCCAGGTGAGCGTGTTCGTGTCGGTGAGCCGACAGGCCATGACGTGAGTCATGGCCCAGTAGACACGTGAGGCGGAGGAGGCCGGACGGTGCTCGTAGTCGCGGATCAGCCGCCGGTGCAGTATCAAGATCCCGAACGTCTGCTCCACCCGCCACCGTTTCGGCTGCGGAACGAATCCCTGCTCCTCAGGGTTCCGCTGGACGATCTCGACGTCGATACCGAGGGCGGCCCCATGCGTGACGACCTGGTTCTTGAAGCCCCGGTCGACCAGGGCTTTGCTGACCGAGCCGCCGGCCGCGACGGCGACCTGGTCGAGCAGAGTGATGCCGGCGGCGTTGTCGTGGACGCTCGCGGCCAGCACGGTGACGGCGATGACCAGGCCGAGGACGTCCACGGCCAGTCCCCGTTTGCGACCCGGTACCCGTTTCGCGGCGTCTTTGCCCGTTGTGGCCACGGGGACACCGGTGGCCGCCCGGACACTCTGGGTGTCCAGGATCACCAGGGTCGGGTCCTCTAATCGCCGGTTCCTCTCCCGCACCTGGCAGCGCAGGAGTTCGTGGATCTGCTGGTCGGTGCCGTCGTCCCGCCAGGCGGCGAAGTAGTAGTACGTCGCGCTCTTCGGCGGCAGGTCGTTCGGCAGGAGAGCCCACTGACAGCCGGTCCGGGACTGGTAGAGGATCGAGTTCACGATCTCCCGCATCGAGTAGCGGCCCTGGTGGCCGCTGACGGAACGGTTCCGGTTCTTCCAGGCCGTGAGCACCGGCTCGATCAACGCCCATTGCTCGTCCGTCAAGTCGGTCTGGTACGGCTTGCGTTCACTCACCCCACCGATCCCAGCAGGCCACCGGCATCGGACCGGCACGTTCTGCCTCCGTCCACACCATCAGGCGACACCAGAACGACTCATATACTCACGAACCGACCACTGAGACTCCCACCGGCATGACCCTCATGGGCGTCCGCCTCTACAACCCGTCCACGGGCCGGTTCCTCAGCGTCGCCCCCGTCTACGGCGGCGGGGCCAACGCCTACGCCTACCCCGGCGACCCCGTCAACCAGTACGACCTCGATGGGCGGAGCTGGTGGAGAAAGGCCGGAAAATGGGCTTGGAAGAACAAGTGGGGCATCGCGGCGACGGCGCTGAGTTTCGCCCCCGGCGGCCAGATCATCACGGCGGCACGCTTCGGCTATACGGCCTATCGGGCCTACCGCCTCGCCAAGTCAGCGAAGTTCGCGAGCAAGGTACTGCGTTCAGGCCGCTACGGCGGCATGAGCTACCGGTACGGCAACTTTTCCGTTGCCAACTACGGTCGTGCGAAGAACGCGTTCTACAAGGGCCAGCAGTCCGGACGCTGGAACCATCAAGGACGCCGGGTCGAGATCGGCTGGAACTACAACCGCTTCGCCGGTCGGCCCACCTTCCGTATCGGCTGGCGCTTCCGCGGTAAGCCCCGGCACTTCACCCTCTTCTAAGGTGAAAGGAGGATCAGTATCGTGACCTACTTGCATACCGACCCGGATCTCAACGCGCGGGATGAACCGACGGCGCGTGAAGGGGCTCTCATCGACGCGGTCGACGGGCTTCTCGCTGCCACCGATCCCATCGGGATCATTCGTGACGAGGCCTTGTGGTACCTGGGCACGGCGTTGGAGGGCGAGGGCAATCTCGAACTGTTTCTGCCGACCGGCTGGGACCGCGAGATTGCGCTGCGCGTACTGCTGACGGAAAAGGCGTTCACTGTTGGCTGGGGCGGCGAACTGTGCGAGGACCCGATCGTGACGACTGTCGTTGCGGCGGTTCCCTCCCTCGGCGAGATGGCCAGACTCGTTGATGCGGAGCTCTCCCGCGAGCTGCGGGTATCGCGGCGCCGGCGTCCCTTCGGAGGAGCATCGGAGTTCCACGTCCTCCGCCACGGGCGCTGGACCGATCTGCTCCGCCAAGGTTCACCGACGAGCGAACAGAACCTGAAGCGCGCTCCGCATCAGACCACGCTGAGAACAGTCTGAGCATCCCCTCGCACGAAGCCTGGGTCCCCGACACCACGCTCCGGGAACCCAGGCTTCGACGCAGCAGATCCGCTCGGCCTCGGTGAAGTTTCCCCGTGACCTCGGACACGTGATCGTTATGCCGCGAGGGCGTGCTGGTGCCGCTGCCTGGTCTCGGTCGGGGTGAGGTAGCCGAAAGTCCGGTGCTTTCGCAGG
>NZ_JBEZVN010000103.1:0-2987 GCF_040636995.1 Streptomyces sp. NPDC032161 | reverse complement strand
TTCGCTGCTGAACGTGCCCGGCGCACCGGCACTGTTCAGATGGTGCCGGTCCGGTGACTGCGCACCGGTTGCCGTCTCCCTTTCCCCGTCCTGCCCTCATGTCCTCGGAGGACCCTCTCATGTCCCGTCTTGTCACCCGTCGTTCCAGAGTCCGTGCTGTCGCTGTCCCGGTTGTGGCCACCGCGCTCGCCGCCGGTGTGCTGGCCGGCTGTTCCAGCGGCGGCGACGACAACACCGTCACCATGTGGACCTACCCGGTCATCTTCGACGAGGCCAAGAACAAGGCCTACTGGGACGGCCTGATCAAGGCGTTCGAGAAGGAGCACGCGGGTGTCGAGGTGAAGGTGGAGACCTTCCCCTGGGCCAACCGCGACACCGCCCTGGCCACCGCGATCGCCTCGGGCAAGGGCCCGGACGCGGTCTACCTGATCCCGGACCAGCTGCCGAAGTACGCCAGGAACATCGTCCCGGCCGACGAGTACATGCCCTCCGGCGCCAGGTCCGACTACACCGACTTCGCGCTGAAGTCCGTCACGATCGACGGCAAGGCGCTCGCCACCCCGATCCTGACCAGCGCCAATCCGCTGGTCTGCGACAAGCGGGTGTTCGCCGCCATCGGCGAGAAGAACTACCCCACGACCTGGGCGGAACTGGAGGCGCTGGGCCCGAGGCTGAAGGCGAAGGGCTACTACGCCACCAGCTTCTACGGCGACACCCAGCAGACCCTGAACATGACCTTCTACCCGCTGCTGTGGCAGGCGGGCGGCGACGTCTTCTCCAAGGACGGCAAGAGCGTCACGTTCAACGACGCGGCCGGTGTCAAGGCGCTGACGTACCTGAAGAAGCTCGTCGACGGCGGCTACACCGACAAGGACCTGATCACCACCACGCCCAAGCTGGAGCAGACCCCGACCGCCAAGGGCAAGATCGCCTGCACCTGGCAGAACACCCCCACCGACGTCGAGCCGTTCTGGGGCAAGGAGAACATCGTCGTCCAACCGCCGCTGAAGGACGTCGAACCGGTCGGCTACGGCACGGTGGGCGCCCTGTCGATGCTGAAGGGCGCCGACAAGAAGAACACCGGCGACTGGCTGAACTTCGTGGCCGAGTCGAAGAACGCGGCCGGCCTGCAGAAGGAGGCGGGCTACTTCCCGGCCCGCAAGTCCGGCGGCGACCTCTACCCCGACGACGCGCTGCAGACGGCGGTCGGTGCCACGCTGCCGGCCATGACCGTGGGACCGCTCCAGGACAAGTCCCGTGAGGTCCAGGGCGTGCTCGCGCCGGAGATCCAGGCCGCGCTGCTGGGCAAGAAGAGCCCGCAGGAGGCGCTGGACGCCGCGCAGAAGGCCGCGCAGGCGCTGCTCGGCCGCTGATACCGGGTGCGGGGCCCCCCCTTTTCCGGCCGCACCCGGATCCGGGCCCCGCACCCCCCCCGGGGCGGTCCCCTCCGCCCCCGCCCTTTCCCCCGCACCGCAAGGAGATCCCCGTGGCAGTCGTCGCGGAACCCACCCGCCGGGGCCGTCGCAGCGGGCCGCAGGCGCGCCGCGAGGCCCGGATCGGCCTGCTGTTCGTCCTCCCGTGCTTCCTGCTCTTCCTCGCCTTCCGCTTCGGTCCGGGCATCGCCGGTGTGCTGATGAGCTTCACCGACTACACCCTGACCGGCGGCGGCAGCTTCATCGGGCTGGACAACTTCACCCGCCTGTGGGACGACCCGCTGTTCTGGCAGGCACTGAAGGTCACCGTCCTGTACACCGTGCTCGCCGTGCCGGGCACACTCGTCGTGTCGGTGTCGCTGGCGCTGATCACCCGCCGCGCGTTCCGCGGCGCCAGGTTCTTCCGGTCGGTGTTCTTCCTGCCGGTCGTCACCTCGCTGGTGCTGGCCGCCACCGTCTTCGTGTGGATCTTCTCCACCAACGGCCCGTGGCCGACGCTGATGAGCGTGTTCGGGATGTCCAAGGGCTCCTGGCTCTCCGACGACGTGCTGGTCCTGCCCGCGCTCGCCATCGTCGGCATCTGGTCCCGCTTCGGGTACGGGATGCTGATCCTGCTGGCCCGCATGCAGGACATCCCCCGGGAACTGGAGGAAGCGGCACTCACCGACGGCGCCGGCGCCTGGCAGCGCTTCAGGCACATCGTGCTGCCGCAGCTCAAACCCGCCCTGTTCTTCCTCGCCGTGATCGAGACCACGGCCTCGTTCCAGGTCTTCGACGCGGTCTACACGATGACCGGCGGCGGCCCCGCCAACGCCAGCTACACGCTCGTCTTCCAGCTCTACGACGCGGGCTTCAAATACTTCGACCTGGGCTACGCCTCCGCCATCGGTGTCGCACTGTTCGCACTGACCGTGGTGGTCGCACTGATCCAGCGGCTCGTGATCGGGAAGGACCAGTGACCATGACCGCACCACCCGCCAAGACCGAGACCCCGCCCACGGTCACCGGCACCGCGCCCGCGACGTCCGGCCAGGCCGCGCGCAAGGCCGAACGCCGGGCCGCCCGCCGCGCCGAACGCAGACTGCGCAAGCTCGCCGAACGCGACACCGTCCCGCACGGCATGCGCCCCACCCGGGCCGGCCGGACCGGCCGCGCCGTCCTGCTGACCGTGGCCGCGCTCGTCACGATCTTCCCGTTCTACGCCATGGTCGTACTCTCGCTGAAACCGTCCGCAGCGGTCGAGTTCCCCGGCAGCCTCCTGCCCTGGCCACTGAGCGGCGAAGCGTACGACACCGTCCTCAACGCCCAGGACGTACCACGCTGGCTGTTCAACACCCTGCTCTACTCGATCATCTCCGTCATCGGCGTGCTGCTGCTCGCCTCACTCGCCGGCTACGCCTTCGCCAAGAAACGCTTCCCGGGCCGCGAGACGATGTTCTGGTCGTTCCTGTCGATGGTGATGGTCCCCTACCACGTCACCATGATCCCGACCTTCGCCATGATCGCGAAACTGGGCGGCGTGGACACCTACTGGGGCCTGATCCTGCCGACCCT
>NZ_JBEZVN010000102.1:0-3125 GCF_040636995.1 Streptomyces sp. NPDC032161 | reverse complement strand
GCCACACCCGAAGCAGCCACCAACCCCTCCGCAAGACCCAACCAATGCCCCGCCATCCGCTCCACCGTCACCGCATCGAACAAATCCGTGCTGTATTCGATTGCGCCGATCAACTCCTCGCCCTTTTCCTCGAATTCCAGCATGAAGTCGAAGGGCAGCGCGTCCCTGGTCACCCCCATCGGCTCCAGGCTCAGGCCGGGGAAGTCAGGAGCCGACTCGGTGGCGCTCTGCAACACCACCACGGCCTGGACCAGGGGCATACGGCTGGGGTCCCGCTCGGGGGCCACGGCCTCGACCACTCGGTCGAAGGGCACGTGCTGGTGGTCGAACGCCTCCAGCACCGTGTTCTTCACATCCGTGAGGAAGTCGCCGAACGTGGCAGTCGGGTCGATCCGCGAACGCAGCACGAGGGTGTTGACGAAGAACCCGACGAGATTCTCCAGTTCGGTGCGGTCCCGGCCCGAGGTGGCGGTGCCGAGCGCGATGTCGTCCTGGCCGCTGTAGCGCGACAGGAGCAGTTGCGTCACCGCCGTCAGTGTCACAAAGGGGCTCGCGCCCCGTTCCCGCCCCGCGGCGGCGAGGCGCCGTGCCAGCTCCGGTGCGACACGGAACGTGTGGACCGCGCCGGCCGAGCTTCGCACGGCGGGGCGGGGCCGGTCGGTGGGCAGCTCCAGGGGTTCGAGACCGGCCAGCCGCTGACGCCAGTACGCGAGCCCCTTCTCCTCCTGCGCATCCGAACAGTCGACCCTGTCCCGCTGCCAGACGGCGAAGTCGGCGTACTGGATCGGCAGGGAGGGGAGTCCGGGCGTCTCACCGCGCACGACGGCCGCGTAGCACCGGCCGAGTTCGTCGGTGAGGATGTCCAGCGACCGGCCGTCGGTGACCATGTGGTGCATGGCGAGAAGCAGGGCGTGTTCGCCGGTGCCGATGCGTACGAGGCAGACGCGTACGAGCGGGCCTTCGCGCAGGTCGAACGGGGTCAGCAGGCGCTCGCGCAGGAGATCGTCGACAACGGCGCCTGCGGCATCGGGCTGCCCGCCCGGCCCGGATTCCCCGGCCTGCCCGATCCTTGCGTCCCGTCCGGCGCTATCGATGTACTCGATCGGTACGGCGAGCGTGGAATGCACCACCTGGACGACCCTGCCGTCGACGGAATCGAAAGTGGTGCGCAGCGACTCGTGGCGGGCGACGAGCATATCCACAGCCCGCTGAAGCGCGGCGACATCGAGGTCGCCTCGTACACGCAGGGCAAGACCGGAGTTGTACTCTGTGCCGCCGGGCCTGAACTCCTCCAGGAACCAAAGGCGTTGCTGCGCGAATGATGCCGGAAGCTCCGCCCCCTCCCCACGTTCGACGGGAGATATCGCGTCGGGGTCGACCGCCGCCACGGCACCCGCCATGCGTGCCCTGAGCAACTCCTGCATGTGGGCGGGCAGGGCGCTGATCCGGTTCTCCCGGGACGGTTGCGTGCTCATCTCGCGTCTCCTTGTGACACCAAGAAAAGGGCGGGGCGGAAGGGCTGAGGGGATGGGGGTGGGGGGCCGGCCGGAGGTCGGCGCCGCGCCGGGGACAGGGCGGGGCGGCCGACCTCCGGCCAGGGCGGCCCGACCGGAGCGAGCCGAGGCGGTGCGAGGTCCCGGGACGTCAGCCTCGGGCCACGCTCCGCAGAGCCGCGACGAACTCCTCGGCCAGGGCCGCGACCGTCTCCCGGTGGTGCACGGCTGCCGAGTAGTACCAGGTGACGACGAACCTGCCGTCGTCCACTGCGGCGACCACGTCGATCAGATGGTTCCGCTCCTGCTGGGGTCCGTGTTCCTGCCCGTCGACCGCGACGGACCGGTCGAGGAGACCCGCGCCGCCGGTGGCCGTGTCGAACTGCCCCAGGTAGTTGAAGCTGATCAGTGGATCGACGGCGGGGACGAGACCGGGCGTGTCCGCGAGGTGGCGGAGCGCGCCGTAGCCGACGCCCCGGTCCGGGACGGCTCGCAGCTGGCGCTTGACCGAGCGCATGGTCCCCGGCCAGTCGTCCCCTGCGGGGAGTTCGAGCGCCACGGGGTACATCGCCGTGAACCAGCCGACGGTACGCGTCAGGTCGATGTCGTCGAACAGTTCCTCGCGACCATGTCCTTCCAGGTTCACGGCGACCTTGTCCCGCCCGGTCCAGCCCCGCAAGGTGCGGGCGAGGGCGGCGAGGAGCACGTCGTTGATCTGGGTCCGGAACCGGCCGGGGACCTGGTGCAGCAGCGCGTGCGTGTCATCCGTGTCGAGGTACGCCATGACCGCCGCCTGGTCGGCCACCTTGTTCCCGCCCAGCGGCATGTCGCGCGGCAGGCCGATCTCGGCGGCCTCGGCCACCGAGCTCCAGTACGCCGCCTGGTCGTCGAAGCCTCCCTCGCGAACGTACGCGCCGAGCCGGTCCGCCCAGTCGCGCACGGACGAGGTACGCGGACCGAGGTCGGGGGTGTGGCCGGCGATCGCGTGCTCGTACGCGGTGGCCAGGTCGCCGAGCAGGATGCGCCAGGAGACGCCGTCGATCACCAGATGGTGCGCGGTGATCAGCAGGCGGGCCGGTGCGTCCCCGTCGGTGGCCGTGCCGACGACCGTACGGATCAGGGGGCCGCCAGCGAGGTCGAGCCCGGCCTGTGCGTCGACGACCAGTGCGTGCCAGGCCGCGTCGGCTCCGTCGGCAGGGAGTGTGTGGACGGTGAAGACGGCATCGAGGTCGGCGTCGGGTGTGATCCGCCCGGTCCAGACGCCTTCCGCGTCCTGGACGAACGTGGAGCGCAGGGCGTCGTGCTGAGTGACCAGCGCCCCGACTGCGGCACGGAGCGCTGTCAGGTCGACGTCGTGCGGCAGCTCGAACGCCAGGGACATGTTGAAGTGGCCGGTAGCCACCGGGTGGGTCTCGAAGAACCACTCCCGGACGGGGGTCGACGCCACCGTTCCACTGACCGGTCCCTGTTGGCCCGCGTCCTCGGAGGGGTCCAGTGCCCCGTGCGGTCCGGCCTCGTCGATACGAGCGGCGAGGGTGGAGATGGTGGGGTGCTGGAAGACGTCCCGGGAGGAGAGTGACAGACCGGCGCGACGGGCCCTTGAAACGACCTGGAGGCTGATGATCGAGTCGC
>NZ_JBEZVN010000101.1:0-3249 GCF_040636995.1 Streptomyces sp. NPDC032161 | reverse complement strand
CGTTCTACGTGGACTTCGACGCGCCGGTGTACGTGAACATCCTGGCCAAGGCCGCGCGGCGGCTGGCGCGGAAGGATCCGGAGGCCAAGCTCACCATCACCGAGATGCTGCCCACCCCCGAGCACGCGTGGCTCACCGACGACCAGGGCAACGCGTACACCTCCGAACTCCGCTTCGTCGCCGTCGACCAGGAGCACCGGCAGGGGGGCGTGCCGTCATGGTGAGCTTCCTCGACACGATCCACGCACACGCCGAGCGCACGCCCGAGGCCACCGCTCTGCGCACCCCGGCCGGCTCCGTCAGCTACCGCCGGTTCGACACCTGGACCGAGCGGCTGGCCCGCACCCTGACCGCCCGGGGAATCGGGCGGGAGCAGGTCTGCGCCATCGCGCTGGAACCGGGGCCGGAGAGCGTGGTGGCGGTGGCGGCGGTACTCCGCGCGGGAGGCGCCTTCCTCACGCTGGACGTGACGCAGCCGCCGCCCCGGCTGGCCGCCATGGTCCGCAGCGGCGGCGCCACCGCCCTGCTCACCCGGAGCACGGTACGGCGGACCACCCGGCTGACGGTGGAAGGACCGGTGATCGACCTCGACGAGCTGGACGGGGCGGACGGTCCCGCCGGCTTCGCAGGGGCGGGGACCTCCGGCGGGCGGCCGGAGGTGTCCGGACGGCAACTGGCCTACGTCAGCCACACGTCCGGCTCCACCGGCACCCCCAACGCCGTCCTGATCGAGCGGGCCGGCCTCGACTCGTATCTGCGCTTCATCGCCCGCGACTACGGCCTCGGCCCGCACACCGTGGCGCTCCAGGTCGCGCCTCTCGGCTACGACGCCTCCATCCGCGACACCTTCGCCCCGCTGGTCGCCGGGGGCACCGTGATCCTGGCGGAACGGAGCACCCTGCTGCGGGCCGACAGCTTCACGGAGATCCTGCGACGCGAGGGCGTCGACACCCTGCTGAGCGTCACCCCGTCCTTCCTCACCTTCCTCGCCCAGCAGGACCGGGCCGAGGAGCGGCTGAGCGGACTGCGCCTGGTCGTGGCCAGCGGTGAATCGCTGCTGCCGTTCCTCAGCTCCGGCGCCCGCCGGCTGCTGCCCGGCAGCCTGGTCAACCAGTACGGCCCCACCGAATGCACCATGACCGCCACCCGCTACGCGGTGCCCCCCGAACCGGAGACCACCGCCGACCTGGTCGGGACCCCGATCGACGGGATGACGGCGAGACTGACCGGCCCCGACGGACGGGAGGTGCCCCCGGGCGAGATCGGCGAGATCACCCTCGGCGGCATCGGGGTGGCGCGCGGCTACCGGGGCCGGCCCGAGCTGACCGCCGACCGCTTCCGCCCGGATCCGGGCGGACGGCCGGGCGCCCGCGCCTACCGCACCGGGGATCTGGCCCGGCGCAGGCCGGACGGCGTACTGGAGTACCTGGGCCGCTCCGACCGGCAGGTGAAGATTAGGGGCTACCGGGTCGACCCGGCCGAGATCGAGGGCGTGCTGCTCGGCCACCCCCGGGTGACCGGCGCCGTGGTCACCGCCGAACCGGACGAACGGGGACGGGTGTTCCTGTACGCCCATGTCGCCGGCTCGCTGGACGCGGTCACCGACGCGGAGCTGCGCAGACACCTCGCACAGGCCCTGCCGCCGCACATGATGCCGCGCCGGTTCCACCGCATCGACCGGCTGCCCACCACGCGCACGGGCAAGACGGACCGGGCCGCCCTGCACCACGGCGGCCCGCCGGTCGCGGGCCGGACGTCGTGACCGCCGCCGGCATCCGCCTCGGCCCGGCCGAGGTACGGGCGGCGGCGGAACGGATCCGCGGACCGGTACGCCGTACGCCGCTGCTGACCGCCGACGCACTGCCGGAGCTGTCCGGCCCCGGGCTGCGCGGACTGCTGCTGAAGGCCGAACACCTCCAGCGGGGCGGCTCGTTCAAGGCCCGGGGCGCCGCCAACGCCATGCTCGGCCGGGACACCCCGGCGGTGGTCGCCGGCTCCTCCGGCAACCACGGGATCGCGGTGGCCGCACTCGCCCGCCGGACCGGTGCCGAGGCCACCGTGGTGATGGCGGCCGGAGCGGGCCGGGCCAAGGCCGACGCCATCCGCCGACTGGGCGCCCGGGTGCTGACGGTGGACGGCGGCGTCGCCGCACGCGACCGGCTCGCCCGGCAACTGGCCGCGGACACCGGTGCCCTGCTGGTGCCCTCCTCCGACGACGAACGTGTCGTCGCCGGACAGGGCACCGTGGCCCTGGAGATCCTGGAGGAGGTGCCGGATCTCGATCTGCTGTTCGTACCGGTCGGCGGCGGCGGGCTGCTGGCAGGCAGCTGTCTGGCGGCCGACGTCGCAGGGCGCCCGCTGCGGGTCATCGGTGTGGAGCCCCGACAGGCGTGCCGCTACGCCGTATCGGTCGCCGCCGGGCGTCCGGTGGAGCTGCCCGCGTCGCAGACCGTCGCCGACGGACTGCGCGGCCAGCGGCCCGGCGAGATCGTCTTCCCCATCGTCCAGCGGCGGGTCGACGAGCTGATCGCCGTCGAGGACGAGGAGATCCTCCAGGCCATGGAGCTGCTGCACCGGGCCGGCCTGCCCGCCGAACCGAGCGGCAGCACGGCCCTGGCCGGCGCGCTCCGGCGCGGCTTCCGCGGCCGTACGGCCGTGGTGGTTTCCGGCGGCAACTCGCCGGCCGCCCTGGCCGGCATGGGCGCGGGCGCGGGCGTGGCCGCCGGGCCGGGCCCCCAGGCCCCGCCGCCCGCCGTCCCACCGCTGTCCGCCCTGTCGTGACGCCTGCCCCACTCAACACCTTTCACCATTCCTCACTCCGAAGGAGCCACCATGACCGTCCAGGACCAGGCCGTCGCGCACGATCTGCGGACCACCGCCGGGCTGACCGAACTGATCACCCGCCTCTACCAGGAGGCGCTGAGCAACGAAGGACTCGACGCGGACGCGGACTTCTTCGAGTCCGGCGGTGACTCGCTGACGGCGTTCCAGATCACCGGCCGCATCCAGGAGGCGCTGGGCACCGAGATCGCGGTCGCCCTGGTCTTCGCCTATCCCACCCCCGCGGAGCTGGCGGAGATCGTCGCCGAGGAGCTCGCGGAGGTTCCGGCGGGCGTGGCCCATGAGTGACGACGGCGCCCTGCTGCTGGGCCGCCGTTGGCGGTTGTGGGAGCAGTTCTCGTTGCGTGGGCCGGGTTTTCCGGTGGGGGGTGTGTTGGATCTGGCGCCGGTGGATGTGTCGGTGTATGC
>NZ_JBEZVN010000100.1:0-3417 GCF_040636995.1 Streptomyces sp. NPDC032161 | reverse complement strand
TTTGTCCACACACCAACCGATGATCACGCGGTGGCCGTACCCGTTCCCGGCCGGGTACGGCCACAAGATCGCGAAACCAGACTGGAGTACTAGTTCGACCTGACCGCCGTGGACGATGCCGAGGTCCGACACAACCCCTTCCCGAGCCATACCAACCAGAACATGCTCCGCAGGGCGTGGACGGGTTATCTCGAAACCCACGGCAACAGCGACGTTTCCTACTCGGACCGTGCGGTCATGTGGCAGGAGTACCTGCGGAACATCGCCGTGGACCGGATCACCGCCGCCCGGCCAGGCAGCATCGCCGGAGTTCAACTCCGCGTCCTCACCAGGCCGGTAGCCGCCCTCGATGCAACCGGCCACCGCCGTCCGGTACCGCCGTCGGTGGTCGACACTCGTAATCTGCCCTGGTGGAAGGTGCCCGCGCATGGCCGCTGACCGAACTCCGATGCCCATGCTCAGCAAGGGCGATGCCCCACGAACTGCCACGGAGGGGCCCGTGCCAGTGGGGTACCGGCGCCTCGACGACCTGCTTACTCTGCTCACTCATCGACCGGTCTCGCTGTACGCGGCCTCGACGCTGCGCATCGGCTACGGCCTGTGCTATCTCGTGTTCCTGTTGCGTGAACTCCCGCACCGGAACGAGATCTGGGGACCGGGCTCCCCGTGGACCCCGGCGTTGGCGGCCCGGCTGTTCGACCAGACCGGATGGTTCAGTGCCCTCACGTTCGCGGACAGCACGGTGTATCTCGACCTCTGCTACGTGGCGGCGCTCGTCGTCTGCGCGCTGTTCCTGCTCGGTTGGCGGACCCGGGCTACGTCCGTACTGTTCGCCCTCGTCGTGGTGTCGTTCCACGCGCGGGCGATCTTCATGACCGACGGGGGAGACAACCTGATCCTCCTGATGGCCCTCTACCTCACCACGACCGCCTGCGGGCGCCGCTGGTCGCTCGACGCGCGCCGTACGGCCCTCCGGGCCCGGACCGGTCGACCCAACCGCTGGGCACTGTGGTGCGCGAGCAGCGAAATGGTGGGGCAACTCGCCATGGCGCGTGCGTTCCTGACCACGGTTCTGCACAACTGTGGCATGTTCGTCATCGCTGCCCAAGTCTGCCTGCTCTACGGCTCAGCGGGCATGTACAAGGTGCAGGGCGGCTCGTGGCAGGCGGGAACCGCCCTGCACTACGTCGTCAACCTCGACCTCTTCCGGCCCTGGCCGCCCCTGTCCGCCCTGGTCGACAGCTACCCGCTGTTCATTGCGGCGGTCGGCTACCTGACCGTACTGATCCAGGTCGCCTTCCCGTTCGCCCTGTTCAGCCGTCTGAAATACGTCCTCCTCGTGATGCTCCTGAGTATGCACATCGGCATCGCGGTCCTTCTGGGCCTCCCGATCTTCTCCGCCGCCATGATCGTCGCTGACGCCGCCTTCCTCCCGGACCGCTTCTACCGCGCAGCGGCCCGTACCGCACGCCGCACGCTCACTCGCCTTCGCTCCCGTGAGTCCCCGACTGCGTCTCAACGAACCCACCTCGTCCCGCACCAGTCGCCGACCCGCACCCTCCGTTCGACACCGCCCGCCGGACCGGCAACAGCACCGGACCCGGCACGGGCCCAGCCGTAGAGTCGCTGACGCGGGCGGTACGTCACCTGGTTGGCGTACCGCCCGTGCCACTCCGCGCCTGGCTGTCACGCTCATTTATCCGTGCACGGCAGGTGTGCGAGTTGCGCAGATTTACCATGCATCGTGAGGCCCGGCTACCCGGTTGGGACGCTGGTCTAGGCACAATACCGGTGATTTAGGTGTTCTTCTGGCGTCTGCTGGCGGGTTTGGTGGGCGGGATGAGTGTGATTGCTGCTGCGGGTGGTCGGGGTGGGTTGCGGTGGTGGGTGTGTTTGAGGTGCCAGTTGGACATCTTGCGTTTGATGACACGGGGGTTGGAGCGTTGCCTGCGGGGTGGCAGGAGTCGTTCCAGCAGCTCACGGATGGTGTGAGTCAGGGCTCGACTGAGTCGTGAGGGGGGAAAGTGCCGCCTGGTCGGTGACGTGGCGGCGAGCGATCCGAAGGGTGCGGGTGAAGGGCAGTCTGTCGGGGTCGAGGCCGGCTTGGTGAGCGGTGTGGTGCATGACGTCCCGGAGTGCGTGGTGGACGAGAAGGAAGCCGTAGATTTCCTGCTCGACGCCATCGGGGTACTGGGAGCGGAGGACGAGGCGGTGTCCGCCCTGATGGGTCTTGATCTCGTCCAGGGTGTTCTCGATCTCCCAGCGCTGATGGTAGAGGCCCGCCAGGTCGGCCGCAGGGGCCTCCTGCGGGTTGCGGATGGTCGTGATCAGCCGGTAGACCGCGTTGCCGTCCTCGCGGCCGAGGGTGTACTCGATGACACGGACCCGGACCGGATCCCGGCGCTCGCGGTCGCCTGCCGCAACGATCTCGGACAGGTAGGAGCCGTCGTCGAAGGTTTCGAGGACCGGGAGCACGATGTTCTTCCGGACGCGCCACAACAGGTCCGCGCCCGTGCCCGAGGCGGCCCGCCACAGCCCGAAGCCGGTGATGCCGCGGTCGGCCATCAGCAGCATTCCCGGCCCGAGCCGGGCCGGCCGAAGAAACTACTGTTCGCCCCGGTGCCCGGCACATCGAAGACCGTGCCGTCCACCGCGACCAGACGCCACCGCCGATACCAGGCACCAGCAGTGTCCGGGGCGGCCACCGGCCGACACACTCGCGCGAACAGTACCTTCAACGGCTCCGGCCCCAACCGCCGACGGGCCCGGCCGATCGCCGCCGTCGTCGGCACCCGCCACGGCTTCTCCCACCGCCGCACCCGCTCCAGACCCTGCGTCAGCAGCCGGGCCACCTCCTCATAGCCCTGCCCGGAGAACAGACACATCGCGAGCACGAAATAGACCACCACCCGGGCCGGCAACAGCCGCGACCGCTGTTCCAGACGCCCACACCCAACAACCACCTCATCCACCAACTCGGGCGGGAACACCCGCGTCAGCACACCCAGAGCGATCCGGTCCGACAACCGCTCACCCGACGACTTCACCTGTCCAGGCCTTGGCACACCACACCCAACGACCCACCACCAACAAAGTCACCGGTATTGGGTCTAGGCAGTGTCCGACGGGTCTGGTGACTGGGCGGCGTCCATGTCGTTCCGACTCTTGTGGGGCGGGGTGATCTATCCGACGCCGAGTGGGAAGCCGCACCTGCCGCGGAACATCGGGCGGGGCGGGCGGTGGAAGAGCCACCGCAGGGTGATCAACGTCCCCGGACAGTCCCTGAAGGCTCCTGACTGGCAACGGTCCTGCTGAACAGGAAAGGCGCGGGACATGGGGCGAGCACCCCCGGCAAGGTGTTCTCGGGGCTGGACGGCCTCAAGTGGGTGCCCGAGCTGGGTGACGTCGCCGCGTTCG
>NZ_JBEZVN010000099.1:0-3427 GCF_040636995.1 Streptomyces sp. NPDC032161 | reverse complement strand
CAAACGCGGCGACGTCACCCAGCTCGGGCACCCACTTGAGGCCGTCCAGCCCCGAGAACACCTTGCCGGGGGTGCTCGCCCCATGTCCCGCGCCTCTCCTGTTCAGCAGGACCGTTGCCAGTCAGGAGCGGCCTGTGATTGATCTTGCTCGCGCAAAGGACCGTGGGTGAGAGTAACCCCGAGTCCAGCTCGGGCCCTCGCTTACCGCCGGGGAAGATCACCAGCGCTCGGCAGGCGCGGTCTGCGCCATCTGCTCGAGCTTCACCTATGCGGCTTGGGTGAGTTCGGCGTGGCCGAACAGCACTGCGTAGCCCGACCCCGAGGGGAGCTGGCGCAGGATGTCGGTGAGGAGCTCAGAGCCGGCCAGGGCTGCGACGACGCAGAGGACGGATCCGGTGTCCCAGCGGGTGGTGCCCAGGGTGGCGCCGGTGCGGGCGGCGAGGTCTTTGACGAAGGCCCAGCCGCTCAGGGTTTGAGTGTCGGGGATCTGTGCGGTGAGGATGCGTGCGGCTTCGAAGGGAAGGCGGGCGGCCACTTCGACGCGTTCGTCGCCGGTCAGCTGACGTCCGAGCCCTGCGAGGACCAGGCGGACGGCTTCCTCGGCCTTCTCCCGGGTGGGGTATGCGCCTTCGTAGCGGACCTTCTCCAGCATCTGCTCGTACGTCATCACGGGCGTGTGCTGGAGGGGTGGACGCCTGTCGGACATCACTACGGTGGTTGCCTCTCTGTCGCCGTGCCGGTGCGCGGGCACCGGCTGTGCGGGTGGTCCCATTAGGTGGGCTGGGGGTGGCCGAAGAGGAGGTCGTAGCCCGCGGGGAGCTGGAGCAGGATCTGCCCCAGCAGGTCGTCGCCAGCGGCGTCGGCGACCGTGCTGAGGACGGCGCTGACGTCCCAGGTAGCGGTCTGCTCGGTGGCCCCCTCGATCCAGGCCGCTGTCGCCCGCACGAACCGCTCCGGTGGCAGGGGCTCGGCGCTCTGGAGCGGGTTGAGGAGGATCAGGGCGAAGTCTTCTGGCAGGCGTGCCGCCAGCTGGGCGCGGACCTCGCCGACCAGGTGCGCGCCCAGCAGGGCGAGCACCACACGGGCCGCGCGCTCTGCCTCCTGCAGGCTGTTGTACTCGCCGCGTTCCTTCACGTGGTCGAGGAACGCTTCCCATCGCAGGGTCACCTCGACCGCCACCCTTCTTCCGTCCACTGGGGGCGGAGGACGGGGTGAGGGGGAGATCAGGTGCCCGTCCTCCGCCGCTGTTCGGCCCGCGTCGCCCGGTTCAGCCAGAGATCTCCTTGCGGTCGGATCCGACGCCGATGGAGATCTTGCGGGGCTTGGCGCGCTCGGCGATCGGGATGCGCAGGGTGAGCACGCCTGCGTCGTAGTCGGCCTTGATGTGCTCGGTGTCCAGGGTGTCGGCCAGCACGATCTGCCGGGAGAAGACACCCAGCGGCCGCTCGGAGAGTTCCATCTGCACGTCGTCGGCCTTCGCGACCGGGCGGCGTTCAGCCTTGACGGTCAGCATGTTCCGCTCGACGTCGATGTCGATCGCGTCCGCGCTGACGCCGGGGAGGTCGAAGGCCACCACGTACTCGTCGCCCTCACGGTAGGCGTCCATCGCCATCGCGGCCGGCCGCGACCAGGTGCCCGGGCTCATCAGCTGCTGAGCCAGCCGGTCGAGCTCACGGAAGGGGTCAGTGCGCATCAACATCACGAAACACCTCCAGCAGGTTCAGACAGTTGCTGCCAATGCGCTGCACTGAAACCGTTGTAACATGTCATCCAAAGGATGACAAACACAGCGTCGTCCAGTAGATGACAACCTGAGGGAGGTGCCCGTGCCAGCAGCCGACCAGCCAGCCTCTTCCAGTGCCGGCGCGCAGACCCCGGCCTCGTTTCTCGCCGCCGCGGCGGCACTGAAAGCCATAGACGACGCCCTGCACGCAGCCCAGCACGAGACGCCCGAGGCCCTCGGCGCTCCCGGCGTCGGCCCGGAGCAGGCCCTGGCCTCCCTCCTACTGCTGCGGCAGGTACGCGAGCAGCTCGCCGGATGGGAAACCGGCCTGATCGAAACCGCCCGCCACGCAGGCGCCAGCTGGGCCGACCTCGCCCATCCCCTCGGCGTCGCCAGCCGCCAGGCCGCCGAACGCCGCTACCTGCGGGGCAGGCCCGGCCCCGCAGGAACCACCGGCGAACAACGAGTCCAGGCCACCCGCGAACGCCGCGCCGCGAGGCGCACCACCGCCACCTGGGCCCGCCGCAACGCCGCCGACCTGCGCCGCCTCGCCGGCCAGATCACCGCCCTCACCGACCTGCCCACCGCGGCCATTCACTCGCTCGGCCAACTTCACGCGGCCCTTGCCCACAACGACCCCGCCGAACTCATCCACCCCCTCAACGCCACCCGCCCCCACCTGGCAGCCGCCCATCCCGACCTCGCCGCCCAACTCGACACCCTCACGAACTCCGCCACACTCCCGGCAGTCCCCGACTGAGCGCAGACACATGCCTCCTTGATGATCACGAGCGCCGCAACTCCATGATCACGGAACCCGTGCCCGCCTCATCTGCTGCCCTGCCGCATGCTTACTGACTTCGGCTCGTCAGGGTGGTCTTTGTCGATGTGCCTGATGGGCCTGGGGTGCGAGCTGTATCTCGTGTTGTGTGAGATATGCGGATGGGGGCGGGCTGACCGCCGCGGGGCGGCAGCGTCGGGAGGCCGTACTGCGGCAGGCGGCCGAGTTGTTCGAGCAGAAGACCAAGCCGCTGGAGGTCGCCCAGCGTCTCCGGGTGAGCCGGAAGTCGGCCTACCGGTGGCACCAGTTGTGGCGGGACGGCGGGATCGAGGCCCTGGACTCGCGCGGGCCGAGCGGATCCCGATGCCGTCTGTCGCCGCGCTCCCTGGACAAGCTCGCCGCGTATCTGGAGGAGGGGCCGGCCGCGCACGGCTGGGTGGAGGACCAGGTGTGGACCGCGGCGAGAGTGGCCACGCTGATCGGCAGGAAGTTCCACGTTTCCTACAGCGTCTCGGGTGCCACCCGGCTGATGCACCGGCTCGGTTTCAGCCCGCAGGTCCCCGTGCGGCGGGTCGCCGAGCGCGACGAGCAGGCCGTGACCGTGTGGAGGGAGGCGACCTGGGCGGAGGTAAAAGGGCCCGGGCGGCCTGCGGGGGCCACATCTGCTTCGAGGACGAAGCAGGCTTCACCCGCCGACCGCCCCGAGGCCGGACCTGGGGACGACGCGGACACACCCCGGTCGTGACGGTGAGCGGACGCCGCTCGGGGCGGCTGCCGGTGGCCGGGCTGATTGCGATGCGACCCGGCTCACGGACCCGGCTGTGCCATGGCTGATCGCCCACCCGGCGGGCAAGGGCAAGCGCCGCAGCATGAGCGAGCGCGACTTCATCGCTCTGCTCGACGGCACCCACCAGCTCATCAAG
>NZ_JBEZVN010000098.1:0-3535 GCF_040636995.1 Streptomyces sp. NPDC032161 | reverse complement strand
TCAGCCCGCCACCCTGTGGATACCTCACGCCCCGGTGATACCGCAGGAGACCACAGCCCGTCAGCCCCTATGACATCACGAGTTCAAACTCAGTAGCCATGTGGTTCTCCCGGTTCGAGGGTTGGCCGCGCTCAAGGAGGCGGCTCCCACGGGCATCATCTCGCGAACGGGAGGGGCAGGTAGGAAGATTTTTCATGCGCGTAGGTGAGCGCGTCCACCAGCTACTGGCAGCAGGCTAATGATCTTTTCGTCAGCGAGCTCGAGCGGGACGCCCGGGCTGCCCTGGTTCCCGACCGGTCGACTGTGTTTTCCTCCTTCGGCCAGTGGCAGATGGCAGCCAGCCAGCTCGGGCCGACCTACTGGCCCTGCGGCTGAGAGACGAGTTGAGATTCGCAGGTCTCGCTCGAAGCACGAGGACGAGCAGGACAGCCCGCACGCACGCGGCGACGCGGACTCGCCTCAGGCTTGAATCAAGGAGATGACCTGCGGACCGGTTATGGCCCGCAGGTCATCAAGCCTGCAGATCCATCAGGCTGAGTACTGCATGGTGGTAGGCGGCCTGGATTGCAGGAAGTGCGGAGAGGTCTGCTTGTTCATCGGTCCCGTGCAGGCCCGCGTATGGAAGGCCGAATCCGGCAGTCGTAGCGATCTTCTGGGTGGCGAAGAGGTTCCCGATATTCGATGGGCCCGCGACCTTGGTCTGGGGAATGATCCCGGCTGCGACGGCGCCTTCGAGGAGGGCGGCGGCAGGCTGTTCGGTGGGGTCGAGTCGGAAGGGCGGCCAGGACAGGACGCTCTTGAGCTCGGTGGGTCGGGAGGCGGGAAACTCTGCGTCGAGCTGGGCGGCTGTCTTGCGGATGATCTCCTCGGCGGCGTTCACGCCGAGGACGTCGGTGAGGCGGATATCGATGCCGATGACGGCGTGGTCGGGGACCGCGGTGAAGCCCTCCCCGCCATGGAATTCGGTGACGGTCAGTTTGGGCGGCTGCGGGAAACCGGCTGGGGCCGGGGCCGGCAGCGGCTGGTTCTCCAGCAGGGTCACTAGGCGAGCCGCCCGGCTGGTGGCGTTCGCAGGGCTCGGCTTGGAAGATCCGGAATGACCGGCTGTGCCATGAACATGGAGCCGGGCGCGGAAGACGCCGCGGCCGCCGATGACGACCTCTTCGTGTCCCGGGTAACCGATCATTGCCCCGGCGATGGAGGCGGGGTCGATGGCCTGCATGAGGGCGACCGCCCCGCCGAAGTTGCCAGTGTGTTCGTCGACGTCGAGCAACACAGCCAGGGTGCCTGCGAGTTGGTCAGCCTGGCGGCTGACGGCGTCGGCGATGTGGCAGAAGATGGCCGCTCCGGACTTGGAGTCGGACGCTCCGCGGCCCCGCAGGATTCCGGCAGGCGTCACGTCGCCGACGGTCGGCGCGAAGCTCCATCCGGCCTCGTCGCCGAATGGGGCGGTGTCGAGGCAGGCGTCGAGGACCCAGGTGGGGCCGGTGCGGCCGCCGGGGATCTCGATGAGGACCGCGACGGAGTCGCCGTCCGGGTTGCGAAGGCGGCGGTGCGGAAGCTGTCTGGCCTGGAGCCACGTTTCCACGATGGTCAGGACAGGCTCGTAGTCGTCGATCCCGCCTCGTGAAGGAGTGCGGATCAGCTCCGAGGCAAGAGCGGTGACCGAAGGGGCATCGGCCTCGGCTTGGCGTCGAAGGTCAGCAATCACGGTGTCTCCGGGAGTCCGTGGCGGGTCATTCATCGTTCCCCTCCATGATGCGGGCGGCGATCTGATTGAAGGTGGGGATTCCGAGATCGACTGTCTTTCGGCGGAGCTGTTCAGCGTCAAGGTGCGCCAACTTCTCCTCGGCGCCAGCGAGGCTGACCTGCAAGCCTTCGATTTCGCCCAGCCAACCTTCCCGTTCGGCTTCGACGATCCGGCCGCTCAGGTTGTCGCGGATCTCCTCAAGGCGCGGACGCTCCTCCGGCGAAACGATCAGTACTGGGCACCGAACACAAGCGTGCTCATGCTGGCAGTCAGTCCCGAATGCGCGTCCACACTGGCCCAAAGCGAGCTTCCGGCGCTCGAAGTGCCCAAGGAATTCTTCCCATTCCTCAGGGGTGACAGACCGGTACTCTTCGGAGGGCCTGAGACCACGACGGCGAGCGATGAAAGCCCGATGCGCCTCAATCGCGTCGGTCGGATAGATCGCCGCATACCCCATGGTGGTATTGATATTGCCGTGGCCGGCTATCACCTGGGCGATGTGCGGCGGCAGTCCGTTGAGGATCGAGTCCGTGATGAAGATCCGCCGGAAATCGTGCGGTTGGAAGTTGAGAGGTGCTCCGGAGGAGTCAGTGATCCCGGAGGCAGCCAGCATCTCCTTGAGGGCAGTGCGGATCACGTTCACGGAGACCGAGCGGTTGGTCCCGCTCGTTGGCCACTGGTAGAGCAGCGGCATCGGTGGATTCCAGACGCGCTCGGCCAAGTCGTAGCTGGCCACCAGCGGAACGGCGCCGGCCTCGCCGCGAACTCGCATGACCACGGTGCTGAGAGCTCGTAACACGATCTTGTTGAAGTGTGCTGGTGGGGCGTTACCGGTGTGACGATTCGGCCGTTCGTGATGGTGTGGGTACTCGACCGTGGATCGTGGACGATGAGTTGTGGGTGTTGATCGAGCCGTTGCTGCCTCCGTGGCCGGAGCGGTCGCCGGGGCCGCGACCGGTGTCGGACCGGCTCTGTCTCCAGGGCATCCTGTTCGTCCTCTACAACGACATAGCCTGGCAACTCCTGCCCCTGGAACTGGGGTTCGGTTCGGGTCAGACGTGCTGGCGGCGTCTGGACCGGTGGCAGAAGGCGGGGGTCTTCGACAGGCTGCACCAGCTCCTGCTCGCGGAGCTGAACGCGGCCGGCGAACTCGACTGGTCGCGTGCGTGCGTGGATGGTTCTCGCATCCGCGCGAAAAAGGGGGCGCCGACACCGGTCCGTCGCCGGTCGACCGGCGGAAGACGGGCAGCAAGCACCACCTGATCTGCGACGGACGCGGCACCCCGCTCAAGGTCATCACGACCGCGGCGAACGTCAACGACGTCACCCAGACCCTCGCCCTCATCGACGGCATTCCACCCGTCGCAGGCCGCCCAGGACGACCCCGCCGAAGGCCCGAAGCCCTGCTCGGCGACAAGGGCTACGACTCCAACCCCAACCGAGATGCACTGCGCAAGCGCCGGATCCTGCCTGTCATTTCCCGCAAGGGTTGCCCGAACATCAAGGGCCTGGGCAAGCTCCGCTACGTCGTCGAGCAGACCTTCGCTCTCCTCCACCACTTCAAACGCCTCGCCGTCCGCTGGGAACGCCGCACCGAACTCCACGACGCCTTCGTCTCCCTCGCCTGCAGCCTCATCTGCTGGAGACGCCTCAAGAAGGCCCGTTCATGATCGTGTTACGAGCTCTAAGCCAACACCGTTGCGTTTACGTCCGCGAGCGGTTCGCAAGTCCGTGCTCGAAGAACGTGACGGTGGCGTGGACGGTGTAGCTCTGGCTGGTCGTGGG
>NZ_JBEZVN010000097.1:0-3708 GCF_040636995.1 Streptomyces sp. NPDC032161 | reverse complement strand
ACCTCCACACCCACGGCCACACCATCAACTGGCCAATCCCCCACAGCCGACCCATCGACCTCCCCACCTACCCCTTCCAGCACCAGCACTACTGGATCAACCCCCGCACGAGCACCAGCACGGACACTGCGGACACCCGCTTCTGGGAGGCGGTCGAGAACGAGGACTGGAAGTCCCTCGGCCACACCCTCTCGGTCGAGGGCGATGCGCCGCTGAGCACGGTGCTTGCGGCGCTGGTGTCCTGGCGGAAGAGCCTGGATCGCGCGGCGGCGGTGGACAATCTGCGCTACCGGGCGACGTGGAGGCCGGTGGCGGACCCGCAGGCGGGGCTGTCCGGCACCTGGCTGGTCGTGGTTCCCGAAGGCCACGAGGGCGACACGCTGGTGGGCGCCGCCACGGAGGCCCTGCGCGGTAACCGGACCCACGTACGACAGGTCGTGCTGCACCCGGCCCAGCCGGACCGCACGCTCTACGCCGAGCACCTCTCCAGCGCACTGGCCCTGGGCGAAGACACCGCCGGCGTGCTGTCTCTCCTCGCGCTGACCGGCGACGACACCACCACCGCAGCGCCGACGCTCGCCCTCTTCCAGGCGCTCGGCGACGCGGGTGTCCAGGCTCCGCTCTGGTGCGTCACCCAGGGCGCGGTCACCACCGGCGGCAACGACCCGCTCACCAACCCCGCCCAGGCACAGATCTGGGGCCTGGGCCGGGTCGCCGCGCTGGAGCACCCCGACCGCTGGGGCGGACTCGTCGACGTGCCCAAACAGTTCGACGAACGCGGCGCCGCCCGCCTGCGTGCCGTACTGGCCGCCCCGGCAGGCGGCGAGGACCAGGTGGCCATCCGCGCCTCCGGCCTCCTCGCCCGCCGAATAGCCCGCACTGGCACCAACGGAAGCGCGTGGCAGCCGCGCGGCACCGTCCTGATCACCGGCGGCACCGGCGCCCTCGGCGCACACGTCGCCCGCTGGGCCGCCGCCAACGGAGCGCAGCACCTCGTCCTCGCCAGCCGCAGCGGCGACAGCACCCCGGGTGCTGCCGGCCTGCACGGCGAACTCGCCGCTCTCGGCGCCACCGTGACCTTCGCCGCCTGCGATGTGAGCGACCCGGAAACCGTAAAGGCGCTCATCGCCGACCACCCCGAACTGACCGCCGTCGTCCACACCGCCGGTGTCCTCGACGACGCAGTGCTCGACCGGCTCACCGCCGACCGCCTGCACCACGTACTGCGCCCGAAGGCCACGGCCGCCGAACTCCTCGACCAGTACACGCGTCACCTCGACCTCGACGCCTTCGTGCTCTTCTCGTCGGTGGTCGGCACGCTCGGCCGCGCCGGGCAGGCTAACTTCGGTGCGGCCAACGCCCACTTGGATGCGATCGCCGAGCAGCGGCACGCGCTGGGGCTGCCCTCCACCTCCGTGGCGTGGGGCCCATGGGACGCGGACGGGATGGCGGCCGGGGACGTGGCCGACCAGTTGCGTCGGCGCGGGCTCCCGGCCCTGGCGCCGGACCTCGCGCTCACCGCGCTGGGAGAGGCCGTCGGACGCGGCGAACCGGCGGTGACCGTCGCCGACATCGACTGGGCCCGTTTCGTGCCGGCGTACACCGCCGCCCGGCCCAGCGCGCTGATCTCGGACCTGACGGACGTGCGGGATCTGCGGTCCGGGTTCGACGCCGATCGTCCGGGCGGTGACGACACGACCTGGACGGCACAGAACCTGTCCGGCCTCTCCGATGCCGAGGCCCAGCGGGTGCTGCTGGACCTGGTGCGCACGCAGGCCGCGGCGGTGCTCGGGCACGCTTTCGCGGACGCGGTGAACGCGTCGCAGGCGTTCAAGGACATCGGTGTCGACTCGCTGACCGGGATCGAACTGCGTAACCGGCTCGTCGCCGTCACCGGTCTGAAGCTGCCGCCGACGCTGGTCTTCAACCATCCGACGCCCCAGGCGCTGGCCCGCTTCCTGCACACGCAGGCGGCCGGAACGGCGGAGTCCGCCTCCGCGCTGCCGGTCCCGGCGGGGGTCGCGGCCGAGGCCGACCCGGTCGTCATCGTGTCCATGGCCTGCCGTTACCCGGGCGGGGTGCGCTCGCCGGAGGACCTCTGGCAGTTGGTCATCGAAGGCCGGGACGCCGTGTCCGTGTTCCCCACGGACCGGGGCTGGGACATCGACGCGCTCTACCACCCTGATCCGGAGCGCGCGGGTACGTCGTACGTCCGCGAGGGCGGATTCCTCTACGACGCCGCCGAGTTCGACGCCGATTTCTTCGGGATCTCGCCGCGCGAGGCGCAGGCGATGGACCCGCAGCAGCGGCTTCTGCTGGAGACCTCGTGGGAGGTGTTCGAACGGGCCGGGATCGACCCGCGGTCGGTGGCCGGCAGCCAGGCGGGCGTCTACGTCGGTGTGGCGTCCCAGGACGGGTACGGGCCGCGCATGAGTGAGGCGCCCGAGGGGTTCGAGGGGTATCTGCTCACCGGTACGGCGGCCAGTGTGATCTCCGGCCGGGTGGCGTACTCCCTCGGTCTGGAGGGCCCGGCCGTCACGGTCGACACGGCCTGCTCGTCCTCGCTGGTCGCCCTGCACATGGCCGTCCAGGCGCTGCGGGACTGCGAGTGCGCGCTCGCGCTGGCGGGCGGCGTGACCGTCATGGCCTCCCAGGGGACGTTCGTGGAGTTCAGCCGGCAGCGGGGGCTCGCTCCCGACGGCCGTAGCAAGTCGTTCTCCGCGTCGGCCGACGGCACCAGCTGGGGCGAGGGCGCGGGCGTCCTGCTCCTGGAGCGGCTGTCGGACGCCCGCCGCAACGGACACCCGGTCCTGGGCGTGGTACGCGGTACGGCGGTCAACCAGGACGGCGCAAGCAACGGGCTCACCGCCCCCAACGGCCCCTCACAGGAGCGGGTCATCCGGCAGGCGCTCGGCCGGGCCCGGCTGACCGCCGACGGCGTCGACGCCGTCGAGGCGCACGGCACCGGCACCAGGCTCGGTGACCCGATCGAGGCGCAGGCGCTGCTGGCCACGTACGGGCAAGGCCGGCCCGCCGAACAGCCGCTGCTGCTCGGCTCCTTGAAGTCCAACATCGGACACACGCAGGCCGCGGCGGGCGTGGGCGGAGTCATCAAGATGGTGATGGCGATGCGTCACGGTGTGCTGCCGAGGACGCTGCACGTGGACGAGCCGACTCCGCACGTCGACTGGTCCGCCGGTGCCGTGTCGCTGCTGCGGGAAGCGGTCGAGTGGCCGCAGACCGGACGGCCCCGCCGGGCCGGTGTCTCGTCCTTCGGCGTGAGCGGCACCAACGCCCACGCGATCATCGAACAGGCCGAGGAGGAGCCGGCCGTCGTAGACGCACCTGAGGCTGGGGCCGGGCCCATGCCGTGGGTCGTCTCCGGTCAGGGCACCGACGCCCTGCGGGCGCAGGCCGAGCGGCTGCGGTCGTTCGTCGCAGCGCGGCCCGAACTTCCCACCGCCGACGTGGCGTTCTCCCTCACCACCTCGCGGGCGGCGCTGGACGACCGGGCCGCCGTGGTCGCCGAGGACCGGTCCGACTTCCTCGACGCGCTAGGCGCGCTCGCGCGGGGCGAGGCGGACAGCCGGGTCCTCACCGCCTCGGCGGACCGGGCACAGGGGCGGTTGGCGTTTCTGTTCTCGGGGCAGGGCAGCCAGCGGGCCGGGATGGGGCGTGAGCTGTACGCCGCCTTCCCTGTGTTCGCTG
>NZ_JBEZVN010000096.1:0-3835 GCF_040636995.1 Streptomyces sp. NPDC032161 | reverse complement strand
CCGTTCCGGCAGGTCACGCCACTGCACACCGGTCCGAACCCGGTGCAGAATCCCGTTGATCACCTGCCGATGGTCCCGCCACCGGCCACAGCGCCAGGTGCGGCCTTCGAAGTGGTCCAGGCCCAGGCCGTGCTTCATCTCGCGGTAGTCGTGTTCGATGCGCCAGCGGATCTTGGCCAGGCGTACGAGTTGGCGGACCGCGGTCTCGGGCGGCAGGCTGCTCAGCCAGTACTCGGTGGGCGCGCTCGCGTCCGGTGGCCATTCGGCCAGGAGGGTCTCGGTCGGCAGGACGCCGTCCCAGGAGGCACTTCCGCCCGCGTCGGCGGCGGCGAGCGCCCGGGGGATCTTCCCTGCGGGCCGTACCTGCAGGACACGGAACCTTGAGCGCATCGCCCCGCGGCTGCCCTGGCGCCAGGTGACCTGCCGAAACGCCCGGCGGCCGCCCGCGGCGGCGAGCTCGTGCAGGACGACGGAATCCGTGCGGTAGCGGGGCAGTGTCCTGCGGCCGGTGCCACCGTAGGCGGGAGTCTCGGGCTGCGCGTCGTGGCGGTGTGCGGTCTCGTCCCCGCGCACCGCCACGATGTAGTCCAGATCCCGCGAGCGCAGGGCGTGGCGGAAGGCCGCCGACTGGCCGTAGCCCGCGTCGGCGACCACGACCTGCGGGGCGAGCTCCCAGGAGATCAACTCTTCGAGAGCGTCGATGGCCAGCCGCCACTTCTCGATGTGCCCGACCTCCGGCGGCAGGCCGGTGCGTCGCCGGCGCACATCGTCGCGGTCGTCCCAGTCCGGCGGTACGAACAGCCGCCAGGACAACGGGCTGGAAGCCTTGTCGGTGACGGCGTGGACGCTCACACCGACCTGGCAGAGCGAGCGCTTGCCCAGCGCGCCGCAGTACTGCCGCGAAGCGGCCACCGACTGGTCCCCGGCTTTCGGGAACGAGGTGTCGTCGATCACCCACGCCTCCGGCGCGAGGGCGGAGGTCATCTTCCCAGCGATCTGCCGCAGCACCGGCGTGTGGTCCCACGGCGACTGGCTGACGAACTGCTGCAACGCCTGCATGTTCCCGTCCGGCAGCCGCTCGGCCATCGGCTGGATCGACTTGCGCCGCCCGTCCAGCATCAGCCCGCGCAGATAACAATCCCCCTGCCGGCGTTGGTCCTTGCGCGCCAGGGACGCGAACACCTCTGCCACGAACGCGCCGAGGTGTTCACGGAGCCGCTCCACCTCACCTAGATCCACAGGCCGCAGCATGCACCACCGCAACCGCCAAGATCAAATCAACCTAACGAAGTACTACTAGCAGTCCACTGCCGACCTATGTGGCCGGCCTCCGTCCCTGCGGGCTCGAGGTCCACCAGCCCGAACCGGTGGACCGCCGAGGGGATTATCTGCATCTGTCAAATGCGACTGCTGGTCAGAGGCTCACAGCTCAAGCGGGCATATCAGGCACGTTCCTCGCCGTGACAGGTGTCGATGGGGGGTCGCGTGCGGCAGTGGCGGATCGAAAGAAGGGCGGTTGGGGGACCTGCTGAACCGCCAGCAGGCGGGGAAGACTGCGGATACACGTCGGTGGATGGAGAGGGGGCGGTGTCCGTGGCCGCGGCCAGCAGCACGGACTCGGCGCTCAAGCGGGCCCGGGTAGCGCGGAACATGACGCTGGAGGAGGCCGCAGACGCGCTCAACGCGATCACCGGCGGGGCTGCGGACGCGAGCCTGATGAGCGCCTGGGAGTCCGGGCGGCGCCGCACCGGTAAGCGGAACCGGGCCGGTCTCTGCCAGCTGTACCGTGAGCGGCCCGAAGTGCTGTTTGCGCACCAGGACGGCGCCGCCGCGAGCGTGCTGGAGAGCTCCGGCACGGCCGTGGTCGTCAAGGTGCTCACCCGCTGGACGGACTTGGTCGAAGCGATGGTCGATGTCGTCGGCGGAGCTCGTGAGCAGCTGATGGTCACCGGCAGCCGGTCGCGGGAGAAGGCGTATCTGGCGGCGATCGAGACGGTCGTGGCCCAGCGCCCCGATCTGATCCATTACCGGGTGCTGTACGGACCACCCCGGCATCGGGAGCTCGCCGATCACCTGACGCGGCTGCTGGAGCTACGCGATCCAGCCGCGCGCCGGAACGGCGTCAAGACGCTGCACATGGGGATGGTGGAGCCGTCCGAGGCGCTGGAACGCTTCTTCGTCGCCTCCGAGACCGCCGCGGTGGTGCCACTGCCGTCGTTCCATGGGGCGGAGGGGTTCGACTGCGGCGTTTTGCTCAGTCGCGAGGCGGCGGTGGGTCTGGTCCACCATGGGCGGGAGGCGTGCGCGTCCGCGCGACCGGTGGAGACGATCGAGGCCGTCCGCGCGCTGCCGGTACGGCACAACTGAGGGGCGAGGGAGAAGCGTGATCGAGAACCTTCAGCAGGCCGAGAGCCGTACGGCATCCATGGTGGAGCTGGCTCGGGAGCTGATCCGGCGGCCGAGCCGGGGCGGGATCGACGACTACGGCCCGGTCCTGGGTGTGCTGGAGGACTGGCTCGCCGCCCGGTTCCTGCCACACCGCCGCTTGCACGACGGCGCCGGTGAGCTGGTGGGTCTGCTGGTGGAGATCCCCGGCGGCCGTCCGGGCTCATGGTGGACCCTGGACGCGTGCGTGGACACCGCTCCGTACGGGGACGAGACCGCCTGGTCCTTCCCGCCCGCGTCCGGGGACGTGGCGGACGGCTGGCTGCTCGGCCGAGGGGCTGCGGACTCCAAGCTCGCTGCGGCGATGTTCTGCCACATCGCCGCCGACCTCGCGCCCCACGCCGAGACCCTGTGCGGCGGAATCGCCGTGCTCCTGGATGTCGACGAGCACACCGGCGGCTTCGGCGGCGCCCGCGCCTTCTCCGAACTAAGACCGTGTCCTATGTGGTGAGTCGGACGAGTCGTTTGTAGCAGCAGAGGGTGGCGGCGAGGCCGAGGAAGGCCAGGTAGTTGCGGGGGTGGCGTTCGTAGCGGTGGTTGAGTCTGCGGTAGCCGGTCAGCCAGGACATCGTCCGTTCGATGACCCACCTTCGGCGTCCGAGCCGTTCGCTGGATTCGATTCCCTTGCGGGCGATGCGGACGCCGATACGTTTTCCGCGGAGTCATCTGCGCAGTTCAGGGATGTCGTATGCCTTGTCGGCGTGGAGCTTGCCGGGTTTGAGGTTCCAGCCGCGGTGAGGGTCGTGTCTCGATTGGAGACCGGCCACCATGGGCTTCAGGGCTTGGCTGTCGTGGGTGTTGGCGGCGGAGACGCCGACGACCAGGGGCAGCCCGTTCGCGTCCGACAGGACGTGCATCTTGGAACCCGGTTTGCCCCGGTCCACGGGGCACGGTCCTGTGAGTCCGCCCCTTTTTTGGCCCGCACGTGGGCGGAGTCGAGGACCACGCGGGTCACGTCGAGCAGGCCGCACTCGTCGATGCGGTCGAGCACCGCCTCGTGCAGCCGGCCCCAGAAACCGGCTCTGGACCAGATCGCGAAGCGCCGGTGGGCAGTTGACTTCGAGACCCCGAAGCACGGCGGCAGAGCCCGCCAGGCACACCCGCTCACCAGCACGTAGACGATCGCGGCGAACAGCGTCTCATCAGGGGTGTCCTGCGTCCCGCCGCCCTGCGGGCGCACCTTCGACGGTGGGATCAACGGCTTCGCGATCTCCCACAGCCCGTCCGGAACAATCCAACTCCACGTATCCCGCCCCATGAACAGCCCAACGAGCGACCACCACATAGGACACGGTCTAATACTGCAACGACACTCCGTGACTCGATGCGGTCTTCGTCGTTGGTCGCTTCGTGGTGGACGAGATAACTGACGGCTGGTCAGATGTGTTCG
>NZ_JBEZVN010000095.1:0-4004 GCF_040636995.1 Streptomyces sp. NPDC032161 | reverse complement strand
TCCGTCTGGGCCGAGGTCCTCGGGCTTGAGCGCGTCGGTGTCCACGACAACTTCTTCGACCTCGGCGGCGACTCGATCATCAGCCTCCAGGTCGTTTCAAGGGCCCGTCGCGCCGGTCTGTCACTCTCCTCCCGGGACGTCTTCCAGCACCCCACCATCTCCTCTCTGGCCGCGGTCATCCCGGCTGTGGAGTCGGACGCTGCGGCGGCGGCCTCGACCGCCGAGCAGGGCGAGCTCACCGGTGAGGTGCCGACGCTGCCCGCCCGGGAGTGGTTCTTCGAGACCCACCCGGCGGCGCCGGAGCACTTCAACATGTCCTTGGCCCTCGCGCTGGACCCGGAGACCGACGAGTCAGCCCTGCTGACGGCGCTCGGGACAGTTCTGTCCCAGCACGATGCGCTCCGTACCACTTTCTCCGGTCGTACCTCGGCCCGGTACGAGGACCGCTCCGTCGTCACCGCGGAAGGGATCTTCGCGTCCCACGACCTGCCCGAGGACGACGCCGAAGCAGAAGCACGTTGGCAGCGGCTGGCCACTGCCGCCCAGGCGGACCTGGACCTCGACGGAGGCCCGCTCATCCGCGTCCTTCTCGGCCGGAGGGGCGCGGGGCGTGCTCCGTGGTTCTTCATCGCGGCGCACCACCTGGTCATCGACGGCGTGTCCCTCCGCATCCTGCTGGAGGACCTGAGCACGGCGTACGAACAGGCCGCCGCGGGGCGCACGCCCGACCTCGGCCCGAAGACCACTTCCGTGCGCCAGTGGGCACAGGAACTGGCGGCTCATACGGCCCGCGGCGGCTTCGACGCCCAGCGCGCCCACTGGACCTCCGTCACCGCACAGGCCGACCACCGGCTGCCGCTCGACAACCCCGACGGAACCAACACCGTTGCCTCGGCCCGCACTGTCTCCGTCGCTCTGTCGGTGGAGGAGACGGAGGCGTTGGTTCAGCGGGTGCCGGCGGTGTATCGGACGCAGGCGAATGACGTGTTGTTGACGGCGTTGGCTCGGGTGTTGCGTGGGTGGACGGGTCGTGATCGGGTTCCGGTGCTGTTGGAGGGGCATGGTCGTGAGGAGTTGTTCGAGGGTGTGGATCTGACGCGGACGGTGGGGTGGTTCACGTCGGTGTATCCGGTGGCCCTGGGGTTGTCGGGTGAGGACGTGGACGGTGTCGACACGTGGGGTCGTGATCTGAAGTCGGTGAAGGAGCAGTTGCGTGCTGTTCCGGACCGGGGCGTGGGTTACGGGGCGCTGCGTTACCTCGGCGGTGGCCTGGAGGGCCGGGCCCTGGACGACCCGCAGATCAGCTTCAACTACCACGGTCACTTCGACATCGGTGGCGAAGCCGGCGACGGCCTCTTCCGAGACGCTTTGCCCTTGCCCGGCGGTGACCACGCACCGCACGAGAACCGCACCCATCTGATCGATGTGGTCGGAGCCATCCAGGACGGCCGTCTCGCGTTCTCGTGGATCTACTCGGGTGATGTGCATCGTGAGGAGACGGTGCGGGGACTGGCGGAGGCGTTCGCGGCGGAGTTGGTCGCGTGTGTGGTGCATTGTGAGGGTGTGGGGGCAGGTGGTTGCACTCCGTCGGACTTCCCGTTGGTGGGGTTGTCGCAGGTGGAGGTGGATCGTGTGGTGGGTGACGGTCGGGGTGTGGAGGATGTGTATCCGTTGACGCCGTTGCAGGCGGGGATGCTGTTCCATGCGTTGGCGGATCCGGGTTCGTCCGCCTATGTGGAGCAGTTCGTGTTCCGGCTTGATGGTGTGTCGGATGTGGAGCGGTTGGCGTGTGCGTGGCAGACGGTGGTGGCGCGTTCGGACGCGTTGCGGGTGTCGTTGGCCTGGGAGGGCTTGTCGGAGCCGGTGCAGGTGGTGCATCGGGACGTGACGGTGCCGGTCACCGTGCTCGACTGGAGCGATTTGACGGAGGAGGGGCAGGCCGAGGCCCTGGCCGAGCTGTTGGACGAGGACCGCGCACATGGGATCGACCTCGCCTCCGGTCCGTTGCTGCGGGTGGTGTTGGCTCGGTTGTCGGGTGATGCGGTGCGGGTGGTGTGGACGTTCCACCATGTGCTGTTGGACGGGTGGAGTACGGCGGCGTTGGTGCCGGACGTGCTCGCCGAGTACGCCGGTGACGGGTCTGGGCGGGCTGTGCGGTCGCGGGGCTCGTTCGGTGAGTATGTGCGTTGGCTGGTGGGTCAGGACGCGGATGCCGGGCAGGCGTTCTGGCGTGGTCGGCTGGCGGGTGTGACGGAGCCGGTGGCATTGCCGTATGACCGTTTGCCGGGTGAGGTGGAGCGAGGTCGTTCGAGTGGCCGTGTTCCGGTGGTGCTGGGTGCTGGGGTGGCGGGCCGGGTCGGTGGGTTCGCGCGGCGGCATCGTCTGACGGTGAACGCGGTGGTGCAGGGGGCGTGGGCGCTGCTGCTGTCGCAGTGCGCGGGTGTGTCCGCGTCGTCGGCGGATGTGGTGTTCGGGACGACGGTCTCGGGGCGTCCGGCGGATCTGCCGGGTGTGGAGGACATTCTGGGTCTGTTCATCAATACGGTTCCGGTGCGGGTGCGGGTGGATCCGTCGGCGCGGGTGGCATCGTGGCTGGGAGGTGTGCAGTCGGATCTGGTGGAGTCGCGGCAGTACGAGTACGTGGCGTTGTCGGACATCGAGACGGATCTGCCGGCGGGTGTGTCGCTGTTCGACAGCCTGGTGGTGTTCGAGAACTACCCGGTCGATACGGGCGCGGCGAAGCGGCATGGTGTGTCGGTGACTGGTGTTCAGGCCGTCGAGTCGACGAACTACGCACTGACCCTCATCGCCGGACAGGCCGGCGAACGTCTGGACATGACGCTGGCCTACGACCCCGCCCTCCTCGACCGGACCACGGTCGACACCCTGGCCGAACGCCTCGCCCAGGTTCTCACCGCGCTCGTGGACAACGCTGAGACCCGGCTCGGAGCGCTGGACTTCCTGGCCCCCGAGGAACGCGCCCTCGTCGTCGACGAGTGGGCCGATGGAGGGGGCGCCACGCTCGACGACGCCTCGGTCGTGGCGGCGTTCGCCCGTCGGGTCGCTGCGGCGCCGGGTGCGGTGGCGGTGCGGTGCGGTGATGTCGTGCTGACGTATGCGGAGTTGGAGTCCGAGTCCGACCGTCTTGCCGCCGTCCTGGTCGAGGGGGGTGTGTCGTCGGAGTCCAGGGTGGGGCTGCTGTTGGAGCGGTCGGTTGATGTGGTGGTGGCGATGCTGGCCGTGTTGAAGGCCGGCGGGGTGTATGTGCCGGTGCATGGCTCGTATCCGGAGGAACGGGTGCGGCAGGTGCTGGCGCAGGCCGGTGCCCGGCTGGTGCTCACGGACCGGGGCGTGGACAGGGTCGCGGATATTCCGGCTCTCGCGGTGGACGCGGTGCCGGTGGGCACGGGCGTGGTCACGCCGGTCGTGAGTGCTGGTTCTTTGGCGTATGTGATGTTCACGTCGGGGTCGACGGGTGTGCCGAAGGGTGTGGCGGTCACGCATGGGGACATCGTGGCGCTGGCGGCGGATGGCCGTTGGGGTTCGGGTGGGCATGGGGTGGTGTTGTTCCATTCGCCGCATTCGTTCGATGCGGCGACGTATGAGGTGTGGGTGCCGTTGCTGAACGGTGGGACCGTGGTGGTGGCGGGGGCGGAGCTGAGTGCGCCGGTGGTGCGTGAGGCGGTGGCTTCGGGTGTGACGGGTCTGTGGGTGACCGCGGCGTTGTTCGGTGTGCTGGTGGAGGAGGATCCGGGGTGTTTCGCGGGTCTGTGTGAGGTGTGGACGGGTGGTGACGCGGTTCCGGCCGCGGCGGTGCGGCGTCTGCTGGACACCTGCCCGGGACTGGTGCTCGTCAATGGTTATGGTCCGACGGAGTCGACGACGTTCGCCGTGTGCGGACCCCTTGCTATGGGTGACACGGCGGGTGGTTCGGTGCCGTTGGGCCGGGTCATGGACAACACCCGTGCGTACGTGCTCGACGCCGCGCTCAGGCCGGTGGGTGT
>NZ_JBEZVN010000094.1:0-4116 GCF_040636995.1 Streptomyces sp. NPDC032161 | reverse complement strand
AGATCAAGGCCCGCAAGGGCTGACGACGCGGGCTTCCCCTGCCGTTGTCCCGGTCCGGGGCCGTGTGGTGACTTCCCACCACACGGCCCCGGACCTCTTCCGATCACCATTGACGCCGAATCGACGGCCTTATAGCTTCACTATCCGGATTGTTGATTCCGCTAAGCGAAAACCGTCTGATGGTGGAGGGTGTGCAATGGGTCAGCAGGAGCAGGTGGCGACGAGCCTCGCCGGCACGGTCGGCGAGGAGATCGGCGCCTCCCTCACCGCCGTCGACGCCGAACTCGCCCGCCGCTACCCGGGAGATCCCGGCACCCGCCAGCCGGTCCACACGGTCTACGTCCCCGGCGCCACGTTCACCTCCGGCACCATCCGCTCCTGGGGCGACCAGGCGCTGAAGGCGCTCGACGAGCACGCGCCCGACGCGGCGTCGTTGGCCGCGGTCCTCGGCATCCCGGACGAACTCGCCGTCCCGGTCCACGACCGGGTCCGCGCCAAGCTGGAGCGCGAACCCGTCGAGGACCTGCGCATCGACTTCGAGGACGGATACGGCTCGCGCCCCGACGCCGAGGAGGACGAGACCGCTGCCCGCGCCGCGCGGCTGGTCGCGGAGGCGTACGCGAACGGCACGGCCGCGCCGTACATGGGCGTCCGCATGAAGTGCATGGAGGCCGCCGTGCGCGACCGGGGCATCCGGACCACGGACATCTTCCTCACCGGTCTGATGCGGGCGGGCGGGCTCCCCGACGGACTGGTCCTCACCCTCCCCAAGGTGACCTACCCCGAGCAGGTCACCGCCTTCGTGCGGCTCCTCGAGGCGTTCGAGCAGACGCACGGACTGCCGGCCGGGCGGATCGGCTTCGAGATCCAGATCGAGACCAGCCAGTCCATCCTGGCCGCCGACGGCACCGCCGCCGTCGCCCGCATGATCGACGCCGCGCGGGGCCGGGCCACCGGACTGCACTACGGCACCTTCGACTACAGCGCCTGTGTCGGCGTCAGCGCCGCGTACCAGGCGAGCGACCATCCGGCCGCCGACCACGCCAAGGCCGTCATGCAGGTCGCCGCCGCCGGTACCGGCGTACGGGTCTGCGACGGCTCCACCAACGTCCTCCCCGTCGGTCCCACCCATAGGGTCCACGAGGCATGGCGGCTCCACCACGGTCTCACCCGCCGCGCCCTGACCCGCGCCTACTACCAGGGCTGGGACATGCACCCGGGGCACCTGCCGACCCGGTACGCGGCCGTGTACACCTTCTACCGCGAGGGCCTGGAGCAGGCCGCCGCGCGGCTCGCCGCGTACGCCGCCAGGACCGGCGGCGACGTGATGGACGAACCCGCCACCGCCAAGGCGCTCGGCGGATACCTCCTGCGCGGCATCGACTGCGGCGCCCTGGACGCGGTCGAGGTCGCCCGGCTGACCGGGCTGACGCGCGCGGACCTGGACGCGTTCGCCGCGCCGCGCCGGGCCGGGCTCACGGTGACCGAGCCCTGACGGCGGCGCCCCGGACGCGCCGCGCGGCTCAGGCGGGCGGCAGTTCGCCCGAGCCGCGCGGGACGAGCGTGGTGGGCAGTTCGACGCGCACGGGGGAGTGGTCCGCGCCGTCGAGACGTCGGAAGAGGTGTTCGGCGGCGGTGCGGCCGACGGCGGCGGCGTCCTGCGAGATGACGGTGATGCCGAGCAGATCGGCCAGTTCGATGTCGTCGAAGCCGACGAGGGCGACCGGGCGTTCCCGCTCCGCGAGGACGCGCACCGCCGTCACCGTCACGCGGTTGTTGCCCGCGAACAGCGCGGTGACGGGCTCGGGGCCGGACAGCATCCTCTCCACGGCGGCCCGGACCCGCCCCGGTTCGGTGGACCCGAGGGACACCCAGGAGTCGTCGACCGCCGTCCCGGCGTCCGCCATGGCCGCGTGATAGCCGCGCAACCGTTCCGTGGCGGTGTGGATGCGCGGCTGGTCGCCGATGAAACCGATCCGGCGATGGCCGTGCGCGATGAGATGGGCGACGCCCTCCCGGGCGCCGCCGAAGCTGTCGGAAAGGACCGTGTCGGCGTCGATGCGGCCGGCCGGCCGGTCCACGAAGACGGTGGCGACACCCGCCTTCATCTCCGGTTCCAGATAGCGGTGGTCGTCCCCGGCCGGGATCACGATCAGACCGTCCACCCGGCGTGCGCACAGCGCGAGCACCAACTCCTGCTCGCGCTCCGGGTCCTCGGCGCTCGACCCGTTGATGAGCAGGGCGCCGTGCGCCCGGGCGACCTCCTCGACCGCGCGGCTCAGCGGCCCGTAGAACGGGTCGGCGAGGTCCTCGAGGACCAGCCCGATGGAGGCGGTACGGCCCTTGCGCAGCACGCGCGCGCTGTCGTTGCGGCGGAAGCCGAGTGCCTCGATGGCCTCCTGGACCCGGCGCTCGGTGTCCGGCGTCACCCCCGGTTCGCCGTTGACCACCCGGGAGACCGTCTTGAGGCCGACTCCGGCGCGCGCGGCCACGTCCTTCATGGTCGGCCGGTTGCCGTAACGGGGCTCGGGGTGACGGGCGGTCTCGGCCACGGTGCGCTGTCCTTCGTCGGGTGCGGGGTCCGGCCTGGGCCGTGAGCGGCGCCGTGGCGCGGACCGGATGCTGTGCCGTCGAGCATAGGGCCTGGACAACGTTGTCAACTGAATGGAGACTGGGCGGACGTTCACCGGGGCCGGACCGCGTCCGAACCGAGCCCCGCACGTCCCGCCCCCTCCCGAGCCCACGGAGCCGCACCGATGCAATCCGACCTCGTCGCCGCGCTGGACATCGGTGGCACCAAGATCGCCGCCGCGCTGGTGGACGGCGGCGGCGGGCTCCTCGCGCGGGCGCAGCGGCCGACACCCGCACGGGAGGGGGCCGAGGCGGTCATGGGTGCGGTGGGGGAGGTCCTGGCAGAGCTGTCCGGGTCGCCGATGTGGGGGCGGGTGACGGCCGTCGGCATCGGCAGCGCGGGTCCGGTGGACGCCTCCGCCGGTACGGTGAGCCCCGTCAACGTTCCAGGCTGGCGAGATTTCCCGCTGGTGGAACGCGTCGGCGAGGCGGTCGGCGGACTGCCGGTCGAACTCGTCGGCGACGGGGTCGCGATGACGGCGGCGGAGCACTGGCTGGGTGCGGCGCGCGGTCATGACAACGCCCTGTGCATGGTGGTGTCCACCGGTGTCGGAGGGGGGCTCGTCCTCGGCGGACGACTGCACCCCGGTCCCACGGGCAATGCCGGGCACATCGGTCATGTCAGCGTGGAGCTGGACGGCGACCCGTGCCCCTGCGGCTCGTACGGCTGTGTCGAGCGCATCGCCAGCGGGCCGAACATCGCCCGCCGGGCGTTGGAGAACGGCTGGCGGCCCGGACCGGACGGCGACGTCTCGGCCGCGGCCGTGGCCGCCGCCGCGCGCACGGGGGACCGGATCGCCCTTGCCTCGTACGATCGGGCCGCGCAGGCGCTGGCGGCGGGGATCGCCGCCACCGCGGTGCTCGTCGAGATCGACATCGCGGTGATCGGCGGGGGAGTGGCCGGATCGGGCGACGTTCTCCTCGCTCCCCTGCGCCGGGCCCTCGACCGGTACGCCACGCTCTCCTTCGTGCGGCGGCTCACGGTGGCTCCCGCGGTGATGGGCGCCGACGCGGGACTGGTCGGGGCCGCGGCCGTCGCGGCCCGGCGGGGCTAGTGCCGCTCCCGGCAACGTTTGCCCCGTCGCGCCGCCCGGCACTTCCCCGAGCTCTCAGCTTCGTTCGAGCAGGGGGACCCCATTGCTCGCGGCGTTGGCCAAAAGCCCACGTAGCCCCTTCCCCGAGCTCTCGACTTCGTTCGAGCAGGGGGGACCCCATTCGAGGGCTTGTGGCCGCCTTGCGATCGCACGCACGGACGACGCTCCTTCCGGGCAACCCTTGCCGGTCACGGCACGAGCAGGGCCGCCGTACGACCGTCGCGCCGAGTCCGTCGCCGTCGGCTCCGGACTCGCGGGTGCGGTCCCGGTGTTCACGGGCGACGGCGTCGCGGTCACCGTCGTCGTGGCGGTCGCGGCCGCAGGCGGCGCGGTGGTTGCCTTCGCGCCCGGACGGGCTCCGCCGCGTCGCCGATTCCCGCGCCGGTGAGGG
>NZ_JBEZVN010000093.1:0-4424 GCF_040636995.1 Streptomyces sp. NPDC032161 | reverse complement strand
CCCCCCAGGTCATCCACTTCGACAGGGGGCACACAGCCATACCGGACCCGGGGGCCAGGCACCCCATTGCGGGGCCACGAAAAAGGTAACGGGGCATGTGTCAGCGGTGGCCATAGTGTTGGGGTGGTGGTTCATGGGCGGGCCTGGTTCAGGTGGGTGGGGAGGGTTTGGACGGAGTTGGAGATCAGGGATGGCACGGGCACGAGGGATTCGGGGTTGGTGGCGAGTGAGAGTCCGGGGTACGCGCTGAACAGGGCTTCGAGAGCGATCGCGGCTTCCATGCGTGCCAGGGGTGCGCCAAGGCAGACGTGGGGGCCACCGCCGAAGGCCAGGTGCCGGGACTGGGTTCGGGTGAGGTCGAACCGGTCGGCGTCCTGGCCGTGCTGGGCGGTGTCGCGGCCAGCCGCGCTGTAGGGGGCGAGGATGGCGTCGCCAGCGGGTATGGTCACGCCGCCTATGTCCAGGTCCTCGCGTGGGTAGCGGGCGAGGAAGTTTCCGATGGGGGCGTCCCAGCGCAGAGTTTCCTCGACGACGACGGGCCAGACGGAGGGGGCGGAGCTCAGCGCGAGATCGAGTTGGCCGGGGTGGGTGAGCAGGGCGCGCAGCGCGTTGGTGATGAGGCTGAGGGTGGTTTCGTGACCGGCGGCGACCATCAGCCAGAGGGTGCCGGTCAGCTCTGCGTCGCTGAGGATGCCGGGGTTTTCCCTCTGGGCGGCGATCAGGGCGCTGGTGAGGTCGTCGACCGGTGTGCGGCGCTTGTGTGCGACGACCTTGTCGAGGAGTTCGTAGATGAGGCGTTGTGTCGAGAGGACTTCTTCAGGCTCTGCGGTGGAGTCGAAGATGGACCGGACCAGGCGCCGCAGCTGGGGCCGGAGCGGGCCGGGGACTCCGATGATGTCGCAGATGACGTTCATCGGCAGCGGGTAGGCCAGGTGCTCACGCAGGTCGACCGAGCCGTCCGGGCCGGTGCGCTCGGGCAACGCCTGGACGAGGCCGCGGGCGAGTTCGGTCACTTGCGGGCGCATGGCCCGGACACGTTCGGGGGTGAGGACCTGGGTGACGACGCGGCGCAGGCGGCGATGGTCGTCGCCGTCAGCCGTCACCATGTTGGTGATTTTGACCATGCCGGTCAGCGGCCAGTCCTCGGGAATCCGGTTGGTGCGGATGTCCGTCCACCGGTGCCAGTCCTTGCTGACCCGCGGATCAGTCACCAATTCCGTGACGAGCTGGTGCGTGGTGACGGCCCAGGCTTCCACGTCGCCGGGCAGGATCACCTTCACGACCGGGCCGAGCTCTCGCAGCCGTGCGGCTTCGCCCTGGTGGTCGGCGCCGGTCGGGTCCAGGCGCAGGACCGGGACATGCTGGGCAGTACGTTGTTGTGCCGTCATGAGCTACCTCCGGTACACGGTGCGAGAGCGGGCGGGCTGGGCTATCGAACGGACGGGTCCAGGGCGGTGTCGCTGGTCGGCGTGGACGTCACGGGCAGGGATTGGAAACCGGTCGATGCGTCCGAGCGGCCTGAGCATGGTGGCAAGCATGTCTTTGTAGCGCCCGGCGGTCTCGGCGTAGTTGGTGTAGGTGCTCCGTCTCGCCTCTCGTAGGGCCCGGAGGGTCTCGGTCCTGGTCTGGTGGCGGGCTGTACTGCGGCTGAGGGGGCTGCGGTGGCACCCGTCGCCGCTGTACCGAGGGCTCCGACGGTGGCGCCGAGCACGGCGGCGAGTCCTGCGTCCATCGCGCCACTGTGGCGGCCGCCGTCCGGGCAGCGCGAGACGGAGATCAGCCATCCGCATCCGGACAGCTTCGCGGCACGCCTGGTGGTGGTCGGTGCCGGAAGCCGGCCGGGACGCCAGTCGCCTTTCGTGGGCTGACGCGAGGGTGACGGGATGCACTCACATCTGCGGGTTCAAGGAGTGGTTTACGGCTAAAGGTGAGGTTGTCTGCGGCATCCCGTCGCTCGGAACGTGACTGATGCTCCTATTGTTCGTCAAGCGTTCTGAGGCACGAGGTGCAAGGTAGTTTCGCTGCATGTCACAGACTCCCGAAGAAGTCCGCAGCCGCGACGATCTGGTCTCCTTCGTTCGAGAACTGCGTCAGGACTGCCTTCGCAGGGGACACGAATGGGAGAACCAGAGCCTCGACCGCTTCCTTGAGGCTCTTGCGGCATGGATGCATGACTCGCCGGGCTGGTACCAGAACGTCGGGAAGGAGCTCCCGGAAGGCGGGGACTGGACCTTCCTGGCCAGAGCGCTTCAGGCCGCCACTGTCCATGAGTGAAGTGTTCGCGTCCAACGGTCAGGCCACGTGGAGCCAGTCGCGGTAGGCATGGGCGAGGTCGTCGTCCCGGCGGATCCCGCGTTCGAGGGTGGAGATGGCGGACGGCCAGATGCCGAAGTGACGGGCGGCCGCGGTGAGCGTGATGTTCTTGGACTGTCGCAAAGGCCGCAGGTCGGCGACGCCGGGGATGCTCACCGTGCTGGTCAGGCAGCGAAATATCTCCCGGGCGATGGCCCGCTTCAGGAGCCGGATGATCTCCTTCTTCGTCCGGCCCGCGGCGGTCTGTCGCTCCACGTACTCGCGGGTTCGGGAGTCGCTGGACATGCGGACCAGGGCGATGCGGTAGAGGCGGCGTTGGCTGCCCGGTCGCCGCCTCGTGAGAGGCGATGCCGGTTTGTTCTGCCGCTGGAGGCGGGGACCGGTGCGGCTCCGCAGAGGGCGGCGAAGGAAGCTTCGGTCCGCATGCGTTCGAGGTTGCCACCAGCGGTGACCAGGAGCTGGGCAGCGGTGTCGGGGCCGACTCCGTGGGCGGCCCGCAGCCCGGGGTTGTGGACGGTGACCTCGCTGTCCAATGCCTTGGTCAGGGCCTCATGCTCGGCGGTCAGTTCTTTGACGCGCCGGGCGAGGCTCTTCAGTGCGGTGAGGACCGCGACGTGGACTGCGTCCCCGGCCGGCCGTAGCCGGGCCAGGGCGTCGGTGCGGTCTGTTGCTTTGAGCTGCCCGAATTTGGCGCGGATGGTCGGCGCGCGTCTGCGCGTCGGGCGGCATCGCGGTGATCCGGTCGTGGGTGGTGACGGTGCGAGCGGCCGCGTCCTCGAAGCGCCGGGGCACGGCCGCCGACGACCGGTCGGCCGGTGGGCCTCTATGCCTGGTAGGCCGCGGAGATCTGGCCGACCAGGACGGCGAACGGCATGTCGAGGGCAGCGTAGAGGTCACCGGCCTCGGGGCGCGCGTTGTCGGCCAGGGCCTCGACCATGAAGGTGGCGTAGTCGCCGACGACGACGCCCGCCTGCTGCATGCGCAGCAGTCCGGCCTCCCGCTTGGCCTGGCTGAAGGTGCCGGACGCGTCCACGGCGACGTACGCGTCGTACCCGGCTGCCGTCGCGGAGATCGCGGGCAGTGCCGCGCACACCTCCAGGGACACCCCGGCCAAGATCAGCTTCTGTCGCCCGGTGGCCTCGATCGCCTCGCGAACCCGGGCGTCGTGCCAGGCGTTGACCGTACTTCGGTCGACGATCTTCTGTCCGTCCGGCAGCGCCTGGACCAGCTCGGGGATGGTCGGCCCCCACATGCTGTTGGCCGCGGTGGTCGTGGCGACCAGCGGGATGCCCAGCACGGTCGCCGCCCGTGCCAGCGCCACCACGTTGTGCTTCAGCTCGCCAACCGGGATGTCCCGCACGCCGGACAGAAGGCCCACCTGGTGGTCGACCAGCACCACGGCGGCGTTCTCCCGAGTGATCGACTCAAGGAACTTGCTGCGCTCGCTCATCTTCCGCTCCCTTGGGGTTGAGTCACAGCGCCATTGGTCGTCAAACTTGATAGTCAATTTTGATGACAACTTGAAGCTATAACTCGGAGGATTGCCCCGCGAGCGGGCTCCAGCGTGCGGACCGTTCCCCGATCTGCGCCCCATGGCGGCTCCCGTCCGAAGCCATGGTTCGCCTCCCGCCCGCGTGACCGCCTGCGGGTTGTCTGCCCTGATTGCCGTCCGTCGGCCATACGGGTCACGGATTGCCGCCGTTCGATGGATGCGGCGGTCGGGTCCGATGCGGCTTCCTGCTGGCTGGGACACCTTCCTTGCGGGCGTACCGGGCGATACGTCCCGGCCCGAAGAGGAACCCGGTGTCGTGCGGGTTCCGAACCGCTTGCCCGTCGTTCACCTGGGTGGTTGCAGGAAGGACCCTTGACGTGTCTGATCCCGTTGTCCTCATCACGGGCGCGCTTACCGGTATCGGCCGCGCCACCGCCTTCGCTTACGCCCGTCAAGGCGCGAACCTTGTGGTCTCCGGCCGCCACGAGGGCGTGGGTGGACAGCTTGCCGGGGAACTGGCCGACGGGCCTTGACCCGGAATCTTGGACACGGGCTATGCGGGTTGGGCCAGGGTAATTGATGTTGTGTCGAGTGCTGTCTCGTAGGCGATGGGACTGCG
>NZ_JBEZVN010000092.1:0-4460 GCF_040636995.1 Streptomyces sp. NPDC032161 | reverse complement strand
AAGTGGACGGTCTGGCGGAGGTTGCGGTACCAGTAATTGGCGTCGAGTTCGGAGGTGTTGAGGAATCCGGGTTCGACGGTGGAGAAGAACGGGACCTCAGAAGCCTGGGGCGTGATCCCTGCGAGGGCCGTTGCCAAGTGGCCCTCGATCGTTTCGACGTGCGCTGAGTGTGAGGCGTAGTCGACTGGGATGAGCCGGGCTCGGACGTCCTGTTCCTGGAGCTGAGCGACGAGGGCCTCGACGGCGTCCTTGTCGCCCGAAACGACGGTGGCGTTGGGGCCGTTGACGGCGGCGATGCTGACACCGCTCGGGAGCTGTCCTTCGACGGTGTGGACGGGCTGTGGAACGGAGGCCATGGCCCCCCGGCCGGCGAGGTGTTCGCCGATGATCTGGGCGCGTACGGCGACGACCTTGGCCGCGTCCTCCAGGGACAGCGCGCCCGCCACAGCGGCTGCGGCGATCTCGCCCTGGGAGTGACCGACCACGGCCGCGGGGCGGATGCCGAGGTGCTGCCAGGTGGCGGCGAGCGAGACCATCACTGCCCAGGTAACGGGCTGGATGACGTCGACACGGTCCAATTCCGCACCAGAGCGGAGAACATCGATCAGCGACCAGTCGACGTAAGGGACCAGGGCCTCTTCACAGCGAGCGATCGACTCCGCGAACACCGGCATGATGTCCAGGAGGTCCGCGCCCATGCCGGCCCACTGAGTCCCCTGCCCCGGGAACACGAACACGGTCTTGCCGGTCTCGTCCGACGCGACGCCCTGCACGAGGTGGGGCGAAGGCTCGCCCTGGACGAGGGCGTCGAGGGCCTGGAGGAGTTCGGCGGTGTTGCCGCCCACCGCGACAGCGCGGTGTTCGAACAGGGCGCGCCCGTGGACGAGCGTGTCGGCGATGGCCACGGCATCCAGCTCAGGCCGCTGATCGACGTACTCGCGGAGCTGTCGTGCCTGGTGGCGCAGCGCGTCGGCGGTCCGGGCGGAGAGCACCCACGGCACGACGCCCGGTTCGGCGGGCTGATCCTGCGGATCGGCGACGGCCGGGGGCTCCTCGATGATGGCGTGGGCGTTGGTGCCGCTGACCCCGAAGGAGGAGACGCCGGCGCGGCGAGGCCGGTCGCCCCCGGGCCAGGCCTGTTCCTCCGTGAGGAGGGTGACCGCCCCGGCATCCCAGTCGACATGGCTGGTGGGCTCATCGACATGCAGTGTCCTCGGCAGGACCTCATGACGCATGGCCATGACCATCTTGATGACACCGGCGACACCGGCGGCGGCCTGCGTGTGGCCGATGTTGGACTTCACCGAGCCCAGCCACAACGGCCGTTCGGCGGGCCGGTCCTGCCCGTAGGTGGCCAGGAGGGCCTGAGCCTCGATCGGATCGCCGAGGGTGGTACCGGTGCCATGTGCCTCGACGGCGTCGACCTGGTCAGGGGTGAGGCCGGCATTGGCCAGTGCCTGCCGGATCACCCGCTGCTGCGAGGGTCCGTTCGGGGCGGTCAGACCATTGCTGGCCCCGTCCTGATTGACGGCCGTGCCGCGCACGATGCCCAGCACAGGGTGTCCATGTCGCTCGGCGTCCGACAGGCGCTCCAGCAGCAGCATGCCGATGCCCTCGCCCCACCCGGTTCCGTCGGCGGCCTCGGCGAAGGCCTTGACGCGGGCGTCGGGAGCGAGCCCCCGCTGCCTGCTGAACTCCACGAAGACCTCGGGAGTCGACATGACCGTCACACCGCCCGCAAGGGCGAGCGAGCATTCGCCGGAGCGCAGCGACTGCGCGGCCATGTGCAATGCGACCAGCGAGGAGGAGCAGGCCGTGTCGACGGTGACGGCCGGGCCCTCCAAGCCGAGGGTGTACGCCACCCGTCCCGACGCCACACTGCCCGCGATACCGGTGCCGAGATACCCCTCGACCGTCTCCGGCACCTGCCGGAGCAAGGTGGCGTAGTCCTGCCCGTTGCTGCCGACGAACACGCCTGCCTTGCTGCCGCGCAGCGACTTGGGGTCGATGCCGGCCAGCTCGAAGGCTTCCCAGGACGTCTCAAGCAGCAACCGCTGCTGCGGGTCCATTGCCAGGGCCTCACGCGGGTTGATGCCGAAGAAGGCCGCGTCGAACTCGCCCACTCCCTGGAGGAAGGCACCCTCCCGCACATAGGACGTACCGGAACGGTCCGGGTCGGCGTCGTAGAGCGCCTCCAGGTCCCAGCCGCGGTCGGCGGGGAACGGCGAGACCGCGTCACCACCGGCAGCCAGCAGCGCCCACAACTCCTCGGGCGTCCGGATCCCACCCGGGAAACGGCAGCTCATGGCCACGATCACGATCGGGTCGTGGTCGGTGGCCGCCGCACCCAGGGCGGTGGCGGTGTGGCCGGTCTGCCCGCCGTCGCCCCCGAGGCCGGGGAACTCGCCCAGCACATGACGCGCCAGCTCGCCCGCCGTCGGGTAGTCGAAGATCACGCTGGTGGTCAGCCGCAGCCCGGTGGCCGCGTTCAGCCGGTTGCGCAGCTGGACCGCGCCGAGCGAGTCCAAGCCGAGGTCCTTGAACGCACGGTTCGGCGCCACCGACTGCGGCCCGGCGTGGCCGAGCACCAACGCCGCCTGTGTCCGCACCAGTTCCAGCAGCAGCTCCTCACGCTTCGGCGCCGACAGCGCGGCAAGCCGCCCGCTCAGCGACTCCTCGTCGAGCTGTGCGTCACAGGACCCGGCCGCAGCCAGGAGATCCCGTACGTCCGTCAGGTCGGAGATCAGCGGGCTGGGCCGGGCGGCGGTGTACGCCGGTACGAAGCGGGCCCAGTCGATGTCGGCGACGGTCAGCGCCGCAGTGCCGTGCCCGACGGCCTCCGCCAGCGCGGTGAGCGCCAGCTCCGGGGACATCGCGGGGAACCCGCTGCGATGCAACTGCTCGGCCGCCCCCTGCCCCGTGGCCATGCCCGAGTCCGCCCAGGCACCCCACGCCACCGAGGTTGCGGGCAGCCCAAGTGCGTGCCGCCGCTGTGCCAGCGCGTCCAAGTGTGTGTTCGCCGCCGCGTAGTTGGCCTGGCCCTCGTTGCCGAAGGTGGCGGCCGCAGAGGAGAAGAGTACGAAGGCGTCGAGGTCGAGGTGACGCGTGTACTGGTCGAGGAGTTCGGCGGCGGTCGCCTTCGGACGCAGTACGTGGCCCAGACGGTCCGCAGTGAGGTGGTCGAGCACGCCGTCGTCGAGGCTGCCGGCCGTGTGGACGACCGCGGTGAGGCCGGGGTGGTCGGCGATGAGCGTACGAACCTGCTCGGGGTCGCTCACATCGCAGGCGGCCAAGGTCACCGCAGCGCCGAGCGCGGTGAGTTCACCGCTCAGGTCGGTGGCTCCGGGGGCCTCACCACCGCGCCGGCTGGCGAGGACCAGGTGCTGGGCCCCGTTCTCGGCCGCCCAGCGCGCTACGCGGGAGCCGAGCGCGCCGCTACCACCGGTGATCAGAACCGTGCCGCGCGGCTGCCAGGCCGCACCGCTGCTGCTCGCCCGGGCCAGTCGTCGGGCGAGGACACCGGCCGCGCGGATGGCCACCTGGTCCTCAGTGCTGCCGGACGCCGTGGCGGCGAGTACGGCACGCAGGTGTGCGCCGCCGCGTTCGTCGAGCTGCTCGGGCAGGTCGACGAGTCCGCCCCAGCGGTCGGGGTGCTCCAGCGCGGCGACCTGCCCCAGGCCCCAGACCTGCGCCTGGGCGGGGTGGATCAGCGGGTCGGAGCCGCCGGTGGTGACCGCGCCCTGGGTGAGGCACCACAGAGGGGCCTGGATGCCCGCGTCGCCGAGCGCCTGGAAGAGAGCGAGCGTCGGTGCTGCCGAGGCGATGTCCTCGCCGGTCAGCGCGAGCAGCGACAACACGCCCGTCGCATCGAACTCCCCGAGCGCACCGTGCAGTTCCTCGCCGAATCGAACCCGATCGGCGTCGGCCGTGTCGAGCACGACCTGTCGTACGGCACCGTGCCCGGCCTCCAGAGCCCGGACGATGTCCCGTACGAGAGGGCGGCCCTCGTGACCGGCGGGAACCAAGAGCAGCCAGTCACCCGTGAGTTCGGCAGCGCCGGACGGTATCGACCGCCACACCACCTGGTAGCGCCAGCCGTCCAGCGGCGAACCACCGGTCCGCTCCCTACGCCCCGACGTTGCGTCGAGCCAGTACCGGCTGCGCTGGAACGCGTACGTTGGCAGCTCCACACGGCGCGGGGCGGTCTCCTCGCTGCTGAAGAAAGCCTGCCATTCGACGGGCGTTCCGTTGACGTGGAGTTCGGCTGTGGCGCGGGTGACGGCGTGGGTTTCGTCGAGGTTCTTGTGGAGGGTGGGGAGGAGGCGAGCCTCGGCGCAGGTGATGCTGTCCTGGGCCATCGCCGTGAGGACACCGCCGGGGCCGATCTCCAGATAGCGGGTGGTGTCGTGCTGCTCAAGCCAGGTGATCTGGTCGGCGAAGCGGACGGCGTCGCGGATGTG
>NZ_JBEZVN010000091.1:0-4735 GCF_040636995.1 Streptomyces sp. NPDC032161 | reverse complement strand
CTGGTTGTCGGTGTCGATGAGCACGATCCGGTCGGGGTGTTCGGACTGGGCGGAGCGGATGAGGCCCCAGATGGAGGCGTGTTCCAGGTCGGGGGTGTCCTCGGGTGAGGTGACGACGGCGTTGCGGGTGAGCAGTACGAGCCGGGAGTCGGCGAAACGCTCGTCCGCCAGCCATCCCTGAACCAGCTCCAGCACCCCGTGCAGGGACGTCCGTTCACCGGACGGGCAAGGAGCGATCACGACGTCGGGAGCACCGGTAAGGGCGGGAAGCCCCTCGTCGGTGGACAGCCAGACCGCCTCCGGACCCTCCGTCTGCGCGGCATCGACCGGCACCCACTCCACACGGAACAGTGCGTCCCGCACTACAGCCGCGGTAGCGGCACCCGCCGTCCCGTCGGACAGCGGCCGCAGTGCCAGCGAGTCGACCGTCAGGACCGGGCTGCCCAGGGCGTCCGCGGCGTCCAGCCGTACCTCGTCCTGACCCGTCACGGCCAGCCGTACCCGGAGCACGGTGGCGCCCGTGGCATGCAGGCGTACGCCCCGCCACGAGAACGGCATCAGCGCCGCCGCGCCGTCCTCGGCCAGGCCTCTGAGACCGACCGCCTGCAGTGCGGCGTCGAACAGGGAGGGGTGCAGCTCGAAGTCCTCGGCATCCCCGGCCAGTTCCTCCGGCAGGGCGGCCTCGGCGAAGACCTCGTCACCGAGCCGCCAAGCCGCTCGCAGCCCCTGGAACTGAGGGCCGTACTCGAAGCCGCTCTCCCGGAACCGCTCGTAGCGGCCGTCGAGGTCGAGCGGCTGCGCCCCGGCCGGCGGCCAGTCGCCGCTCAGGTCCAGTCCGGGGCCGGAGCCGAGGCGGTCCGGGCTCAGGGTACCGCCGGCATGCCGCGTCCAGGGCAGGCCGTCCTGCGCCGCGTCCCCGTCGGGCCGCGCGTGCACGGTCAGCGTGCGCCGGCCGGACTTGTCGGCGGCGCCGACCCGCACCCGGAGCCGTAGCCCGCCGTCCTCGGGCAGCACCAGCGGTGCTTCGAGGGTCAGTTCCTCCAGCAGCGGGCAACCGGCCCGGTCCCCGGCCCGTACGGCGAGTTCCGCCAGCGCGGTGCCCGGCAGCAGGGCGGCGCCCTCGACGCGGTGGCCGCGAATCCACGGCTGACCGGCGAGCGAGACCCGGCTGGTGAACAGCAGCTCGTCGCCGTCCGCGCTCTCCAGCACGGCACCCAGCAGCGGATGGTCCACCGCGTCCAGGCCCAGCGAGCGTACGTCCCCGGCCGCGCCGGACGCGGCCTTCGGCCAGTAACGCTGCCGCTGGAAGGGGTAGGTCGGCAGCTCCACCCGCCGTGCGCCGCTGCCGGCGAACAGCGCCGCCCAGTCGACGCGGGCACCGTGGGCGAACACCGTCGCCACCGCCTCCACGACCGACGCCGGCTCGGCGCGATCCCGGCGCAGAGCGGCGGCGAAGGCCACCGCGTCGCCCGGCAGGCAGTCCTCGCCCATCCCGGAGAGCACGCCGCCGGGGCCGAGTTCCAGGCAGCTACCGATGCCCAACTCGCCCAGCGTTCGCATGCCGTCGGCGAAACGCACCGCCTGACGGACATGGCGCACCCAGTAGTCCGGGTCGGTCAGCTCCTCGGCGGTCGCCGTACGGCCGGTCACATCGGAGACGACCGGGATCAGCGGATCGCTGTACCGCAGCGAGCTCGCGACCGCCCGGAACTCCTCCAGCATGGCGTCCATCCGGGGCGAGTGGAAGGCATGGCTGACATTGAGCCGCTTGGTACGGCGTCCCCGCTCAGCGAGTTCGGCGGCCACGGCGAGCACCGCGTCCTCGTCGCCGGACACGACGACGGACTGAGGCCCGTTGACGGCCGCGACCGACACGCGTTCCGTGCGCCCGGTCAGCACCTCCGCGACCTCGTCCTCGGTGGCCCGCACGGACACCATCGCCCCGCCTGCCGGCAACTCCTCCATCAGCCGGCCGCGAGCGGCCACCAGCGCGCACGCGTCCGGCAGGGTGAGCACCTCCGACACATGCGCCGCCGCCAGCTCGCCGACGGAGTGGCCCAGCAGCGCGGCGGGCCGCATCCCCCACGCCTCGACCAGCCGGAACAGCGCCACCTCTACGGCGAACAGACCCGCCTGGGTGTACTGCGTCCGGTCGAGCAGCGCCGCCTCGGGTGTGCCGGGCTCGGCGAACACGACCTCGCGCAGCGGGCGTTCGAGGTACGGGTCAAGGCAGGCGCAGATCTCGTCGAAGGCCTCGGCGAACACCGGGTAGGCGGCGTGGAGTTCCAGGCCCATCCCCGGGTACTGGCTGCCCTGACCCGTCAAGAGGAAGGCCGTGCGGGCGGACCGGTGGCCTGCGCCCATCACCAGCCCCGGTGCGCCGTCCGACTCCCCGGCGAGTGCCGCGAGGGCCGCGTCGAGCCCGCCGTCGGAGTGCAGTAGCACCGCCCGGTGCTCGAACGCCGAACGCCCCGTGGCGAGCGAGAAGCCGACATCGACCGAGTCGGTTTCCCGGGCGAACTCCCGTACCCGTGCGACCTGTTCACGTAACGCCTCCGCCGACCTCGCGGACAGCACCCACGGCACGACCGGCATCCCGGCCCCGCGCTCCGGCGCGTCCTCGGAGGCCTCCTCCGCCGGAGGCTCTTCCAGTACGGCGTGTGTGTTCGTGCCGCTCACGCCGAAGGACGACACCGCCGCACGGCGCGGCCGGTCGGCGGCCGGCCAGGGCCGCTCCTCGGTCAGCAGGGATACTGCGCCGGAGTCCCAGTCGACGTGGGTGGAGGGTGTGTCGACGTGGAGGGTGCGGGGGAGGAGGCCGTGGCGCATGGCCATAACCATCTTGATGACTCCGCCGACGCCTGCGGCGGCCTGGGTGTGGCCGATGTTGGACTTCAACGAGCCGAGCCAGAGGGGCTGTTCGGAAGTGTGGTCCTGGCCGTAGGTGGCGAGGAGGGCCTGTGCCTCGATGGGGTCGCCGAGGGTCGTGCCGGTGCCGTGGGCCTCAACGACGTCGACGTCCGCGCCGGTCAGACCGGCGGCGGCCAGCGCGTCCCGGATCACGCGCTCCTGCGCGGGGCCGTTGGGTGCGGTGAGGCCGTTGCTCGCGCCGTCCTGGTTGGCCGCCGTGGAGCGGACCACCGCCAGTACGGGGTGGCCATTGCGGCGGGCGTCCGACAGCCGCTGCAGCAACAGCAGACCCACGCCCTCCGACAGGCTGGTCCCGTCGGCGCTGTCCGCGAACGCCTTGCACCGGCCGTCCGGCGCCAGCCCGTGCCCCTGACCCCGGCTGAACTCGTCGAACAGCGTCGGCGTCGACATCACCGCCACGCCACCGGCGAGCGCCAGCGAGCACTCGCCGTTGCGCAGCGACTGCACGGCCAGATGCAGGGCGATCAACGAGGAGGAACAGGCCGTGTCGACCGTCACCGCCGGCCCCTCCAGGCCGAGCGTGTAGGACACCCGGCCGGAGGCGACGCTGCCCGCGCTGCCGTTGTAGACATAGCCCTCGACGGCGTCCGGCGACTCACGGACCAGCGTGCCGTAGTCGTGGTACATGACTCCGGCGAAGACGCCCGTACGGCTGCCGCGCAGGGTGCGCGGGTCGATGCCGGCCCGTTCCACTGCCTCCCAGGAGGTCTCCAGGAGCAGCCGCTGCTGCGGGTCCATGGCCAGGGCCTCGCGAGGTGAGATCCCGAAGAAGGCGGTGTCGAAGTCGGCCGCGTCGTACAGAAATCCGCCGTGGTCGTACAGCCCGTCCAGGTCCCAGCCTCGGTCCGTCGGGAACTCCGACACGGCGTCCTCGCCCGCGGCCACCAGCCGCCACAGGTCCTCCGGGGTGCGTACACCGCCGGGGTAGCGGCAGCTCATCGCGACGATCGCGATCGGCTCCCGGCCGCGCTCGGTGAGTTCGCGGTTGTGCTGCCGCAGTCGCTCGGTCTCCTTGAGGGACGCCCGCAGGGCGGCGACGACCTTGTCGTTGGGGTTGCTCATGAGGTCACTCACGCTCCGCGTCGGTTCTGGCGCTGTCGCCGTCGAAAGCAAGGTTGATGAGGAGGTCGACATCCATCTCGTCGATCGCGTCCACGTCGATGGCGCGGACATCGTGGACTGAGTCCTGCGCGGCCGGGGCGGGAGCCTGCGCGCTCTCCTGCGGGAACAGCTTCCGCTCCACAAACCGGGCGATCGCCTGCGGAGTCGGCTGGTCGAAGACGAGCGTGGCGGGCAGCCGCAGCCCGGTGGCCGTGTTGAGCCGGTTGCGCAGCTCGACCGCGGTCAACGAGTCGAACCCGATGTCCTTGAAGGCACGCTCCGGCTCGATCGCGGCCGTCGAGGCGTGCCCGAGCACGGCCGCCACCTGCGCGACCACCAGATCCTCCAGAGCCTGCGCCCGCCGCTCACCGGACACCCGGTCGAGCCGCTCGGCGAGCGGCAGCTCCGTGGGCCGCCGAGTGCCGGCCTCCGCGGTGTTGCGCCGCACCCGACGCTGGGCAAGCCCCCGCAGCAGCGCCGGGAGACTGTCGTCGTCGGCCCGTCGCCGCAGCGCCGCGACGTCGAGCCGGATCGGCAGCAGATGCGACTCACCCGTCGCAGAGGCAGCGTCCAGCAGCCGCAGCCCGTCCTCGGTGCTCATGGCGCCGACTCCGTGGCGGGTCATGCGGTGGAGGTCGGTGTTGGTGAGGTTGCCGGTCATGCTGCTGCGGTCTTCCCAGAGGCCCCAGCCGAGGGAGAGTGC
>NZ_JBEZVN010000090.1:0-4752 GCF_040636995.1 Streptomyces sp. NPDC032161 | reverse complement strand
CCCCCAGGTCATCCACTTCGACAGGGGGCACACAGCCATACCGGACCCGGGGGCCAGGCACCCCATTGCGGGGCCACGAAAAAGGTAACGGGGCGGTGGGCGACGTAGGCGAGGCCGCTCTGCCCCGACGCAGCCGAAGGTACCTTGGGGAACGCCCGTACCGCCGTCCGTGCTGAGAGATCGTGACCACAGCAGGACGCCACAGCAGTCGGCATCAGAGTGGTGTCGCGGTCTGTCCGACACTCCGGTGATGGCACGCTGGCTCGCACGCTTCTCCCCTGCGGGGTCGGCAGCGCCGGGGCCGGCAGGCGACCAGCCACATCGAAAGCTATGGACCGCCCTGCTGTCGTACTCGGTGACGCCTCACCTTTCCCGTTCCACCAACTCCTTGAAGTGCTCCAAGTCCTCCCTCACAAGCCGTTCGATCGCGGTCGCCTGGGCGAATCCCTTCGGCCCGCCGAACGCCTCCTTGACGGTGCCCGGGTCGTACTCGATCCGGGCCTGAACCCGGGTGTGCTCCCGGTCGATGGGCAGCAGTGAGAAGGTCCCCGCCAGTTCCGGACCGCTCGTGGTCTGCCACTCCATCGTGTGTTCCTTGCCGCGGTCGGTGATCTCGGCGTCGAACTCCTGAACCCGGCCGCCGACGTCGACATCCAGGTGCGCCCGGCGCCCGTCCTTTGAACGAGCCTCGCGTACTCCTTCGACGAACCGCGGATAGGTCTCCGCACGGTGGAGGGCTTCCCAGGCCGCAGCGATCGGAATGTCGACGTCGATCTGTTCTTCGAGAGTGCTCATCGGCCACCTCGCAACTTGATTCACGGCTTACGGGGCCACATCTCCATTGTCACCCGTTATGCTCTCGCGGTCCTGCAAGAGGGTCTCTGGCCTCCGGGCCCGGCATGACTGTGTCCCCCTGTCGAAGGCATCCACCGGGGAACCGCCCGCGCGGCCGATGCGCTCGATGAGGCCGCCTCGGCCCTGGCTCCGGTCGGCCGCCCGCGTCTCCACGTGCACATCGGTACACCCCTGCGGCTCCCGGCGGGCATCCCGGCCGACACCCCCAGGCCCACCAGGCGGTCACCCGTGCCTGGAGGACCGCAGCGCGGGCCGTTGGCGCACCACAACCGCTACGCGGCGAAGCCGGTGCCGGGCGGCCATCTGCTGGAGGAGGTAGGACATCCGGTCCGAAGCGACCGGAAATGCTCCGGACGACGACGTAGCCCCGTAGCCGACGAGGCGCGGCGGGACCGCCGTCGGCCTACGTGTACCAGTAGCGGACGCCGCCGTGGTGGCTGCATGTGCCGCGGAACTTCGCCGCGTAGCTGTAGGTCCCGCCCTTGCGCTCGGCGGTCGCGCCCGCCCGGGGTCGGCCCTGGTACGGCTGACGGTAGACGCTCCGGAACCACTGGTCACAAAGGTGTCGTCCGGGTTCTCCGGAGTGAGGATCACCAGTTCAAGGTCAGCAACGGCTGCCCGGGCATCACAGAACCACCGCTCCGCCCCCGTGCGGAAGACGACCGAGTGAGGCAGGCCGGCCTCGGCGTCGGACCGAAGCCGCTCCAGGTAGTACCGGCGACCCTCCGGGCCAGTCACATGGATGCCGTGGTGCTCGGCCACGGCCGAGTCGACTGGCGCTGACCGGGGCCCTCGGCCCATGCAATGGCCTTCGCGTGGGCCTCGTCCTTCGCCTCCTCCCACGCCTCCTCGCTGGACTGCTTGACGTACCAGCAGCGCACCCAGTGCAGGGCCGCGAGATCCCGCAGTGCCGCATAGTCGGCCGCGGCCAGGGGCTTCCCGGCGTCCAGCGCCTTCAACGCCAGCCCCGCAGCGCTCTCTGCACGCCCCCATACCCGCTCAGCCGCAGTCGAGTCGAACGTGATGAAATCCGGCACATAGGCACATTGGGGTGGTGCGCGGTGCCGCCGCGGCCGCTCCGGGTACGTGAAATCGACCTCCTCCAGGCGAAGCTCACCGCTGGCCCGCGAGAACGGCGCAGCAAAGCGGCTCAAGACAAGCACCGAAGTCATGTGCTGACCGCGGACATGCGACTTGCAGCCTTGATCCCACCGTCTCAACTACGTCAGGTGATAGCAAATGCTCTGGCACACACCACTCAACGCTTTGGGTAACGAGCAAAGCGAGGCGAAGGGCCGGTCTGCCATGCGCGAGGGCGGTGTCGCGGTTCTCCCGGAGGGACTGAAGGGACTGGGCTGTGGCATGAGGATTCCAGCCGCGAAGTTCGGTGACAGCGGCCCCGGCCTCGTTCGGACGGCGAGGCGCCGCCATCCGGCCTGGTAGAGCGGTGCCGCAGTCGTGCTGCGAGCTGAACCCGCAGGGACTCGTACACGCCTGGGATGCGATCTGCGACAGGGCGACGCCTCAGTGGTGCTGCAGGCCGAACCCGCAGAGACGCCCCGCATCCGGGAGCTGTCGCGGGCGAGCCCGGTGAGGCCGCAGTGGCGCTGCGGGCCGAACCCACGGAGACGCCCGCGCTTCCACGTCGCCGCTGCGGGCCCGTTCGGCTGGGTTAACCGGGTTCGGGTTCGTCGTGGATGGTCAATGCTCCGGCGAGGTCGAGGTCGGCGGCAGTGCCGTGTGCCCCGGCGCGGACGAGCAGCACTGCGCCGAGCGCGGTGCTCCAGAACGTCCTGGCCTCCATGCTGAGCGGCCGTCGGGTGCTCCAGCCGCGGCTGTCGATGAGCTGGCTCACGAAGCGCTCGGACTGCCGGAACAGCAACTGGAGGTGCCGGTCGACCACGGGGGCGAGTTCGGGCTTGGAGATTGCGGCGGCGAGTGCTCGCGTGACTGACGGGAGCGAGGGCATGGCCAGTACGGCGCGGGCGATGTTGCGCCGGAAGGTCGCCGCATCGGGGGCTTGGCGACCGATGCGCTCAATTCGTCGGGCGTCGTGCAGCAAGCCGAGGAAGGCGGCGTGCACGAGCAGCGAGTCCTTGGAGCCGAAGTAGTAGGTGACCTGATTGGGGAAGACGCCTGCCGCGTTCGCGATCTCCGCGACGCTCACCTCAGCGCCGGGCCGCTCCTTGCAGAGCTGTGCAGTTGCCTCAATCAGCCGGCGCCTCGTCGCGCGACCGCGGTCACGCGACCGAGCCGACGTTGATCGAGCTTCCGTTCGCTTCTTCTCCACACCCAAATTGTATGTGATACAACATGGACTCGTTCGTTTGTATCGCATACAAGAAAGGTTGAAGGGCATGCACCGGACTGAAGTCGTCGTGACCGGACTCGGCGCGATCACGCCACTCGGTGGAGACGTGGCCTCCACCTGGGACGCCCTGCTTGCCGGCGAGTCCGGCATCCGCGGCGGCGTCCTGCGCGGCCACGAGGATGTCGGCCTTCCCGAGACCGTCGCGGGGACGATGGCGATCGACCCCGCCGAGTTGCTGCTGCCGGTGCAGGCCCGGCGGCTCGACCGCTCGCAGCAGGCGGCCTTGGCCGCGGCGGCCGAAGCCTGGGCCGACGCCGGCGCCCCGGAGGTGGACCCGGACCGGCTCGCATCGGCGATCGGCACGGGCATCGGGGGCGTACGGACGCTGCTGAAGGAAGACGACGTACTGGAGGCGGCCGGGACACGGCGCGTCTCGCCACGCACGGTCCCGATGCTCATGCCCAATGCGGCGGCGGCACTGATCAGTATCGAATACGGGGCACGGGCCGGGGTCTACACGCCCGTCTCGGCGTGCTCTTCCGGTGCCGAGGCGATCGCCCTGGGCGCCAGGCTCATCCGTGCCGGCGAGGCGGACGTCGTGATCGCGGGCGGGACCGAGGCCGCGATCACCCCGATCACCGTCGCCGGCTTCGTCCAGGCAAAAGCACTGTCGCGGCACACCACCGAACCCGCCTCAGCCTCCCGGCCGTTCGCCGCGGACCGCAGCGGATTCGTTCTCAGTGAAGGCGCCGCCGTCGTAGTGCTGGAAAGCGCCGAACACGCCGGCGCCCGAGGAGCACGCGTCCACGCGGTACTCGCGGGCGCCGGCATCGCCGCCGACGCTCACCACATCACGGCACCCGCTCCCGACGGCTCCGGTCAGGTCTCCGCCATGCGAAAGGCCCTCGCGCAAGCCGGCTTGGCACCCGAGCAGATCAGCCACATCAACGCCCACGCCACCGGAACTCCGGTCGGCGACATCGCCGAGGCCCACGCGATCAGGGAGGTCTTCGGCCGCGCGACCGTGACAGCCCCCAAGGCAGCGCTCGGCCATCTCTTCGGCGCCGCCGGCGCGATCGAAGCACTCATCGCCGTCCTCAGTGTGGAGCACGGTGTCATCCCGCCGATCCGCAACCTCACCGCGGTCGGCGTCGATCCCGACATCGACCTCGATGTCGTCGCAGAACGACGTGACGTCCCCCAGGACGCCGTGCTCAGCAACTCCTTCGGCTTCGGTGGGCAGAACGTCTCACTCATCGTCACCAGCGCACGACACCACGCGTCCCGTACGGCCTCGACGACACCATGACCCACGCGAACGCACCAGGTGGTCTTCACCAAACGCCCTTCAGAACACGATCAAGTGCCGCCCGGCCTGCGGCTCCCCGGTTCGGCTTGCCGCCGGGAAGACCTCGATCTCCGTTCTGCCCCATGAGCATCAGAAAGAGGCTCTTCATAGCGGCCAGCGCGCGGGCGCGCCGGATCGCCGCATCGTCTGCATGCGCGTACATGTCGAAGAACCGTGAGGCCGTGCCCGCGGGCAGCAGCACCCATGCGGCGGAGAGGTCCCACGCCGGATCGCCGGC
>NZ_JBEZVN010000089.1:0-4869 GCF_040636995.1 Streptomyces sp. NPDC032161 | reverse complement strand
AATGCCCGCGCCGAGCCGAAGACAACCTTCGCACCCGACTCACAGATCCGAGCATGGACCGATTACCCGGCCAAGGCTGCGTGACGAGCCACTAGCCGCTGATCTGCTGCGAGCCGTCAGCGGCGGTCCTGACCGTACGGGCCGAGATCTGCGGGACGGACGACTCCGGCTCGGGGGCGAAGAGCCGCCAGTTCTGCTCGAACAGCGGGTACAACCAACTCTGAACCGGCCGGGCGTACCGCTGCGAAATCTGGTTCAGTGGAGCTACGTGCAGGAACAGGAAGAACATGTGCAGCAGAGACACGCACGCCAGCAGGACCGCGGCACCCCTCGTAGCTGCGCGCAGCGGAAACGGTAGCCGCGACAACTCATCGGGTCCGGGTCGGGTGTCCCGCTGCGGCCTCGGCAGCGCGCGACGGACGGTGCCGGGGCTACCGGGCAGGGCGGCGCCCGGCGCCTTCACGCCCACCGGTTCGCCCCCGTTCAGTACGTCTTCTGGGCCAGTCGGTGTCATCCCGCCTCCTCTCACAACTCTTCCGCTGAACTTCCTTGTGCCTGACGGGCATACGAAGTCCGGCCCGGCGAGCGCATCGGTGCGCCCGCCGGGCCGGTACGGCGAAGCGTCAGTACTGCTGGACCGGCTTGTCGTGGTCCTGCTTCTTCTTCGGTTTGTCGGGCTTACCCGGCTTGCCCTCGTGCTCGGGCTTCCCGTGGTGCGACGGCTTGCCCTCGTGCTCGGGCTTCCCGTGGTGCGACGGCTTGCCCTGGCCGCCCCCGTTGTTGCCGCCGGTGTTCCCGGCCGTGTTGCCCGCCGTGTTGCCGCCGGTGTTCCCGGCCGTGTTGCCGCCCACGGTTCCGCCAACGGTGTTGCCGCCGCCCACCGTGTTGCCACCGACCGTGTTCCCACCACCGACGGTGTTGCCCGCAATGGAACTACCGCCGATCAGGCCGCCGGTGGTGACCCCACCCAGTAGGCCACCCGAGGTGACACCACCGAGAAGTCCGCCCGTGGTCGTGCCGGTAGTCGTACCCGAGGTCGTCCCGGTCGTGGTACTACCAGTAGTCGTGCCGCCGGTGGTGGCGCACGAAGGCCTGGTGATGGCGTTCGTGTCCATCGTCACGGAGCCGTTGCGGGCCAGCGCGCGGCCGGTGATCGCCGCACCGGTGTTCAGGCTGGTCGAGGTGAGCGCCATGATCGTACCGACGAACGTGGTGTCCGTACCGAGCGTGGCCGAACTGCCGATCTGCCAGAACACGTTGCAGGGTGAGGCACCGTTGACCAACAGAACCCGACTGGCGGACGCGGTGGTCAGCGTCGATCCGATCTGGAAGACCCACACCGCGTCGGGGTCGCCGGCGGCGTCGAGGGTGAGCGTGCCGGTGAGCCCGATGGAGGACGACGCGTTATAGACGCCGGGAGCCAGGGTCAGGCCACCGAGGTCCGCGGCGATACTCGCGTCCGGTGCCTGTCCCGCAGCATTGTTGTACGCGGTGGTCAGGTCGGTCTGAGCCTGGAGCGCGACCGCGTCGGCGGAGTGCGTCGCGCCGTTCACCAGTCCCGGCGGAAAGCCACTGATCGCCGTACCCGGGCTGACGCCCAGGTCACCCGTGACCGTTGAGGCTCCGGTGTTGGTCACCGATTGACCGGCGAGCACCGCGAAGCTGTCAGCCGTCCCGAGGGGGACGGCCGTCGCGATCGCGGCGCAGGCGTCGGTGTGATCACCATCCCGGCAACAGCGACCATCACTGCCGACGCGATCGATGTTGCCAGGGCGCGCCGACCCGGCAAGCCCCAAGCACTGAATTTCATCGATGATTCCACTCTCTTCGTGGGGAGAGGTGAGAGTCCGTCGGACATCCCACCACGGCAATTCATCAATCCCCTCTTTCCATTGACAGCCCGAATGAACATTCGCCCGAGAGGCGAGTGCTCGCGGAAAGAGATACGCACGAGATTAAGCATGAGGTGAATGAGGAGTGAGGGGTGAACGAGTGAAAAATACCTGAGGGCGCTGATTGAAGGCCCCACGAACGAAATATACCCAGGTCATAGTCACGGCGCGGCAGGATGAAATAATTCCCGCGCCACGCCCGGGCGCGCCCCGGAAGGGCTTAAAGGCAATTAATACGCAATACGTCGGGGCGTCGGTACGGCCCACACGTACGCGGGAATGGTCAGTGCGGTGAGTTGACCGCGCACGCCGGGGTGCCTCCCGGCATCCGTTCGCGGTTGTTCGCCACGAGGCGGTATGCCCAGTGGGCGACCCAGCGGAAGGGTGGCAGACGGAGCAGCCCGCCCAGGACGGCCCAGCTCCGGCCGGAGTCGAGCAGCACCATCGCAACGGCCTGCGCCCCGCCGTACACCACCCCGGCCGACGTGACCCACAGCAGCTCGTACTCGGCCTGCCGCTGATCGACACCCAGCGACGGCAGATCCACGCGCTGCCAGGGGACGATGTCGCAGCAGGGACGGAGTCGCCGCCCGGCGAACGTTACCGACGTGGTGCAGAAGGCGCAGTCCCCGTCGAAGACGAGTACAGGTCGGGTCCACATCCCACCATCATCCGGCGCAGCGCCGACTTACCGAGGCCGACGCGCCCGCTCTCCAGCGCGACGTCTTGGTGCTTCGGTCGCCCCCCGGTCCCCGAAGCGACGGGGAGTGGACAGACCGCGCCCAGGAAGCCACCTTGTCCCTTGCGGTTGGCCGAACTACGCCGCGCTGGCCGCCCGGTCGGGTGTCGGCAGGGCGTGTCGTGCCCGGCCAGGCGGACCGGGAGTGGACGATGCTGGCAAGCCGCCCGCCGTGGCCCACCCGATAGACCGGCGTCGGTGCCGCGCCACCCCCCGGCACGCACCACGCCACCGGCCGGGCAGCCCCGGAGCCTGCCCGGCCGCCGGGGCTGCCGGGACCGGCTGGTCAGGTTGGGCCCTCTTCCGGCTCGGCAGCCCCATGGCGGTCTCAGCGCAGCGTCCGGCGGTGCCGGCGGGAGCGCCGCAGATGCACGCCCAGGTACACCAGGGCCGCGACGAACACCACGATGCCGATGATCAGCAGGAAGAACAGCCCCTTGGCGACGGCCCCGATGATGCCCAGCACGACCGCCGCGATGACCAGGAGCAGGAAGAGCGTCATGGCGTACAGCACCTCCTTGACGGGCCGGTCAGCGGCGGGCGAGCTGCCGCTCACCGTTCGCGCCGGGCCGGTAGGGCAGGCCGTAGTGCGCGAAGACCGCGGCCTCGTCCTCGGCGGACAGGACGTCGTCCGTGCCGATCGCCGGGCACTTCTTCACCAGCGACCGGTCGTAGTCGACCTTGACGTAACCCGGCCCCACGATCGCGCCGGCCAGGGGCACGAAGACCGGGTGGCGGCGGGTGGGCAGCCCGACCTGGACGGTGGCCATGGCGGGCTCGTCACCGCTGGTGTCCACGTAGCTTGCTTCCAGTACGCCGTTCTTGTGGCCGCCCGCGTCGACGACGTCGTGGGTGCGCCACTCACGGATATCCGCGCTTCGGATCATCCCGCCTCCCTTCGCACGGCGGTGTGACCGAGCCGGTGCACTTCTCAGCCTGCCCCGCAAAGCCCGCCCACACCAGCCTGGACGCGCGGCGGGCAGTCCCCGAGGGGGTGGAAACGGTGCCTGGTCAGGGAGTTTTCTGGAGGCACAACCCCACCCAGTGACGCGACATCGCATCTCGAAGGGGCGCCGGTGTACGACACGATCCACGTTGACGTCCACGTGCTCAGCACACCGGCGGTGCGTGACGTCCTCCGCGACGCCGTGAGCAGGCATCCGAACGGCGTGGACATCCACTGCGGACAGCTCACGTTCGTCGACTGCTGTGGACTGTCCGCCCTGCTGGCCGCCGCCAGGCGAAGGCCGACGGCATTCAGCTGCGCCTGTGCGCGGTCCCGTACGCGCTGGCGAGGCTGCTGCGGCTGTCCCACACCGGCAGCGCCTTCACCATCGAGCGGGAACAGCCGGGCGTACGGAGGCCAGGGCCGGGCTGAACACCACGATGCCGATGACCAGCGGCATCTGACTGGCTGACCGCGCAATGTATCGGGACACGAGGTGCGGCGCCCCACGTTGGCTGCCACCGTATGAGTGAAGGGGATAGTCCAGACGGGCGAGGACGGAGGCGACCGTGGTGATGGCGCATCCTTCGCTCCTGCGGGAGCTGGTCGAACGGTGCGAGACGCTCCGGCGGCGTTTGGTGTCCAGCGACAGCGCGGAAACCCTCCGCCAGCTCGAAGATGCGACATACACGCTGTGTGTGCTCACGGGCACCCGCCACCTGGACACGGCACTGTTCGTGGCCCGTCGGCAACTGGCCGACGCGATGGCCGGTCACGGATGAAGGCCACCGCCCCCGGCGCCCGCCCATCGCGCGCCTCTTCAGCCCCGGCGGCGGGCGGCGGGGTCGCGTTCGGCGACGTGCCGGGCGACCGCGTCGACGCCGGGGCGGGCGTACCACTCCAGGGAGCGGACGGGGGCGTGGCGGGAGCAGGCCGGCAGCATCGGGGTGGAGGTGCAGCCCTCCGCATCGTGCGTCAGGGCACTGTGGCGGAGCCGGTGCAGCGTCCAGCCGTCCAGGTCCTTCAGCGGCCGTGCGCGCTCGGCGATGGTGGCCAGGGCGTCGCGGTAGTGCGGCATCGCGGTGCGCAGCCGGCGGTGCGTGGCCCAGAAGCGTGCAGCCTCGGCAGCGGTGTAGGGGCGGGACTGCTCGATGAGTAGGGCAGCGGCAGCGCCGGCAGGGTGCGCCCAGTGGCCCTGGGGGGTGCCCCTATCTGTTTCGTCAACCCTGTCAGGTCGGTTCCCTGGGGTGGCGCTGGTTTTCGGGAACGTCCCGCGAAGCGGGACGTTCCCG
>NZ_JBEZVN010000088.1:0-4908 GCF_040636995.1 Streptomyces sp. NPDC032161 | reverse complement strand
CAACACAGTGGACGCGAGCAACTGAGGACAAGCCCTCGGCCTATTAGTACCGGTCAGCTCCACCCGTTACCAGGCTTCCACATCCGGCCTATCAACCCAGTCGTCTACTGGGAGCCTTAACCCCTCAAAGGGGGTGGGAACACTCATCTCGAAGCAGGCTTCCCGCTTAGATGCTTTCAGCGGTTATCCCTCCCGAACGTAGCCAACCAGCCATGCCCTTGGCAGAACAACTGGCACACCAGAGGTTCGTCCGTCCCGGTCCTCTCGTACTAGGGACAGCCCTTCTCAATATTCCTACGCGCACAGCGGATAGGGACCGAACTGTCTCACGACGTTCTAAACCCAGCTCGCGTACCGCTTTAATGGGCGAACAGCCCAACCCTTGGGACCGACTCCAGCCCCAGGATGCGACGAGCCGACATCGAGGTGCCAAACCATCCCGTCGATATGGACTCTTGGGGAAGATCAGCCTGTTATCCCCGGGGTACCTTTTATCCGTTGAGCGACAGCGCTTCCACAAGCCACTGCCGGATCACTAGTCCCGACTTTCGTCCCTGCTCGACCCGTCGGTCTCACAGTCAAGCTCCCTTGTGCACTTACACTCAACACCTGATTACCAACCAGGCTGAGGGAACCTTTGGGCGCCTCCGTTACCCTTTAGGAGGCAACCGCCCCAGTTAAACTACCCATCAGACACTGTCCCTGATCCGGATCACGGACCCAGGTTAGACATCCAGCACGACCAGAGTGGTATTTCAACGACGACTCCACAACCACTGGCGTGGCCGCTTCAAAGTCTCCCACCTATCCTACACAAGCCGAACCGAACACCAATATCAAACTGTAGTAAAGGTCCCGGGGTCTTTCCGTCCTGCTGCGCGAAACGAGCATCTTTACTCGTAGTGCAATTTCACCGGGCCTATGGTTGAGACAGTCGAGAAGTCGTTACGCCATTCGTGCAGGTCGGAACTTACCCGACAAGGAATTTCGCTACCTTAGGATGGTTATAGTTACCACCGCCGTTTACTGGCGCTTAAGTTCTCAGCTTCGCCAACCCGAAAGTCGGCTAACCGGTCCCCTTAACGTTCCAGCACCGGGCAGGCGTCAGTCCGTATACATCGCCTTACGGCTTCGCACGGACCTGTGTTTTTAGTAAACAGTCGCTTCTCGCTGGTCTCTGCGGCCACCCCCAGCTCAAGGCGCAAAGCCCATCACCAGAAATGGCCCCCCTTCTCCCGAAGTTACGGGGGCATTTTGCCGAGTTCCTTAACCATAGTTCACCCGAACGCCTCGGTATTCTCTACCTGACCACCTGAGTCGGTTTAGGGTACGGGCCGCCATGAAACTCGCTAGAGGCTTTTCTCGACAGCATAGGATCATCCACTTCACCACAATCGGCTCGGCATCAGGTCTCAGCCTTAACATGTGACGGATTTACCTACCACACGGCCTACACCCTTACCCCGGGACAACCACCGCCCGGGCTGGACTACCTTCCTGCGTCACCCCATCGCTTACCTACTACCACCTTGGGTCATCGGCTCCACCACTACCCTCAACTCCGAAGAGATCAGGCCGGCTTCACGGACTTAGCATTAATGGGCTCAGTACTGGGCGTTTCAAAGCGGGTACCGGAATATCAACCGGTTGTCCATCGACTACGCCTGTCGGCCTCGCCTTAGGTCCCGACTTACCCTGGGCAGATCAGCTTGACCCAGGAACCCTTAGTCAATCGGCGCACACGTTTCTCACGTGTGTATCGCTACTCATGCCTGCATTCTCACTCGTGAACCGTCCACAACTACCTTCCAGTGCTGCTTCACCCGGCACACGACGCTCCCCTACCCAACCCAGCCCCCGTTAGAGGTTAATGCTGGATTGACACGACTTCGGCGGTACGCTTGAGCCCCGCTACATTGTCGGCGCGGAATCACTTGACCAGTGAGCTATTACGCACTCTTTCAAGGATGGCTGCTTCTAAGCCAACCTCCTGGTTGTCTCTGCGACTCCACATCCTTTCCCACTTAGCGTACGCTTAGGGGCCTTAGTCGATGCTCTGGGCTGTTTCCCTCTCGACCATGGAGCTTATCCCCCACAGTCTCACTGCCGCGCTCTCACTTACCGGCATTCGGAGTTTGGCTAAGGTCAGTAACCCGGTAGGGCCCATCGCCTATCCAGTGCTCTACCTCCGGCAAGAAACACACGACGCTGCACCTAAATGCATTTCGGGGAGAACCAGCTATCACGGAGTTTGATTGGCCTTTCACCCCTAACCACAGGTCATCCCCCAGGTTTTCAACCCTGGTGGGTTCGGTCCTCCACGAAGTCTTACCTCCGCTTCAACCTGCCCATGGCTAGATCACTCCGCTTCGGGTCTTGAGCGTGCTACTCCACCGCCCTATTCGGACTCGCTTTCGCTACGGCTTCCCCACACGGGTTAACCTCGCAACACACCGCAAACTCGCAGGCTCATTCTTCAAAAGGCACGCAGTCACGACATACAAGGCGAACCCTGCATGCGACGCTCCCACGGCTTGTAGGCACACGGTTTCAGGTACTATTTCACTCCGCTCCCGCGGTACTTTTCACCATTCCCTCACGGTACTATCCGCTATCGGTCACCAGGGAATATTTAGGCTTAGCGGGTGGTCCCGCCAGATTCACACGGGATTTCTCGGGCCCCGTGCTACTTGGGTATCTTCCAAACGAGCCGCTAATGTTTCAGCTACGGGGGTCTTACCCTCTACGCCGGACCTTTCGCATGTCCTTCGCCTACATCAACGGTTTCTCACTCGTCCCACGGCCGGCAGACCGCAGAAGAAAGAACCCACAACCCCGTAAACGCAACCCCTGCCGGGTATCACACGCATACGGTTTGGCCTCATCCAGTTTCGCTCGCCACTACTCCCGGAATCACGGTTGTTTTCTCTTCCTGAGGGTACTGAGATGTTTCACTTCCCCTCGTTCCCTCCACACTGCCTATGTGTTCAGCAGCGGGTGACAGCCCATGACGACTGCCGGGTTTCCCCATTCGGACACCCCCGGATCAAAGCTCGGTTGACAGCTCCCCGGGGCCTATCGCGGCCTCCCACGTCCTTCATCGGTTCCTGGTGCCAAGGCATCCACCGTGCGCCCTTAAAAACTTGGCCACAGATGCTCGCGTCCACTGTGCAGTTCTCAAACAACGACCAGCCACCCATCACCCCGAACCACAAAAGTCCGAGTACACCGGGACCGGCACTGAAGGCAACCATCACGGCCATACCCTCAGACACCCAACAACGTGCCCGACACAACCCAGCCATCCCCCGCGTTCCACGCCGAAGCAGTACTAACGAACAACAACCAAGCCGTGCCGAATAGTCAACGTTCCACCCATGAGCAACCAGCATCAGACACTCGCTGATGTACCGGCCCCTGACCCAGCTCCGAAGAAACCAGGCAAGAAGTGCTCCTTAGAAAGGAGGTGATCCAGCCGCACCTTCCGGTACGGCTACCTTGTTACGACTTCGTCCCAATCGCCAGTCCCACCTTCGACAGCTCCCTCCCACAAGGGGTTGGGCCACCGGCTTCGGGTGTTACCGACTTTCGTGACGTGACGGGCGGTGTGTACAAGGCCCGGGAACGTATTCACCGCAGCAATGCTGATCTGCGATTACTAGCAACTCCGACTTCATGGGGTCGAGTTGCAGACCCCAATCCGAACTGAGACCGGCTTTTTGAGATTCGCTCCGCCTCACGACATCGCAGCTCATTGTACCGGCCATTGTAGCACGTGTGCAGCCCAAGACATAAGGGGCATGATGACTTGACGTCGTCCCCACCTTCCTCCGAGTTGACCCCGGCAGTCTCCTGTGAGTCCCCATCACCCCGAAAGGCATGCTGGCAACACAGAACAAGGGTTGCGCTCGTTGCGGGACTTAACCCAACATCTCACGACACGAGCTGACGACAGCCATGCACCACCTGTACACCGACCACAAGGGGGGCACCATCTCTGATGCTTTCCGGTGTATGTCAAGCCTTGGTAAGGTTCTTCGCGTTGCGTCGAATTAAGCCACATGCTCCGCTGCTTGTGCGGGCCCCCGTCAATTCCTTTGAGTTTTAGCCTTGCGGCCGTACTCCCCAGGCGGGGAACTTAATGCGTTAGCTGCGGCACCGACGACGTGGAATGTCGCCAACACCTAGTTCCCAACGTTTACGGCGTGGACTACCAGGGTATCTAATCCTGTTCGCTCCCCACGCTTTCGCTCCTCAGCGTCAGTAATGGCCCAGAGATCCGCCTTCGCCACCGGTGTTCCTCCTGATATCTGCGCATTTCACCGCTACACCAGGAATTCCGATCTCCCCTACCACACTCTAGCCTGCCCGTATCGACTGCAGACCCGGGGTTAAGCCCCGGGCTTTCACAACCGACGCGACAAGCCGCCTACGAGCTCTTTACGCCCAATAATTCCGGACAACGCTTGCGCCCTACGTATTACCGCGGCTGCTGGCACGTAGTTAGCCGGCGCTTCTTCTGCAGGTACCGTCACTTGCGCTTCTTCCCTGCTGAAAGAGGTTTACAACCCGAAGGCCGTCATCCCTCACGCGGCGTCGCTGCATCAGGCTTGCGCCCATTGTGCAATATTCCCCACTGCTGCCTCCCGTAGGAGTCTGGGCCGTGTCTCAGTCCCAGTGTGGCCGGTCGCCCTCTCAGGCCGGCTACCCGTCGTCGCCTTGGTAGGCCATCACCCCACCAACAAGCTGATAGGCCGCGGGCTCATCCTTCACCGCCGGAGCTTTCAACCCCGTCCCATGCGGGACGGAGTGTTATCCGGTATTAGACCCCGTTTCCAGGGCTTGTCCCAGAGTGAAGGGCAGATTGCCCACGTGTTACTCACCCGTTCGCCACTAATCCACCCCGAA
>NZ_JBEZVN010000087.1:0-5147 GCF_040636995.1 Streptomyces sp. NPDC032161 | reverse complement strand
ACGGCAGCGGCATGAAAGCCACACCCGGCTCCCCTGGGTGCCACAACCCTACGAATGGCTGGGGCGATCCCAGAAGAAAGGTAGAGCGGCATGAGCATCCCCTTCGCCTCGGTCGCCGACCGCCACGACCGCGCCGCGCTCGCCGAGCTGCGCGCCCGCGGCATCCACGCGGACGACATCCAGTCCCTCGCCCGTGACCAGAGCCCGTTCGCCCGGCCCACCCGGTCCTGGGTCCGGCACCTCGCCCGAGGTATCGACCTCACCGCCCGGCCGATCGACCTCGGCGAGGGCTGCTTCACCAACGCCTACACCCTCGGCGTCGACCTCGACCGGGCCCACTGCCGCCCCGTCTCCTCGCCAGCCGGCTACCACCTGCGCGGCCTCGTCGGCGGCAGCACGGTCGCCGCGGTCAGCGGCGCTTTCTCCTTCATCTCCGACGACCCCGGCTACCAGCCCGCCGAACCCTGCCTCGACCTCGCCATCCGCAACGGCCGCACCGCCAGCCTGCCGACCGCCGACAAGCCCGCCTTCCTTCTCCACCACGGCCGCCCGACGGTACGCGCCCTGGCCGCCACCGGCACGCTCACCGTCGCCGGCCACCCGCACACCTGGACCGGCTCCAAGCACCACCTCCCGGCCCGGCCCGGCGAGTTCACCGTGTTCGGCGCGGCAAACTGCCGCATCCGTTACCGCGACGATCCCCGAACGGGGTTTCGCCGGGACGTGGACCCGGCCACCAACACCACCCCCCGTCGCCCCGACGCGCTCGACTGCACCATCACCAGCACCGCCGCCGGACTGCGAATCGCCGCCCTGCACCCCGGCGGCGGCGCCGACCTGTTCACCGGCGCCTTCGTCCTGCGCGCACACCGCCCCTGGCCCACCCACCTCATCCTCGACGCCCCGGTCCACGTCACCACCCTAGACACCCTCGACACCGCAGACATCGACGGCGCCCTCTCGCTCGGCCCCACCGCCGCCGACGCCGCCGACGGCCGCACCGACGCCTGGGACCAGAGCCTGGGCACCTCCCCCTTCCGCCCTCACGCCCGCTACGCCCGCACCCTGCTCACCGTGAACGACCGCCGACTCACCCTGCTCGTCCTCGACGGGGCACCCCTGACCCGCACCTTCCAGGGCGCCACCGCCCAAGAAGCCGCCGACCTGTGCGCAAAAGCCGGCCTCGACCCGGACCGGGTGTTCCACCTCGACGGCGGCCAGACCTCCAAGATCGCCTACACCAACGGCCACCAAGCCGACGCCGTCGGCAGCCTCCACTACCTGCGATGGCCCCGGCACCCGCACCAGCCGCTCCGCTGGCACGGCCTCGACGGCCGCCGGCTGCGCAGCGCCCTGGAGATCACCACTACCGAGGAGACCCGTTGAACCCGACCGCCCGATCCGTCCTCGTCGTAGTCGCACATCCCGACGACGCCGAACTCGCGATGGGCATGCAAATGCTCGCCCACGCCCGTGCCGGCGACCGGGTCCGCGTCCACTGCCTGACCACCGGACACCCCGGGGACAGCGACGCCCGCCGCTCCGAGTGCCTGGCTGCCGCGAAGATCCTCGGCGTCACCGGCTACACCTTCTCCGCCATCCCCGACACCCGCTTCGTCGAACACCGCGGCCGCATCAACGCCGCCCTGTTCACCGCCTTCGCCAAGGACCGCCCCGACATCGTCTACACGCACTTCCCCGACGACCAGCACTCGACCACGCCATCACCGGCGAGGAGACCACCACCGTCGCCCTGCGCGAAGCCAACGACCTGATCTACTTCCGCTCCCCTTACAGCCGCAACTTCGAACCTAACCAGTTCTTCACCGGCACTCCCGACCTCCTCGCCGCGAAGGAGGCCGCCCTGCGCTGCTTCATCTCCCAACAGCAGCTTGACATGGACGTCTTCCGTACCCTGACCGCGATCGCCTACCGCCAGCACATGCACCACCGCGTCGTCGAACGCCTCCCCGACGGCACCCACGGCGCCGAAATGTTCCGAACCGCCCGTCAGATCATCCATGCCACGACCAGCCCCCGCGGCTGCCACTGCACAAGACGCCGTAACAGCGGTGCTCGGTCGGCGACGAAACAGCGGACGTGAAGAAAGGCCCGGACACCGCCGATGTTCAGCGTCAGCACAGGATCGAGAACTCCCGAATCGCGGTCTATCTCGTCTACGGGGGCACGCGGCGGTGGACCGGGAGTTGCACATCCCGCGCTCCTGGACGGGCGATCCGGACCGCTGCCGGGCGGCACACCGTACCGGTGGATGTGCACCTGCTCGCCGTCCGTGACGGAGATCGGGGCCCCGAAGTGCTGCTGTCCCGGCGGGCCGGCGACGTGTAGGCGAGCGGTCTGTGGCACGCGCCGTCGGGACATGTGGAGCTCGAGACCGTCGTCGACGCCGTTGTACGCGAAACGCTGGAGGAGACCGGTCTCGTCGTGGATGCGGCGGACGTGCGGCCCACGGTCCCGACACACGAACCTGCCAGTTTCTGGGCCTCGCGCCGCCATCTACTCGGCACTACACACGCCCACGGCCCGGTCGGCTGGCTCGCCCCCGTGCTCCCCCAGTGAGACACCAGAACGGAGAGACATGAACACCATCCACGAGGCGAGGCGCCACGCCGCCCCTACACCTGCGCCGCGCTGCCGCGTGGTGATCGCCAAGCCCGGCCTCGACGGACACGACCGCGGCGCCAAGGTAATCGCCCGTGCGCTGCGCGACGCCGGCTATGAAGTGATCTACACCGGCCTGCACCAGACGCCGGAGCAGATCGTCGCTACAGTCATCGCGGAGGACGCGCCGATCATCGGCCTCTCCATTCTTTCGGGCGCCCACCTGACAATCGTGCAGCGGGTAATCGAACTGCTGGCGCGGGAGGACGCTGCCGACGTCCGCCTCATGGTCGGCGGCATCCTCCCCGACGCCGACGTGAGCGAGCTGAAGGCTCTCGGCGTCGATGCGGTGTTCACCCCCGGCGCGGACATCCGCAGCATCGTCGACACCACTGACCGGCTCAGTACGCCCCTGACGAAGGTGATGGAGTCGGCATGCTGACCAAGGTGCTCATCGCCAACCGTGGCGAAATCGCGGTCCGCGTGGCCCGGGCTTGCCGGGACGCCGGGATCGCGAGCGTGGCCGTCTACGCCGACCCAGACCGGACGCCCTGCATGTACGCGCCGCAGATGAGGCATTCGCCCTGGGCGGCGACACCCCGGCCACCAGCTACCTGGACATCGACAAGATCCTCAAGGCCGCCAAGGAATCCGACGCTGACGCCATCCACCCCGGCTACGGCTTCCTCTCGGAGAACGTCGACTTCGCCCAGGCCGTCCTCGACGCCGGCCTGATCTGGATCGGCCCGCCCCAGCACGCCATCCGAGACCTCGGTGACAAGATCGCCGCCCGTCACATCGCGCAGCGCGCCGGCGCCCCGCTGGTGGCCGGCACCCCAGCCCCGGTGAGCGACGCAGAGGAGGTCGTCGCCTTCGCGAAGCAGCACGGCCTGCCCATCGCCATCAAGGCCGCCTTCGGCGGAGGCGGCCGCGGCCTGAAGGTCGCCCGCACCCTGGACGAGGTGCCCGAGCTGTACGATTCCGCAGTACGCGAGGCAGTGGCCGCCTTCGGCCGCGGCGAGTGCTTCGTCGAGCGCTACCTCGACCGCCCCCGCCACGTCGAAACCCAGTGCCTGGCCGACACCCACGGCAACGTCGTCGTCGTCTCCACCCGCGACTGCTCCCTGCAGCGCCGCCACCAAAAGCTCGTCGAGGAGGCCCCCGCCCCCTTCCTGACCGAGGCGCAGACCGCCGAGATGTACCGCGCATCCAAAGCCATCATGAAGGAGGCCGGCTACGTCGGCGCCGGCACCGTGGAGTTCCTCATCGGCCAGGACGGCACCATCTCCTTCCTGGAGGTCAACACTCGCCTGCAGGTCGAGCACCCAGTCACCGAGGAGGTCGCCGGCTTCGACCTGGTCCGCGAGATGTTCCGCATCGCCGACGGCGAGGAACTCGGCTACGACGACCCGCCGCTGCGCGGCCACTCCCTTGAGTTCCGCATCAACGGCGAGGATCCCGGACGCAACTTCCTGCCCGCCCCCGGCACCGTCACCCGCTTCCAGGCGCCCTCCGGCCCGGGCGTGCGCCTGGACGCCGGCGTCGAGTCCGGCTCCGTCATCGGCCCGGCCTGGGACTCCCTGCTCGCCAAGCTCATCGTCACCGGCCGCACCCGCACCGAGGCCCTGCAGCGCGCCGCCCGCGCCCTGAACGAGTTCACCGTCGAGGGCATGGCCACCGCCCTCCCGTTCCACCGCAAAGTGGTCACCGACCCCGCCTTCGCTCCCGAACTGAGCGGCAGCACCAACCCGTTCACGGTCCACACCCGCTGGATCGAGACCGAGTTCGTAAACGAGATCAATCCTTTCGTCGCCGCCGTGGATGGGGAGACCGAGGAGGAGGCGAGCCGCGAGACGGTCCTCGTCGAGGTCGGCGGCAAACGTCTGGAGGTGTCCCTCCCGGCCTCGCTTGGCATGTCCCTGGCCCACCTCGGCCTGGCCGCCAATGCGAAGCCCAAGCGCCGCGCCGCGAAGAAGTCCGGCCCGGTGGCCTCGGGCGACACCCTCGCCTCCCCAATGCAGGGCACCATCGTGAAGATCGCAGTGGAAGAGGGGCAGGAGGTCAAGGAGGGCGACCTGGTCGTCGTCCTGGAGGCCATGAAGATGGAACAGCCCCTCAACGCCCACAAGTCCGGCACCATCAAGGGCCTGAGCGTGGAGGTCGGCGCGTCGGTGACGTCCGGCGCGGGGATCTGCGAGATCAAGGGCTGAGTCCGGAAGCAAAGGAAAGAAGCCGAGACCGTCATGTGTGCCGGTCGCCGACTTGGTCTCAGGGGCTCGTCGGCTCCCGGTCCTCTCCCGAAACTGCGAATCCCCAGAAACCGGCCCCTGCATGGTCTCCGAACTCAGGCTCCGACCGGTTCCCGCGTGGTGCAGGACGAGGCCGACCGACAGCAGCCGCCTCTCAGGGCGCCGTGTCATGAGGCTGGCCAGTTACTGAGTTTGAACTCGTGATGTCATAGGGGCTGACGGGCTGTGGTCTCCTGCGGTATCACCGGGGCGTGAGGTATCCACAGGGTGGCGGGC
>NZ_JBEZVN010000086.1:0-5204 GCF_040636995.1 Streptomyces sp. NPDC032161 | reverse complement strand
GGTCCATGCGCTGCATGCGCACGGCCAACTCGTCCCCGAGGCGCCACATCTGGTTGCCCCAGCCGCCCGCCACCTCACGGATGGCCAGCCCTGCACGACCGGCGCCGCCTGACCGGCAGCAGCGGAGTGGCCTTGGACCCGGACCGGCTCGCCTCAGGCGACCGGGCTCGCTGCGTGTGCGACTCCCGGACCAGGCCGGCGGCCGGACGCAGAACCCGGCCGCCTGCGCGTAACAGGGTCAGGGCAGGGGGACCTCGGCGCCGGGTCAGCGTGAGGGACGGTGCGGCGGATGGAGTCCCGGTGTTATGCCCCGTCCGGGCCCGGCGGGGTGCGGCCGTTGCCGCGCTGCGGGGTGCGGCGCGGGTGCGATCATCCGGCGCGGACGGCCAGGAGCTGGGCGCGGGTGTAGGTGGTCGTGCCCGGGATGCCTGCCACGCGTCGGACCGTGCTTCCTGGAGGGTCGCCGCGACTGCGCCGACGTCCATCCCCTTCGCCCGGACACGCGGAGTGAGCGGGCGGCGCGGTGCGCCGGGGCGGCCAGGGGAGCGGTCACTTCGGTTCTTGGTGCGGATTCGGGAGCGGGCCGCCGCCAGAGCGCCGTACGACGGCCCGCCGAATATGCGAGCCGAAGCTCAGGAGTTGTCACCGACGAAGCTGGATGAGCCGGCGAATAGGACTGGTTGAGGCAGCCTGGTTGTCACAAACGAGGCATTCAACTGTCACAAGTGCTCATTCGGTAGCCGTTCTGTCACCAGCGAGGACGCGGGCAATGCTGCCCTCAGCCTGCCTGCCAGCCAGCCAGCCGCGCCGCGGGTGTCGGCGCGAACTTCCAGCCATCAGCGAAAAGTTTGGACGGATTCCGGTGTCTCGCTGACATGATGCGGGAACGGGGGTGGTTGCCTGGTGTCCGTGTGATTCGGGGGTGTCATGGGAGCGGGTGAACTCGCCGCGGCCGCTGTCGGGGTCCTGGCGGCTGTGATCACAGGGACAGCAACCGGAGTGGGCGAGCAGGCCGGGGCCGCTGTCGCGCAGGTCGTCCGAGACCGGCTGGGAGCCTCGGATCGCGGTCGGGCCGCACTGGCGGGTCTTGAGGAGACCGGGGCGTCCCCTGAGGCGCAGGCCGGAGCATCGGCGGTTCTCGCCGAGGAGATCGAGACCGATCCCCGGCTGCGACACGCGCTGACGGTGCACCTGAGCGCGCCGTATGCGGCCGGCGGTGTGGTCATCGATCGCAGCCGGATGCGCGGCGACAACCCGATCCTGGTCGGCAGCGGGACGACCAACTTCAGGAAGCCGACGTCAGCGGCCGGCATGGTGGCGCTCGTGCTGGCCGTGCTGGTGGTCCTCGCCGTGATCGTCCTCGCTGTGTACGGCGGGAGCCGGATCCTTGGTTCTGATGACTCTACGGACAGCGGCCATGGCTCCGCATCCGCGACAGCCGGCAAGAACGATGGTTCGGCGTCGAGCAGCGGCAGCAAGGAGAGGAACACTACACCTCGTGCGCTGACTGTGGCCGAGACAAAGGACGTGGTGCCTGGACTGGAGGACATGCCGTCAGGCTGGGCAGTCAGCAGTGCGCGCAACGGGTTCCCCGCCGAAGGGGACACGGGGTGTAACAGGGGAACTGCGAACTATGAGAACCCGGAAAAGAACTCGGGTCACCTCACGGTGACCTACCGCGTGACCGCGTGCCGAGATGTCCGAACGGTGATCGATGGGTACGCGGAGGAGTTGAAGGGTGTCCAAACCAGCGATCCGGAAGAGACGCGTATCGCGATGCCGAGGTGTGGTGATGAGAGCTTCGCGACCAGCTACACCATCACCAATGGCACAAGCGACTGGAACGGCGATCACGTCGAGATCCGGGCCCGAGTGGGAGCGGTCCTCATCGACATGAACTACGGCCCGATCGGCGACGGCCCCTACAGGCTCGACTTCCTGCAGCGGGCCCAGGAACTCATGCAACTCGTCTGCGATCGGGCTGTCGCTTCGCAGAGCACTCCCTGACCGCCTCCAGTCCCCCCGGAGGACCTGGCCCACATCTCGCCCACCTGACCGAGCACATCAACCGGTTCGGCGAGGACTCCACGCACGAGCTCGGCATCCAGCCAGTGGCGTACGACCCGAAGCTCGACGTCGACTTCACCCCGCTGCGGGACCAGGACCCGGCGGCCGCTGGCTTCGGCGAGGCAGCCTGATCTCAGTTGGGGGCTATGTCGGCGAGTGCAGGCTCTGCGGCAGGCCCCCGACATTGCGGGGTGTCTGGGTGCGGTAGGAGTGGCCGAGTTCCGGACCGAGTCCGAAGTAGTGGCGGAAGTTGTAAATGAGGGGGCTCCAGGCGGCGGGGTCGATGTGGTCGGTGCCCGGAACGACGATGCGGGAGTCGGCGTGCACCTTGCACACGACGGCCTCGACGATGACGAAGTCCCCGGAGACATCCGGCTGCACCCGCTCGGCACGGGCCTCCAATTGGATCGGGCATCCGGCGACGCGAGGCGGCCGCACCAGATGGGAGGGCTCGCTGGTCATGCCTGCTGCGGCGAACTTGTCCGGCTCGAAGCGGCAGCCCTTGGGCTTGCCAGAGGGCACTGGATTCCGGCCGGTCAGTGGCGCCAACCGCTCCACGGCCCGCCACTGGGCGGGGGTCGGCAGGCTGATGACCAGGTCGGGGCGGCTGCCGAGGTTGTACGCCGTCTGCCCCTCACGGCCCAGTCCGATCACAACCGTCTGCCCGAGGGCCCATGCAGATGATATCGGGGCAAGGTTGAACGAGCCGTCCTGATTCTCTGTCGACAGGAGCACCACTGGCGTCCCGAAGTACAGGATGCTCGGCTCGATCTCCAGGTGGGTGGCGACTGTCTGTGCGGGCAGGGTGCTGGGAGGTGCCGTGTTCATGGTGAGCAGCCTAGGGTCCGGTTGTTTCGGCCGGGGCCGAAGTGTCACAGGGGCCGATGGACCGCATGGGCATGCAGCGCGCACATGTAGCCGGTCCCGATCTGGCTACCGTGGCGAAGCTTCTGGCCGGTGGTACGCGGGCATCTTCTGTCCAGCCCTGCTTGACGGCCGGGCTTGGACAGCGACGGAATTGGCACGTCATGTGAGGGGGCGCCCTCGACCACGACGGAGCACTTGCACTCGCTCGTCCGCGGAAACCTGCTGGCTGAGGAAGGGCAGGGCCGCCACCGCCATGTGCGTCTGGCCGGTCCGCACGTAGCCGAGCTGATCGGGAGCCTCGCCTCCATGGCACCCGAGCGCACCCCAGCACCCCGTTCTCTGTCGGCGGCTGGCCGCCGACAGGCCCTCGCCCACGCCCGCACCTGCTACGACCACCTCGCCGGGACCGTCGGGGTCGCGATCACCGATGCGATGCTCGACCGAAGGCTGCTGGACCTGGAGCATGGACTCGGGCTCACCAGCGCCGGAGCGGCCTGGCTCTGCTCGAAGATCTCGGCATCACCGTCCCGACCGGCACGCGCCGACCGTCGGTACGATCATGCCTGGACTGGACCGAACGCCGCCCCCATCTGGCCGGCGCCGTCGGTGCCGCCCCGACCAGATCGAGGCCCGGGTCGAGGCCGCGCGCCGGGCCGGCGCCAAGGCGCAGGTCGAAGGAGGTCGGGCGGTCGAAGACGGTCGGCGAGAAGCCCAGTCCGCTGAAGGCCCGCAGGTTCTCGTCCAGGGTTCAGCCCTGTTCGATGCCGGCCTTCACGGCCAGCCAGACGGCCTTGGGCAGTTTGCGCTTGGCGAGGCGCTCCGCCTCGGCCAGGTTCTTGAACGGCACTCGGGTCACCACGTTCGTCCCCTTCGACTGCCCGTCCGGTGGGCCGTGCGGGCGGGGGCCCGGGGCCGGCCACCGCTGCTTCGCGGGGTCGGCCCCGGGCCGCTCGCGGAGCCGGGCGACTTCGCGGAGTACGGGGCCGACAGCGGGGAACGCGCTGCCCTGGACGGCGAGTTGGGGTCCTGGGAACAGGGAACGCACGGCCCTGGACGGGAAGTCCGGGCCGTGCGTTCAGGCGTGCTCCGTGGCCGCCTCGAAGCGTTCCATCCGCTCCCGGCCCGCGCGTCCCGCGGCGTCCGTCACCGCGGCCACCAGGCTCTCGCTCAGTGCCATCGCGGCCACGAGGGAGTCGAACGGCGAGGCGGACTCCACCCGTGCGGGGAGGACCACCTTGGCCAGCTTGGCGATGGGAGAGAGCCAGTTGTCCGTCATCAGGCACACGGTGGCGCCCCGGGCCGCCATCCCCTCGCTGAAACGGAGGCTGGACTCGCTGTAGCGGCGGTAGTCGAGGACGAGGAGGACCGTGTTGGCGTCCGCGTCGGCGAGCGCCCTGCGCCGCTCCATCTCCTCCTGGCCGACCACGTCGACGTCCTCGCGCAGCTGCCACAGATGGATGACCAGGTACTCGGCCAGCAACCGGCTGAACCGGCCCCCGGCCACCCGTACACTTCGCGCCGGGTCGCTGAGGAGCTTGACGAGGGTGGCGAACTCCGACTCCGGCAGCTCCGCATAGGTGGCGTCCAGCAACTGTGCGAAGGCGTGGTGCGTTTCCGGAAGCACGCCCTTCGCGGAGGTCGAGGTCTTCTCGGCGTACTGCTTCAGCGGGGAGCCCGACTCCCCGTTCAACTCGTGGACCAGGCAACGCTGGAAGGCCGGGAATCCGGCGAAGCCGAGCCGGGTGACGAACCGGACCACCGTCGCCGAACTGACCCCCGCACCGGCCGCCAGATCCGCGACGGTGGTGAGGCCGGCCGTGGGGTACTGGGCCAACACCGCCCGGGCGACCTTGCGTTCACCATTGCTCAGGCCGTCCATGGCGGAGAGCAGCAGCTTCCGAACCGATGCGTGACCACCCGGTATCGTCTCCATTTTTCAAGGCTACCAAGACTGGGCGCGCACTGAAACATCCGTTACATCAGGCCGCCGTACGAGACCGGAACGGGCACAGGAGACCGTACGGGGCGGAAGCGGAACGGCGCACGAGCCGTCCCGGACGTCCGCCCTGGATGTCAGCCCAGAACATCGCGGCGGGCGCGCGGGGCGCGACACCGTGCCCGACCCGCTGCGTGGGGGACCCCACGCCCCCATGCAGCGGGCCGGGCGGACGCGTGGTCAGCTCCGAGCGTCACCGAGCACGCCTGCGAGGGCGTCCACGAGCAGATCGATCTCGTCCTCGGTCGCCACCAGCGGAGGGGCGAACCGGACC
>NZ_JBEZVN010000085.1:0-5210 GCF_040636995.1 Streptomyces sp. NPDC032161 | reverse complement strand
AACTGCAGACCCTGCTCGCGGTCTGGACCGGCGCCTGCCCCACCTGCCACCGCGACATACCCACCCCAATACCAACCTGACCAAGCACTACTAGCCAGTAGAACGGGCCGACGCAGAGCGCGAAGGCGCCCGCGAGTAGCAGGGTGAGCAGAGGGCCACGGGGCTTCACCGGCGCTCTCCCATCAGGCGGACCTGCAGGATGCCGAGCACGGACACGATCAGCGCGAGCGCGTAGGCGATGGCCGAGGCGTAGCCGAAGTCGAAGTATTTGAAGCCGTTGTTGTAGAGGTACATGGTGACCGTCAAGGTGGCGTTGTCGGGGCCGCCGCCGGTGAGGACGTATGGCTCGTCGAAGAGCTGCAGGGTGCCGATGGTGGAGAGCACCACGGTGAGGAGCGGGATCGGCCGCAGTTGGGGAAGGGTGATGGAGACGAAGCGGCGGATCGGTCCCGCGCCGTCGACCATCGCGGCCTCGTACAGCTCCTTGGGAATGCCCTGCAGGCCGGCGAGGTACATCACCGCGTTGTAGCCGGTGTAGTGCCAGGTGATGACGAGGACGACGCCCACACGTGCCCAGAAGGGGCTGCCGAGCCAGTTCACCCGGTCGACGCCGAACAGGGAGAGGACCCAGTTCAGCAGGCCGGCGTCGCGGTTGAGGATCACGGAGAACATCACGCCCGCAGCGACCAGGCCGGTCAGCGAGGGGACGAAGACGCCGAGTCGCCAGAGCGGGCGCAGCCAGACCTTGGTGGAGTTGAGGGCGAGGGCGACGAGCAGGGCCAGGCCGAGCATCAGCGGCACCTGGACGACCAGGATCAGCGCGGTGTTCTTCAGCGCGGTCCAGAACAGCGGATCTTCCAGCAGGCGCCGGTAGTTGGCGAGTCCGGCGAAGGTCCTGTCGTCCCCGCCGCCGGTGGTGAGGCTGATCCAGAGCGAGGAAGCGATGGGGTACGCCTTGAAGATCGCGAACCCCAGGACGGCGGGCATGATCAGCAGGTACGGGACGGAGCCGCGGGTCAGCAGCCGGCGTCGGCGCGGGCGGGCGCGGCCGGTGCGCGCGGGGGTGCCGCGGCCGGCCGGGGTGACAGTGGCGGGAACACGTTCGGGCGGGGCGAGGGACATGGTGGTCAGGCCGCCTGCTGCCGGCCGGTCTGCTGTGCGAGCCGTTCGGCGGCGTCCTTGAGGGCGCGGGCCGGGTCGGCGCCCTTGACCAGCACCTGGCTCTGGGCGTCGCCGGCGAGCTTGAGAGCACGGGTGTAGTCGCCGGTGAAGTTGGTGGCTTCGGAGCCGGAGGAGAGCATGTCGACGAAGGTCTTCAGTACCTTCTGGCCGCCGTAGAACGGGTGGGGCGCGCTGAACCTCGAGTCGGTGTACGCCGCGCTGAGGGCGGGGAAGACGCCGCCGGAGGTGAACATCCGGTTGATCTCGGCGGGCTTGGTGAGCGCGTACTCGATGAATCGCCAGGCGGCCCGGCGGCGCTTGCTGAAGGCGGCGACGGCCAGGTAGGTGGAGTTGACGATGGCGCCGCGACCGCCCCCGGGAACGGCGGCGGGAGGCTGCATGGCGCGCCATTTCCCCTTCTGATCGGGGAATTTGGCGGCCAGGTACTCGACGGCCCAGGCGGGGTCCGGGGAGGTGGCGAGCTTGCCCTGGCTGAGCAGGCGTTTCCTGGTGCCCTGGCCCGCGGTGTCGGCGAGCAGGCCGTCGTCGTTCATCCGCTTGATGATGGTGAGGGCCTGGACGGCTTCCGGGGAGGCGAGCGTGATCTTGCCTGCCCGGTCGAAGTAGAAGGCGCCTTGGAGCTGCATCAGGTTCTGGAAGAAGTCCATGTCCGGGGTGGTGCCGGGCTTGTCGAGCCCGAGCAGTTGGGCGCCGGTGGCGGCGAGGATCTTCCGTCCGGCGGCGATCAGGTCGTCCCAGCTGCTGATGGCGGTGGGGTCGACACCGGCCTTCTCGAAGTAGTCCTGCCGGTAGAACAGACCGAGCGGGTTGACCTCCCACGGGAGGGCGTGGGCGGCCTTGTCCTTGCCTATGGCGGTCGGCCACAGGCCCTTGGCGAAGGCGCCCTCGTGTCGGTCGGCGCCGAGCTTGGACAGATCGGCGAGGCCGTCGGGGAACTTCTCCACCGTCGCCTCCCGGTCGGTCTGCTCGCCGCGCGCTTCCCTGGCCGCCTTCACGGACGCGTTCAGCGTGGCCAGCGGGTCCACGACCTTGCCCGGCTGCCGCTCCTCCTCCGCGGCCGGCTCGGGGGGCTGTATGCCCTCCGCCTTCGCTTCGGTCAGTTCCTCCAGGACGTCCCGGATTGGCTTCCTGAGATGCTCCTGAGATCCAGGGTTCGTTCACGGGCACGCGTCACGCGGGCTGACGACCTGGCCGGGCTCTCGCCCCTGCGACCGGCAGTGCCCAGCGAACCGGGAGCGGCGTTCCTGCTTCGTCGATCTGAGGGGGCGTCTGTACCGGAACGCGACCGCCGGTGATGGGGCGCGGTCAGGGCTTGGTCATGAACAGCCGGTTGAGGTGCTGGTCGACGGCGGTCAGCGCCTCATGGGGCTCTATCACGCTCAGTTCGATGAGCGGGGTCAGGCCGGTGAGTGCCAGGAGCAGGTTGGTCTCTGTCGCCGGGTCGCGGTCAGGGTTGATGTGGCCGTCGGTGATTGCCTGGCGGACGATCTGCTCGATGAGGTCGCGGCCGTGGGCCAATCCGTCGCGAGCGCGTGTGTGGATGTTCGGGTTGTGCAGTGACTCCAGGACGTAGGCGGCGCTCATCCGACTCGTCGCGCGTGCGTCGGGATGCAGCGGGAGCATCTCCGCAAGCATCACCCGGAGCATGTCACGGGGGTGTGGTGGCCTGCCGAGTTCTCCGACGGCTTCGGCGACGCGCAGTGATGTCTGTTCGGACGCGAAGTCCATGGCGAAGACCAACATCTCTTCCCGGGAGGTGAAGTAGTGCTGCACCGCGCCGTGGGAGATGCCTGCTTCCTGGGCCACTTCGCGGACGCTCGCGTGCGCGATACCGCGTTGCTCCACTACGCGCCACAGTGCTCGGGCGATCGTCTCGCGGCGTTCACGGTGATCCACCTGCTTGGGCATCGTTGCCCTCCCCTGTTTCCATACAGTTGACATATTACAACTGACCGGTAAAAGCTGGGGAGTCCGTTCGTGGAAGAAGGGCATGGCATGTCCGAACAACCGGGAGCACGGACTGCGGAGGGCCTCGTCGAAGGGCGCTGGCAGGAGAACCGTGCGGTCTTTCGTGGCATCCCCTATGCACAGCCGCCGGTCGGGCTCCTGCGCTTCCAGGCGCCGGCACCGGTCGAGGGGTGGGACGGGACGAAGCAGGCGGTCGAATTCGGACCCGTGGTTCCGCAGGCGGGACCGACGGCCGAGAGCTCGGTCGGGAACGACTGGCTCACGCTCAACGTCAGCACCCCGGCCCTGGGGTCAGCCGGGCTGCCCGTGCTGGTGTGGATCCACGGTGGTGCCTACATCGCGGGAGCCTCCAGCGATCCGATGTACGATCCTGCCGCTCTGACCAACGCGGGCCTGGTTGTGGTGACCATCAACTACCGGGTGGCAGCCGAGGGTTTCGTTCTTGTCGAGGGCGCCCCGGCCAATCGCGGGTTTCTCGACCAGATCGCGGCCTTGGAATGGGTACGGCGCAACATCGCCGCTTTCGGCGGAGACCCTGACCAGGTCACGGTAGCGGGGCAGTCCGCCGGGGCAGGGTCTATCGCGGCCCTGCTGACGATGAAGCGGGCGCGCGGACTGTTCCACAGGGCCATCGTGCACTCGGTCCCGGGAACGCTGTGCACCCGTGCGCTGGCGGAAGAAGTCGCCGCCGCGCTCGCGAGCCGGGTCGATGCGGCACCCGACGTCGAAGCACTGTCCGGCATCGACTCCTTGCGCCTGGCCGGCGAGCTCACCGCCCTTGGTGTCGACCTTCCCGGCCACCGCAAGAGTTGGGGGCGGCTCTCGCAGATCGGTGTCGCCGTGTGCCCGGTCCTCGACGGCGCGGTACTCACCGAAACGCCCTGGACGGCGCTGGCCGGCGGCCGTGCAGGAGGAATCGACCTCCTCGTCGGCCACACCCGTGATGAATTCCGGCTGTTCAGCGTCATGATGGGGCGGCTGGGCACCTTCACCGAGGACGAGGCCCATACAGCCCTCGGCCTCTTCGCCCCGGCACCGGGCGGCGCCGACGCCTATCGTGCCGCCTACCCGCAGGCCACCCCTGAAGAATTGATCGAACTTGTGTACTCCGATGCCCTCTTCCGCATGCCCTCACTGCACCTGGCCGAGGCCAATCAAGCGGCTGGCGGCTCATCGTTCCTCTTTGAGCTGCAACTGACGGCTCCGGCGTCCGGCGGAGTCCTGGGCGCCTGCCACAGCCTCGACGTCCCCCTGGCGTTCGGCACGCCGGACAGCCCCGCCGGCCGACACCTTTTCGGCGACCGCCCAACGCCGGAGATCTCGGTGGTATCCCGGGAACTGCGGCGTGCATGGGTCCGCTTCGCCACGACCGGCGACCCCGGATGGCCCGCCCACCGACCCGGGCGACGGCTGACTCGCGTCCTTGATATCGAGTCGAAGACCTTGCCATACCCAGAAGAGGCCTCTCGCCAGATCTGGGAGCGACACGACCCGGCCCCCTTCGACCTCACGTAAACGAGGATCCAGCCTGCCCAGTGCTGCGGCCGGGAGCGTGCGCCGGGTTCTGTTGACACGAAGTGGGGCCCTGACCCCGGAACTTGGACACCGGAGGCACTTGGATCTCGATGGTCCAGGAGAACGGAGTCCCTGGGGGGATGAAGAAGCATTACCCCGTCGAGTTCAAGGCGGACGCGGTCGCGATGTATACCGGTCCCGTCCAGGAGCAACGATCAAGTCGGTCGCCACCGACCTCGGAGTGAACACGGAGACGCTGCGGAACTGGATCCGGGCCGGTGACGGACGCCGGTCCGGTGCGCACTCCACACCTGAGGCGGCGGCGCGGCCTGACGGTGACGGGGGTCAGGCGGAGCCGGCCGCCGCGAGGAAGATGATCCGCGAGCTGGAGGAGGAGCGGGACATTCTCCGCAAGGCAGCCCGGTGTTTCGCGAGAGAGACGCGCTGGTGAGGAGCCGTAAATCAACTACTGCCTGATTTGATCTTGTTGTCGTGCTCGGTGATCACCTTCTGCAGGGCTTCGAGTGTGCGTGGTGGATGTGGCC
>NZ_JBEZVN010000084.1:0-5243 GCF_040636995.1 Streptomyces sp. NPDC032161 | reverse complement strand
CGTTTGTCCACACACCAACCGATGATCACGCGGTGGCCGTACCCGTTCCCGGCCGGGTACGGCCACAAGATCGCGAAACCAGACTGGAGTACTAGGAGTCCGGCCATGGGCCCCATCAGGAGTCCGTAGAACACGTCGTCGCGGATAATTTCCCGAGGGTTGGCCACGGCGCTTGGTTCCCCTGCGAGCCCGCGCATGAATCCACCCGCGAGCCCGCCGATATGCCCGAGCCAGAACCCGAGCGAGAGCCCGAGCCCGGGCTCGCCGCCGAGCCCGGACCCGACCCCTTCGACGAGCCCGTACTCGATGGCGAGCGAGAGCCCGAGGCTGACCACAAGCCCAACTGTGAACCAGATCCTGAACCACGCCTTGAATCCGTCTGCGAACCCACCTGCCAGCCCGCCCATGAATCCGCCGATGAGGCCGGACCCGATGCCTAGGACTATCCCGGTCCCGAGCCCGTACCCGATCGTGTGCAGGCTCAGGCCCGGGAGTTCGTCCGTGAAGATGAGCGTGAAGCCGATCGCGAATCCGAAGCCGAACCAGGTCTTGAATCTGGCCCAGAACCTGACCACGAACCCGCCCTGGAATGTTCCCCGGGTAATGCCGAGACGGTTGGGCCTGGGCGTCGGGCGGAAGGCGATGATGCTGGCAACTATGGAGAACGCGGTGAAGAAGATGAGCGTTTCGGTGCTGTTCCCGAAGTCATCACTGCCGAGGAGCGAAGCGAGGACGAAGGGAGCGAGGACGAGGGTGAGGGTGGTGAGGATGATGTCGGTGATACGGACCCGGGTGGTGCCGGCGAGGGTCCAGAGGTGGTGGAGGGTGAGGTCGGTAGCTGGGGTGCCTGTGGTGCTGCCGGAGAGGTGGCTGGTGAGGTGGTGGAGCCAGCGGTGGACGTCTTCGGGCTGATAGCGGTGAGGATTGCGGGTGTTGGCGATGGTGGCGGGGACATAGCGGGCCAGAAGGTGCTGGTCGAGGTCGTGTCCATCGGCGTGGTGGAGGAGTTCTGAGGGGTTGCCATCGCGGTGGTAGACGGTGGCGGTCAGACACAGCCGCCAGGGCGTGGACAAGGTGGTGGCGAGCGGGCTGGCGGGCTGGGTTTCGAGGTGGTCGACCAGTGGCTGCCAACGGGGTGTGTCGAGGGCCCGGGCGCGGAGGTAGGCGATGGCCTGGTGGGTGCTGATAGGGGCGATGGTGATGCGGGCGGCGTCGATCAGCCTGGATACGGGGGCGAGGGCGTCGTAGTGCCCGGTGCGGCAAGTCAGCACAAGAGGGCCCGCCTCCCGGCCATCCTGGTAGGCATTGAGCGCCTCCAGAACCGCGCGGGCGCGAGGGGCCTCGGGATCGGGAGTGCCATCCGCCCGGAGGGGATCTACCTCATCCAGCCCGTCCAGAACCGGCAGCACCATCCCGTGATCGACCAGCCCGGCGGCCATCCCGACAGGCCATTCATAGGCATCGACCAGACGCCGCACCAGCAGGGCGGTCAGGGGCTGGTCAGTGTCCCACCGTGGTCCTGCTCGCTGCCATCGCCGGCCTCGCGGCCGCCGAGTCCTGACTGGACGCCAAGGCCTGACACCGTGACATGAGGCGCGTGGTGCGCAGGAACGGATTTCCTTCGCACCACACCGCAAAGCCCAGCCCCGGCTCCGCGTTGATGCGGTCGTCGCTCACATCACCCAACGGGGCCCTGCCGCCCGATGCCGGGGCTGAGCCGGCCTCAGTGGGCAGAGCATCGCTGAGCAGGCACGGGCCGGTGGGTACCGGTGAGCGGGCGTATCCGACACTGGTGTGATGGATCAGCTTGAGCAGACCGTCGACCTCGTCCGCAACGTCGTGGGGCCGGAACTCCTCGGGACGTACCTTCACGGCTCCGCCGTGCTCGGGGGGCTCGCCCCGGCCAGCGACCTGGACATCCTGGCCGTCACCCGGCGGAGTCTTGACGAGGCGAAGCGGCAGGCACTTGTCGAGGGCTTGCTGGACATTTCCGGCCTCACACCCACTGTCCGGCCAGTTGAACTCACCGTCGTCATCCAGTCCGAAGTCCGCCCCTGGCGGTTCCCGCCGATCGGAGACTTCCTCTACGGAGAGTGGCTGCGCGACGAACTCCAGGCGGGCGCGGCTCCGCGGCCCGGCCCGATGCCGGACCTGGCCCTGGTCCTCGCAGTGGTCCTGGCAGGCGACCACGCCCTGACCGGGCCGCCTCCGGCCGAGCTGCTGGATCCGGTGCCGCACACCGACCTCGTCCGGGCGACCGTTGAGGCGATCCCTGAACTTCTGGCCGACCTGGACGACGACACGCGCAACGTCCTGTTGACCCTCGCCCGGGTCTGGGCCACCCTCGCCACGGGCGAGATCAAAACCAAGGACGCCGCCGCCCACTGGGCCGTGGCCCACTTGCCCCCGGAACACCGCCCCGTCCTGGAACACGCCAGGCACTTGTACCTCACCTGTCACTATCAGGACGAGGTCTGGAGCGAGGAGCTGAAGACCCAGGTACGTCCACACGTGAACGACGTGCTCACCCGCATCGACCGCCTGCGCCAACAGACATGAACCACTCCCGGATACTCACTCACCCGACCCCCTCTCCAACCCATTGTCCGGAGCGTGATCGGGCTTGACCCCGGATCTTGAACACGTCTATGCGGCTCGGGTCAGGGTAGTTGATGTTGAGTGGAAGGTGTTCTCGTAAGCGGTCGGGGATTGCTGGCCGAGCCGGGAATGCCAGCGTCGGGTGTTGTGGCGGGACAGCCGGCGGAAGGCGTCGAGGCGGGCCTCACGCTCGCTCGACCAGCCCTTTCGCCCCTTCAACGTCTCCCTTTTGAAGGTCGCGTTGAACGATTCCGCGGCGGCGTTGTCCGCGCTGCTGCCCACTGTGCTCATGCTCTGGCGGACGCCGGCCCGGCGGCAGGAGTCGGCGAAGGCCCGGCTCCGCTGATCCACCTCGCCTCCCGCCGGCACTACGGTGTCCCGCGCATCACCGCCGAACTGCGCCGCCAGGGTCGCCTGGTCAACCGCGAGTGGGTGGAACGGATCATGCGGGAACACGGCATCGCCGGGCACAGCCGGCGCACCGGCCGCCGCAGCCTGAACAAGTCGGACACCCAGGCGGCCCCGTCGCCCGGGCGAGTAGGCGGGCAGCAGGAACACCGTCAGCCATTCCCGTGCGTCGATCAACTCTCGTATCGTGCGGGAGACATGGGTGTTGAGCCGGTCCCAGACCAGCACGACCGGTGCCTTGATGAGCTGGTGGGTGCCGTCGAGCAGAGCGATGAAGTCGCGCTCGCTCATGCTGCGGCGCTTGCCCTTGCCCGCCGGGTGGGCGATCAGCCGATGGCACAGCCGGGTCCGTGAGCCGGGCCGCATCGCAATCAGCCCGGCCACCGACAGCCGCCCCGAGCGGCGTCCGCTCACCGTCACGACCGGGGTGTGTCCGCGTCGTCGCCAGGTGCGGCCTTGGGGCGGTCGGCGGGTGAAGCCTGCTTCGTCGCTGAGTAGGCCCGGGGCGCGGTTTCGGAATTACTCCCGGCCCGTTTCCCCGGACCTCTCGCCGAACCCGCCGTGCCCGTTACTGGGCAACGGGCTCTCCACGGTTTCTGCCGTCAGGTGGTTGCAGGAGCCCAGGGGGTGGGAATCTTGCTGCCGCGGTAGCGATACCGGGTGACCGGAATCGCGCTGATCTTTCGCAGCTCGATCCCGTCCGCAGCAATCGGGAGCCACCTTCCCGTGGGAGTGGTGAGCCGTCTGCGGACGTCCGTCCAGCCCCAGTGATGTCGTTGCCGCAGTAGCCGGATAACCCGCCACCAGACGAGGTCGTCCAGTTTCCTAAAGGTGTGCTTGGCAACAGCATGCCTGAAGTAGTTGGCCCAGCCGTGAGTAACCTGATTGAGATTGATCAGAATCACGGCGAGGTCCTGCTGAGATGTTCTGTGGGTGAGGTGTCGGACCTTCGCCTTCACCGACCGGATGGCCCGGTTGGCGATGAAGGTATAGACGTGCCACTTGTTCGTCCCGCGTTTGCGGCGCCACTGGATGCGGAACCCCAGAAAGTCGAACCCCTCGCTCAGGTGCACCACTTGGGTCTTGGCTGGAGACAACCGGAGCCCCATCGGTGCAAGGGCCTGGGCGACCTCTTCGCGCAATGCCTCGGTGTGTTGTCTGGTTCCGTTGACCAGGACGACGAAGTCGTCTGCGTAACGGACCAATCGCCATACCGGTAGGCCCTTGGTCCGGCGTCGCCGTCGCCGGTATTCCGTGGACAGTTCTCCCTCTGGTTCCCACACGCGATGCATGTGCTCGTCGAGCACGGAGAGCGCGATGTTCGCCAGCAGGGGAGAAATGATGCCCCCTTGCGGTGTGCCGGTGAGCGTGTCCTCGTACTCTCCGAGCTCGGTCAGGAGCCCGGTCTTCAAGAACGCCTTCACCAAGGCCAGGACCCTCTTGTCCTTGACCCTTGCCCGGACCCGGTCCATCAGGGCGACGTGGTCGATCTCGTCGAAACACGCCGCGATGTCCGCATCCAGCACCCAGCGATAGCCCTGGGTGCCGAAGAGCTGGATCTCGGAAATCGCATCCTGCGCCCGCCGCTTGGGCCGGAACCCGTAGGAGACCGGCATGAAGTCGGCCTCGAAAATCGGCTCCAGCACGAGTTTCAGCGCGGCCTGGACAACCCTGTCGGCGATCACTGGAATACCCAGGCGCCTCACCTTCCCCGAACCCCCAGGCTTGGGGATCTTGCATTCCCGCACCGGAAGAGGTCGGAAGGTGCCCAGTTTGAGCTGGGTTCGCAAGTCGTCCGGGAAACCGGGAACCCCCAGTTTCTCCTCGACCTCGACAGCACTGAGGCCGTCGACGCCGGGAGTCTTGGCGCCCCGGTTGCCGGCGACCCGGTCAAACGCTACGAGCAGCGTTGCCGGATCGTGCACGAAGTTGAACAGATCATCAAATCGACGGCCGGAATCGACCGCCGCCCAACGGTGAAGCTTGGCCTGCATCTCCGATACCCGCTGGCGCGGACCAACAGGGTCCTCCTCCAGCGCGGCCCCACCGTTCGGCGGCGCATCTTTCGGCATTGCAGTGTCCTCTCCCTCATGAAACCGCTGCCGCCCTTCCCCATGCTCCGGGCTTTCCCCGGCTCGGAGTACTACGGCGGCTCCGCCCCACCCGACCCATTCAGCGGTCGATGCGCCTATCCCCGAAACGAACTGGCCGTCCGCCGCAAGGGAGTCGAGGCCGGA
>NZ_JBEZVN010000083.1:0-6016 GCF_040636995.1 Streptomyces sp. NPDC032161 | reverse complement strand
GGGCGGTGGGGTGGTGCGGAACGCTCATGCGGACTTCGCCTTCCGAGAAGCGCCGGGGATGAGGGAGCGTTCCTGCGGTGGACTGCCGAGAGGCGGATGGCTGAAAAGGTCCGGTCGTCTGGTGTTCCGGACGCGATGGGCAGGCGTCGGAAGCGAACCGGAAGGGGGTGAAGCGCGAGTGACGGGAGGATGTCCTCGCGGTTGGCAGGGAACCTACGGCGGGTTGTGGCGATTGGTCAAGACCCGAATTTGTCGGAGTACGTCGTCCGGTGCCGTGACAGGCGGCGGTGGATGCCGGACGGGCGTCGGTGCCGGGAGGTCTACGCGATGCCCTCCGCGTCGTCGACCCAGCCCAGCGAGAGGCTGATCCGCCGTGCCGCGTCCCGTACCTGGCCGCCCAGCTCCTGGTAGCGCCAGGCCGGCAGGCCGAGCTTGAGACCCGTGATGGAGATGGCTCCCGCGCACACCGAGCGGTCATCGAGGACGGGGGCGCCGATGCAGATGATGCCCTCGGCGTCCTCCTCGTCGTCCAGGGCGTAGCCGACCCGGGCGATGTCGCGCAGGTGCGCCAGGAACGTGTCCCGGTCGGTGATCGTGCGGGAGGTGCGCCCGGGCAGTCCGAACCGGTCGACGACGGCGGCGGCCTCGCTCTGCGGCATGGCGGACAGCAGCGCCTTGCCCAGGCCGGTGCAGTGCGGCAGCTCGCGGTGGCCCATCCGCAGATCGAGGCGGACCCGCTGGTCGAGCTCGACCTGGTCCACGACGACCGCGTGACCGTCCTCGGGGATCGCGAGCCGGGACGCCATGCCGGTGGTGCGGGTGAGTTCGCTCAGAACGGGGCGGGCCACCCCGCGCAGCGAGACCTGCGCACGGGCCCGGTCGCCGAGCCGGGCCAGGCTCATGCCGAGCCGGTAGCGGCGGTTCATGCCCTCGCCGTCGTCGGAGACGAGGCCGTAGGCGCGGAGGGTCTGGAGCATGCCGAAGGCGGCGCTCTTGGAGATGGAGCAGGCGTGTGCGACCTCCGTGACACTCAGGCCGTTCCCCTGCGTGGGGGCGGCGAGCGCTTCGAGGATGTCCGCTGCCCTGGCCACGCTCTTGACCCAGTACTTCGGTTCTTCTGTGGCAGAGCTGTTCGTCATAGCAGAACAGTTTAGTGTCTGAGTGTGAGGTTCTTGGGGGCTCCCTCCTGCAGAAAGGCCGAGAATCGACGATTCGGTGTCCGGAAGGGGGTTGACCGCCCCTAGTGGCCCACGTACTATCCAGGAACTGTTCTGCTCTACAGAACAGTGTTCGGAAAAGCGAGACGCACCACCCACGCAACACACGGATCACTCTCTTCCTGCGGCGACTGCCGGGCGGATGGCGCCAGGGACTCACGGGCCGGGCAGGGCCCGCGACAACCGACGACTATCGACGCAAGGAGCAAGCGATATGAGTTCAGGCCCGGCCGGCAACGAATCCGGAGCCCGACTCGCCGAGCGCGCCCGCCGGGTCGTACCCGGTGGCGTGAACAGCGGTCAGCGAAGTGTTCCCGGACTGACCGACCTCGTCGTCACCGGCACCGACGGCGCGCGGTTCCGTACCGCCGACGGACGCGAGTACACCGACTTCCACTCGGCGTTCGGCCCGCCGCTGCTCGGTCACAACGACCCCGACGTGGCCCGCGCCACCGCCGAGGCCGGCACCACCCTCGGCCACATGGGCGTCGGCGTCACCGAGGGCGAGGTCCTCCTCGCCGAACAGCTCGCCGAGCTGATCCCGTCGATCGAGAAGGTGCTGCTCACCAGCACCGGCAGCGAGGCCACGTTCCACGCGCTGCGCGTCTCCCGCGCCGCCACCGGCCGCCGCCTCGTCGTCAAGTTCCAGGGCTGCTACCACGGCTGGCACGACTCCGTCAGCCTCAACGTCATCTCCGCCCCGGACAAGGTCGGCGGCCACGACCCGATCTCCACCGGCATCCTGCCCGAGGTCCTCGAAGCCACCCTCGTCCTGCCGTTCAACGACAGCGAGGCCGTCCGCCGCACCTTCGCCGAGCACGGCTCCGACATCGCCGCCGTCATCGTCGAACCCGTCCCGCACAACGTCGGCGCGCTCCTGCCGTACCAGGAGTTCCTCACCACGCTGCGCGAGGAGACCCGCAAGGCCGGCAGCGTCCTGATCTTCGACGAGGTCATCACCGGATTCCGCCACGACATCGGCGGCTGGCAGAAGATCTCCGGCGTCACGCCCGACCTCACCACCCTCGGCAAGGCCATCGCCAACGGCGCCCCCGTCGGCGCGATCGGCGGCCGCGCCGACCTGATGGACCTCTTCTCCACCACCCCCGGCGCCCCCGCCTTCTTCGCCGGCACGTACAACGGACACCCGTCCGTCGTCGCCGCCGCCCTCGCCACCCTGCGCAAGCTCCGCGAGGAGCCCGTGCACGAGCACGTCTTCCGGCTCGGCGAGCGCGTCCGCACCGAACTGACCGGGCTGTACGAGCGCCTCGGCGTCCCCGCCGTCGTCACCGGCTACGGCTCCGTCTTCGTCAGCTACTTCATGCCCGGCGAGACCCCCCGCACCTACGCGGACCTGCTGAACAACGACGCCTCCCTGTTCGTCGGCTACCGCCGCAGGCTCCTGGAGCACGGCCTGTTCGAGCTGCCGCTCAACCTCAAGCGCAGCCACATCAGCTACGCCCACACCGACGCCGACGTGGACCGCCTCGTCGAGGGCACCGAGGCGGCGGTCAGGGCCGTCCTCGCCGAAGGCGGCGCCCGCGACCTGGAGAACACCTCCACCATGGGCGGGGCGACCCGCTGATGCTCACCGTCAACAGCAGCCGCCCGGCCGGCCCCGCCGGACGCATCAGCCGCGTCGAGACCCTGATGCTCGGCACCGCCTGGCGCGACTTCGGCTACGTCCGGGTGCACACCGACGAGGGCCTGTCCGGCATCGGCGAGATCACCCACCCCTACCGGGTCCGGGAGGTCTGCGCCCTCACCGAGTCGATCGCCCAGCGGCATCTCATCGGCGCCGACCCCTTCGACGTCGAGGAGCTGTGGCTCCGCGTCTACCAGGGCGACTTCCTGCGCGGCGGCGACATGGGCGGCATCGCCCTGTCGGGCCTCGACCAGGCCATGTACGACCTGATGGGCAAGGCGCTCGGGGTGCCCGCCTACCGCCTCACCGGCGGCGCCTGCCGCGACCGCGTCCGCGTGTACGCCAACGGCTGGTACACCGGCGAACGCGAACCCGAGACCTTCGCCGCCAAGGCGAAGGAGACCGTGGCCAAGGGCTTCACCGCCCTCAAGTTCGACCCGTTCGGCCCCGGACTGCACGAGCTGGAGCGCGCCGAACTGCGCCGCTCCGTCGACCTGGTGGCCGCGGTCCGCGAGGCCATCGGACCGGACGTCGACCTGTTCATCGAGGGCCACGCCCGGTTCGCCATGCCGACCGCCGCCCGTCTGGTGCGCGAGCTGGAACCGTTCGACATCGGCTGGTTCGAGGAGCCGATGCCCTGGACCCACATCGAGCGCTACGCGGAGCTGCGGCAGCGCGCCGCGTTCCCGATCTCCGGCGGCGAGCACTTCCACAACCGCTACGAGTACAAGCAGCTGTTCGCCACCAACGCCGTCGACATCATCCAGCCGGACCTCTCCATGGCCGGCGGCCTCACCGAGGTCAGGAAGCTGGCCGCGATCGCCGACACCCACGGCATGCTGGTGGCCCCGCACAACTCCAACTCGCCGCTCTGCACCACGGTCTCGGTGCACGCGACGCTCGGCATCCCCAACTTCAAGATCCTCGAGACGTTCGACGGGCTCCTGGAGGACTACGTCTTCGACGCGCTCAAGGGCACCCTTCCGATCAGCGACGGCCACATCGGCCTGCCGACCGCGCCGGGGCTCGGTGTCGAACTCGTCGACGAGGTCTTCGAGGAGCACCCGCCCAGCCACCGGTTCTGGAACATGTTCGCGGACGGCTGGGAGAAGCGGAACCGGACATGATCGTCGACGTCCACTCGCACCTCTTCCGGCACAGCCACGACTTCACCGACCCGTTCAGGTCCGACTCCGCCCGCGCCCACGCGGGCGAGGTCGACCTGACGGTGACGTGGGAGGAGTACGCCGCCACCGCCCCTGAGGGCACCCGCACGATCGTCGTCGGGGGCAAGGCGCGGCGCAGTGGACTGTGGGTCGACGACGCGGCCGTGGCCGCGTACGCGGGAGAGCACCCGGACCGGCTCATCGGGTATCTCTCCCTCGACCCCACCCAGCCCGGCTGGCAGGACGAACTCCGGTACGGACACCAGGAACTGGGCCTGCGCGGCATCAAACTGATGCCGATGTACGCGGGCTTCGACCCCGCAGCCGAGGAGTACGACGAGCTGTACGGCTACGCCGAACGGCACGGGCTCCCGCTCCTGGTGCACACCGGCACGACCTTCGTGTCGACGGCGCCCCTGGAGTGGGCGATGCCCCGCCACCTGGACGCCGTCGCGATCCGCCACCCCGGACTGCGGATGGTCCTCGCGCACCTCGGCCATCCCTTCGAGGGCGAGTGCATCGCGGTCATCCGCAAGCACCCGCACGTGTACGCGGACATCAGCGCCCTGCACTACCGGCCCTTCCAGCTCTGGCACAGCCTCCGGCTGGCCCAGGACTACGGGGTCCTCCACAAGCTGATGTTCGGCAGCGACTACCCGTTCACGACGGTCGACGACTCGGTGAAGGGGCTGCGGGAGATCGCCCGCGTCCCCGGCATCCCGGGACTGCCGCCGCTCGACGTGGACGCGGTGGAGGAGATCATCCACCGGCCGTCGCTGGACCTGTTGGGCCTGAACGGCTGAGAGGCGGCCGGGTGGCCTCGGAGCCGAGGCCACCCGGAAGCCTCCGGTCCGGCCGTTCCCGTGAACCTGTCGGTGCGGCGGACGGGCGCCCCCCGCCCGCATCCGCCGCACCGGCAGCCGGGCCGCCGCGCACCCACCCCTGTGTCCCGCGCGGCGGCCCCCTCCCCGCACGCCCCCGCTCTTCGCCGTCCCCGCCTGGAGGACCTCCGCCATGACCGCAGCCGTCCCGTCCCGTCCCACCGACCGCTTCGACCTGACCGGGCGCACCGCGGTCGTCACCGGGGCCGCCCGGGGTCTGGGCCGGGCCTTCGCCGTCGGGCTCGCCGAGGCGGGCGCCGACCTGGTCCTGGTCGACCTGCCCGGCGCGGAGGGGATCGACGCGACGGCGGCACAGGTCGAGGCGCTCGGCCGCCGTGCCCGGGTGTACGGACAGGACCTCGCGGACATCGACGCGCTGCCCGGGTTCGTCGACGCCGTGCGCGCCGAGGCCGGACCGCTGCACATCCTCGTCAACAACGCGGGCACGGCCGCCCTGGAGCGCTTCAACGAGATCACGCCCGCGAGCTGGTCGCACATCATGCGGGTCAACGTCGACGCGGTCTTCTTCCTCAGCCAGCGCGTCGCCGAACACATGACGGCGGACCGCGTCGCGGGCCGTATCATCACCATCACCTCGAAGAACGCCCTGGTGGCGGAGGCGGGCCTGGCCCACTACAACGCCTCCAAGGCCGCCGCCCAACTGCTCACCGAGACCCTGGCGGTGGAGCTCGCGCCGCACGGCATCACCGCCAACACCCTCGCCCCCGGCATGGTCGAGACCCCCATCGACGGTGAATTCCCCTTCGACCGGGAGGCGTTCGAGGCCGCGTACCGCGAACGCATCCCGCTCGGCCGCTACGCGCGGCCCGACGAGTGCGTGGGCGCGCTGCTGCTGCTCGCCTCGGACGCGGGGGCGTACCTCACCGGGGCGCGGATCGTCGTCGACGGGGGAGTGCTCGCCGACCAGATGCCGCGGATGCGCTTCATGCCGCCGTACCGGAACACCGTCTGACACCCGCGAGTGCCGTGACCGGCGGGCGTCGCCGGGAGGGGCACGAGCACGCATCGACCCCGACACCGCGAGGAGCACCTTCGTCATGTCCGTCCCCGCATCGTCCCCCGCCGGAGCCCCGGCACCGTCGTCCG
>NZ_JBEZVN010000082.1:0-6199 GCF_040636995.1 Streptomyces sp. NPDC032161 | reverse complement strand
CTCTTCCCCTCCCCCCCGCTCTCCCTTTCTGGGAAGGAGCGTCGTCCGGTGCGTGCGATCGCACGCACCGGACGACGCGCGGCCCGGCCTCCGGCCGAACGACGGCAGATGGAAGACAGGGCCTGGCCCCCGAGAGGGGCAGCCGGTACCGGTAACCCTCCGGGCCGGATCGGGCGGGTTCGCGGACCAGCGGTTCGCGAACCCGCCCTCCTGTGTGACCGACCGACGACAGAAAGCGACTGCATGGCTCGGAAGACGAAGACCGGCGGCCGTACGCCGCGTCGGACCCGCTGGTTCAGAACACTGATCGCGCTCGCGGTGTGCGGCGCCGCGGCGGGCGGCCTGGCCGCCTACCGGAGCCTCTCCGACGACACCGCCGAGCGGCCGGTGACGATGGAGGAGGCGTCCAGGCTGGCGCTGTCGCGGCTGAATCTGTACCAGGCCAGTCCGGTGGCGGTGACCCTCACCGCCACCGAGGGCGGCGGAGTGGTGGTGCGGGTCAAGGGGGTCGTGGACTACCGGACCCACAGGGCCGTGGGGAGTTACCAGGTCACCGGTTCCACCGGGGCCTCTGGATCCTCCGGGGCCGCCGGGCCCGCGGCCGGGCGGCTCGACCACGGCCTGATCGTCTGGGACACCGGCGGCCTCGGCCTGGCCCCCGCACGGGAGGGCGACAACAGCCCGCCCTGGCAGCAGGCCGAGCACATCCCGCGCTCGGCCTGGTCCGCGCGCTCCTACACGACCGATCCCCTGGACGCCGGGCTCCGGTTGCTGGTCGAGCTCGGCGCGGACCGTCCCGACAACCCGCTGCTGCTCGCGCAGTCCGGAGCTCGCTGGCTGGAGCGTGAGCGCATCGACGGCCGCAGCTACGACCGGTTCGCCGGGCCGCGCGCCCAGGGCGCCACGCCCGGTGCGGGGCCGGACGGCGAACGGTCTCCGCTGACGTACTGGGTCGACGCCGACGGCGGCCTGCGGCGGGTGACGATGCGGATCTCGGGCCTGGGAACGCCGACCACCGTGGAGTTCTCCGGACGCGACGGCCGCGCGAAGCTCCCCGAGACGCCGTGGAACACCGGCTGACATCTCCGTGCCCACGAGCTCCGGTTCCCGCGGCTGCCGACGGCTCTCCTCGGCTCACCCTCCGGGGCGGCAGGGTGAATCGGGCACCGAGTCCGCCGGGGCACCGCTTCTCAGTTCGAGTGCGGCACGGTGTCCACGTTCTTCGGCAGCGGGTACGCGGCCGGGTCGACGGCCCCCGACAGGCCGGTGGCCGGGCTGCCCGGGGCTGTCGGGTCCGGCATGGACGGCTGGGCGGGCGGGGCCGGCACCTGGCTGAACGGGATGCCGGGCGGCGCCTGCACCGGCGCCGCCCGGCCGGTGGGCAGCCCGCCCCGGCCGCGGGTGCCGCAGCCCGCGCGACGCTCCAGGCCGTCCGGGCTCTGGGTGGCCGGCCGGTTGCCCGCGAAACAGTTGCCCGGATCGGCCGAGGCCAGCACGAGGTCGATGCCGTTGCCGGTGGCGCGGTTGTCCTCGACCTGATTGCCGCTCGCCGGATGCCCCGGCGGGTCGGTGACGACCACTCCGGCCGCCCGATTGCCCCGAACCAGGTTGCGCTGTACACGGTTTCCGGTGCCACCGCCGATGCCGATGCCGATACCGAAGCCCCCGTCGGCCTGCTGGGGCGTGTCGGCGGCGTTGTTGTCGGCGACCACATTGCCCGCGATCAGCGCGCCGCGCTGCGGGGCGAGGGCCTCCAGGTCATTGGAGTTGACCGTGACACCGACTCGGTTGCGGGCGACGAGATTGCCCAGCACCGACAGGTTGTCCGAGGCATTGGTCATTTCGATGCCGACCGCGTTGCGCTCCACCGTGTTGCCGCGGACGACGGTGTTGCAGGGCTTGCACTGGCCGACGTAGATACCCGAGTCGGCGTGCCCGGAGGCGTAGGAGTCCTCGATCACGCCGTCGCGCGCGTCGAAGGCGTAGATGCCGTACAGGCCGTTGTTGTACGCCGTCACCCGGGTCGCACGGAAGCCCCGGACGGCGGGGAAGCGGGCGGTGTCCAGCGGGTCGTAGGCGGAACCGCCCGCGCCGCGCCGTTGCAACCGCTCGTCGGTGACGCCGGTGAACAGCACGCCGTTGGCGAGATAGCCGTGCACGGTGAGGTTCTCGACCACCGAGCCGGCGCCGGTCACGGTGATGCCGTTGGCCAGACGCACACCGCCGTCGAAGACCACCGCGTTGCGGTCCGTTCCGCGCAGCACCACGCGGGGCTTGGTGACGCGCACGCTCTCCCGGTACACGCCCGGGCCGACCAGTACCGTTTCGCCCTCACGAGCGACGTCCACCGCCTGCTGCACCGAGCGGAAGTCCTGCGGAACACGCAACACGCTCCCCGCCGGATGCCGCGCATCGGCGGACGTCGACCCCGTATCGGAGCATCCGGTGGCCGCCATCGCGACCGAGGCGACCAGCACCGACAGACGCAGTGCCGCCCGGGACACCGCCGACGGGACGGCACGACGCATCAACAGGCCTTCTGCAGACAGGATTTGCATGGCAGTTGTTTTATCGTCTCCAATAGGCGTATGCCCACCGAACAGGGAAATGCGCAGGATTCATCCCGGCCCGCGGCAACCCGTTTCGGGCGGCGTCGGGCACTGCTCGCCGGCGGAGCGGTGCTCGCCGCCGGGATCGGTGCGGCGGCCGACGAACTGGCGAGGGGCGACCGGACAGCCGACCGTGCCACCCCCGGCGCCCCGCCGACCGAGACCGCGATTCCCTTCCACGGAGCCCGACAGGCGGGCGTCATGGCGCCCCAGCAACCGGCGACACACCTGCTCTCCTTCGACCTCCCGCAGACCTCCGCCGCGACCGACCGGAAGACCCTGCGAGGTGTCCTCGGCGCGCTGACCCGCACGCTCGCCGCCGCAGCCTCCGACACCCCGCCGGACCCGCGACTCCAGGGCGGCGGCGCGTCCCGGCTGACCTCCCTGGTCGGCATCGGCCCCGCCCTCGCCGCCCGGCTCGGCCTCAACGTCCCCGCCTCGTTCGGCGAGTTGCCGGCCTTCCCCGGCGACCGCCTCGACCCGCACCGCAGCGACGGCGATCTCCTGGTCCAACTGTGCGCGGCCGACCGCTGGACCCTCACCGTCGTCGCCGAGCTCGCCGACCGGGCCGCGCACGCGGCCGGCGCCGTACCGCGCTGGACCCAGTCCGGCTTCATGCCCCACACGCCCCCGGGCACCACCCCGCGCAACCTGTTCGGCTCCAAGGACGGCACCGCCAACCCCGATCACGCGGCGGCCGATCAGTGGGTCTGGGGCCCGTCCGGAGCCCACCGCGACGGCACCGTTCTGGTCTACCGCAGGATCCGCATGGACGTCACCGGCTTCGCGGCCCTCCCGGAGAACCAGCGGGACCGGGTGATCGGCCGCCGCGCCCGCGACGGCGTCCCGCTCAGCGGTACCGCAGAGCACGACGAGCCGGACATCTTCGCCAAGAACCCCGACGGTTCCTACGTCATCCCCGCCACCGCCCACGTGCGTCTCGCCAGCCCTCGCTTCGACGGCGGCGCACGTATGCTCCGCCGCAGCTACAGCTACGACGACGGCCCGACCGACCGCGGCCTGCTCTTCTGCGCCTTCATGCGCGACCCCGACCAGTTCACCCGCGTCCAGAACCGTCTGGCCGCCCGCGACGCCCTCAACCCCTTCCTCCAGCACCGGGCCTCGGCCGTGGCCTACGTCCTGCCCGGCGCCGCACCCGCGGGGATTCTGGGCGAACAGCTCTGGACATGAGGTCCGCCTCGCTTCCTCCGTCCCACCGAAACGCACGTATCCCGGTCTCACTGGTGGGAGTGATCACCGGAGCACGTGCGTACCGCTCAGGACGAAGCGGCCCGATCCGGCTGCTCGCCACGAGAAAGCACGCTCCGGCAACCGCCGCGCTAAGGGCTGTCCCGTGATCCCTGGCGGGCGCACGACGACAGCTGCGGCACCTCGCCGTGTTGCCGGAACGCCCAAGTGCACCCAGTATGCGGGCGCCCCTCCGCCTTGCGATGCACCGCATCCGACGCCGCGCGCCGACCCACCAGGGATTACGGGACAGCCCTTGGGCAGCGGTCGCCGGAGTCCCGGAAGCGCGAGCGGTAGGGCGACGGCATCGGCCGACAGTCGGCGGAGCCGTCGCCGACCGCCTCACCGAGTGGTGTCGGACGTCACCGAGGGCAGGTACCGCGGTGCCCGCCAGGCGTCCAGCCGCCGCTCCACCGCCGCCCCCAGCGACAGCAGACCGGCGTCCTGGTGGTCGCCGGCCATCAGGAGCAGGCCGACCGGCAACTCGCCGACGAACCCGGCGGGCACGGACAGCGAGGGGTACCCGGCGACGGCGGCCGGGGTGGAGGACGGGATCACGTCGTTGTCGCCCCGCGCGCAGTCGGTCGTCCAGGCGGGCGGGTTCGCCGGGGAGGCGATGGCGTCCAGGCCGTGGGCGGCCATGGTCTCGTCGATGGACCGCCGGGACAGGTCCTTCAGTTCGGCGCGCATCGCCCGGTGGCGCGGATCCGTGGTCGGCGGCGCGGCCAGGGCCTGTTCGAACAACTCCTGGCCGGCGAAGCAGGTCCGTTCGGCCGGGTGCGTGCGGTTGAACTCGATCAGCTCGGCGAGGTCGCGAGGCCCGTTGCGGGTGGCGAGGTAGGTGTCGATGTCCCGGCGGAACTCGCTCAGCAGGGCCGGGAACTCGAGTTCGGCGAGCCTGTCCTGGTACGGGGGCGTCACCTCGACGACCTGCGCCCCGGCGGCACGCAGTCGTGCCGCGGTCCGGGTCATCAGGGTGTCCACGTCGGCGCCGAGCGAGGGGAGCCGCCACAGGCCGATCCGCTTGCCCCGCAGGCCGTCGGGGCCTGCGGCCGTGCCCGTGAGGCCGAAGGCACCGTCGGCGCCCGGGGCGTCGTGACCGCTGAGCACCGAGAGGGTGATCGCGGTGTCGATGACGTTGCGTGCCATGGGGCCGGCCGTGTCCTGCTCGGCGGAGATCGGGACGACGCCGGACCGGCTGATCAGTCCGAGGCTGGGCTTGTGGCCGACGACCCCGTTCATCCCGGCCGGGCACACGATGGAGCCGTCGGTCTCGGTGCCGATCGCCACCTGCGCCAACGACGCGGCGAGCGCGGCGGCCGAACCGGAGGACGATCCGCACGGATTCCGGTCCAGGACGTACGGGTTGTTCGTCTGCCCGCCCACCGCCGACCAGCCCGATGTCGGCTTCGCCGCACGGAAGTTGGCCCATTCGGACATGTTGGCCTTGCCGAGGATCACCGCGCCTGCCGCGCGCAGCCTCCTGACCAGCTCCGCGTCCGTGGCCGGCGGACTTCCGCCCAGTGCCAGGGACCCGGCCGTCGTCGGCATGTCGCGGGTGTTCACATTGTCCTTCAGCAGGACGGGGATGCCGTCGAGCGGGCCGCGGACCTTGCCGAGGCGATGCCTGACATCGCTGGCGGCAGCCTGGCGCAGGGCCGTCGGGCTGGTGCGCAGCACCGCGTTGATCTTCGGGTCGACGGCCTTGATCCGCCGCAGGTACGACAGGGTCAGCTCCGACGAGGTCAGGGACCCGCGCTTCATGCGCGCCTGTAACTCGGGGATCGTCACCGTCTCCAGGTCCACTCCGCGCAGGAGCGTCGACTCGGTGGGGGACGAGGGGCCGTCGGCATCGGCGTCCGCGGCCACCGCACGCTGCCCCGGCGCACCCGCCGCCAGAAGGGGCGCCACGGTCAGTGCCGCGGTCAGTGCCGCGATGCTTCTCTTCTTCATGCGGGACAGCCCACTGCAGAAGGATCGCCGCGCGCAAGAGGCTTCTGCGCCTCCCTGCGCCGTCGACCGTCGTGGCACGCGCGGCGAAGGGCACCCGGTCGTGAGGACGGCCGGCGCGGGGGTGCGTGGGACGGAGCTGCTCCGCCCCCGCACCCCCGCCTCTCCAGAACGTCGAACAGCAGCGTGGACGGCAGCGCCAGCCCCGTCCACGCCGCGAGTTCATTGCGCAGATCGACCGCGGCCAAGGAGTCCAGCCCCAGGTCCGCCAACAGCGTGTCCTCGTCGATCTCGCTCGCCACCTCCTGGTGGCCCAGGACGCGGGCGGCCAGGGTCCGGACCTTTGTGAGCAGCACTTCGCTCGGCTCGCCGGGGGGGGGGGGGGGGGGGGG
>NZ_JBEZVN010000081.1:0-6465 GCF_040636995.1 Streptomyces sp. NPDC032161 | reverse complement strand
AGATACGACAAACGCGGCTACGTCTACCTCGGCACCGCCACGGCAGCAGCACTCGTCATCTGGCTCCGAACATGATCGACCGGACAAGTCCTAGGTCGACCGTGCGGCTGGTGCAAACCAGGCACTGCCCGCCGCCGAGCGCGCGGCCGTGGGCGAGTGGACCGCTGAACGCGCCCCACTCCCCCGTCGCCCCGCCCGCCCGCTCGGTGCCAGCCTCGTCGGCCCTGGCACCGCACCCGGGCGCGGCTGACCGCTCCGGTCATCGGCCCCACGCCCGACCGGTTCGACCGGCGGGCGGTCATGGGCACCTGATCGCCTCCGAGTGTGAGCTCGTCGAGGTCGGCAGCAGACCCCTGCCGCTGGCGGTAATTGGGTGTGCGGACGGGGCCGTTGGTGGACTATGCATAGATGACCAACTCATTGTTCGCCGCTTCGGCGGCGGATCTGACGATCGAGCGCATCCGTGCCCTCGCCGCGCGGCCGGACCAGGTGGAGAGCCTGACGCTGGAGTTCAAGCGAGAGTACTCCTACGGCCTGGTGAAGACCATCGCAGCGATGGCCAACACCTACGGCGGCACGATCCTGGTGGGCGTCAACGACAAGGCCGAGCCGGGCGCAGAGCGCGTCGTCGGCGTCGACGCCCAGAAGACGATCGACCAGATCGCCAGCACTTGCAGCGAGAAGCTCGACCCGCCCTGGGAGCCGGCCTTCTTTACCGTCCCGTTCGACGACAACTCCGGGCGCAGCGTGGTGGTTGTCCGGGTGAATCCCAACACCGCCCCTCGACCTCTGCTGATAGACCTTAAGGCGCCGATCCGGCTGAGTGGACAGAACTCCACCGCCGACCGCGACCGGCTTCTCAAACTCGCCCGCGAGGAGCCGACTGCCGACGTACTGCCCGTGGGCCAGAACGTCATGGCCCCGAACCTGAACCGGGACGGGGAGGGCAAGCCCACCGATGACTTCGTCCTTCGTACTGGCATCAACCTTCCGATGGGGGAGGCTGGCGCCTGGCGCCCGCTGTCGGAGCGGGCCGTGGCCGCACTCGCGCAGGCGTTGGACGATTCGCCCTTCCCCCGCGCCCTGCGCAACCTTGGGAGTGGGGCGATCGACTACTCCACGCCCTTCCGTCGGCTCGGGCACAACAGAGCCCGGAAGGCCCGGCTTGTATGGCAGGCCGTCGGTCGCCCCTCGGTGAAGAAGCACCTGGTCGAGGCCGTTGTAACGGTCAATCTCCCCGAGGTCTACGGCTCTGTGTCCACGCCTCCGGTCGCGAGCATCACGATTGACGTCATCGCCCGGGTCCGGCAGTACGCCGAGGACCCCGGGAGCATGGGGTGGCGGCACCGGTACGAGGTATCGGACCTGGCGGTCCTATTCGACGGCCTGCTCCAGACCGCCGTCGATCCCCATGTCGTCACGGAGATCGCCCGCATCACGGACATCGACACCGTCCTGGTCGCGCAGCCCCGCGAGCTCCACCTTGTCGCCGACCGGCCTATCACGGATCTCCTCTCCTCCACCGACCTGGAGATGATCCCGGACGCTGGTACGTCAGCCGGGGGCATTTTCCGCGCGAACCCCGCTCTAGATCTGCGTGTTGCCATTGAACGTCAGGAGCAGGTGGACGACTGGCTCCGCCAACTCGGACTGGATGCCGGTCTGACGGGCATGGAAGCCCTTGTCGAACGCTATCGGGCCACAACCGCGCCGACGGTGTAGGAGGCACCGGAACGGCCGGTCACCTGGCCCGGACAACCATGGGGGCACCCCGGTACGGCCGCGTGTGGGAGCGGCAGTGCTCGGCTCCCGGACTCCGGCGCGGCGGGGCCGGCCCGGGGCGAGCGTGTGTGCGTCGTCACCGGGTGGCGAGGACTGCGATCGCGGCGATGGCGCCGAGGCACGTCACCAGGAGCGTCGCGCCGCCTATGGCGACCGTCAGCGGCGTGGCGAGGGTGGGGCGCTGGTGCGTGATGTAGGCGAGTCCGCCCACCGCCAGGGCGATGACGACGACCAGGACCAGCAGCAGCGTCAGGACCAGCAGGACGCGCAGGGCACGCGAGGACATGAGGGATCTCCGTTTCGTTCGAAGGGGGCGCTCGGTTGAGCGCGGGGCGATCGAGTTCTCGCGAAAATCCGTTCCGGCCCCTCATACGGGGTGCGGTGACGTGGCGTCGGGGCGGATTCGCGAACGCTTGACAAGGACGGCCGGGGCGGTGGGACAGCACCAGGAGGGATCCGGGAGCAAGACGCACAAGCCCGTCTTTCTTCTGGCTCAGTTATGTGGGGGCGAGCGCCGAATGTTTCACCGCCGAACGCAAAGTGGCGTACGCCACAAGGGCGGGCCTCGATACGGGCGACGCGCCCCTGGCGTGAGCAGCATGATGTGGGGCCCGGGGAATAGGCACGCAAGCCCGGCGCAGGAACACCGCGGAGGTTCCGCCTTGCCCTAGTCGTGTGGGAGATATCGCAGACGCCGGCACCCCGGCGGACCATCCTGCGGCCCGAGCGCTGGAATGCCCGCCCAGGCACTGCTGCGTCCCAGCAGCAGTAGCCACAGTTCTTCGCTGCCCGCGCCAAACTTGTGTCCCCGGCTCTTTGAGTGCGCCGGTGAGGGCCTGCGTCTTTCGCTGGCAAGCCCTCACCGGCAGATGGGGCGCGGCATGACTGCCCGCGCAGGGGCCGGCCGCAGGGGCCTTTCGGGGTTCAGCTGTGAGTGTCGCGCAGGGCGTTGATGACGACCTGGACGGGACGTCCTTCGCGGAGCAGTTGGTCGGCGGTCTTGCCGTTGATGACGCGGTCGAGCATGTTCGGGGTGCAGCCGTTGAGCCGCAGCTGGGCCGCGATGCCGGGACGGTACCGCGCGGCGATCTCGGCCCAGACCCGGTCTTCTGCGGCCCGGGCCGCGAGCCGGGCCTGTTCCTCGGCTTCTCGGCGGATCTTCTCCATGGCGGGTGTGACGCCCTTGCATCGCAGGCGCAGCGCTGTGTCGAGACCGCCGAGGCCAAGCAGCCTGATCCATGCCAGGGCCTCGTCCGGCTCGGTGATGCGGGAGGCTGCCCAGCGCTGTGCGTGCGCGACGGCCGTCTCGCGCGGGATGCGCAGCTCCGTCGCAGCGAGGCGCGTTACGGCTTCCAGCATGGTGGGCTTTCGTCTCCTGCTCCGGCGGGTGCGCAGAGGTCCTCCTCTTCCCAGCCGGTCGCGGCGCTGGTAGGGGGAGAGGTCGCCGAGGTCGAGGCCCTCGCGGCGGGCGATGTCAGAAGCGGTGGCGGGTGGCCTTCGGGTCGGCATGTCTGCCGGGGTGGGAGCGCCGGACCGGGTGGTGGGGCGGGCGCCGGTGAGCCAGAGGTAGACGGGGTCGTGAGAGACGTCGGGCATGGCTGTGCCTTTCGGGGTGGTCCGCGGCCGGGCGCGGGCATGGAAAAGGCCCCGCTCGGTGGTGAGCAGGGCCGGGTGAAGGGGTGATGCGGCAGCGGGCGGCAGACGGGCTGCGCCCGCATGCGGGCATGAAAAAAGGGCGAGGGAGGTATCTCCTTCACCCTGGTTGTCTTTTCCTGGCAGTTTCCGGGCAGGGGTGAGACGGGGTAAATCTTGAGTCACTGCCGCAGGAAAGGCAAGGCCGCCTGGTGACGTCGCAGGTCAGCGTCGCACTGGTGCTTGACGATGCGACAAGTACTCTTGTCGCATGGCGGATCATCGGGACTGCTTGCACCTCTTGCACACGCTGATCAAGCAGCACGCGGCCAAGTCGGTGAGCTCAAGGGATGTCCGGGCCGGTCTCGCGCTGCCGCTGAGCCGGTCATCCACCTCGTGGGGCGCCGAGAGCGACAAGGAAGCCATGCTGGCTCTACTGACGGCGGTGGAAGACCACCAGAAAGCACTGGCCGATCTGCGGCTGATCTATGCCTCACGGGCCGTCGAGAAGGGCGCCAGCCTCGCAGACCTCGGGCGCGCCTGGCAGGTCTCGCGGCAAGGCGCCCGGCACCGCTGGAGTGTCCTCAAGCGCCGGATCCACCCGGACATCCCCCGGCCCCGCTCCGACCCGCACGACCTCAACGGCATGTACTGAGCTGGACGGTCCAGGGCGAAGACGCGGGGCAGCACATCGGGGATCGGGGGCGCGCTGTCAGACCGCCGCGGCCAGCGTCTGCCGCACCGGGCGGAGAGGTCCTTCCCGGTGAGGCCGGCGTCCTTGCGCAGGAACTGCAGCATACAGACCGTGGCCAACTGGGCGGGCGAGAGCCCCGGCTGTCCGTTGCGCGGGTACCAGTCGGCGAAGTCCTGGTCGTCCTACAGTCCGCCCAGTTGGTCTCTCACCCACATCGCCGTTGCGTCGCCCGGGTTGCTCGCTCGCGCGACCTGCACGGTCAGAGAAGGGACTTGCTCACCAGAACGGGCGTGGAGCGACAACGGGCACCTCGACAACTGCATCGGTCCTTGAACAGAGCCGAGCATGGCCGTTGATCACGCTGCCCCGCCGGGGATCCTCAAGATCCCCGGCAGAGCCAAGCTAGGCGGACCAGCACCCCAGGTCGGAAACCTGGGGAAATGTTTCGACCGAAACGCGTGATACGTTCCCCTTCTTGCATAGTGATGGTTCCATTCCACTGGAATGCCGACACGACGGGTACTGCCATGCACGAACGCGTAGTGTCCGGCTGCCATCGCAACGGCCCGCGGCCCCGGTGACGGGCATGCGTCACGGGCAATGCCAGCGTCACCAGCAAGTGGGGGAGAACATGCACAAGGCACGTATCGCATTCGCAGCCGCCCTGGCCACCGTCGGACTCGGTCTCACGGCCTGCGACGACGGCGGCGACAAGGCAGGGCCGGCGAAGGAGGAGCCCGCCGCGTCGGCCAAGGCGTCGTCCACGCCGCAGGAGCAGACTCCGGCACCCGACGGAGGCAAGACAGAGGAGGACGGCCCGGCCGCCGGGGCCGTCACAAAGCCGGGCACGAAGCTCAAGATCGGCGATCGGGCCGTACTTCCGTTCGCCTACGGGACGTCGAAGAAGGGCACCATCGCCGTCACCGTCACGGGGATCGAGAAGGGCGCCGAGGCGGACATGGCCAAGTTCGGCGACAAGGCGAAGGGCATGACGCCGTACTTCATCAGGATGAAGGTGGAGAACGTCGGCGGCACCGACCTGTCGTACTCCTCCCTCAAGCTGGACGGCGTGCTGGAGGGCGGCGGCGGCACCGGCGTCATCCTGATCGGCGACCTCCCGAACAAGTGCGACAACGAGTCCGCGCCCGCCGAGTTCAAGACCAAGGGCGCGTCGTTCGAGACCTGCTCGCTGTCCGCCACGAAGACCGCGCCGGTCACCGCCGCCAAGTTCGACAAGGGCGACGCGTACAGCGACAGCCCGGTGGTCTGGGGCAACTGACGGCGCGGCTATCGATTCCCGGTGTGGGTTGAGGTGTGGCGGGTCGTTGTGGGCTGGGGTGTTGCAGGTCGGGTGAGAACCGGCCGAGGCGCTTCGGGTGGGGTGGTAGGCCGTCTGACCTGGTGTTATGTCAATTTCATTGAGAGTGCCAGGCGTTGTTGCAGATGGTTTTTTTGCGTCTAACCTCGCCGTTTCACTCGGGTACGGCTGACTTTGGGGCCCGCGGTGGCCGGGAAAACAACCGCGCTCCTCCACGCCGGACGCACCTGCCACCTCGCCCACACCCACCGCAACCCGCCACGACCCGGCCTCCAGCATCCGCACGTACCGGTCGCGTACGTCCTAGTGCCGCCCGGCGCCACCGCGAAAACCCTCGCCACCGAGTTCGCCCGCTACCTCGGCGTCCCCGTCACCGCCCGGATGACCCAGGCCCAGATCACCGACGCGGTCTGCCACACCTACCAGCAGGCCGGTGTCCGCCTCGTCTTGATCGACGAGATCCACCGTCTCAGCCCCCGTACCACCACCGGCGCCCAGGCCGCCGACTTCCTCAAAGACCTCACCGAACGCATCGGGGCGACGTTCGTGTACGCGGGCATCGACGTCACCACAACTGCCTTGTTCAGTGGGGTGCGCTGGGCGCAACTCGCCGCACGCGCTTTCCTCGTGGAATGCGGGGCGTTCCCGGCACGCCTCGGCACACGCGAACCCTTCAGAGACCTGATCGCGGGAGTAGAGGCCGCACTCGATCTCCGGGCGCACCGGGCCGGGACACTCCCCCGCCACGCCGCCTACCTCCACCAAAGGACCGCCGGAAGGATCGGGAGCCTCCCCCGACTCATCCGGCAAGCCGCGATCACGAGCATTCTCGACGGCACCGAACGCATCACCAAGGCGTCCCTGGACCAGGTCCGCCTGGACCACCTCGCCGAAACTCATCACCACATCACACGAAACCACTCACCCAACCCACGCTGATCAGGCAAAACACCCCTAGCGAGTAGCCGGGAGGGATCTCACCTCCCGGCTCTCTCAGAACCGTGCGTGAACCTCTCGATTCACACGGCTCCCATCACCC
>NZ_JBEZVN010000080.1:0-6719 GCF_040636995.1 Streptomyces sp. NPDC032161 | reverse complement strand
GTCTGGCCGCGTATGTGGTGACCGATGGTTCGGGGCTGGACATCGCCGGGGTGCGTGAGCATGTTGCGGCTGTGCTCCCGGAGTACATGGTGCCGTCGGCGCTCGTGGTTCTGGACGGGTTGCCGTTGAACGCGAACGGCAAGCTGGACCGCAAGGCTCTGCCGGCCCCGGAGTTCACCGGGGACGAGGCCGGGTACGTCGCTCCGCGCACGGGGACGGAACAGGTCCTGGCATCCGTCTGGGCCGAGGTCCTCGGGCTTGAGCGCGTCGGTGTCCACGACAACTTCTTCGACCTCGGCGGCGACTCGATCATCAGCCTCCAGGTCGTCTCAAGGGCCCGTCGCGCAGGACTCGTGCTCTCTTCCCGGGACGTCTTCCAGCACCCCACCATCTCCACCCTTGCCCCGCACGCCCGCCCTCTCGACGTCGATGCCGGCTCCCGTTCCCGGCTGACCGAGAACGGTACGGTCATCGGCGTCGTGGCCCCGACCCCCGTACGGGAGTGGTTCTTCGAGACCCACCCCGTGGCCCCCGGCCACTTCAACATGGCCGCCGCCTTCACCCTCCCGGACGGCACCGACCTCGGCGCCCTCCGCACCGCCGTCGCGGCCCTGGCGGCCCAGCACGACGCCCTGCGCTCCACGTTCGTCCAGGACGCGGAAGGCGTCTGGACCGGCCGGATCACTCCCGACATCGACCTCGACGCCGTTCTCACCTTCCACACGCTCCCCGAGGACGGCGACCCCGCCCCCGACACCGACGCCGAGGCACACTGGCAGGCGCTCGTGCGCGACGCACAGGCCGGGCTCGACCTCGCCACCGGACCCCTGGTGCGTGTGCTCGTCCGGACGGCGACGGCCGGACCCGTGCGTGTGGTCGTCGTGGCGCACCACCTGATCATGGACGGCGTCTCCTGGCGCATCCTGCTGGAGGACTTGAGCACGGCGTACGGGCAGGCTGCCGCAGGCCGACCGGTCGGCCTCGGCCCGAAGGGCACCTCCGTGCGGCAGTGGGCCGACCGGCTTGCCACGTACACCGCCAGTGGCGGCTTCGACGCCCAGCTGGCCTACTGGCGCGACGCGACCGCGGCGGTCACCTCGCGGATCCCCGTCGACCGCCCCGGGGGCGACAACACCGTGGCCTCCGAGCGCACGGTCTCGGTCTCCTTGTCCGCCGCGGAGACACGGGCCCTGCTGCTCGACGTCCCCGGGGCGTACCGCACGCGCCCCAACGACGTGCTCCTCGCCGCCCTGACCCGCGCCGTCGGCCCCTGGGCGACGGGCCGAGCCGATCGACCCGCGGAGGGCGGGGCCGCTCCTCGATGGGCCGTGAATCTGGAGGCGCACGGCCGCGGGGAGCTCTTCGACGACGTCGATCTCACCCGTACCGTCGGCTGGTTCACCGCCATTCATCCGGTCGCCCTGCCCGTCGCGTACGGCGACGACGACTGGGCCGACACCGTGAAGGCGGTCAAGGAGCTGCTGCGGGCCGTGCCCGACCAGGGCATCGGCCATGGCGCCCTGCGTCACCTCGGCAACGCCACCGGCCTGGGCGACGCTCCGGAACTGGCGTTCAACTACCTCGGGCACTTCGACGAGGGGACTTCCGGTCTGCACCGTTCCCTCGTCCTCAACCCCGGCGGCGAGCACCACCCGGGCGAACGGCGTACCCATCTGATCGAGGTGGTCGGCGCGGTCCAGGACGGCGTCCTCGCCTTCACCTGGGCCTACTCCGAGAACCTTCACGACCTCACGACCGTAGAGGACCTCGCCCACCGGTACGCGGACGAGCTGCGCTCCCTGGTCGCGCACTGCACCGCGCCCGAGGGCCCCTCCGGCTGCACGCCGTCGGACTTTCCCCTCGTCCGCCTCGCCCAGCACGAGGTGGACGCGATCGCCGCGCGCGTCGGCGACGCCCGCGCCATCGAGGACATCCTTCCGCTGACCCCGCTCCAGTCGGGCATGCTCTTCCACACGCTCGACGCGGCCGGATCGCCCGGATCGCCCGCATATCTCGAGCAGTTCACCTTCGTCATGGCGGGCGTGGGCGACGTCGGGGCCGTGGCGCGCGCCTGGCGGGCCGTCGTCGACGCCTCGGACGCGTTGCGCGTCTCCGTCGTCTGGGAGGGAGTGGCCGAGCCCGTCCAGGTCGTCCATCGCGCCGGGACGCGGCCACTGCCGGTGACGTACGCAGACTGGACCGATCGCACCGCCGACGAACAGGAATCGCTGCTCACGGACCTGCTCGCCGCGGACCGGTCCGTCATCACCGGCCTCGACGCGCCGTTGATGCGGCTGACGCTCGTACGGGTCGAGGAGGACGCCGTCCGCGTTCTGTGGTCCTTCCACCACCTGCTCATGGACGGCTGGAGCAGCGCCGCCGTCCTCTCCGACGTGGCCGCCCTCTGCGCGGGCGAACCCCTGCCGCCCCGGGAGCCGTTCCGCGAGCACCTGCGATGGCTCGCCGCACAGGACCATGCCACCGGGCATGCCTTCTGGACCGGCCGCCTCGCGGGCTTCGAGGAGCCGACGCCGCTCCCGTACGACCGTTCGCCGCGCGGCTCCCGACACGCACGTTCGGGGGAACGCGTCATTCTGGGTCTTCCCGACGCCACCGCGCACACGGTCGCGGACTTCGCCCGGCGCAACCGCGTCACCGTCGGCGCCGTCGTCCAGGGCGCGTGGGCGCTGCTGCTCGGCCGGTACGCGGGAACGCACGACGTCCTGTTCGGCACGACCGTCTCCGGCCGTCCGGCGGAGCTGCCGGGCGCGGAGTCGACGGTCGGACTGCTCATCAACACCGTGCCCGTGCGCGTCGTCACGCCGCCGGACGAGCCGGTGGGCGCCTGGCTGCGCCGCCTCGGCGACGCCCAGGCAGCGGCCCGCCCGTACGAGTACGTCGCGCTGCACGAGATCGAAGTGCCCGGCCTGCCGTCCGGCACGCCCCTGTTCGACAGCCTCGTCGTCGTCGAGAACTACCCGGTCGACGCCGCCGCCACCGCGCGCCACGGCATCACCCTTACCGGGCTCGACGCCGCCGAGTCGACCAACTACCCGCTCACCCTGACCGCGCGCCCCGCCGGAGAGTTCCTGCTCACCTTCGGCTACGACCCCGAACTCTTCGACGCCGCCACCATTCGGCTGATCGCCGCCCGCTACGCCCACGTCCTGGAGGCCCTGGCGGAGGCCGGGGACGCGGCCACCCTCGGCACCCTGTCGCTGACCGGTGCCGACGAGCTGACCCGCGTTCTGGACGGTGTGTGGACCGGCACGCTCGACGCGACCGCGGTGCCGGAGACCTCGCTGCCGGAACTCTTCGCACGGCGGGTCGCCGACACTCCCGACAGGGTCGCCGTGAGCGGTGCGTCCGGCACGCTCACCTACCGGCAGCTCGACGAACGCGCGGCCCGCCTGGCGAGCGCGCTGCGGGCGCGCGGAGTCGGCCGGGGATCCCGGATCGGACTGCTGCTCGACCGCTCGGCGGACGTCGTCGTCGCCATGCTCGCCGTGCTCAGGACCGGGGCCGCCTACGTCCCGCTGCACTCCGGTCACCCGGCGGACCGGATGCGCGCGATGCTCGACCGCAGCGGCGCCCTGCTGCTCCTCACCGACGGCGTCTTCCCGGCACCGGACGGCATCCCGACCCTCGACGTCTCAGACATCCCGACCCACGATGTCTCCGACATCCCCGGCGGCGACACCACGGCCCCGGCCGACGGGCCGACGCATGTCGCCCCGGACGCCGATGCGTACATCATGTACACCTCCGGCTCGACCGGTGAGCCCAAGGGCGTCGCCGTCACCCACCGGGACATCGCCGCCCTCGCCGCCGACCGCCGCTGGACGCACGACGCGCAGCAGCGCGTCCTGTTCCACTCTTCCCACTCCTTCGACGCCGCCACCTACGAGGTCTGGGCCCCGCTCCTCAACGGCGGCACGGTCGTCGTCGCCGACGGCGACCTCACGGCGACCGCCGTACGCCACGCCGTCGCCGAACACGGTGTCAGCGCCCTGTTCGTGACCACCGCCCTCTTCGGCGCCCTCGCCGACGAGGACCCGGCCTGCTTCTCCGGGCTCGGCGAGGTGTGGACGGGCGGCGAGGCCGCCTCCCGCCCGGCGATGCGACGCATGCTGGAGCACTGCCCCGACACCCGGCTCGTCCATGTCTACGGGCCCACCGAGGCCACCACCTTCGCCGTCTGCGGCCCGCTCGACACCGCCGACCTCGCCGACGGTGGGGCCGTACCGCTCGGCCTGCCCATGGACAACACACTCGCCTACGTCCTCGACGCGGCGCTGCGCCCGGTCGGCACCGGCCAGCCCGGTGAGCTGTACCTCGGCGGCCCCGGGCTGGCCCGCGGCTACGACGGCCGCCCAGGTCTCACCGCCGAGCGGTTCGTCGCCTCCCCGTTCGGTCCCGCGGGTGGTCGGCTCTACCGAACCGGCGACATCGTCCGGCGACGCCACGACGGCCGCCTCGAATTCCTGGGCCGGGGCGACGGACAGGTCAAGATCCGGGGCTTCCGCATCGAGCTCGCCGAGATCGAGGCCGCCCTTGCGCGCTGCGACGGCATCGGCCGGGTGAGCGTGCAGGCGGTCACCGCCGCCCGGCCGGGTGGCAGCGGCTCCAAGCGGCTGGTCGCCTACCTCGTCCCCGCGGCGCAGGAAGCCACGGCCGCCGAACTCGACGTCCGCCGCGTACGGGAGGAGGTCGCGGCTCTGCTCCCCTCGTACATGGTCCCCTCCGCGTACGTCGTCCTCGACGCCCTGCCCCTGAACTCCAGCGGCAAGGTCGACCGGCGCGCCCTGCCCGCCCCCGACCACGACCACGCCACCGCCACCGTCCACGAGGCCCCGCACGCCGGGGCCGAGGAGCGGATCGCCGCCGTCTGGGCCGAACTGCTCGGCAGCGGGCGAATCGGCCGGCACGACGATTTCTTCGACCTCGGCGGCGACTCCATCACCAGTCTCAAGGCCGCCTCCCGGCTGCGCACCGCGCTGGGCGCCGACCTCTCGCCGCGCGCCCTGTTCGACCATCCCACGGTCGCCTCGCTGGCCGCCGCCTGCGCCGCCGCGGCGGGCGCGACGACGGAGGCAGCGATCACCCCGGCGCCGCGCGGCGCGGGCCCGTTGCCGCTCTCCTACGCGCAGGAACGGCTCTGGTTCCTCGACGCCTTCACCCCCGGTGGCTGCGAGTACAACGTCGTCACCACCCTGCGTCTCACCGGTGTCGTCGACACCGCCGCCCTGCGCACCGCCGTCGCCGGGCTCGTCGCCCGCCACGAGGCACTGCGCACCACCTTCGACGCCGCCGACGGCCGGGGCGGTACCCAGCACGTCCACGACACCCTCGACGTGCCCGTGCGCACGGTGCGGGCGGCGAGCGAGGACGCGCACGAACGCACCCTGCGGGCGGAGGCCGCCCAGCCGTTCGACCTGCGCACCGGGCCGCTGTTCCGCGTGCTCCTCGCCGAGCGGGCAGGGCGGGACGAGTCCACCCTCATGCTGACGATGCATCACATCATCACCGATGGCTGGTCCATGGGCGTGATCACACGCGAGCTGAGCGCCCTCTACACAGCGGTGGTGGACGCGTCCCACGGTGACGCCGTGCTGCCCGAACCATCCCTTCAGTACCCGGACTTCGCGGTCTGGCAGCGTGCGCGACTCACCGAGGACGCCCTCGCGCCCCACCTCGACCACTGGAGCGAGCGGCTGGCCGGTCTCGAACCCCTGGAGCTGCCCACCGACCGGCCCCGCCCCGCCGTGCGGACAGGGCGCGGCGCCCTGCACTCCTTCCGCGTACCGCAGCGTCTCACCACGGCACTCGCCGACGCGGCGCGCGCTCAGGACGCGACCTTGTCGATGGCCCTGACCGCGGTCACACAGCTGCTGCTCTCGCGCTACAGCGGCCAGGACGACATCGCCGTCGGCACGGCCGTCTCGGGGCGCGAGCGCACCGAGCTGGAACCCCTGGTCGGCTTCTTCGTCAACACGCTCGTGCTGCGCACCCGCATCGACGCCCATGCCGACTTCGGCACGCTGCTGGACGACGTACGAGAGACCACCCTGGCCGCCTTCGAGCACCAGGCGGCCCCGTTCAGCCGCCTCGTCGAGGCCCTCGCCCCGGAACGCGACCCCAGCAGGACCCCGCTCGTCCAGGCCGCGGTCACCCTCCAGAACGCGCCGCGCGAGACGTTCGCACTGCCGGGGCTCTTGGTCGAGGAAGTCCTGCCGCCGGTCGAGACGAGCCCGTTCGACCTCAACATCGAGTTCGAACCCACGGACGGAGAGGGCCTGTTCGCCGTCGTCTCCTACAGCACGGATTTGTTCGATGCGGTGACGGTGGAGCGGATGGCGGGGCATTGGTTGGGTCTTGCGGAGGGGTTGGTGGCTGCTTCGGGTGTGGCGTTGGCGGAGGTGCCGATGCTGGGTGTGGGGGAGCGGGACCGGGTTCTGGTGGCCGGTCGGGGTGCGGTGGTGGAGTTCGACGGTCGTGTGTCGGTGGTCGAGGCGTTTGCCCGTCGGGTGGCTGCGGCGCCGGGTGCGGTGGCGGTGCGGTGTGGTGATGTCGTGCTGACGTATGCGGAGTTGGAGTCCGAGTCCGACCGTGTTGCCGCCGTCCTGGTCGAGGGGGGTGTGTCGTCGGAGTCCAGGGTGGGGCTGCTGTTGGAGCGGTCGGTTGATGTGGTGGTGGCGATGCTGGCTGTGTTGAAGGCC
>NZ_JBEZVN010000079.1:0-7143 GCF_040636995.1 Streptomyces sp. NPDC032161 | reverse complement strand
CGGCCACATCCACCACGCACACTCGAAGCCCTGCAGAAGGTGATCACCGAGCACGACAACAAGATCAAATCAGGCAGTAGTTGATTTACGGCTCCCTATCCCCCGTACCGGCTTCCCGTACCGCGACGTTGTTCTCATCAGTTGACACCCCCAGGTTTCGCAATGGCCGCTCCGGGCTCGTCCGGAGCCCGTCCCACGACGTTCGGGGGCGTCGTCCGAGGTGGCTTCGCGCGCCGGGCGGAGCCCTTCTGCGTCCGCCACAACGCCCGCCGCGCCTTGGCGAGGCGCCTCTCCGCTTGGCGGACGTGGCGCGGGTTGGTGACGAAGAGCGTGGCGGGGTCGTCCGGGTCGAGGGGCTGGGAGAGGGCGGCAAGCTGTTTCACGCCGAGGTCGACGCCGACGGTGCCGCACTCCCGTTGGCAGCGGGTGGGGCGATCGGGCAGGCCGGTGGTGACCTTGCAGAGCACGGAGGCGTACCACCGGTGCCCGGCCCGGGAGACGGCCACGGACTGGACGACCGCCCGTCCGCGGCCCACGAGCCGTGTCGTTCGTTTCGCGGAGTCGTGGAGCCGGACCTCGCCGATGGCGGGCAGGCGCAGCCGCCGGTATCCGGCCGTGCGGGCAGCATCAGCGGCTTCTCCGAGTCCGCGCTGCCCAGGACAGCCGCTTGGATCTGCCGCTCGTCACCGCGCGCGAATCCCCACCTTTCGTCCCAACTCATCGGGTCATTCGGGGCGTTGCCCGTGCAGCCGGTCAACGCAATCCTCAGTGGGCTGGGAGCGTCACGGTAAGCACGGCTCCCGATCAGCTTGTGCGCTTCGACGACGCATCAGGCGCGGGGACTTCCCACACGGGGATCCGTGCGCGCGTAGCGGAGACCCGTGGTGAAGCGGTGGTCGGAGTCGGTGAAGGCGATGGCCAGGTCGGCGCCCCGGTCGATCAGCTGTGATTGAGCCGACGCACGGCGTCCCGGCAAAACGTCGCCCAGTCTTTGCGCTGCACGCGGTGTCCAGGGTCGTCGGCGGGGCAGTCGGGCCCACAGGTGTCCCGGTCGGTGGTGTGACCCTCGGTCGTGAGCCGGATCGCGCCACGCAGGCCACCGCGGTCCCGAGCCCGCCGGGGAAGCCCGTGGACGAATACGGGTGAGTCCGAGGGCCCGTACTCCTGGGTGACGTCGTGCCAGGCTGTCTCCAGCGAGCCGGTCAGCAGTTCGTAGTGTGGCCACCGTGCGGGCCCGAGTACCCGTATGCGAATGGGTGCGGCAGCAGCGACGATCCCCGCTACGCCCAGGTCGGACCGTACCGCGTTGAGCCGCTGCGTCAGCACTTTGCTGATCAGCCTGATCCGTGTCGACCAGGCGGAATTGAAGCACCGCACGTACAGCTTTCCGTCGGCGTCAAGCCGTGGGGGGAGCGCCCGGCGGGCCCGCTGCTTCGCCGACCGCCTCACGCCACCAGGCGTCGAGCTCGGATGAACTCAGCGCAGGCCCACTCGCCATCAGCTCGCTTCCCTCCTGCGGACAGGATCGCCCCACCGCATCGTCGCCGCCGAAATGGCCCCGGCCCGTACGGGCTCGGCATACCGACCTCCAGCCCTCGCGCGCCCCGGCAAAGCGGGGCGTTGGCTCGCCGACCGAAGACTCCGCGTACGTCCCACGCACCCGACGTCGACAATTGGTCTGTACCAAATCTGGCCGAACTCTTGCCAAGAACCGCGTGCCTGGGCAGGATTTGGCTCGCGATCAAGCAGGTAATCACTCGCTTTCTCATCCATTGTCGCGCTTTGGCATACGCGGTGTCCGTGGCATCCCACGGGATCCGCCCGTCGAAGCCGGATCGCTCCGCTCCACGCTCCACCCGTACATGCGCCTCTTCCCATCACGCATCGTCACCGGACGAAGGAGTTCCCCATGTTCACGAAGTCCCTGTCCAAGAAGCGCGGTATCGCCGGTGCCGTGGCCGTCGCGGCGGCCACGGCGGGCATGATGCTGGCCACGGCGCCCGCCGCCCAGGCAGCGCCCGGCGACTGCACCATCTCGTCCGGGAGCAGCCTCTCCAGCCTCTGCACCAGCGGTACCGGTCAGCACCGGATTCACGCGGTGCTCAACCCGCTCGACCCCAGGCTGCCGCAGCGCATCATCCTCGGTAACTGGGCCCCGGTCGGCCAGACTTCGGTCGCCTCCAACCCGTGGGGTGCGGGATACGTCGTGAGCGTCTGGGTGGACCGTGTCGACTAGGTCGTGTTGCGAAAGTAGCGTCGTCCGCCCGAAGGGCGGGGCCCGCGGCGTCCGGTGCGGTGCATCGCAACGCGGAGGGCCGTCCTCGCACTGGGCGTACGTGGACGACCCCGACAACGTGGCGAGGTGCCGTGCCACGCGTCGCAGGCCAGACGGGACTTTCTCAACACGCCCTGGTGGTCGACCGGTAGCGGCGAACGCCGACAGCCATACACAGTGAGAGAAGGCCGGCCCGTGACTCGGGCCGGCTTTGTCGTGGTCGCGGCGTTGGTACGGGCGGTCGTCCGCCGCCCGGATCACCGCCGTGTGCTCTCTGAAACCGCCATCCCTCATTCCCGGACGGCCTCCAGCGTGGCCCGGCCCCGTCCGGACGGTACAGGCCCTCCGGCATCCCGTCCGTCCGCAGCCACAGCAGCGCCTCGGTCGGGTGCCGGGCCCCGTCCGACGGCACGACCTTGAAGATCAGCTCGACCTGGAGGCAGCGGCCCGTGTCGGCGGCGTCGAGGCGACGCCGCTCCCCCGGAGTGCCGTCGAACAGGAGCGCCAACTGGCCCGCCATCCCGTACCTGCCCGGCGCGCAGTCGGCGACCGTCTCCGCCTTGGCCAGCGATTACGGGCCAGCCCTTGGCTGTCGCGTTTGTTCAAGACTCCAGCCGTGCAGCCGGTCCACGATCGGCACATGAACGGTCACGCACTTCACCCCCTCATGACTCGCGCTGCGGCGGAAGCAGCACGCATCGCCCGTGGCGTCCGAAAGGAACACCTGGACGGGCCCACCCCTTGCACAGATTTCGACACCCGGGCTTTGATCAACCACTGGGTGCTCTACACCGCCCATGGTCTTGAGCGCCGGGCGCGTCGGGAGGCGCTGCCGCAGGAACTGGTCGCCTGTGACTTCACAGCCGCCCCTGCATGGGCCGATGCCTATGCGGATCAGCTGGGCCGGGCCGTGGCGGCATGGGCCGAGCCAGCCGTGTGGGAAGGAGAGGTGGATCTGGGTGGGATGGCTATGCCTGCGGTAACCGTCGCGCAGATGGTGATCAAGGAAATGGTGGTGCACGGCTGGGACGTCGCCCAGGCCACCGGTCAGCGGCTCGAAGTCCAGGACGATCTTGCTCAGATGGTTCTTGACGTGGTCGAGGAACATGCTGAGGTCTACCGCCAGTACGGAGGCTTCGCCGCTCCGGTGCCAGTACCCGCTACCGCATCGCTTCTCGATCGCGTCCTGGCTTCCTCCGGCCGCGACCCGCGCTGGGCTGCGCCCACGGCGACGTCCCTGACCTCGCCTGCCTGATACAACCAGGACGCTCGATGCGAGCAGTCCCGCAGCGGCATGAGGCCAAGTCGAGCACTGCACGGGTGTCTCACCTGCGCGCATCGCTGAGGGCGAGCGAGCTGGTCGGCTCCGCGATGGTCTCCGAGGAGGGCCTGAAGCAGCGGCGGACGTTCTCCGGGGACAGCCCTTGGTCGGATCGGCACCGCCGTCGGGGCCGCGGTGGGGGCCCTCGCCGGCCTCGCGTACGACGGCGTGGTCAGGGCCATTGACGACGGGCTGGCGGACGACGTGTTCACGCCGATCCCGGTCACCTTGACGGTCGGGAACCTCTCCCTTCTCGGGCAGCAGCCCGGTGTCGGGACCGAGCAGTCCCTGAAGGTACGGGAGCACGGCGCCGACTACGACGTCATCTACGACTGGAACGTCGCCCTCGCCCCGACGGGCCAACCGACGCCGACAGCGCCTTCCGATGTCGTCCGGGCGCCGGCCGCCATGGGCGTGGACTTCAGCGTTCCGGAGGCCGATCTGCGCGGCTGGCTCGCCAACCCGGACTTCACGCCCCATCCGGCGATCGCCCAGGAACTTCTGGGACGGGGACGTCGGCTCAAGGCGCCGGTCTTCCTGGACGTCATCGTCTGGAACTACGAGCACACGCCCGGCGTGACGTCCCCGCGGTCCGTCGCCGACGTACGGTCCGACGTCCTGAAGGCGGCCGTCCTGGAGGGGTCGAACGAGCGCCCCGGAGCACAGGCGACCGCCGTCGAGCAGTTGTTCACGCCCTGACGCCAGCCCCGTACCGAACCCGTACGAGCCACCCGATCCCTGGACCTGGTCAGCCGGATCAACGCGCCCAGGTACGTGACGATGGTCCGCGACTTTGAGCCGGAGCCGTCACCGTACGCGCACACCGCAGGCGTCGACGAAGTCGAGTGAGCGACGGCTTCCTCCTCCTGGCGCTGGTAGTCGTCGGTGGCCTGCCATTTCGCCGCACGTTCGACGTCGTTCCTCGGGTCCGGGCCTGATCGACGCGGGTATCCGCGACGGCGACATCGTCACCGTGCGACGCCCAGAGCGCCGCCGAGCCCGGCGGCATCGTGGCCGCCCTCCTGGGCGAGGGCGAGGCCCCCGTGAAAGAGCTGCGCATCGACCACGACGAGGTCTGGCTGATGCCGTGCAACCCGGCCTACCCGCCCATCCGACTGGAGGACGGCGGGGCGATCCTGGGCAAGGTCTTCGCAGTGCTGCGCTCCCTGTAGCCGGAGGACTTGGTCGCGCAGGTCAGGCGGGGTTCAGCGGGGTGATGCCGGTATCGCCATACAGGCCGGGTTCCAGGGGCAGTCGGTGGGCCCGCTCGGTCAAGGGCCCGGCGGCATCCCCGTCTACACCGTCCGGCACACCGACGATGCCCACTGCGGCGTCGGCGCCGCCCACGGCGACAATTCGCTCACCGCCCCACCTTCGACGACTGCCCCTTCGACGGCCATGCGCAGAGGCATGGACTCCCACCGGCGGCCTTCCGACCGCAGTGACTTGGGGAAGGCTCAGGGCGCCGCACAGCCCATCGATCGCAGCGAGCGACGCCCGTTCGCCTGGAAAGGGTCAGTGCACCACGACGTTGTTGTTGATGTCGCTGACGGTGAAATTGATCAGGCTGCCGCAGACGAGGGCGCACCATTCGACGGGTGGGGTGGGGGGAGTGGGGGTCGACGACACCACGACGGTGGTCTCGTCGTTCGAGGCGGCGCACGCATCGTTGCCGTTGTAGGCGGCGGTGATGGTGTGTGCGCCTTCGGTGGCGAAGGTCGCGCTGTATGCGGCCATGCCGTTGGATCCGACCGGCACGGTGGCGAGGAGGTCAGGGCCGTCGAAGAATGTCACGCCCAGTCCTCCGCTGGGGTCCTCCGAGCAGCTGATCGTCGCCGTCAGCGTCACCGGCGACCCGACGGCCGCGGTTGAGGGCGACGCCACGACCGCGGTGGTCGAGAGCTCTTGGGCCGCCGCCGGGGTCCCCAGCGCGATCACCGCGGCCAGCGCGGTGAAGAGCGCTGTCTTCCAGAATCTCAATCCCTGCCAACGTCTCACTGACATGACTCCTTGAGCTGTGGACTTTCCGGGGCGTTTCGACTCACCGGACAAGACGAGGACCGTAGTCGCCACTACACGGAAGACATGAAGGCGCTCGGGCAGACATCCGCTTGGACCACGCGAATCACTCGCCAGGGGCGACACCGCCTTTTCCCCGAGCGTCGCCGATCCCGGCGCTCTTCCTTTGCCCGGGATGCCCAGGGCCGGCCGGACAAGGACGCACGGAACCGGTTCCGCGCCCTTCCCGCGCCGCTGTGCGACGTCCGCCGCCGTCGTCCGGTCGCCCACACGGCTCGCCACAGATGTCCCTATATGTCTCAGCAGACACGTGAACGTAACTCGTCTGAGTGACGTGTCGTCAACCTTCTTGCCGCTTCTTACGCCCAAGTGGCTCACTGGCTGATGTCCGACCAGGTGGGCCGCCCATCCATCCGGCGGGGGCATCAGCGGCGGTACTGCGATTCCCATGGCACCTCGGCTCGACAACCCCGGTCACGGGTGGCCCGACGGTGCGATCCAATCCGCCGCCTGGTGCCTGCCTCCGCGGGCGGCACCGGCCCGGACGTGGCGGCACAACTCACCATCCGACCTCACAGGAGGACTCCGATGGCACCCGTCATCACTTCCATCAGCCCCACCCAGGGCACGGCCGGTACCGTCGTGATCATCACCGGTACCGGGTTCGGCGCCCTCTCCAGCACGCCGACCGTCTCCTTCGGCAACACGTCCGTGAGCGGCACGGTCACCACCGCCAACACCCAGATCACCGTCACCGCCCCCGGCGGGTGCGCGGGGCAGGTCAACGTCACCGTCACCGTGGGCGCCTCCACCAGCAACGGCAAGCCGTTCTTCTACGTGGCCGCCCCCACGGTCGGGGGCGTGAGCGCCAACGTCGGCCCCGACACTTCCCCGCCCGCCACCACTCTCTTCGGCAGCGGGCTCGCCGCGGCCACGGCGGTCACCTTCGGCGCAGCCGGCGCCGGCACCCTCGGCGCCGTCGTCAGCGACTCCCAGCGTTCCGTCACCCCGCCCTCCTTCCCCGTCACCGGAGCCCCGGTGACCGTCAACGTCACGGCGACGAACCCGGGCGGGGTCAGCCCCATCACCGGCGCCGCCGACCAGTACACCTACTACGACCAGCCGACGGCCACCACTATCTCGCCCAACACGGGATCGCCGGGCGACAGCGGGGTTCTCATCACGGGCACCGGCTTCTTCGGCGTCAGCGCCGTCACCTTCACCGACCCCGCCGGACCGACCGACTTCGCCGCCGATTTCGTCGCGCTCAGTGGCACTCAGCTGATCGTGACCGTCCCTTCGGGCGCCCCGACGGGAACGGCGCTCAACGTCACCGTCACCACCCCCGGCGGCACCACCACCCCCGCCCTCGTCTTCACCACCTGATGCCCGCGTAGTCGTGTGTGGCCGGGGCGCCCCCGGGCCCCCCCCCCCCCCCCCCCCCCCGGCCCCCCCCCCCCCCCCGGCGGGCGCCCCCCCCCCCCCCCCCCCCACCCCGAAAAGAGGCCCCCACCCGTCCCCCCGGGTA
>NZ_JBEZVN010000078.1:0-7198 GCF_040636995.1 Streptomyces sp. NPDC032161 | reverse complement strand
GCCTGCGAAAGCACCGGACTTTCGGCTACCTCACCCCGACCGAGACCAGACAGCGGCACCAGCACGCCCTCGCGGCATAACGATCACGTGTCCGAGATCACGGGGAAACTTCAGCCGGCAGGCTCACCTCGGTTGAGGACACGTCCGAGACGGTCTGCATCCGGCGTACTTATGCCTTCGACAAGCGAAGCAACCGCACCGCCGTCACCAGTGCCGCCGGCGCTCCAGGAACCGACTGCCCAGGCACCGGGGGGACCACCAAGACTTACACGTACGACAGCGCCGACCGGCTCGTCGACTCCGGTTACATCTACGACGCATTCGGGCGCACCACGGCCGTCCCCGGACACGGCACGTTCGGCTACTACGCCAACGACCTCGTCCACCAGCAGACGGCCAACGGCGAACGGCAGACCTTCCAGCTCGACGCCTCCCGTCGGCTCCGTTCCTGGACGATCGACAAGGAAAGCGCCGGTGCCTGGACCCGAACCGGGGCGAAGGTCAACCACTACGGCGCCGACGGTGACAGTCCCCGATGGATCATCGAGAACACTGGTACCGGCACGCTGACCCGTAACGTGGCCTCCGCGTCGACGACAGGCCTCGCCGCGACCACAGGCGCGTCCGGTGAGGTCGTCCTGCAACTGTCCAATCTTCATGGTGACATCGCCCTGGCGCTGCCTCTGGACTCCGCAGAAGCGCCCGTCGCCCTCGACAACGACGAGTACGGCAATCCGCGAACCGGTGATACGGGTGGACGGGCGCGCACCTGCGCTCCAATGAGACGCTCAGCGGCGTCCTCCTGATGGGCATGCGGCTGTACAACCCGCAGACCGGCCGTTTCCTCTCGGCCGACCTGATGAACGGCGGCAGCTGCAACGCCTACGACTACGCCTGCGCGGACCCACAGAACATGGAGGACCTCGACGGTACCCGGCTGAAGGAGCGTGTCCAGTCGAAGTGCCGACAGGACGTATGCATACGCATCCGGCGTATCTGTGACAGTAAATGGCGGTGCTCGCTGAACTGGGACTTCCACTTCCGCAAGTCCTGGGCGAGAGCCTGGATCCACGCCGGATTCAAGTGGTACATCCACATCCGCGGGCAGTACGTCAAGTCAGGCGTATACAGCCACGGCGAGCGCGGTAGCTACAAATTCCACGGTGCCTGGTACTCGAACAACGACTCCAAGGGACGCGGCTGGTACAAGTGCTACATCTGGACCTGCCGACTCGACCCCGGTGACTCCGTGATGTTCTCCGCGTGGGGCACAGCCACGCGCGGCGGGCGGCGGTACGCCTGGAGCGTGGGGCAGAACTTCGGTGGCGGCGGCCGCTACTCCTGACACACCATGGGTCCCGGCCGGCGGTTCACGCCGGCCGGGACCCACAGCGGAGCAACATGTCTACAGAACCCTTTCCGGCAGCGGACGACCCGGCGTTCCGGGCCTGGCTCCGTGTGCTCTCCGACGAGCTCGACACCGACCTCGCGGACCATCTCGACTCCCGGGAAGTCCTTGACTTCCTCTGGGCCACCTTCACACGCAACGGCGCCATGCCGGCCGCCCGCTTCGCTCCTCTCCTGAACACGCACCGGCGCGTCATCGCCGAACGAACGGTCGCCACGCTGCTCACGCAGGTGCGCCAGGACACGGGCCGCGCCCTCGACGTACCCGTGTTCTGCGAGCCGCCCAGCAGGCGGGAGCCGACCGGCCAGCTCACCGTCGGCCACGAGAGAGTGCAGGGCGTCGACCCGATCGACATCTCCGTCGAGACCGCAGAAGGCGTCCAGTGCATCCTCGCCGACCGGGACCGCCTCGTCTGGCCACTCTGCCCCGACCACAACATCGCCCCCCACCCGACCCGCACTCCCGCCGGAGCGGCCTGGCTCTGCTCCGTCACGTCCCATGTCGTCAGGTCGCTCCCGGCCTGATCCCTCCGGTACGGCTGGGCGCTGCCTGGCCTGGGCCTGGAGATTTCCTCCTGGGCGGGCTCGTCCCTCAGCCAGCAGTACCCCGTTCGTCTCTGCATGCGTGGCGCTTTCAGCTGGGCGAGGGCGTCGGCCCAGCAGGCGCGACAGCGTCGTTGATGACGGCCTGGGGGACCTCGACGGGCGACTTGCCCTTCTCGATCCGGTCGACCACGGGAGCGATCGCCTCGTACATCCGCCGTGACAGCTCCTTGATGGAACTGTTCGCGAGCGGGCCGCCGCTGATGTCCTCCTCCAAGGTCTTCAAGAGTGTCAACGGTCTCCTGGGACTCCCCGCTGGCGGCCTTGAGACATCCCCGCTGGTGGCAAGCTTGCAGCCCCCACTGGCGGCCAGATATCTCCCCGCCTTCGGTCGGTGTGGATCAGCTGAAGGGCTTCACCCCCTTTCCGGTGGTGGCCTCGGTCAGCCTGAATGAATCACCGTGAGTGACAACAACATGGGCATGGTGAAGCAGACGATCGACAGTGGCTGTGGCCAGGGTCTTTGGCATGATCTCGTCGAAGCCTGAGGGGTGGAGGTTGCTGCTGACCGCGATCGAGCGGCGTTCGTAGGCAGCATCGACCAAGCGGTAGAAGCCCTCGGCAGCGTCCTCGGAGACGGGCAGGAGCCCGATGTCGTCGACGATGATCAGAACCGAGCGGATGATCCTCGCGAGGGCCCGGGCGATCGAGTCGTCCGCGCGGTGGCGGCGGACCAGCGAGCCGAGGTCCTCGATGGTGAACCATGAGACGGCCAGGCTGGCCTCGATGGCGGTTTGTCCGAGGGCCTCGGTGAAGTGGCTCTTGCCCGTGCCGCTTGGCCCGCAGATGCAAAAGCACTCCCGGCGCCCGACCCACTCCGAGGTCTTGAGGGCGTCCTGGGTGGCCCTGGAGATCGAGGTCTTGGCCTCGTCCCAGTCGCCGAAGGTCTTGCCGGTGGGGAACCCGGCCCGCTTGCGACGGGTGTGCAGGTTGGCGCGGTCGCGTCCGGCGGCCTCCTCGGCTAGGAGCACGCGGACGACCTCGGCCGGGTCCCAGCGTTGGGCCTTCGCGGTGGGGATGATGTCGGTCAACGACCGGCGGATGTGCGGGAGTTTGAGCCGCCGGGTCAGCTCGATGGCCTCGGCCAAGGGGTCGCCGTTGGTGCCGGGGACGGTGCGAAGAGGGGTGGCCATCACTTTCGTCGTACTCGGAGATGTCCGAGGTCGTGGCGGGCAGGCCGTAGGCGGACCATGCGGAGGTTCCCGGCTGCAGGGAGTGGTCCTCGCTGCGGCGGTGGGGCTCGGTCTGCTCGTGGACGGCCTGGTAGTCGAGGATGGACAGCAGGTCCTTGTCGGCGAACCGGCCGGTGACCGCGGCGGTGCCCAGTGCGCGGTCAACGTCCGCCGCAGAGTGCAGTTTTGACAGGGCGATGGCCTCGGCCATCTTCGCCTTGATCCTGCGGACCCCGGCCGCGGCGGCTTCCACGAGCCAGGACGCGGCACCCGGCCCGAGCGCGAGGAACGCGGCTTCTTCTGCGTTCGTGGCCCGCGGGGTGCGGTCGGCGTTCTTGTCCTCGCGGGGCGGGTAGTGGGCGTCGTCCAGGACCGGGGAACCGGGCTGTCCGCGCAGGTGGCGGGCGACCTCACGGGCCGAGCCGTGCTCGCCGACAGCGGTGACGATCAGTTCGTCGCCGTTGAAGCGGGCCCAGACCCGAGTGTCGATCAGCTCGTGCGGGACCGAGTAGCGCACGGCCTCGACCGAGATCGTCGAGTCCCAGCAGACCCGGCGGGTGGTGCCGAACGCCGCCGTGAACGGACGCTTGGGCAGCGGGTTCAGCCTGTGCTGTTCCTCGGCGAGCCGCTCGGCCGGCTTGCACCGGGTCACCTTGTGCGGGCGGGAGTTGATCTCCTCGCAGAACGCCCGGCAGGCGGATTCCAGCTCGCCAAAGGTCTGGTACTGCTCGCGCAGATTGACGTCCCGGGGCACGAGATCGGCTTTCGCGACGCGGACGGTCGCCTCGCTGCCGCCCTTGGTTTCCGGGTCCGCCGGCAGACAAGTACGTATGGTCGTGCCGTAGTGGCGGGCCACCTCGACGATCTCCGGATTGCGGACCGCGATGCTGGCGACATGGTCGGTGGTGACCGTCTTCTCGTTGTCCGTGAGGACATAGGCCGGGACCCCGCCGATCCTGCGTAGCGTGGCGTCCAGGCATGCGGTGATCGTCGGCAGCGTCTTGTCCCAGATCGGGATCACCACGCGGAAGCGGACCAGGCCAGCCACGCGCAGAACAGCGTGGTCTTGCGCCCTTTGATCACCGGCCCGTCGCCGAAATCGTACTGAAGCCAGAGCCCCGGCTCAGTCACCCACGGCCGATAAACCCGCCGCCGACCGGCCCTGAACTGGGCTATCGCCTCGGCGACGGTGCGGCGGGTGGTGCGTTCCCCGCGCGTGAGGCCCATCGCAGTGATCCTCTTGTGGACCACGTCCGCGCGGATCTTGCCCTGCGAGCGCACCACCAGTTCCTCGATCTTCGGCAGATAGTCGTCGATCTGCCGGGCCCGGTGCCGCCGCTTGTCGGGCTGCTGGCCGGCGGCCCGCATCTTCACGTACCGGGCCACCGTGTGGTGGTCACACCCGGCCAGCTCGGCCGCGGCGCGGTAACTCCCCGTGAGGTCGTACGCCTCCAGGATCTCCCTGCTGTTCTTCACCCGCTCCAGCTTCGCCGAGCGGGATTACTCGGAGCGAGCGGGGAGAAATCTGGCCGTACCCGGGGAAACCCCGTGGCCACAGATTGCGCCGTAGATGGCCGCCATCGGGGAGCTTACGGAGACCGCCGTCACGCCAGGTTCCCCAGAGCCTCAGAGATGGCCCGGCCGACCCGCCGTCCGATGCCTCGTTCCAGTTCGGTGTAGAGGATGCCCATTGCCGTCGGGCGGGATGTCTCAGCAGTACGTAAAGAGCCAGCAGCTCTCGTGCAAGCGAGGCGGAGCCGCAGCGTCTGGAGCAGGCGGTGTGAGCGGCGGGGTGTCAGGCGCTGGTCTCCTGCCGCGCCCGAGGATCGGCAGCCGACGAGTGTCCAGGCGTTTCACCAGCCCGGCTCTGGCGCCTCAGCCGTTGGTGGGCAAGGGACTGGGAGACCTTCTCGAGAGGTGGCGTGTTACGGCGAGGAGGTCGTGGTGAGTGGAGTTCACTCGCCACCGGAAGGCCTCAGGCGCATGGCCCGGGCGGCGGCTCCACGCGGAAGGTGCGCTACCGGGGCTGAGTGCGAACAAGCCGGGGGCGTCTTCCTCTTGTCCTTCAGGGATTTCAGGCAGCGATGTCCGATGTGACGGGCGTGTGGACCGCCATCTCGGATGCTCGGGCGCGGAGCTGGGTGATCTCGGTGGTCTGGTATCGCCGGGCTGCTGCCAGGAGCGTGTTGAGGCGGGAGGCGATAAGAGAGGATTGCATGCCTGCGCTGTCCAGGGCCTGGCGTCCGGCGGCTGCTGCCTGTTCCGGTTCGCCTTCATCGAAGAGAGCAGCGGCGAGCCCGATCCTGTCCATCGCGCGCACGCGGTCGAAGCCAGGTGCGCGGAGGTACAGGGCTGCTCGGAAGTGAGGGCTGGCGGGGTGACCGCGGTGGCCTTGGTTGGTCAAGTCCCGGGCGCTTACGGCCCGGGCTCCGGCATGCTCGGCGGCGTCGAAGTAGGCCACCCAGGAGGGCGCGGGGGCTGTGGTTTGGGCGAGGAGTTCGTCTGCGTGGTCGAGGTGCCGGGCGGCCTGTTTGGGCTCGCCGAGGGCGGCGTGTACGCGTCCGGTCTGGGACTGCACCAGGGCTTGGACCAGGACCTGCCCGTCGCGTTTGGCGCGTGTTGCGGCCAGTTCCAGGAGACCGAGGGCGTCGCGGAGGTTTCCGAAGTAGATCATCTGGTGTGACATGCGGGTGACGATCTCGGCGCCCCGGCCTGGAACGCCTGCCTCGCCGGCCGCGTAGATGGCGTAGGACCAGTACCGCTGGGCGGTGGCGTAGCGGCCGGCGTCGTGGCTGGTCCAGCCGGCGAGTGCAGCCAGGTCGGCGGTGGCGGCGAAGACGCGGTGCGCAGGCTCGCCGGTATGCCGTCGCGGACGCGGCGGGCGGTTTCGCTGAGCTGGCCGACGACTGCTGCTCGGTAAAGGGCGCCGCCGTGGGCGGCTTCCATCCGTGCGAACTGAGCCGTGATTTCTTCGAGAGCGGCGACGCTGTCGGTGTTGAAACCGGCTTCGGCGCGGTTGAGGGAGCCGGCGGTGCCGCCGAGGAGGTGTCCGGCGGCGGCGATCAGCGGTGCTCCGGCGGCGAGTTTGAGGGTTTCGCGGCGATCGAGCATCAGCAGGTCCATCCGGGTCCATGCGGCAAGGGTCTCCGCCGCTGGTTCTGTCAGCAGCGGTATTTGGATCGTATCCAGGGACATGCCGGTGGGAACGGGGCCGAGCTCGCGGGGTGAGGGGGGTTCCGAGTTTTTCGGAGAGTTCTTCGGCCAGGAGTCCGGGGATGGGCGGGCGTGGTTGTTCTCCGTCCATCCAGCGACGGACTCGGGTGGCGTCGGTGGCGATCTGCCGGTGTCCGGCGCGGTGTGCCCGGGCGTTCACCCTGCGGGCGAGCTCGCCGTTGGACAGGCCGCTGGCCTGGATGAGGATCTGCAGATCGAGGTTTCCGGGGCCGTGTGTCATTGACGCCACCTCAACCTTGGTGCGAGGGAAGGTGTTTGTTCGCCACGGTTCGCGACCCTCACGGTACTGGTTCGTGACCTGGCTCACGGCAGATTCTGGATCTGCGGTCTTCCGGAGCCGCATCACCTCGAGCAGGGCACCGGATGGCGGCTGGCCGTCCATCAGTAGACGTCTGTCACGCGTCTGGCGTGCTGGCTGCCGCGTGAGTCCGGTGCCCTGCTCCTTCTGGCTCTCCTGGGCATGACGGTGAAGGAGACGACGCTGTGCGCATCCTCGTTGACGGCCTTGATCTGTCGGGCAAGACCACCCTGGTCACCACTCTGATCGACACGCTCGCCACCCACCGCGTACCGGCCGTACGCCACCGCGGGATGCTCGCCGAGCATCACCCGTTGGAACGCTTGCTCAAGCGCCTTCCGCTGGCCTACCAGTCGCAGTCCAGCCTGATCACCGGCGCCGGGACCTGCCCCCGAGTGGTGGACAACTCTGAGCCCGGCCCCCGGGAGGGGCCGAGCAGGAGGCATCTTTTATGGTGATGAAGGTCTACTCGCCCGAGTTCAAG
>NZ_JBEZVN010000077.1:0-7771 GCF_040636995.1 Streptomyces sp. NPDC032161 | reverse complement strand
CAGATACGACAAACGCGGCTACGTCTACCTCGGCACCGCCACGGCAGCAGCACTCGTCATCTGGCTCCGAACATGATCGACCGGACAAGTCCTAGTTGATGCGGTGCTGGTTGGCCGAGCGGGGGATCGGCGACCCCGCGTCCTACGTCCTGGAGGTGCTGGATGACTTCTTCGCCCGCTTCGAGCCACCGGCCGACGACGAGCAGGCGTTGATCGACTCGATGGCCTGCCGCAAGGGTTGGTTCGGTCTGGGCGCGCCCGCTCAAAGTCCCGCCTGGGACGGCGAGGATGACCTGTTCGACGTCCGCTCGCTCGACCGACCTCGCTCTGCTGTCCAACCTGCGGGAGGTCATCTTCGTGGAGGACGGCGTCCTGGCGGTGCCGGACGCGGCGGAGGTCTTCGCCGCACCGGCTGAGCGCCGCGCCTACCTGGTGGAGCTGCTGGCCGATGCCCACAGGCTCTCTAAATGAGCCATTTTTAAATGGGCCGCGACTGCATGCATGATTCGAGTCTATCCGGGGTACTCGCTTTTCCTTTTCATCACAAAATGATCAAGATCCCTTGGGTTTTCTGTCAGCAATGCCGCTTTCGTTCCCGTCTATTCGGATTGTAGGTCATTTTCTCCTCGGTACCTTCACGGGTGCATCACATTCGTGGTGGAGCCGTAATGAAGAAATCGAGGGATGATGATGAGTCACATACGCGCGCCGGAGGCGCGTGGTCGGATCTGGTCGGGGAGGAGCCTGCGCTACATAGCGGAGGGTCTTGCCGTGGCCTTGTCCGTCACCCTTCTTGACGGTGTGAGTCCAGCGACTGCGGCCTCTTCTCAAGTTGTTGCCGCTCCGAAGACGTCAACGGTCACGCAGGCTGCGGACATTGCTTCCGCGCGTGTGGCGGCGCGGCTGTCGGGCAAGCGGGTCGAGGCGCTGTCCGAGCGGAGTGAGACCTCTCGGACCTGGGTGAATAAGGACGGCAGCCTGACGACTGAGCTGACCGCCGGTCCGGCCCGTTTCCAGCAGGACGGCACGTGGGTGGAGGTGGACGTCGAGCTGGCCCGGAGGCCGGACGGGTCGGTTGCCTCCAAGGCCCACCCGTCGGGGCTGAGCCTGGCGGGCCGGGGCGGTGCGGTGCCGAGGTCCCTGGCCGCCGCGGAGACGGCCCCGGCGCGGGACCTCGTGACCCTGGGCGAGGGGGACGAGCAGATCACGTTGCGGTGGAAGGGCGGCCTGCCCGAGCCGGAACTGGACGGCTCCCGCGCCACGTACCCCGATGCCCTGCCGGGCGCCGACCTGATCGTGGAAGCCACCCGCACCGGTTTCGAGCAGTTCGTCGAGCTGAAGGAACGGCCCACCGCCAAGGGCTACTCCTACACCCTGCCGCTGAGGACCGACGGGCTGAAGGTCAAACAGCTCAAGGACGGCAGCCTGCTGTTCACCGATGTCGAGTCCGGCAAGAAGAAGCGTGCGGTGATGCCCGCGCCGGTGATGTGGGACGCGGGCGTCGACAAGGTCTCCGGAGAGCACACCAACCGGGCGAAGGTCGACCTGAAGGTCGTCAGGACCAAGGACGGGGTGGATCTCGTCGTCACCCCGGACGCGGACTTCCTCGCCGACCCCGCAACGCGGTACCCGGTGACGGTGGATCCCTCCACCTCGGCGCTGTCCAATGTCTTCGACACCCTGGTCAAGCGCGGTGAGACGGTGGACTGGTCCACCAACACCGAGCTGCACATGGGCAACCCCGGCACCACCAACCCGGACGGCACCACCCGGGTGTCGCGCTCGTTCATCACCTGGAACACCACACCGGTCCAGGACGCGCTGGTCTCCAGCGCGAAGCTGAGCCTGTGGAACGTCCACTCCGGCAACTCCGACTGCAAGCCCTACGAGTGGACCGTCTGGGAGACCGGCGCGGCCTCCACCGCCACCCGCTGGAGCGCGCAGCCGTCGTGGGTCGCGCAGCACCACTCGTCCACCGAGACCAAGGGACGCGCCGCCTGCGGCGGTGCGGGGTGGATCAACGCGGACGTGACCGGGCTGATGCAGAAGTGGGCCTCGGCCAAGGCCACCCGCGGCCACATGGGCCTGCGCGCCGCGACCGACGCGACCACCCACTGGAAGCAGGTCAGCTCCGCCAACGCGGCCAAGAACCAGCCCAAGCTGGTGGTCACTTACAACTACCGGCCGCGTACCGGCACCAAGCAGGAGGCCGGCCCGCCGTACTTCTCCTACGGCGGCGCCTACATGGTCAACACCACCACTCCGACGCTGCGGGACACCTTCGTCGACCCCAACGGCGACAAGGTCAACGGCACCTTCCAGATCTTCGACAACGCCACCAACACCCAGGTCGGCGATGTCCTCGTCTCCAAGTTCGTGCCCTCCGGACAGGTGGCTTCGGTAACCGTCCCCGCCGGGAAGCTGACCGACGGCAAGACGTACAAGTTCCGCACCTCTCCGTATGACGGAACGCACTACAACACCGAGTGGTCGGCGTGGAAGACGTTCACCGTCGACACCAAGGCTCCTTCCGCCCCGACGAAGATCACGTCCACGGACTATCCGTCGGACAAGTGGGTCAAGGGCGCCGGCCAGGCAGGCACGTTCACCGTCACCCCGCCGGGCACGGACCACAACTGGCTTGAGTGGTCGCTGGACGGGGTGACCTGGACCAAGGTCGCGACCGGCGGTGCCACTGCCGGCAAGGCCATCAGCGTCGCCCCGCCGAAGGACGGCACGCACACGCTGCAGGTGCGGGCCGTCGACAAGGCCGACAACAAGTCCGAAGCGATCGAGTACACCTTCCATGCCGGTCCCGGAGGTTTCGTCCAGCCGAGCGAGGGAGAGCGCACGGCGCGCCGCCTGCCGCTGGTCGCCGAGGCCGATGGATCGAAGTACGACAAGGTGTCCTTCTCCTGGCGCCGTTCCGAGGCCGACCCCTGGGTGAAGATCCCCGTGGGTCAGGTGACTTCGGGTGGTACCGCGCTGACCGCTTGGCCGGTAGCGATGACGGGTGGCAAGAACGCGCCGCTGGTCTGGAACGCCACCGACACCGTCGACCCCGACGGCAGCGTACAGATCAAGGCCGACTTCACCGGCCCCGGTGGCACCGGTGCCACGGAGCCGCTGTCGGTCGTCGTCGACCGCAACGCGTCCGGTGCGGCGTCCAGCGAGGTCGGTCCGGGTTCGGTGAACCTGCTCACCGGTGACTTCACCCTGTCCGCCGACGAGGCATCCGCCTTCGGGCTTTCGGTGTCCCGCACGGCCTCCTCCCGTACCCCGGACAAGGGGGCCGAGCAGGAGGGCCAGGTCCCGATCTTCGGCAAGGAGTGGGTCGCCGGAACGTCGGCTGAGGAAGCGGAGTCGGACTACTCCCACGTCCGCCGGATCACGGACACTGCGGTGGCGATCGTGGACTCCGAAGGCGACGAGACACACTTCACGGCCAACAGCGGCAAGACGGGCTGGATACCGGAGGTCGGTGCCGAGGATCTGACCCTCACCGGCAGTGTGACCGGTTCGTTCACGCTCACCGACACCGAGGGCACGGTCACCCGGTTCACCAAGCCCGACCCGGCCGCCACCACCTGGCAGGTCTCCAGCGTGCTGCTGGACGGCCTCACCAACTCCACGACCACCACCGTCTCCGAGACGGTGACCGTGGACGGCAAGAAGCTGGCCCGCCCCAAGCTGGTCATCGCGCCGACCTCCGCGGTCTCCGCCGCCACCTGCACGGCGAACCTGGAGACCGCCGGGTGCCGGGCCCTGGAGTACCTCTACTCAGCCGCCACCACGGCCACAGCAGACACATTCGGTGCCTACGCCGGCCGAGTCAGCGCGATCCGCATGTGGTCGACCGGGCCCGGAGCCACCGCTGCCTCGTTCAGGACCGTGCAGACCTACCGCTACGACAACGCGGGACGGCTCCGCGAAACATGGGAACCGCGTATCACCCCGGCGCTGAAGACCGAGTACGGCTACGACGCGGCCGGCCGGATCACCAGCCTGACGTCTCCCGGCGAGCTGCCGTGGACCTTCACCTACGGCAAGGCGGGCAACGCGAACACCGCCGGTGACGGCATGCTCCTCAAGGCATCCCGCGCGGGTCTGAAGCAGGGCACGAAGGATGTCGAGGAAGGCACCGCAACCACCTCGGTCGTCTACGACGTGCCACTGACCGGCACCAAGGCCCCGTACAAGATGGGCGCCGCGGACGTGAAGGCATGGGGTCAGATGGATGCCCCGACCGACGCGACCGCCGTCTTCCCCGCCGACTCGGTTCCGGCGTCGAACGCCGGAAGTGGCCTGACCGCAGGCTCCTACGCCCGCGCCGCGCTCACGTACCTGGGTGTTTCCGGGCGTTCGGTCAACAGCGCCACCCCTGGCGGGCACGTCACCACCACCGAGTACGACCGCTTCGGCAACACGGTACGCGAGCTGTCCGCCGGCAACCGGGCCGTCGCCCTCGGCACCACTGCCGACGACGAGGCCACTCAGGCCGACCTCGGCATCGCGCAGCTCCCCAGCGCGGAACGCGCGAACCTGCTGGCCACCACCTCGGTCTACAACGAGACAGGCACCCGGGAACTGGAGAAGTTCGGCCCGCTGCGCCGCATCGACCTGACCGCCGACCTGAAGTCCGGGACCACGACGCTGATCACGGCCGGCACCTCGGTCACCGCCCGTTCCTGGACAGCCAACGAGTACGACGCCGGTCGCCCGACGGACGGCACGGCCAACGTCAAGAACCAGATCACCAAGAGCACTGCTGGTGCCCAAGTCCGCGAGCACCCTGGCATCCAGGCCGAGAACCGCACGTCCCAAATCTCCTACGACTGGGCCAAGGGCCTGCCCATCAAGATCGTCCACGATCCCAGTGGGCTCGCCATCGCGACCGCGACCGAGTACGACGCCCAGGGCCGCGTCACCAAGCAAATGCTGCCCGGCGCCACCGGCACCGACGCGGCGACCCGGGTGACCACCTACTGGTCCGCCACCGGCACCGGCACCTGCCAAGGCCGCCCGGAATGGGCCGACCAGGTCTGTTCAACCGGACCTGCCGGTGTCATCACCGGAGGTGGCACCAACCCGTCGCAGATGCCGACCACTACCACCGAGTACGACTGGTGGGGTAGCCCCTCCAAGGTGACAGAGGCCGCCAACGGATCCACCCGCACAACCACCACAACCTATGACAACGCCGGGCGCCAGACGAAGGTCGTCACCACCGGTGGCGTCGGTCAGGCGGTACCGGAATCCACTACCGAGTACGACCCGGCCACCGGCCAGGCCGTCAAGACCACGTCGCCTACCAGCGGCACCATCACTAGGGAGTACGACAAGCTCGACCGCCTGATCGCGTACACGGACTCTGACGGCGGCGTCACTACGACCGAGTACGACCTGCTCGACCGCCCGGTGAAGACGACGGACAACACCCCGTCCACAGTCACATACACCTACGACCACACGGCCGAGCCGCGTGGCATGGCGACGAAGACCGCCGACTCCGTCGCAGGTGTCTTCCAAGCCACCTACGCCGCGGACGGCTCCGTCAGCTCCCAGAAGCTGCCCGGCGGCTACACCCTCCGGCAGACGGAGGACACCACCGGTGCGCCGATCGGACGTACCTATATCCGTGACAGTGACGGCGTCAGTGTCATGACCGACACGGTCACCCGCTCCGTTCTCGGCCAGGTAACCACACACGCCGGCTGGTCCGATCAGTCCTACACGTACGACAAGGTCGGACGCCTCGCTTCGGTCGAGGACACCGCTGACACCATCTGCACCAAGCGGACGTACACCTTCGACGCCCGCAGCAACCGCAAGTCCCGGACCTCCGCACCGGGCACCCCCGGCCTGGACTGCCCCACCACGGGAGGCACCACCACCACCCACACCTACGACAGCGCCGACCGCATCGTCGACACCGGTTACACCTACGACGCGTTCGGCCGCACCACCGCGGCCCCCGGCAACGGCACGATCGGCTACTACGCCAACGACCTCGCCTACCAGCAGACCGCCAACGGCATGCGTCAGACCTGGCAGCTCGACGCCAGCCAGCGTATCCGGTCCTGGAAGACCGAATCCGGCAGCGGCTCCACCTGGACCCAGACCGGCTCCAAAGTCAACCACTACGACAGCGACGGCGACAGCCCCCGCTGGATCACCGAGGACACCTCCACCGGCGCGCTGACACGCATGGTCACCGGCCCCGATGGCCAACTGGCCGCCACCACGGCCAAGACCGGCGGCACCGTCCTCCAGCTCACCAACATCCACGGCGACGTCAGCCTGCTCCTCCCGCTGGACACCGCCGTCGCGCCCACGGTGCTCGACGCCGACGAGTACGGCAACCCCCGGGACGGCCAGGCGGAAGCCCGCTACGACTGGCTCGGCGGCCACCAACGATCCAGTGAGACCGTCACCGGACTAACTCTGATGGGCGTCCGGCTGTACAACGCGGCCACAGGACGCTTCCTGTCAGTCGACCCCGTCAGCGGTGGCAGTTGCAACAGCTACGACTACGTGTGCGCCGACCCCGTCAACATGCTCGACCTCGACGGACGCATGACCGCCCTGGCCCTCGTCGGCGCCGCGGGACTCGGAGTCAGCGCGGGCACCGTGCTAACGATCATCGGCGTCGGCGCCGTGGTGGCCATCGTCGCCCTCATCTGGTTGAAGGGCAAGGCCTGGGCCATCCGCCAGGTCAAGATCCTCTGGGCGAAGGCATCCAAAAAGTCCGGCAAAGAGACTGCGAGCGACATTCCCTCCTGGGCCAGAGGAAAGACAAGGAAAGGCAATGAATCCATCGACCAGGCAGCCGACCGAATATTCCGTGAACATTACGGCCGTAATCCGACGAAGCAGGAACGTCGGAGTGGGCACGAATGGAAGAAAATCAAGAAGCATTTGACCCGGAAGTAGTAGTGGGATTCGGAAGGCGGCCGGTTCACTCCGGCCGCCTTCTGGCCAGACATGAACGGCGCGGTCCGGAAATCCAATGCCCGCATACCGCCGGGACATGACATACTCTGTCTATGACTTCAAGAAATCGTCGGCTCCCCCGCGATCGTGCTTGGCCTCTGACTGCCACAGATATCAGTGAAGCGCTCGACAGTAAAATGTCACACGTCAGCGATCTCAGGTTTCTCTCAGGACATAGTGACGCCGGAGACGCCATCGGCATTGAATGGGTCGCCGCGCAGCCCTTCAACTACGGACATGGAACCCACCCGAATGCGGTTGGCTTCCGCATCGATGTCATATCGGTACCGAAGAGCGATCGTGCCGATGCGCGCACGGCTTTGCGGACGCATGCGCTGCCTCAGCTCGGCGAATGGATCGACCACGCTCTCACTGCCAGTGAAATCTGGCGCTCGAGCAACCATAGCCGTTACTGGCGGTTCGCCGACGGGAGCGTCACGCATCGCGACGAAGTATGAGACCGGCCGGGACGGAACACGATCGACAACACCGCCCGCCCACTGAGGCTGCGCCATCCTGAAAGTGGCTGGTGGGCCTTGTCCCCGAAGAGTGGACACCTGTTCGTGTCGTTATGCGGCAAGTGTCAGGGTAGCTGACTGCTGTTCGTAGGCGATCGGTGCCTGCTGTCCGTTCGCGGAGTGTCGTCGGCGGGTGTTGTAGCGGGTGGTCCAGCGGAATACCGTCAGGCGGCAGGCGTGGACCCCGTCGAAGCGGCGGGCATCACGGAGCGTCTCGCGTTTGAGGGCCGCGTTGAACGACTCGGCAAGTGCGTTGTCCG
>NZ_JBEZVN010000076.1:0-7912 GCF_040636995.1 Streptomyces sp. NPDC032161 | reverse complement strand
CGGAGGATTCTCAGGGCCCCGCTGGAAAGTACGTCGTATTGGTAAGTGATCTCGGAATTCTCCTCGACGGTGTCGTCGTAGGAGATATCCGCCCTCCGCTCGTTCACGTATTCCTGTGGCGGCCGATTCTCCACCAGCTTGATGAAGACACTCATGGGCCAACGGTACGGTCCTTTCGTGAGCTTCGCCCTCCGGGACGAGAGGAGGTCAAGGCGTCCGCTGGCTGGGGTCCTGCTCCTGTTCACGGCAGCCTGGCAGGGAGCGGAGCCTCCTTCACTCGGGGTGAAGCCGATCAAGTCGAGGTGGCGATTCACCGATGCCCCTCAGGTCGCCGACCTGAGGGCTTGTGCAGGGCATGCACTGCACGGGCTGTTCAGACGTCGTCGTGCTGGGGGCGGTCGGCGGCCGAAGCGCGGCCGGTCGCCAGCCAGGATCGCGCGGGTTCGGCGGGATGCGCGGTGTCCACGGTGAGGTGGAGCCGGGTACCGCCTTCGCGGCCAGCCGGGCAGCTGCGTTGTTCGGTGGAATCGAAACAGTGCCGGAGGACTGGGCGTTTGAGCTGGCGGATCAGGAGGGCTCCCACAGTGATCAGGCCCAGGATCAAGGCCAGGGTGACGGCGATCTCCACTGCCCTCACATCCCTCGGGCGGAGGGCGGAGGCCCGGTCGGGTTCCCGGTCGGTGGTGGCGCGCCCCCACCCTCGGTCTCCCATTCCTCTTCGCGGTCCCGTGACTCCGTCGCGTCGTCGGCCGCTCGCTCCTCCTCCATCAGCCTGCTCGCGGTGAGGAGGCCTCCGGGGGTGGTCGCGGCGGACATCAGCCTGGCGGCCGCGGCCGGGTCGGTCTCCGGCGGGATGATCAGCAGGTCCAGGCGCTCCGCGGTGTAGGAGAATACGAGGAGCTTGTGCGGGTCCTGCTCATTCGTGAACCACCCCACGTGCACCGTGTGCCCGGTGACGGGAACCTTGCGCGGGATCACGGGCCAGAAGGCCGGATTCACCGTGACGTGGGTAACTCGACCCCAGGAGTGGTCCAGCCTCGCCGCCAGTGCGGGGAGCTCGCGGGAGAGGTCACGCGAGCGAGGCCACCAGGCACCGTCCAGAAGCCCCGGCGCCGTTCCTGGCGTCAGGGACAGGCGAGCGGGCGGCGAAGGGGCATGCTCGTCGGTGGTCGTACGGTCGATGTTCACTGCCATGGTGCGAACCCTGCCCCGGGCTCGTCGTCGGCGGCCCGGCATTGTGACTTGCCGGTAACGACACCCGCATGGGCGCCGTTGTGCGAAGAGTTCCCGGTTTCTTCACCCTACTCCCGCAGGCGGGTCCGCAGGCCTCGCGCGACCAGGCAACCTGGCGGGAACGCGGGCCTGCGACGACCCTGTGGGCGACCCGTCGCCGACCTGCGGAGTACGGCGGGACTACTGCGAGCGCTTCGCCCGGTGCTGCCGGCACATTCCCCGACGCGGCACGGGCCGCACTGGCCAGAGCCGTGCGGGCCGACAATGTCACCCAGGCCGAACAGATCCTCATCGACACCGGCAGCACTCCGCAGACCTGAACGCCGGGGCAGCGCGGCGTACGGTCAGCCGAGGAAGGACAGCCGGACCTTTCGCTCGGGGGCGTCCCGGCCGGTGGTCACCAGAACGACGGACTGCGAGGTCCCCAGCTCCAGCTGACCGCCGACCACGGGCAGCGTGGCGTGGGGCGGGACCAGGGCCGGGAGCATGTGATCGCGGCCGGGGACCGCACCGCCGTGGCGGTCCTGCCAGCGGTCGTCCGCGCGAAGAACCTCACGGAGGGCCGCCAGCAGGTCGTTGTCACTGCCGGCCCCGGTCTCGATGACGGCCAGGCCGGACGTCGCGTGTGGAGTGAAGACGTTCAGCAGCCCGTCTCTCCCGTGAGCGACCTCCCGGAGGAACGCGGAGCACGCGTTCGTCAGGTCGTGCATGGTTTCGGCGGAGCCGGTTGTCACGTCGACGGTGCGGGTGGTGAAGGTGCCGGTCATGGTTCACCAGTACCCGCTGTACAGGAGCAGCGCTGACGGCTGGACGGGTTGTTCCGCCGGACTCCGATCACCGAAGCCGCCCCGTCGCTCGACCCACGTCAAGGGCCGGTCGGTTCATCCCTGTTCGCGACGTACAGGCAGGACTGAGCTGCCCCGAGTTTCGTAGAGTCCAAATCTTGATTGGTTCAGGCGGACTGCGGGGTTTGCTCCTGGCTCCGCCGGAAGGCTTCCTCGTACTCGGCCGGCGGTACGTAGTCGAGTGCGGAGTGGAGGCGTTCTTCGTTGTACCAGGTGATCCACTGGAAGATCGCCCGTTCGACCTGGTCGACGTCCTTCCACGGGCCCTGCATCTCGATCAACTCGGCCTTGAAGGTGCCGTTCAGCCCCTCGGCCATCGCGTTGTCATACGAGTCCGCGACGGAGCCGACCGAAGCTGACGCGCCGATGTCGGCGAGCCGGTCGGTGTACCGAACTGATACGTATTAAGACCCGCGGTCGCTGTGGTGAACGAGGCCGGAGTCCTTCTTGACCCTCCGCCTCCACAGGGCCATCTCCAGTCCGTCCAGGGGCAGTCCTGTCCGCATGCGGTTCGCGACCTGCCAGCCGACGATCATCCGCGAGTACGCGTCCAGGACGAACGCCACATACGCCCATCCCGACCAGGCGCGGACATACGTCATGTCCGCTGCCCACAGCTGATTTGGCCGCGAGACGGTGAAGTCCCGGTCGACCAGATCCGGCGGACGCGGCGCCGACGGCTCCGGGACCGTGGTCCGACGCCGCCGGCCACGGATGACGCCCTCCAGGCCGAGCTCGGCCATCAGTCGCTCGACGGTGCAGCGGGCCACCTCGTGGCCCTTGCGCCGAAGCGCGCCGGTGATCCGGCGGGCGCCATGGGTGCCGCCCGAGGTGGCGTGAGCCTCCTCGATCAGCCGCATCAGCTGCTCGTCACGGAGCCGACGGGCCGACTTCAGCCGCTTCTTTCGGGCGAAGTACGTCGACGGCGACAGCTGGAGCACCCGGCAGACGGGATCGGCCCCGACACCTCTGTCACGCAGGCGGTCGATCACCCGCTCGGCCTCGTCCGGGGACGGTCGATCTCCTGGGCAAAAAACACCGAGGCGGCCCTGAGGATCTCGTTCGCCCGCCTCAACTCCGCTACCTCTTTGCGAAGTTGCTTCAACTCGTCCTGCTCGGCGGTGGTGAGCCGGTCTTCGCACTCGCCGCGGTCGGCCTCGGCCTCGCGGACCCAGCCACGCAGGGCTTCTTTGTGGACGCCCAGGTCCTTCGCGACATGCGCGACCGGACGGCCGGTGGTGCGGACCTCGCGGATCGCGCGCCCGCGCAGTTCGTCGGGGTATTTACGGGGTGCTGCCATGGTGCCGGTGGCTCTCCTACGCCAGGACCGTAACCCTGGCATCAGGGACTCCACAAATCTCAGTACAGCTCAAATTGCTTGTGAGCGTCCCGCGCAAGTTCCTCGGTCTCAGCGGCTCGGGTGATGAGTTCGGTGACGATACGGAGGCGTTCTTCGCCTGCGGAGGTGCTGGTCCAGGTATCGAGAATAGTGAAGAAGGGGGATTCCACCTCTGTGATGGACAGCTCCAGCAGACGGGATCCGATCTGCGCCTGCCCTCGTCGTCATCGATCTCCCGGACCTGCACACGTTCAGCCACGTGATCATTCTGACCGCCCGGCGCAGCAATCAAGCGATGCGTCACAGCGGGGCAAACGTTGCCTGATGCGGCACTAGCAAAACGGCCACCGAACAGCACCAGACAGCGCCTTACCGAACGACACACCAAGCCGGACACCTCAATGACACCCTCCCCGAACCTCACAATCGGATCGTGGCGCAGCGCACCGATCCGGAGCACCCGGGCGTCTCGGTGGTGACGAACTACGTCTCCGGGCGGTCGGTCGAGGAGGCGGTTGCCAAGGCTCGTGAGGTGCTGGAGAAGCCGGGCGGTGTGTACGGGGACCAGGGCTTGCACCGCGTGGTGGAGGTGGTCGAGGAGGGTCCGTCCAGCGAGCTCCGGCAGCAGGAGGGGGCGCGTCGGCGGTACCTCACCACGATCCTGGAGGCGGCCAAGGCCACCGTGCGTGGCCGTGAGCTGGACAACCAGGATGCTGACCTGCTGAGCCTCCTGGACGACTTCTTCACCCGCGCCGTGGTCTTTCCCGACCCGCACACCGGCGGCGTACGGCCACGGCCCCACCAGGCCACGTTCGGCTGGACCAGCAAGCCGCCCGGGATCACGCACGCCAGCGACCCCGGCCGGGCTCTGGCCGTGTTTCTCCTGGCCTGCCTGGACCACTACGGCCTGGCCGTCACGAGCCCGGGTACTGCGGACGTGAGGCGGAGCGAGCGGGCGGACCTGGTGCGGCTGGAGCGGTTCGTCCGGGAGACCGTGCTGCCGGGCACGCACCCGCACACCATGGAGCGGCGCCGGGTGCTGGAGGCGCTGGGCGAGGCTGGCGGTCTGTGCACCGCGCGAACGGTGGACAGCGACGGGGACGTCGTCGTCTGCACGCGCGAGGCCGGGCACTGCGACCCGGACGACGTGCCGCCGTTCAGGGGCGGGGAGCCCGGCGGCTGGCACAAGGCGGGTGCGTCGATCTGGAAGGACTCCGGTACGGCCAGCACTCCACACACGGCCGTCTGAGAATCCAGGCTCTGAAAGGGAACGGTATGGCACAGGTGAATCAGCCCCAGCCCGCCTCGGACGGCGAACTGGATCCGCACCAGATCGAGGCCGTCGATGCGGCTCTGCGGCGCCTTTCGATCCCGGCTGGAGGCGTCCCCGTTGGGGGGCTGCGGACTCAGGTCATCGCCGCTACCGGGTCCGGGAAAACTCGGATCGGGGCGGAGGTCGCCCGGCGGCTTTCCGTGCGCCGTGTCCTGGTCCTGGTCCCGACGCGGGACCTGCTGTTGCAGATGGCCCAGGCGTGGCGGCGGGCCGGGCGGACGGGGGCGATGGTCGGGGTGTGCAGACTGTCGGCCGAGGAGTCCGACGGGATTCCCTGCACCACAGATGCCGGTGAACTGGCGGAGTGGGTGGGGGGCTTGGACAGCGTGACCGTTTTTGCAACGTATGCCTCGGTGGGCAGGGGGGTGCTTCAGCGGGCCCACGAGGCCGGCCTACCGGGGTGGGACCTCATGGTCACCGATGAGGCGCACCGGGTCAGTGGGGATGCGGCGAAGCCCTGGGCGGCGGTGCACGACCAGAACCGGATCCCGGCGGTGCGGCGGCTCTACATGACGGCGACGCCGCGGGTGTGGGAGGCCGAGGACGGGGAGCAGCGGCTGGTGGCGAGCATGGACCCGGACAGCCCTCCGCCGGCTGTCGCCGCCGCCCTGGCCGAGTCCGACCCGGACACCTACCCGCCCGCGGACCGAGTGTGGGCGGACTGGCTCTACGGCGACCACTCCCCCGCCCACCGCCGCCGGACACTGAACGAATTCGCCTCCCTCTTTCTCGATGGAACGTCTGATAGACGTGCCGAATTGCGGGTTCTCAGCTCCGTGAAAGTCCTCGGGGAAGGAGTCGACACAGCAGAATGCGATGCGGTGCTTTTCGCGGATGCGCGGGGGTCGATGGTCGACATCGTGCAAATGGTCGGGCGTGCCCTGCGCACCCGGCCCGGACGCGGGAAACTCGCCACTCTGATCGTGCCGGTATTCCTCGGACCCGGTGAGAACGCTGATGAAATGCTGACTTCGGACGCCTACACCACCCTCGCGAAGGTCCTCTCAGCCTTGCGGGCGCACGACACGGACACCATCGAGGCACTGACCGACCCCCGCACCCGCACCGGCCGGAAGAACATCACCGAGAAGCAGGACCAGGACCAGGACCACGACCACGACGGCAACGGCAACGGCGCCGAGGATGTCCTGGACGGTGACGGCCTGGAGGACGGCGGCGCGGCGCGGGTGCGGGTGGGTGAGGCGGCGGCCGGGGTTTTGCGGTTCAGCGAGGAACGCGACCCCGCCGTGCTGGCGCAGTTCGTGCGGCTGCGGGTCATCGACCCGGAGAAGGCGTACTGGCTGCGCGGAATCGAGGCGGCCACGAAGTGGCTGCGCGAGACCGGGAACAGCGTGCTGCGGGTGCCGTACGCGTATGTCACGCCGGACACGGACGGCTGGGGCGGGGCGGGCGCGTATCCGCTGGGGCGGTGGCTCGCCGAACAGCGGCGCTACTACACCGACGGGACCCTGGAGGCGGAGCGTCTCGTGCAGTTGGAGGCTCTGGGGATGGTCTGGTCCGAGCGGGACGCGGCCTGGGCGGACGGGGTGGCCGCGGCCCGGCTCTACACCGCCGCCCACGGCCACTTCCTCCCCCCGACCAACGCGGTCTGGGCCGACTACCCCATCGGCGTCTGGGCCAAGAACGCACGGGCCGCGGCGCGGCGGGCGCGGGAGAACGAGGAACTCCGCGCGGCCGGCCAGCCCGTGGCATCGGCGGCCAGGGCCATGACCCAGGAGCGACAGAGCGAGCTGGACGCGATCGATCCGGGATGGTGCCCGGCCTGGGACACCACATGGCAGCGCTGCCACCGGCTCGTGCACAACCACATCCAAGCCGGCGCCACCGTCCCGACGACCGCCGGGACGGTGGTCGTCCAGGGCGAAGACCTCGGCCGGTGGGTGATCGCGCAGCGGCGCAGGTGGGAGCAGCTCTTGGCCGCGCAGCAGTGGCTCCTGGAGAACACCCTCGGGCTCACACCAGCCGCGAAGGAGGAGGCGGGGCGGCCGGTGTTGCGGGGACAGGACGCGAAGTGGGCCGCGAACCTCGCTGCCGCCCGGCAGTTCCATGCCCGGGAAGGACACCTGAAAGTGCCCGCAAGCATGTCGAGCAGGTGGCGCAGCTGGGCGCGGAGGCGGGCCTGGTGGGCCGCCAGAACGGCGCTGACGGGGCCGTGGAGGTCAAGCTCGGCACCTGGCTCGACAACGTACGGCGTCGGGCCGCCAAGCTTCCCGAGCAGCGGCGCGCGGACCTCGACGCACTCGGCATGCGCTGATAGAGGCGGACGGCAGGGGGTGGGGGCTATGTGCCTGATCCGAGGCGGCTGAAGGCCCAGCGGAGGACTTCTTGGTCGACGCGGGGGCGGCCGGTGCGGTTCAGGGCGGTGCGGGTGTGGGCGGTGAGGCGGGCCCAGTTGCGGAAGTTGCCGTGGGCGGCGCGGCTGTCGGCGTAGGCGATGTCTTCGGGGTCGGTGTCGGCCCAGATCGGGTGGTAGAGGGGGATGGTCTCGAGAACTTCGTCGGTGGTGAGGCGGGTGAAGCGCTGCCAGATGAAGATGCGGGAGGACAGCATCGGTTCTTTGCGGAGGGTGGCGTGGCAGCCTTCGCCGCCGACGAAGATGACGGCGAGTTGGGTGTGGGGGTCGTCCCAGAGGTAGCGGATGTACTCCAGTTGGTCGCTGGAGAGCCACTGTGCCTCGTCTAGGACGAGGGTACGCGGGTGGGCGGCGAGGGTTGCCTTGAGGAGGTGGTCGAACTCGTTGGCGTAGCGCGGGGGCTGGCCGGGGAGTTCGAGGGCGGTGTGCAGTTCGTGGCGTACGGCGCGGGTGGTGGTGCGGGCGTGGAAGGTGATGCGGCGGATGTCCTCGCCGGGCTCCAGCTCGCGCAGGCAGCTGGTGACGGCCATGGTCTTGCCGAAGCCGGCGCCGCCGTGGATGCACGTCATCGCGCGGGCGTTGATGGTGTCGGTGAGGTTCTCGCGGGCGGTGAGCAGGGCTCGGGTGGTGACCTAGGCGGGCGTCGGGCAGGGCGGTGTACTGGCCGGTGGGTGCGGGTGGCAGGCGGGTCATGGGGGGGTGCCCCTATCTGTTTCGTCAACCCTGTCAGGTCGGTTCCCTGGGGTGGCGCTGGTTTTCGGGAACGTCCCGCGAAGCGGGACGTTCCC
>NZ_JBEZVN010000075.1:0-8884 GCF_040636995.1 Streptomyces sp. NPDC032161 | reverse complement strand
AGACACCACCAGGCAACAGCCCGACACAGCCACTACCAACGACGGGCCGCCGACGAATCCGCTGGGTAGATCACGAAACCGTACTGGAGTACTAGCCGGACTCCTGGGCGGACTCCTGGGCGGAATCGACGACGGACTCACCGTTGGGTGCACTGTCGGGCTTGTGGCCGGGCTCGCAAGCGGGTTCGCTCGTGCGGCGCGAAGGTACGCGGTGTTCTTGCTGTGCTCACGCGGCAAGCTGCCCTTCCGCCTCGCTGTCTTCCTCGACTGGGCCGTCACTGCCGGTCTCCTTCGCTACAGCGGGCCTGGTTACCAGTTCCGCCACCGCGAACTTCAGCAATGGCTCAACCAACACCCTCATCCCTGAACCCGGCGCCAAGCATTCCGATACAGCCCGTGCCAGCACCGGCTCCAGAAGAGGGCGGCCTCACACACCACCCGCATGCGCCGGGCTCTGGATGAAGCCTCCCCCTACCTACTTCCTGGCAAGTTCCCCCATCGACCCCGCAATCCCCATGGGGTGGGCAACCTGCTGAGACAGCACGGCCTGCCGGTCCTCAGCGCCAGGAACACCGCCATGATCGAGGCCATCACCACGCTCCCGCCCATCGTCGTCGCCGACCTCTTCGGCCTCAGCCCCTCCACAGCGGAGACATGGGCCAGATGCGCCAACGACAGCTGGACCCACTACCTCGCAGCCCAAACACCGAGGGAGGGTGCTCCGCACTACTCCAACAACGCCTCTACACCAGCAGGAACGTCGCTTACGCCTGCTCTACCTCACGATCGTCATGCGATGCCCTCGACTGATGGCTCGGGGTGAGCCGGTTGACACGGTATATGTCCGGGACGCAGAGGTTGAGGACGGTCGCGACCGTGATCATTGCGGCGCAGGCCAGGAGGACTGCCGGGCCGTTCCACGAGTGGGCTGCGAGGGCGGTGATGAGGTAGCCGAGGCGTTCCCCGACGCCGTTGAACGCACTCATTCGGCCCTGTTCGACCTGGGGCACATGCTGTTGGAATGCGGTGTTCCAGGCAACGATCGCGATGTCGAGTCCGATGCCTGCCAGCAAGGCGGCCACCAGAACGAGTGGCAGAGACAGACTGCAGGCCATGGCCACCAGCGGGAGCGCGAGGGCGCCAGCCGTGATCACCGCGACGGTGAGCAGCCGGTACGGCTTCCAGCGAAGGCATACGAGGGTTCCCGCCAGCAGGCCGGAGGCGAACGCGGCCTGGATCAGACCCCAGTCACGTGCTCCGGCGTACTGCCGCGCGGCAACAAGGGGGCCAAGAAGCTGGAAGCCCGCCAGCCAGGCGGCGACGAGGACTGTGCCGGCGGCGGTATAGGTCCACAGCCAGGTACGGGACCAAAAGCCTGCCCAGCCTGCCCGCAGATCGGCCAGGACGCCGGCGGGCGTAGTGGGCGGGGCTTCGAGGCGCAGACCAAGAAACAGGACAGCCGCGACGGCGAACGTGAACGCGTCCCAGGCCAGTGCCCACGCTGCGCCGCTCGCGGCGACGACGAATCCGCCGGCGACCGGCCCCAGCACCCTCACCGCGTTGCTCGGGAGCCTGAGCAACGCGTTGGCCTGCTGCAGGTGCTCTTCGGGGACGATCTGCGCGACGGCGCCTTGCATGGCTGGAACGATGAACGAGGCCGCCGTTCCCGAGACGAAGCCGCACGCCGCAATCGAGGCAGTCGTCGCATGTCCCGTGGCCACGGTGACGGCCAGGGCACCCTGCGCACCCGCGGCCGGCAAGTTCCCGACGAAGAGGAGTCGGCTTCGGGACAGGCGGTCGGCGAAGAGACCGCCCATGAGCAGGAACACGATCGTGGGGACGGTGTTCGTGGCGAGGACCAGGCCGAGAGATCCGGCTCCTCCACCCTGCTGAATGACGGAGTAGGCCAGCGCGAGAGGGGCCATCGCAGACCCGGTCGCCGAGATGAGACTGGCCGACGCGAACCGGCGGAAGGCCCCGATCCTGTGCTGATGATCTCCGGTGACGCGGCGGCGGTCTTCATGATCTCCCTTGGGCTCGGCGCAGCCGTGCAGCAGCGCGCCGTGCGAGACGTCAGCGCCAGAGATGGCTGAACGGCCATCCACCTGAGAGGCTGTTGTCTTTCCGAGTCTGACGACTGCGTTTTCGCTGGTCAGGGGTAGGGGCAGCGTCGGTGCGGGAGTGATGGATCGTTGTTTCGTCGCTCCCGTGGAGGTCGTGAATGCCGTAGGTTGTCGGACTGCTGGAACAGCACGAGCTTGCCGCCCGTCGTCGTGTGGACGGGTTGCGCGAGGAAGTCGACCGGATCCAGGCCGAGCTCGCGACGGCCGAGAAGGAGTGGCTGGAGTGGACGATCGCTCGCGAGCGTGTGAGTGCGGTGCTGTCCGCGCCGGGCGGCGATTCAGCCGACGCGGTGGCCACCGAGCGACCGGGCGGCGCCGGGACGGAGGCCGAGGTGCGGGCGTCACCGCCCATGGCGGCGAAGCCGAAGTCGCAGGTTCCGGTGTGGCGCGAGGGGCTGGCCCGGACGGCACTGTCGGCGGACTATCAGCGCGTCCCGTCCGCGCTCGCAGATCGGGTCCGTCTCGGTCAGGGCCCGCTGACCTGCCAGGAGATGACCTCCGCCTTCGGTATGGACGTGGTGCCGGCCAAGGTGGAGGTTGCGGTCGAAGGCGAAGCGCCTGGTCGCACGGGGCTGGCTGGTCGAGCCGGCGCCGGGCCGGTTCACGCTCGCGCGAGGCGTGAGCGGGCAAGACGGCGGGTCATGATCATGGTCATCGACCAGTAGACCATCGCCTCGGCGCTGGTGGTGCGGCGTTCGAAGTCGCGCACCAGGCGGCGGCTTCGCATCAGGTGGGCGAAGAGCCGCTCGACGATCCACCGCTTGGGCAGCACCACGAAGCCGCGCGTGTCGTCGCTGCGCTTGACGATCGCCAGGACCAGGGCGAACGCGGCCGGGCAGTGCTCGACGAGGCTGCCGGTGCAGCCGCCGTCGGCCCAGACGAGTTCCAGCCGGTGGTGGGCTTCGGGCACCTGGGCGAGCAGGGCCTTCGCGGCGGCGCGGTCGCCGATGTCCGCGCTCGTGACCATCACGCCCAGCAGCAGGCCGAGGGTGTCGACCACGACGTGCCGCTTGCGGCCGTTGATCAGCTTGCCGCCGTCGAAGCCCCGGCTGTCGGCACCGACGACGGCGTCCGCCTTGACCGACTGCGAGTCGATCACGTCCGCGCTCGGCTCCGGATCCCGGCCCCCCTTCTGGCGGACCCGGCCGCGCAGCCGGTCGTGGAACTCCCTGACCAGCACGTGGTCGCGCCAACGGCGGAAGAACGCGTAGACCCGGTCCCACGGCGGGAAGTCAGCCGGCATCGCCCGCCACTTGATCCCGTTGTCCACGAGATAGCGGATCGCGTCCAGCATCGCCCGGTGGCAGTACGCCTCCGGCTGCCTGCCCCCGGCCCCGCATCCAGCCCGGCACCGGCAGCAGCGGCCGGACCACGGCCCACTCCGCGTCCGTCATGTCCGAGGGATACCGCCGAACACGTTCCGGGTGATCGGCCGCATTCCCGAACCGGTGAGCGACGCAATCACGCGTCGGTGCAGCCGAGTTGAACTCCACCGGCACGAGCACGTACAACTGCGGCAACAGGGTCTCCTGGATCTCGGTCGGCTTCGCAACCCCGAGCTACCAAGAGGCCCTGCCCTCATGCTTGCGGCCAGCCGCGATCATCCGAACGAGACTCCCGTCCGACACCCACCCCTCAAGATGAGCGCCTCGTACAGCTGGTCGAAAAGCGGGTCGAGACAGACCGCCAGGCTTTCGGCGAACTGCCTGGGGGAAGGGGCTATGGGAGATCATGTGGTCCAGGAACGGACCCATGCACCATGAGTCGATCAGGTCCCGCAGCGCGGCCAGCCCGAGCGTATCCGGCATGAACAGCCCATGCATCATGTACATCGCGTAGAACCCCGCAGACCCGCAGACCGAGCAGCACGGTCCGCGCCCGCACCAAATCCTCGTCACTGGCCCGCTGAACCGGCCCCAGTACGTCCGCGTGCTGCTGGAGCAACCCCCAGTCCACCGACGGCCCCTCGCCCTGCTCGGCCGCGCCCAGCATCCGCACCAAGTCCTCGACCGTCAGCCCGAACATCCCGTAGGAGGCGAACACCTCGGCCAGCGCGTCCGGCCCCACCTCCTGCGCCCCCAAGCCGATCGCCGCGACCAGGTGGACCACCGCCTGGAACTCCGGCCCCTCAGGCAGATCCTCATCGGCCACAAGCGCCGCGCGCACCAAGGCGGGATGCGCCGCCCCGCGATACGCCTGGGATCCGATCAACCGGCCAGCAGCCGCGTACAACGCGTCCTGCCCCTCCTCACCCGCCGAGGCCGCGCTCCGTGCAACCTCTATCAGCTGGTGCGACACCGTCCCGCGCAGCACCCGCTCCAGAGCCTCGCGCACGGCGTCCACCGGCGGTTCCGGCACCTGAACGGCCCCCGGCTGCTGGGACGCCGGTGCGGAGAGCGGTATGGCTGTATGCCGGCCCCGGACCCCGAACGGGTCGTCATCCGGATCTCGACCGAACGTGCAATGGGGCAGACCCTGACGGGGCGCCCTCGAACGAAAGGCGCTGCGGCATAGCCCGCGCGTCGGCTGATCAGAACGGGACGTCGTCCGGGGTGGTCCCGCTCCTGGATCGCCAGAAGCGGCCGCGGGGGCCGCGACGGGTCGCGGCCGTCGAGCGATGGCTCGCCCGTCTGCCGGCCACCGCGCAACTCCATGCATGGGATGCGCCACCTGTGCTGATCGACCGCACGGAGCACGTCGTCGCGGAGCTCGCCTCCGATGCCGTACGGCACGACCGCGTGCCGGGCCGGGACTTCCGCCTGCCCCTGACGCTCACCGATAGTCGGCGCTCAACTTCCGGTGCCTGCACGCTCCTTGTCGAAGTCACCGACGCGTGAACGGCTCCCCCACATGGACCACCGGCCCGAGCCCGCGTCAGGGAGCGACAGCGAAACCCGTCGCGGCCTCCTCGTCGTCGCGCACCTCGCCGACCGCTGGGGCACCAAGCTTCCCGTCCGGCGGCAAGACCGTACGGGCCGAACTACGCATCACCGCAGCGCCGCATCCGCGACCGGCCACTCTCACTGCCGCACTCGGGCCGCCCGGACCGGCCCCAACGCCTTCGTGACGGAGCCCCGCCCGCGGCCTCCTGGGCCGGGGGTAGTCCGTCACCAAAGGTCGGGGCCGGATTGAGCTCGACGGCCGGTCAGGCCTTGACCGCGGGCTGCGCGCGTTCACCGGGTGCGTCCACGCGGGGCACGGAGTCGCCCTGCCATGACGAGAACATCCTGGCCGTGAACACGTAGCCGACACCACTGCCGAGCGCCACAAGGGGAATCGGCATCGCTGATTCGGGCACGGCGAAGAAGACGGCGGCGCCGATCACCGCCCAGCCGACGGCGAGGACGTTCACGCCGCCGGTGTAGCGGTAGGGACCGTGCGGGTCAAAGAGGGCCGGTACGTCGATGCGGCCCCGCTTGATGAAGACGTAGTCGGCCAGGATCACGCCGATGATGGGGGCGAAGAAGTTTCCCATGACCGACATGTAGTCGCTGAACTGGTCGATGAGCGAGGGGAAGGCGGCCAGTGCCGTCCCCACAGCGGCGACCACCAGGGTCGACCAGAAGCGCCCCAGCCGGGTGGCGAGGTTGGCCAGCGCCAGGCCGCCCGTGTAGACGTTCATCACGTTGATCGTCCAGTTGTCAAGGATCAGCACGATCAGGACGAGGATCAGCGTGACCGAGCCGACGCCGAGGCCGGGAATCACCTCGAAGGCGTTCGCCGTCTTGCCGCCGGTCGCGGCGGCGGCGTAGGCGCCGAAGATGGTGGCTCCGACCGTACCGATCAGCGCGGCGGCCATGGTGCCGGTCCACATGTCCTTGCGGGACTTGGAGTAGCGGCAGTAGTCGGCCGCGTCCGTCACCTGGCTGAACCACGCCGCCGCGATGGCGTTCACCCATGCCGCGAACACCGCCCACTTCCAGCCGACCGAACCGGAGTAGGAGAAGACCTCACCGGGCGCGAATCCCGGCGCCTGGTGGGTGGCCATCAGCCAGAAGAGGTACCCGAGGATCACGAGCTTGACCGGGAAGGCGATCTGCGACAGCCCCTTGAGGAACTTGTATCCGAAGAGGGCGACGGAGGCCTGGAGCACCGCGAAGACGATGCTGACGCCGATGAGCGACAGCTTCACCCCGAGCCAGGCATCGATGACGGCCAGGATGCCCATGGCGCCGGCCAGGGTCTGGAAGGCGAACCAGAAGGCCGAACTGATGGTGCGCAGTACGGAGACGATCCAGCGGGAGGCTTCGATGCCGAGGAATGCCCGGGTCGACACGATCCCGGGCAGGCCGTAGTCGACGCCGACCGTGGCCATGACGGTGTAGGCGATGAAGGCGATGAGGATGCCCAGTACTTGGGCGGTGACCGCGGCCCAGAACGAGAGCCCCGTCAGGATCGCGAGTCCTCCCATGAGGATCAGGCCAGGGTTGAGCATCACGTTGAAGATGATCTGGAACAGGCCGTACCAGCGCACGGTCCGCTGGTCGTCCGGCACGGGTTCGACGCCGTACTGCTCCACTCCCGTCGGCTGGCGGTAGGACTCCGGTGCGTTGCCTTCGGAGCCTGGTCTGCGTGGAATGTCAGTGGTCATGAGGGGGCCTCTGATCCGGGCTATGGGGAAGACGGAGGTAAGGGGGAGAAAGACGGAGGGAGGACGGCGAGCGACGCCTCAGGGGAGTGGGCTGTTCGCCTCGGCGCCGGGCACAGGCGCCGGAAACCGCCCGTCCGCAGTGCCTCGCACGGGCACGGGCACGGACGCGGCCGGACGAGGAGGGGAAGTGCCTCGGACGGGCGGAGACGCCGCCCGTCCGAGGAAAAAGGGGCGCTCGGGTCAGGACAGGGGGGAAGCGGTGCCGCACCAGCGGGTGGCGAGGACGGCGTAGGTGCGGGCCGCGAGCCAGACCTCGTCGAGGTCGACGTACTCGTCGTTGCCGTGGGCGACGCGCAGGTCACCGGGGCCGAAGACGACGGACGGCACACCGGTCCGGGTGAACACGGTCGCGTCGCACACGCCGTAGAGCCCGGTGTAGGAGGGCTGGTCGGAGAAGTCGGTGCCCTGGGCCGCGGTCCGGTACGCACCGGCGACAGCCTGGCTGATGGTGTCGTCGGGCGAGGTGACGAACGGGTCCCAGTTGAGCTTCCACTCACAGCGCGGGCGGTGGTTGCGGAGCCACGGATCGGCGTCCGCCGCGCGGTCGATGACGGCCTGGATCTCGGCCATCACGTCCTCGGCGGAGCGCTCGGGGTGATACATGACCCCGTACTCGATGGTGGCCGAGTCGGAGAGGGCGAACGGGACGGTCAGGTCGCCGGGGCCGCCGCGCATGGCACCGGGCAGCAAGGAGAAGTGGCCGTTGTACCAGAGGTCGTGCCGCTGGGTGTGGGCCCATTCGTCCTCGAGCGCACGCAGCGCCTGGTAGAGGAGGAAGACCTTGTCGATGGCGTTCACGCCGATCGAGTCGCCGGACTGGGTGGGGTGGATGGTGGTGCCCCGCATGGAGCCGTGCACCTTCTTGCCCTCGACCGTGACCGAGAACCACAACAGTCCGGGGCTGGCGACCACGATCGACAGTGGTGTGGGCGGCGCGCTCGGTTCCGAGACGACCGCGGCATCCGCGACGTACCCGCGCTCGACCACCGCACCCGTCCCGCAGGCGTGATCGCCGGTCTCCTCACCGACCACGCACTGCAGTTGCAGCTCTCCGCCGAGCTCGATCCCGGCCTCGCGCAGGGCGATCGCGGCATAGGCCTGTGCGACGAGCCCGGACTTCTGGTCGGTGGTCCCGCGGCCGTACATCCGGGAACCGATCACTTCGCCGGAGAACGGCAGGGCCTTGGTCCACTCGGCCGGGTCTCCGCCGGGGACGACGTCCACATGACCGTTGAAGATCAGCGAGTTCCCCTCGCCCTTGCCGGCGATCCGGCCGACGGCGTTGTCGCGTCCCTCCTCCACGGCGAAGACATCCACGGATGCCCCGGCGCGGCGGTAGAGGTCGGTGAGCAGCGCGGTGGCCTCACCTTCCCGGCCGACATGTTCCTTGTACTCGATTCCGGGATATTTCGGGCTCACGGACGGGATCCGAACGAGCTCCTGCAGGCTCGCCGTCATCTCGTCGCGCAGTCCGTCGATGACGGACATCAAGTGGTTCAGCTGGGAAGTCTCTTCGGGCGAGCTCATTACGCCTCCACTGGCGCACTCGGATGGTGCGGTGCCCGCTACCGTCTCGGTGCCGGGCCTCGCCGCTTGGCCAGAATGAAACAGGTGATTGGATTCATGCGTCAATAGCCAATCTCGAAATCTGTGTTACACGTCGAGGTCATCGAATGAGCCGCGCGCGGAGTCACCGGGCTTCGCGCGCGGAGTCGCATCGAGGTCACCCCCGGACCTCCGGGAGCGCAACGCACTTCGCTCACCCTCACCCTTGATGAAATAAATTTTTCATGTTAGGTGTTGAGTGAAGTATGTGAATCTAGAATTTCGGCTGTCCGAACGCCGGGCGGCCAGGAAGGCGTGGGCCGGGATGAATCAGAACGATGAGGGCCGCGGAAGCGTCGAACACGGGGGACGGACGTTCGCGCAGGTTCCTTCGCACAGCGCGCGGGAGCATGTCGAGCAGACGGAGCGCTTCGCGGCGCGCAACTACCATCCGCTGCCCGTCGTTCTCTCCTCCGGGGACGGTGCCTGGGTGACCGATGTGGACGGGCGTCGCTTTCTCGACTGCCTGGCGGGCTACTCCGCCCTGAACTTCGGCCACCGCCCG
>NZ_JBEZVN010000074.1:0-8968 GCF_040636995.1 Streptomyces sp. NPDC032161 | reverse complement strand
CCCGCGCATCCACGCCGAACTGCGCCGCCTGGGTCGGCGGGTGAACCGCAAGCGCGTCGCCCGTGTGATGCGTGAGCGCGACATCCGCGGTGTCACCCGGCGCAAGAGGCGTTCGCTGACCCGGCCGGACGCGAAGGCGAAGCCGGCCCCGGTGCCGGCCTTCCAGATCCGTGCGGTCCGATACTTGGCACGCGAAGGGATTACCCAGTTCCTTGATATCGGGACCGGGCTCCCCGCCCAGAACAGTACCCACGAGGTCGCGCAGATCATCCAACCGCAGGCACGGATCGTCTACGTCGACAACGACCCACTGGTCCTGGCCCACGCCAGGGCCCTGTTGACCAGCGCACCGGCCGGGATGACGGACTACATCCACGCAGACATGCTGAGCACCGAGCAAGTTCTCCGGGAAGCCGCCCGGACCCTGGACCTTGAACAGCCCGTGGCCGTCATGCTCCTGTCCACACTGGGACACGTCGACCCCCAGACAGGAATCGACCTCACCCGCCGGTACATGGCCAACCTCCCTGCGGGCAGTCACCTCGTCCTCTGCGACACGATCTCCACCCCGCAGACGCTCGCGGCCCAGGAGGCATACGCAGCAGGCGACACCCCGCCGTACCTGGTGCGCCAGCCCGAAGAGATCCTCGCGAGCGCCGACGGAATGGACCTGGTCGCCCCAGGGTTCGGATCCATCTCGCGGTGGCATCCGGACCTGAGCGACGAGAACGACAAGCCCGTCGATCAGTGGGGATTCGTCGCCCGCAAATGAGCCTGGTGGACCGTCTGGGGCTGCGGCGACTGTAGGCGGCCCCAGACGAAGAATTCCAGGGCCTGCTCCGGGATGGCCAGGATCCGGACGTGGATACGGCCGGTGGCTGGAACGTCAGATGCAGGCCCGCCTCACCACCGTGCTCACCGCACGGGGCCCACGCGGCGTTTGGAGCTTCGGGTGCTGAGAAGTCAGCCGAGGGCCAGGGACGCCACCGCGCACCCGGCGGCGACCAGGAGCATTCCGTCCGCGACGGCGTCGGCCACCAGCATGCGTCGCACCGGGCCGTCCGCGCCGGGGCGCCGACGGCCCTTCTTGTGCAGCTTCTTCAGTTTCGCGGCCGCCTTCTCCGACGTCCTGAATATGCGGTCGAGTAGCGAGCCGGCGAATCCGACGACCAGATAGCCCTCGCCGTCGGTGTCCGCGGCGGACTCCTTGGGCAGCACCATCAGGCTGCCGGACAGGCTGAGCCCGATGCGCTGCACGGCACCGTAGGGCACCTCGTAGGCGAAGAGCGGGTTGACGACGGTGAGCGAAGTCTCACCGACGTGGACGCGCGAACGGGTGACACGGTAGGAGAGGGAGCCGACGGTGAGTATCAGCGCCGCCGCGATCATCCCGTCCTTGTTGCCGGTCAGCCCGTCGATGAGCGCGACTGTGGCCCCACCGAAGTAGAAGACCAGCGCGCCCAGGGACAGCACGCGGAAGGAGCGGCGGCGCAGCACGTGCCCTCCCGTGACCCGGCCGTATCGCATAGGGTTTCCGCCCTTTCGAGGGTTTGGGGGATTCGGGGAATAGGGGTGCGTACTGCCCGAGCTCATGCGGATAGGTGCGCCGCTTGACCACGGCGTCACCGATGTCGGAAGTGGTTACGCGGGGGACCGGTTCGGCGCTCGGCTGCGTCGGCCCCTGATTCCGGATACGCACTCTGCGCACCGCGCGGGGCAGCCCGCTGTGCTGGGCAGCCTCGAAGGTGTATGCCGTGTCGTCCATGCCCGGCTGTTTGTTGTCCGCCGCAGGAGTACGGCGAAGGGGCCGCACCCCGCGCGGGCGCAGCCCCTTCTGGCTGAGATGACGGTCAGGCAGTCATGCCGGTGGCACTGGTCTTGCGGCGGCGGACCAGGAAGACGGCGCCGGTGCCGACGGCGACCGCGGTGCCGCCGGTGAGGGCGATGGTCGGGAGCATGGAGCTGGAGCCGGTGTTGGCGAGGCGGCCCTGCGGGTCGATCCGGGTGTTGCCGACGGGCTTGTTCGGCAGGGGCTTGCTGCCGCCCTGTGGCTTGGTTTCGTCGACGACGCCGGGGGTGGAGCCGGCCTTGAGGATGTTGAACTGGTAGTAGTCGTCGTCGCTGGCGTAGGCACAGTTGCCCTCGTCGTCGGCGTACATGCCGATGCTGATGGCGATGCCGAGGCCAGCCGGGGCCTTCTTGTCCACGGCCAGGCGCAGGTCGATGGAGAAGGACTCCTCGGCGCGGATGTCGGTGTAGCCGAGGTAGCCGGCGCCCTCGTCGGTCGCGTCGAGGGGGATGCCGGTCCACTTCCCCGTGGACGGGTCCTTGTACTGCAGGGTGAGGTAGCTGGTGTCGACGAAGAAATCGTCCTCGTCGACCTGAGCGGCGAACACCCCGAGGTCGACGCGCTGGTAGGCGTGGCCGCCGGTGTTCTTCACGGTGAGCTTGAAGCCGTGGAAGCCGCTGCCCGCGACGATCTTCGAGGGCAGGCCGGAGAGGCTGGTGTGCAGGTTGTCGTCGGACTTCGGATCTTCGCCCTCCTCGCACTCCGCCGGACCTGGCGCGGGCGCGGTCGTCGCAGAGGCTGAGGGGGAGGCCGGCACGGTGGCCGAGGGGGTGGGCGTGGCCTGGACCGGGGTCTCAGTCCTGGTCTCCTCCTCGCTCGGGGTGGTCTCCTCGGCCGGGGTGGTCTCCTCAGCCGGAGCCGTGTCGTCGGTGGTCGGCGTGGTCTCGTCCTCCGCGGGGGTGGACTCCTCCTCGGCCGCGGTCGTCTCGGTGGCCGTCGGCCTCGGATCCTGCGTGGCGTGGGCGACGGGTGCCGTGAGCAGGACAGCCGGGGCGATGGCAGCCGTCGCAGCGGCGAGGGCCAGGGAACGACGAAGCTTCATGGAAAACCGAACCTCAGAGGCAGGAGTGGCTGATGTGTCCAAAGACGTGACCCACAGCGAGCACAAAAGGTTGCACAAAACCTCACGATTTCTTTACATGACGTGAATCACACCGTTGCTGGGCTTTTCGACGCCGTGATCTGGTGCCACGCCGTGGTGCGCTGCCACAGCAGGCGGCACCGCCGGACACGGCCGACAAGCAGAGCCTTGGCGAAGCCCGGGTGGTCAGGGAGCTCGGGCGCCTGGAGCACTCAGCGCCGGACGCGCCGTTGAGGCGCTTCGGGAGCAGTAGCTCGGCGCCACCGTCCCGCGGCCCGGGCTGCCGCAGCGGTCGGGGTGTCCGCACCGTGGACGAACCCTGTCGGCCGTGTCCGGCATCGATGGCACGGCGCACTGAGGCCCCCGTGATGCGCCCCACGGCGTCACCGTCGTCAGCAGCCGACGGCACAACCAGCAAAGACCTCAGCAGGGTGTGAGGTGAGAGGACGGGCAGCGTGGCGAGCACCCCGGCGGCCTCCAGGCGCGGCAGCGGCAAACGTGCAGAGACGCGTCGGGTGCTGTCGCGGCGAAGAAGCCGCTGGGCGAACTCGACCAGAGTGTGCGGCCGAGGCCGCAGCCTCGGTGGCGGTATCGGGCCGCTCGGACAGAAGGGCGTCCGCGCCAGGTATGGCTACTTGACAAATCTGCGAAGTGGCCCTAATGGTACAGCGTTTCCGTGTGCTGAGCGTTGTGCAGGCAGGTGCTGGCCGGAGCGTATATCTGCAAGGCCGCCGCCTTGAGTGAGCGGCTGGCCTGATCCCCGGCGCTCGGTGGGGCAGAAGGCCCGAAGCCGGCGCTCGGCGGGTCATGGCAGCTTGGTGTTGAGGAGGGCCAGCACGGTCTCGGCGATGCATCCCTCCTGTTCGACAGGGTATCCGCGTCGAAGGCATCCCTGGGCAAGAGCTGCTGCGGGGCTGCTGAGCATCGCGTGCAGGTCGTGCCAGACCGGGCTGTCGGGAGCCCAGGGGTTCTGGAGGGTATGGGCTGGTGTCAGTCCGATGTCGCAGATCGTGGTGTGTTGTTGGGCGGTTGGGGTGAGTGAGTTCCAGATGGCTGTTGCGATCCGCGTTCCACCGAGGTCGGCGTCAGGGGCGATGATGATGTTCTCTGCCTGTTCGGCGAGTTCGGCGATGTAGTGGAGGATATCTCGGCTCGGCATGCCGGCGTGATAGACGATGCCAGGTGGTTGGCGGCGGCTCCTGAGTACCCTGTAGACGGCGTCTGCGGCTTGGAGGTTCTCCACCACGATCAGGGTGCGGCTGCGAAGCTGGAGATGCAGGTCGGCGGTTGTGGCCGGGACGAGAACAACGCCGAGGTCGTCGAGGGGCCGCATGCGGGTGGCCGGTATGGCGGTGATGGGTCCGCCCAGGCCGATCCGGCTGTGGCCGTGCAGGCCGATGGCCTGGGCGAGGGTGGTGGGAACGCCTGATAGGGCACACAGCCCGCCTGCTCCAGTCCTCGCTCGTGCACGTCAACACCCTGCTGCTCCAGCAGGTCCTGGCCGAACCGGCGAAGAAGCTCAGCGACGAGGACCGGCACGGGCTGACCGCGCTGTTCTGCTCGAATATCAACCCGTACGGCACCTTCCGCCTCGACATGGACAAGCGCCTCGACCTCGGGCTCACGGTGCCCTGCCCTCGAACCTCGGCGGACGCCGTCGCTCGCTCGAACGCGGAGACACGATGACTGAGTTTTGCGACTCCAAGGAGCTCACCACCCTTGGATGAACGAGGCCGTGCCGCGGGCCCTGGGCCTATCGCGCGCACTCAGTCAGCAGGGCTCGGCGGAGAAGAGAAGTCGGGCCCAAAGACTCTGCTTGCACCGATCTGACACGGCTTAGATATATCTGATCAATGTTGTCAGAATACGCGGCGTATCTGACGGCTCCTCAAAGCCGTCTGCAGCCCGACGTGTGTGGAGCGAGCACATGCAACTGCGCCAGCGCAGTCCCCATAGAACCCTGGCCGTGACCGGCATATCGGCCCTGACCGCGCTGGCGGTGATCGGCTCGACGGTCACCGCGAACGCTGAGGGGCGGCCCGAGTCCGCGCCGTCGCAGGCTCAGGCGCCGACCGGTTCGCCGATCACTGAGGCGATCACGGCGGAGCAGGCACTGCAAGCGGCAGCCAAGCAGGACAAGCGTGTTGAGGTCCTGGACCGGCGTACCGAGTCGTCGACGACGTACGCCAACCCTGACGGGACACTGACGGTCGAGCAGTCGGCGGGCCCGGTACGGATGATCCGTGACGGCAAGTGGGTCGATGTCGATGTGGACTTCGCCCGGCAGAAGGACGGAAGCGTCGCCTCGAAGGCGCATCCGGATGGGCTGAAGCTCGCCGGTCAGGGCGGGACGAAGGCGCGCTCTGCGCAGGATGCCGCGGATGCTCCGGCTTCTGCGGCCCGTGACCTGATCACGCTGGGTTCGGGCGATGCGCAGGTCAAGGTGCAGTGGAAGGGCGGCCTGCCCCAGCCCGTTCTGGACGGGCCCCGAGCGACCTACCGTGAGGCTGTACCCGGCGCGGACCTGGTCATCGACGCCACCCGCAGCGGCTTCGAGCAGTACCTGAAGCTCAACGACCGCCCCCAGGACGGCGCGGCGCCGATGACGCTGCCGCTGAAGGTCAAGGGACTCAAGGCCGAAGCCCAGAAGGACGGCTCGGTCTCCTTCGAGGACGCCAAGACCGGCAAGGTGGCCGCGGTGATGCCAGCCCCCGGTGATGTGGGACGCGGCCGTGGATAGGCGGTCCGGTGAGCACACCAACCGCAAGCTGGTCGCCATGGACGTCACACAAGACGGCGACACCGTCGAGCTGCGCCTGATCCCAGACACAGAGTTCTTGTCCGATCCGAAGACGCAGTACCCGGTGACCATCGATCCGGCCACCAGCACCCTGGACCTGCTCTTCGACACCTTCGTCCAGGGCGGTGAGAGCGCCGATCAGTCGGTTTCCACCGACTTGAAGCTGGGCTGGCCCGGCGACTCTTCCGGCTCCACCAAGCGCACCGCACGGTCCTTCATCTCCTGGGGTACTGGAGAGTTCGCTGACGCCTTGGTCTCGAGTGCGAAGCTGAAGCTGTACAACTACCACTCCTGGTCGTGTGAGAAGCGAGGCTGGGAGGTGTGGGCTACCGACGCGGCCGACACGTCGACGCGCTGGGGTAAGCAGCCCACGTGGCGGCAGAAGTTCGCGACCTCCACCGAGACCAAGTCCGCTGCGTGTAACAACGCCGGTTATGTCACGGCGGACGTCACCGAACTCGCGAAGTACTGGGCCAGCGCCAAGGCCACCGAGGGCCACATGGGCCTGCGGGCGGCCAGCGAGTCCGACACGTATGCGTGGAAGCGGTTCTACTCCTCGGACCACACCAACGACGCTCAGATCCCGCAGCTGGAAGTCACCTACAACTACCGGCCCAAGAGCGGCGCCAACCTCCAGGCCGGGCCTCCATACATCAGCAACGGCGGCATCTACAAGGTCAACTCCCTCACCCCGACCCTCCGGTTCACCACCGACGACATCAACGAAGACGACAAGATCCAAGGCACGTTCGAGATCAAGGACCAGGCCACCGACCAGGTCGTCGCCCAGGTCAACTCCTCGCCCGTGGAGGAGGGGGCTACGGCTTCGGTTCAGGTACCGGCCGGCAAGCTACAGAACGGCAAGACCTACACCTTCCGCACCACCACCTACGACGGCACCCACTACGCCAACGGCTGGTCCGCTCCCGTCACCTTCACCGTGGACACCGGCTGGAAGCTGAACGCGGCCGAGCAGGCGGTCAGCGCCGTCAACAGCGCCCAGGAGCCCGCGGACCTTACCGCGGCGACCACCAGCAATAGCCAATACGCGGCCATCGCGAACACCGACAGCACCGTCGCCATCCCGTGGAACAGCGCTGATCAGATCTCTGTCGCTTCGAACCATGACCTGCCCGGCATGGGCATGGGCGTGCCGGGCGATCAGGTGCGCGCCGTCAAGATCAATGACTTGGTCGTCTACAGCGACCCGGCCAAGCCGGTCGACACCGTGGTTCAGCCGACCCTGAGTGGTGGCAGCCGCACGCTGCAGGTCCTCAAGAACGCCGATGCCAGCCGTGAATACCGCACACCCCTGAATCTTCCGGACAGCGCCGTCGTTCAGAAGCAAGAAGATGGTGCCCTGGCCGCCTACACCAGTTCGCCCGACAACCCCGCTGGGGAGGTGACGCTGCACTCGGCCGCAACAGATCACTACGCGTCGGCGCGCATCAACGAGACCGGTAGCCAACTGGGCAAGGTCCGTGCCACGGCCGCAGACCTCGGTAGCTGGGAAAAGTTCACCCTCATCCGCAACAGCGACAACACCGTCTCACTACGGTCCAAGGCGAATGGCAAGTACGTCACCACAGAGGTCAACAACACCGGCAAGCAGGCCGGCATGCTGCGTGCCCGTGGTGAGACGATTGGCAGCTGGGAGAAGTACACACTGCACAAGCTCTCCGGCACCGGAAGCTTCGCCCTCAAGTCCAAAGCCAACGACAAGTACGTCACCGCCGAGAAGAACTACACCGGCAGCGACGAAGGACTGCTGCGCGCCCGCAGCGACAGCGCCGGCGGCTGGGAGACCTTCGCCATCGAGCCGATCCAGCTCGGTGTGTTCGACGCCCCTTGGGCCAAGGACGCAGGCGGCAACGCCGTACCCACCAGCTTCCGCATCGAGGGCGGCGACATCGTGCAAACCATCGACGTGAACGCCAACACCGCCTTCCCCGTCGTCGCCGACCCATTCTGGCGCTCCGTATGGAAGTGGACCAAGTGCGTCGCCGCTGTCGCACTGGTCTTCGTTCCCGCGTACAGGGCCTTCAAGGCCGCGCAAGTAGCCGTCAAGGGCCTCGGGGGCATCAGGTCGACGGCCAAGCTCGTATGGGGAGCCAGGAAGAAGGGCGACTTCAAGCGCGCCGTCTCGAAGAAGGGATACGGCACGAAGGCAGCAGCCCAGATCTTGGGCATCGCCGGCATCCAGAGCTACTGCTTCTAGTGAGGACACCGTGACTACTGCAGAGAACACCTGTCCCGAAGGCAATCCGGACAAGCAGCGCGCCCGAGCCGTGATCGATGCCTATCTCGGGCGGGAAGAGTCCACCGCCACCACGATGGCCCTGCTGTACGGCCTGATCTACGTACCCCTGACGCTGCTCCTGGGTAACACCGTGGGCCTGGGACAGCTGATCTTCGGCGTCGTGGTCTTCGGCGGAGCAAGCATGCTGGCAGACCACTCACGGTGGAAAGAGAACTCGTATCTTCTCGGCCTCCTAGCCACCGCCTCCGTCGCCGCAGCCGTGATCGCTGCGCTCCTGTCCTGACCTGGAAGCGCGCCGTCGGTCCGGGGCTCGGCCTGGTTGCCGCCAACAACCGGGTCAATTCAGCCCAGTAGGCACTTGTTCACACACCGCTGGGGGCGCTGCTCGTGAGCAGCGCCCCCAGCGGTGTGTGAACAAGTGCACTGTCACGTTGGCTGGCGGGGTGGATGATCTTCGGGTTGATCATGGTGGAGGGGGTCGTCCGTGGGCAGTACGCCGCCGTCGTACAAGGGGCACCGGTACCCGGTGGAGATCATTGCGCACTGCGTGTGGCTGTACCACCGCTTCCCGCTGTCGTTCCGGGAGGTCGAGGAACTGATGCTCGAGCGCGGTGTGCTCGTCTCCCAGGAGACCGTCCGGCGCTGGTGCGCCAAGTTCGGGCATGCCTACGCCAACGGACTGTGCCGCCGGCGTGCGCGGCCGGGCGACAAGTGGCACCTGGACGAGGTCTTCATCAAGATCAACGGGGAGCGGAAGTACCTGTGGCGGGCCGTCGACGCCGACGGCACCGTGCTCGACATCCTGGTCCAGGGCCGAAGTGAAGTTTCCACGTGATCTCGGACACGTGATCGTTATGCCGCGAGGGCGTGCTGGTGCCGCTGCCTGGTCTCGGTCGGGGTGAGGTAGCCGAAAGTCCGGTGCTTTCGCAGGCGGCGGCGGTTGTAGAAGGTCTCGATGAAGGAGAAGACCTCGGCTCG
>NZ_JBEZVN010000073.1:0-9581 GCF_040636995.1 Streptomyces sp. NPDC032161 | reverse complement strand
TTCGGGGCCGCGGTCAAGGCCGTCAAGGAACAACTGCGGGCCGTCCCCGACCGGGGCATCGGCTACGGCGCGCTGCGCCACCTCGCCCCCGACACGCCCTTCACCGACCACCCCGCACCCCGCATCAGCTTCAACTTCCACGGCCGGTTCGACGCCACGGCCGGGCCCGGCGGAGCCCCGTCCGCCGACGGTCTTCTCGGGCGGATGCTCCCGCCCGTCGGAGGGGACCACCACCCCGACGAGCGGCGTGCCCACGAACTGGACGTGATCGGTGTCGTCATGGACGAACGGCTGACGTTCACCTGGACGTACTCGACCGAGCGGCACCGCGCGGCCACCGTCGAACGCCTCGCACACGACCTCGCCGCGCAGATCAGCGGCTTCGTGCGGCACTGCGTCCGGTCCGAGGCAGGCGGGCGTTCGCCCTCCGACTTCCCGCTCGCCCGGCTGGACCAGGCAGCCGTGGACGCCGTCGTCGGGGCCGGGCGGCAGGCGCAGGACGTGGAGGACGTCTATCCCCTCACTCCGTTGCAGAGCGGCATGCTGTTCCACACGCTCGCCGACCCGGCCGTCTACCTCGACCAGGTGTCGTTCGTGCTGGAGGGTGCCGGAGACCCGCAGGCCCTGGCCGAGGCGTGGCAGCGGGTCGTGGACGCCACTCCCGCGCTGCGCACCCACCTCGTGTGGGAGGACGTGCCGCGGCCGCTCCAGGTCGTGCGCCGACGGGCCGTGCTCGCCGTTCGCCACGAGCCGGCCGGTGCGGACCCCGTCGCCGTCGCGGCGGCCGAACTGGCCACCGGAATCGACCTCGCCGACGGGCCCCTGATGCGGATCGCGCTCGTGCCGGAACGGCCCGGTGCCGTCCGCGTCGTGTGGACGTTCCACCACGTCGTCCTCGACGGCTGGAGCACCTCTCGGATATTCGCGGACGTCTTCGCGCAGTACACGGCGCTGACGTGCGGCGAACGCGCCCCGGTCGCGGCCGGGCCGCCGTTCGCCGACTACGTCGCCTGGCTGGAGCGCCAGGACCCGCGGGCCGCCGAGGAGCACTGGCGGCGGGTCCTCGACGGGTTCCGCGCGCCCACCCCGCTGCCGGTCGACCGGACACCGGCCCCCGGACACCGCGCGCACGCAGCCGAGCGGGTGCGGGCCGAACTCGCCCCCGCCGACGCGGCCGCCGTGTCGCGCATGGCGCGGGAGCACGGACTCACCCTCAACACGGTCGTCCAGGGCGCCTGGGCGCTGCTGCTCGCCCGTTACGCCGGAGAGACCGACGTGTGCTTCGGTGCGACCGTCTCCGGACGCCACGCCGACCTGCCGGGCATCGAGTCGACCGTCGGCAACTTCCTCAACACCCTGCCGGTGCGCACCGACACCGGTGGGTCCGGCAGCGTCGTCGACTGGCTGCGCGGACTCCAGGCCGAGCAGGTGGAGGCCCACCGCTTCGAGCACCTCTCGCTGCGCGGAATCCGCGAATGCGCGACCGAACTCCCGCAAGGCAACGAACTGTTCGAAAGCATCGTCGTCTTCGAGAACTACCCGGGCAACGAGGAGGCCGCCGCCGCGCACGGGCTGCGCGTCACCGACGTCACCGCCGTCGACACCACCAGCTATCCGCTGGACCTGACCGCGTACGCCGACGCGGAACGGCTCGCCCTGCACCTCTCGTACGACCCCGCCCTGTTCGGCCGTGACCGGGTCACCCGCCTGTCCGCCCAACTCCGGGCGCTGCTGCGGGCCATGGCCGAGGACCCGACCGTACGCCCGGCCGAACTGTCCATGCTGCCCGACGAGGAGCGCGCCCGGCTCGTCGAGCCCGGCGGCTGGAGCGGCGGGACCATTCCGTACGAGGACGGGACCTGCCTGCACGAACTGATCGCCGCGCAGGCCCGCCGAACCCCGGACGCCGACGCCGTGGTGTGCGGCGACGACATCCTGTCGTACGTCGAGCTCGACACCCGCGCCAACCGGCTCGCGCACGAACTCGTCGCCCGCGGCGCCGGGCCCGGGGCCGTCGTCGCGATCTGCCTGGAGCGCGGCACCGAGATGGTCGTCGCCCTCCTCGCCGTCCTGAAGTCCGGCAGCGCCTACGTGCCACTCGACCCGGCCCACCCCGCCGAACGGCTCGCGTACGTGCTGGACGACAGCGACGCCCGGATGGTCCTCACCCGGGCCTCGCTCGCCCCGGCGCTGCCGACGGTCGACGCGCCGGTCCTGGCGCTGGACGCCGAACCGCTGAGCCGCGCCGTGGCCCGCCACCCCGACACCGTTCCCCCCACACGGGTGCGGCCCCGGGACCTGGCGTACGTCATCTACACGTCCGGTTCCACCGGGCGGCCCAAGGGCGTCCAGATCGAGCACCGCAGCGTCAGCCACGGGGCCGCTTCGTGGGACGCCGCCTACGGGTTCACCGACGGGCGGCCGGTGCGTCAGCTCAACGTCGCCAGCATGTCGTTCGACGTGTTCGTCTCCGACCTCGTGCACGCGCTGTGCCACGGCGGCGCGCTCGTCCTCGCCCCGGCCGACACCGTCACCGACCCGGGCCGCCTGCTCGACCTCGTGCGCTCCGCGGGCGTCACCCACCTCGACACGGTGCCCGCCCTCGCCACCGCGCTCGCCGACGAGGCCGCCCGGCGCGGCGAGGAACTGCCGCCGCTGAGGGTCCTCGCGGTCGGCGCGGACCTGTGGCGCACCGACGACTGCCGCCGCCTCCTGGACCGCGCCGACACGGCGACGACGACCGTCCTCAACACGTACGGGGTGACCGAGGCGACCGTCGAGTCGTGCCTGTACCCGGTGCACGCCGACACCCTGCCCGACACCCCGAGCGTCCCCATCGGCCGCCCCAACCCGGGCATCCGCATGTACGTCCTCGACGAGACGCTGCGGCCCGCGCCCGTCGGCGTCACCGGCGAGCTGTACCTCGGCGGACCGAGCGTCGGTCGCGGCTACCTGGGCCGGCCCACGCTGACCGCCGAGCGGTTCGTCGCCGACCCGTACGGGGACCGGCCGGGCGACCGGCTCTACCGCACCGGTGACCGGGCCCGACATCTGCCCGGCGGCGACATCGAGTTCGCCGGGCGCGCCGACGAACAGACGAAGATCCGCGGCTTCCGCATCGAACCCGGCGAGATCGAGGCGGCCCTGCGCAAGCACCCGGCCGTCTCCCGCGCCGTCGTCATGGCACGCCAGGACCACGGTGCCGCGCCCCAGCTCGTCGCGTACACCGTCCTCCACGACGGCCACGCCTTCGTCCCGGCCGAACTGCGCGCCCACCTCAAGGCCCTGGTGCCGGCGTACATGGTCCCGGCCGCGTTCGTCGCCCTCGACGCGCTGCCGCTCAACGCCAACGGCAAGGTCGACCGTCGCGCCCTGCCGGTGCCCGACCCGGACGCGGTACAGACCGGGACCGAGTACGTCGCCCCCCGCACCCCCGGCGAGGAGGCCGTCGCCGCCATCTGGCAGGAGGTGCTGGGCCTCGAACGGGTCGGCGCCGAGGACGACTTCTTCGCCCTGGGCGGCAACTCGATCCTCACCCTCCAGGTCACCGCCCGGATCCGGACCCGGTTCGGTGTGTCCCTCACCGTCCGGGCCGTCCACGACGCCCCGACCGTGGCCGCACTCGCGGACGCGGTGGAGGAACGCATCCTCCAGGAGCTCGAAGAGTCGATGCGGGGCTGAGCCGCGCCCGCCACCGACCCGCACGCACGCGCATTCACCAGCACGACCCGAGGGGGTTTCATGAACACGGCGTCCACGCCGAACTGGAAGTCCGAAACGGTACCGGCGGCGGGCGCCACCGTCCTGGAGGCGGTCGCCCACTGGGCCGCCCGCACCCCGGACGGCATCGCGGTCGAGCACGGCGACACCGCCCTGAGCTACCGGGAGCTGAACGAGCGGGCGGGCCGGCTGGCGCACCTGCTCCGCCGGTCCGGGGCGCGGGCCGAGGACCGGATCGCCGTCTGCCTGGACCGCTCCCCGGAACTGGTCGTCTCGCTGCTCGCCGTGCTGCGGGCCGGCGGTGTGTACGTGCCGGTCGACCCCGGCTACCCCGCCGACCGCATCGCGTACATGATCGAGGACGCCGCCCCGAGGCTCCTCGTCACCCGCGGCGGTCTCGGGGGCGAGGCCGCCGTCGCGGGGACCGAGGCCGGTTCCCGCGTGATCGACCTCGACCACGTCGGGGCCGAGCTGCGCACCGGTCCGGCCGCCGCCCCCGCGGCCGGCCACGGCGCCGCCTCCGGCGCCGCGTACATGATCTACACCTCCGGTTCCACCGGCCGCCCCAAGGGCGTCGTCGTCCCGCACGCCGGACTCCCCGGCCTCGCCGCCGCGCACACCGCCGCGCTCGACCTGCGGTCCGGCGACAAGGTCCTCCAGTTCGTCTCGCCCAGCTTCGACGTGGCCATGGCCGACATGGTGATGACCCTCACCGCCGGGGCCACCCTCGTCCTCGCCCCCGGCCAGCCGCTCGGTGACGAACTGCTGAGGCTCCTCGCCGACCGCAGCGTCACCCACGTCATGCTGCCGCCCGTCGTCCTGGGCACCCTGCCCGCCGCCGACCTGCCCGCGCTGCGCACCGTCGTCGTCGGCGGCGAGGCCTGCCCCGACGACACCGTTGCCCGCTGGGCCACCGGCGGACGCCGCGTCATCAACGCCTACGGCCCCACCGAGGCCACCGTCTGCACCACGCTCTCCGCCCCGCTGCCCGCCGACCGCACCGGCCCGCACCCCATCGGCCTGCCCATCGACGGCGCCCGCGCCCACGTCCTCGACGCCCGACTGCGCCCCGTCGCCGACGGCGAGTGGGGCGAGCTGTACCTCGGCGGCCCGCTCGCCCGCGGCTACCACCGGCGCACCGGCCTCACCGCCGGGCGGTTCGTCGCCGACCCGTACGCCGAGCGGCCCGGCGACCGGCTCTACCGCACCGGCGACATCGTGCGCCGACGGCCCGACGGCGACCTGGAGTTCGGCGGACGCGCCGACGACCAGGTGAAGATCCGCGGCCTGCGCATCGAGCCCGGCGAGATCGAGGCCGTCCTCGCCGGCCACCCGGCCGTGCGCAGCGCCGTCGTCGTCGCCCGCGAGGACCGGCCGGGCCTCAAGCGGCTCGTCGCCTACCTCGTCGGCCACGACGGCGACCGCCCGTCCCTGGCGGACGTCCGCGCGCACGCCGCCGCCGAACTGCCCGAGGCGATGACCCCGTCCGCGTACGTCGTCCTCGACGCGCTGCCGCTCACCGCCAACGGCAAGCTCGACCGGCGCGCCCTGCCCGCCCCCGAGGAGGACTCCGACCGTCCCTACACCGCCCCCCGGACACCTGCCGAGACCGCCGTGTGCGCGATCTGGGCCGATGCCCTCGGCGCGACGCGGGTCGGGGCCGACGACGAATTCCTCGACCTCGGCGGCGACTCCGTGCTCGCCCTCCAGGTCGTCACCCGCATCCGTGCCGAGCTGGGCGCGGCGCTCACCTGGCGCGAGCTCTTCGACCACCCGACACCGGCCGCGCTCGCCGCGCTCGTGGAGAGCGACCCGGACGGGGCACGCGACGAACCGGACCGCATCCCCGCGCGGACCGACCGGACCGGGCCGCTGCCGCTCGCACCCGCCCAGCAACGCCTCTGGTTCCTGCACGAGTTCGCCCCCGACAGTGTCGAGTACAACACCGCCGCCGCCCTGCGGATCAGCGGGGCACTGGATCTCGACGCGCTGCGCGCCGCCGTCGGCGACCTCGTCGCACGGCACGAGACCCTCCGCACCGTCTTCGAGAACCACGACGGCCGGCCCGTCCAGGTCGTGCGGCCCGAACTCGCCGTCCCCGTAAGGACGGTGGACCTCGCCACGGAAACCGACGCCGACGCGGCTCTCGACCGGGTCCTCCTCGCCGAGCAGTCCGTCCCGTTCGACCTGCGCACCGGCCCGCTGCTGCGCGTGCTCGCCGTCGCGCTCCGGCCCGGCGAGCACGTCGTCCTGCTCACCCAGCACCACATCGTCACCGACGGCTGGTCCGTCGGCGTTCTCGTGCGCGACCTGGGCGCCCTGTACGCGGCCCGCCGCGACGGCACGGCCCCCGCCGCCCTGCCCGAACTCCCCGTCCAGTACGCCGACTACGCCGCCTGGCAGCGCGCCCGCACCGAGGGCGACGCCCTGGACGCCCAGCTCGGCCACTGGCGCACCCGCCTCGCCGACCTGCCCGTGCTCGACCTCCCCACCGACCGGCCGCGCCCCGCCGTGCGCACCGCGGCCGGAGCGCTGCACACCTTCCACGTGCCCGCCGCCCTCACCGAGCGCCTGACCGCCCTCGCCCGGCAGCAGCGGGCCAGCCTCTTCATGGCGCTGACCGCCGTGACCCAGCTGCTGTTCGCCCGCCACAGCGGACGCCGCGACATCGCCCTCGGCACCGTCACCTCCGGCCGCGACCACCAGGACACCGCGGACCTCGTGGGGTTCTTCGTCAACACACTCGTGCTGCGCGGCGACATCGACGAGACCGGCTCCTTCCGCCACCTGCTCGACCGCACCCGCGGCATGGTCCTGGACGCCTTCGCCCACCAGGACGTGCCGTTCGACCGGCTCGTCGAGGCGCTCGCGCCCGAGCGGGACCCCAGCCGCACCCCGCTCGTGCAGGCCGCGCTCGTCCTGCAGAACGCCTTCGGCGACGCCGACGGCCTCGACGACTTCGCCGGACTGCCCGCCGCACGCGTCCCCGTTCCGCGCGCCTCCGCCCGCTTCGACCTCACCCTCGAATTCTCGGCGCACGACGGCGGACTCGACGTCGAACTCGAGTACAGCACCGACCTGTTCGACGCCGTCACGATGCGGCGCCTGGGCCGTCAATGGGTGGATCTCGCCCAGGAGCTCACCGCCTACCCGGAGCGCCCCACCGCCGCCATCGGCCACCTCACGCACGACGAACGCAACCGCATCGTCGAGGAGTGGGGACGCTCCGCCGTCGGCGCCGGAACCCCGTCGCTGACCCTGCCCGCCCTGTTCGCCGCCCGTACCGCCGCGGCCCCCGACACGCCCGCCGTCGAGCACGGCGACACCACCCTCACCTACGCCGAGCTGGACGCCGCCTCCGCCCGGCTCGCCCACCTGCTGCGCGCCCGGGGCGTGGGCCGCGAGACCCGCGTCGCCGTCCTCCAGCCCCGCTCGGCCGACTGGCTGGTCAGCCTCCTCGCCGTGGTCAGGGCGGGCGGCGTCTACGTACCCGTCGACCCGGAGTGGCCCGCGCAGCGCCTCGACCACGTCCTGCGGGACTGCGGCGCCCGGCTCGTGATCCGCGCCGGCGACCCGTCCGGCGCGCAGCCACCGACCCCGGCCGTCCTCGGCCTGCCCGTCCTCGACCTGGACGACCCCAGGGTCCGGCGTGAGACCGCCGCCCGGTCGGCCACCACGCCCGACGTGAGCATCCCCCTGGACGCCGCCGCGTACATGATCTACACCTCGGGCTCCACCGGCCGCCCCAAGGGCGTCGTCGTCACCCACCGCGGCATCGCAGGTTTCGCCGCCGCGGCCTCCGCACGCCTGCGCACCGACCCGACCGCCCGCGTCGTCCAGCTCGCCTCGGCCGGGTTCGACGCCTCCGTGATGGAACTCCTCATGGCCTTCGGAGGCGGCGGCACCCTGGTCGTCCCCGACGGCCACGGCCCCCTCGTCGGCGAGGCGCTCCACCGCTTCTTCGCCGAGCGCCGCATCAGCCACACCCTGATCCCGCCGACCGTGCTCGGCACCATGCCGCCCGGCGACCTCCCCGACCTGAGGGTTGTCTCCACCGGCGGCGAGGCCTGCGGCCCGGACCTCGTGGCCCGCTGGGCCCCCGGCCGGACCATGGTGAACGCGTACGGCCCGACCGAGGTGACCATCGCCGCCTCGATGAGCCGCGAACTGAACCCCGGCGCGGGCGCCCCGCCGATCGGCGAACCCGTCGCCGACGCGCACGTCGCCGTCCTCGACCCCTGGCTCCGCCCCGTACCCGTCGGGGTCGTGGGAGAGCTGTACGTGTCCGGCCCGGGTCTCGCCCGCGGCTACCACGACCGGGCCGGTCTCACCGCGGAGCGCTTCGTCGCCGACCCGGCGGGAACGGGCGGCCGGCTCTACCGCACCGGCGACCTCGCCAGCTGGCACACCGACGGCCAACTCGCCTACCAGGGACGGGCCGACGACCAGGTCAAGATCCGCGGTCTGCGCATCGAACTAGGCGAGATCGAGGCCGTGCTCGCCCGCCACCCGTCCGTCGCACAGACCGCCGCCGTGGTACGCGAGGACCGCCCCGGCCACCCGCGGATCGTCGCCTATGTGACCCCGGCCCGCCCCGGCGCCCGTCCGGACGCCGACGCCCTGCGCGGGCACGCCGCCGCCGAACTCCCCGCGTACATGGTGCCGTCGGCCTTCGTCGCGCTCGACCGGATGCCGCTCAACTCCAGCGGCAAGACCGACCGCAAGGCCCTGCCCGCACCGGAATCCGACGGCGCGGCCCGGCACGTCGCCCCGCGCACGGACACCGAACGGACGCTCTGCGAGATCTGGACAGACGTCCTCGACCTGGCGGACATCGGCGTGGAGGACAACTTCTTCGCCCTCGGCGGCGACTCCATCCTCAGCATCCAGGTCGTCACCCGCGCCCGCCAGGCCGGACTCGACCTGACCTCCCGCGACATCTTCGCCCACCAGACCGTCGCCGCCCTCGCCGCACACGCCGACGCCGCGGACAGCCGGAGCACGCCGACCGTGCGCGCCGAACAGGGCACGCTGCGGGGCGATTTCCCCACCACCCCCATCCGCGAGTGGTTCTTCACCACGCATCCCGTGGCTCCGCACCACTTCAACATGGCGATGGAGCTGACCCCCGCGCCCGGCACCCGCCCGGACGCCCTGCGCGCCGCCGTCGCCGCGGTCCTCGACCAGCACGACGCCCTGCGGTCCGTCTTCCCCCTCGGCACGGACGGCGTCCGCCACGGCCGCATCGAGCCGACCGTCGACATCGACGCCGTCCACACCGTCCACCCGCTCCCCGAGGGGCCGGCCGGCGACACCGCCTGGGCCGACCTCACCCACCGCGCCCAGCGCGAACTCGACCTCGACCACGGGCCACTGGTACGGATCCTCGCCGCCGTACGAGGCGAAGGACCCGACCGCGAGGTCACCCGGATCCTCGTCGTCGTCCACCACCTCGTCATGGACGGCGTCTCCTGGCGCATCCTCCTCGACGACCTCGCCACCGCGCACACCCGGATCAGCGACGGACACCCCGCCGACCTCGGCCCCAAGACCACCTCCGTACGCCAATGGGCCGACCGCCTCGCCGCACACACCCGCGACGGCGGCTTCGACGACCAGCGTTCCTACTGGGAGGGCGTCCTCGACGGCGCCCACACCGGCCCGCTGCCCGCGGACCTGCCCGACGGCGCCGACACCGTCGCCCACCAGCGGACCGTGACCGTCGCGCTCGACACCGACGAGACCGAGGCCCTGCTGCACACCGTCCCGCCCGTCTACCGGACCAGGATCGACGATGTCCTGCTGACCTGTCTGGCGCGGGTGCTGCGTGCGTGGACGGGTCGGGAGCGGACGGCGGTGGA
>NZ_JBEZVN010000072.1:0-9708 GCF_040636995.1 Streptomyces sp. NPDC032161 | reverse complement strand
CACCTACCTGCCCATCGGCGGCGGGAAGTTCTGCTACCTCGCGACCGTCATCGATCTCTGCTCACGGCGTCCGGCCGGCTGGGCGATCGCCGACCACATGCGCACCGAACTCGTCACCGACGCCCTCACCGCCGCGATCCGGACCCGCGGCAGCCTCATCGGAGCCGTGATGCACACCGATCACGGGGCCCAGTACACGAGTCGGGCATTCGCCGAAGCCTGCAGGTCAGCGGGGGTTCGGCAGAGCATGAGCGCGGTCGGCTCCAGCGCCGACAACGCCGCCGCCGAGTCGTTCAACGCGACCTTCGAAAGGGAGACGCTGAAGGGGCGAAAGGGCTGGCCGAACGAGCGCGAGGCCCGACTCGACGCCTTCCGCCGGCTGTCGCGCTACAACACCCGACGTCGGCATTCCCGCCTCGGACAGCGATCCCCGATCGCCTACGAGAACACCTTCCACTCAGCATCAACTACCCTGGCCCAAGCCGCATAGGCGTGTTCAAGATTCGGGGTCAAGGCCCAAGCGCCGTCGACGGAGAAGGTGGCCTGGCCGAGCCCTGGCGCCTGTCTGTCCGTGGAGACGATCCACCTTCTACCCGGCAGATCGCACAGGCTGGCGCGGCACAGCAGATCCGAACGATCCCAGGGGCGGCCGAAAACGATCAGCTCGCGCACTCGGTGACGGTCGGGAGAAGGCCCTCCGAGGGCGACGGCCCCTCAGGGTTTCGATGGCTGGGCGAGAGATGCGATTCCGGCTTCGAGGAAGGTGAAGCCGGTCCGCAGGGCCTGTTCTGCGTCCTGGTTCTCGGCTGTGGCGTATGCCTGGGTGATGACGGCGACGATGGCAACGGCGGCAAGGGCGGGCCCGGCATCGTCGGGGGCCGCTCCGATGTCGCGGGCGATCGATGCGGTGCCCGCCCGGACTGCGTCGGAGTAGTGAATGCTCCGCAGGGCCTGGAGTTCGGGGTTGGCCTCGAACATGCGATGTTCCAGGAGGTCGAGCTCTGTGGCTGCCTTGATCTCCTGGTCCAGCCACGCCTTGACGGCGTCCAGCGTGCTCACGCCGTCGGGGCGGTCCGTCAGGGCGTCCGTCAGGCGCTGAAGTGAGTCGGCCGTGCGGGCCAGGGCGAGATCCTGCTTGGTGGGGAAGTACAGGGTCACGGTACGGCGCGCGACCTCGGCGGCCTGAGCGATGTCGTCAATCGTCGTGGGGCCGTAGCCGCGTTCGGTGAAGAGGCGGTAGGCCGCCCGCGTGATCGCTTCCCTGCGGCGCTGCTTTCCGCGCTCCCTCAGCCCCGGTTGGTCCATGGCGGAACCCTACCTCCGGAGCAGTAAATGCCACGGGATGCATTTTTATCCTAGGATGCATAAATCTGGTGTTGCTGGGAGAAGGAGCGGTGGGCGTGGCCGGACGGCTGTATGAACTGGGGCGCTGGGCGGCGCGGCGTCGGGGCCGGGTGCTGCTGGCGTGGCTGTTGCTGGTTGTGGTCGTCAGCACGTTGGGTGGTGCGCTGGGCGGACAGCTGGGCACCACGTACTCCGTGCCTGGCATTGAGTCGCAGCAGGCGCAGGAACTCCTCGCCCGGAAGTTTCCGGCTGCCTCCGGTGGTTCCGCGCGTGTGATCATCGCCGCGCCTGAGGGGCGCACTCTGACGGAGGCAGGTGCCCGCGAGGCATTGGCGGACGCGTTGGATTCCGTTGCCCGGGTTCCGGGGGTGGTGCATGTCGCCGGGCCGGAGACGGGAGGGGCGCTGTCGGCGGACCGTAGGATCGGGTACGCCGATGTCCAGTTCGCTCAGCCGGCCTCCGAGGTGACGGAGTCGGCCAAGTCGGCTCTGTCCGGGGTGGTGGAGCCGCTGCGTGAGGCCGGTCTGCAGGTCGAGTTCGGCGGTTCGGTGCTGCCTGTCGCGGGCGGCGGGATCGGTGGCGCCGGAGAGATCGTCGGTGTGATCGTCGCGTTCGTCGTGCTGGCCGTCACCCTCGGTTCGCTGTTGGCCGCCGGACTGCCCCTGCTCACCGCACTGGTGGGTGTCGCCGTCGGCGTGATGGGTGTCCTTTTCGTGTCGGGCTTCGTGGAGATGACCAACACGGCCACCGTGCTGGCCCTGATGATCGGCCTGGCCGTGGGAATCGACTACGCCCTGTTCGTCATCTCCCGCCATCGCGAGCTGCTGGCCGATCCCGGCACCCGTGTGGAGGAGGCGATCGCGCGGGCCACCGCCACGGCCGGGACCGCAGTCGTCTTCGCCGGCCTGACCGTCGTGATCGCGCTGGCCGCCCTGGCGCTGACCGGGGTCCCGTTCCTTGCCGTCATGGGTCTGGCCGCCGCGTTCACCGTGCTCGTCGCCGTGACGGTCGCGGTCACCCTGGTCCCGGCCCTCCTGTCCTACTCGGGTGAACGCCTCCGGCCCCGGCTCCGCCCGACCACAAGGAAGCCGGCCGGAGCATGGAGCATGGCCTGGGCCCGGGCCGTCACCCGCCGCCCCGTCATCGTCCTTCTCACCGGTACCGTCCTGCTGACCGCGCTCGCCCTGCCCGCGCGCAACCTCCGCCTCGGACTGCCCGGCAACGAGAGCCAGCCCGTCGCCAGCACCCAGCATCGTGGATACCAGCTGCTCGCCGAAGGATTCGGCCCCGGCTTCAACGCCACTCTGGCCGTGGTCGTCACCGATCTTCCCGCTGCCGAACGCCAGCAGGTCCTCGACGGACTGCGCACCACGCTGGCCGCCGAGAAGGGCGTCGCCGTCGTCGCTCCTCCGGTCACCAACGCGGACGGATCCGTCGCGCTGCTCGGCATCGTGCCCACCACCGGCCCCGACGACGAAGCCACCACCGACCTCGTCCACCGCCTGCGCGACGACCACCAGACCGTGACCGATGCCGGCGGCACCATGTACGTGGCGGGCGCGACCGCCGCCACCATCGACATCTCCGCCAAGCTCGCCGACGCACTGCCCCTGCTGCTCTGCATCACCGTCCTGCTCGCCCTGCTCCTCCTGACCATCGCCTTTCGGTCCCTGCTCGTCCCCCTCAAGGCGATCGTGGGATTCCTGCTGTCCATCGCCGCCAGCCTCGGAGCGGTTGTGTGGGTCTTTCAGGACGGACACCTCGCCGGCGTCGTCCAGCTCGCCGCAGCCGCCCCGATCCTGTGCTTCCTGCCCGTCCTGGTCATCGGTGTGCTCTTCGGACTCGCCATGGACTACGAGGTCTTCCTCGTCTCCCGGATCCACGAGCACTACCAGCACACCGGCAACGCGCACGAGGCCATCACCCACGGCCTCGCCCGCAGCGGACGCGTCGTCACCGCTGCCGCACTCATCATGGCCGCCGTCTTCGGCGGATTCATCTTCAGCCCCGACCCCGTCATCAAGTCCATCGGCTTCGCCCTCACCGTCGGCGTCCTCATCGACGCCTTCCTCGTACGCCTCACCCTCGTCCCCGCTGCCCTGGCCATCCTCGGAGACCGCGCCTGGATCCTCCCCGCACGCCTGGACCGACTCGTCCCCCAAGTCGACATCGAAGGCACCACGACGACCGTCGTACCCACGGTCCCGGACTCCAAGGAGCCCGTCGCCGCCACCCGGACCTGACCGCCCGCCTGCCACAGCGTGCCTCTGGGGCCAGAGGCGCCGGCCATCGACTCCCGAGGGCCGCTGCCCCGCCCGCTTGCACCGGGCTGGGCAGCGGGCCCGGGCGTACTCGGCGCCCCCGGTCCCGGCACCAACGGACCCTTCGGCCGCTGGCCCGAGCCGGACAAAGACGACCCGGCACAGGGTCCACCACCGGAAACACTGCGAACGCACACCCTCGTGTGCCCACACTGCGCGGCGGGACCGGCTGACGGTCAGACCCGCACCCTCGCCCTGGACGGGGACCGACTCAGCCTGACGTGGCATGCCGACTCCTGCCCCCACCACGCCGCCGACCGCGTCCTGGCGGAACACAAGCCAGCCTCTCCGAACCCACCGGGCACTCCGCCCCACGCCACGTAGTCGCACAAGGTCGAGGCCCTGAACCAGAACCCTGACGGGCACCCCAGAACAGTCGCGGGCGAGCCATGAGAACCCGCGCGCACATCACTTCAACCCGGGTACAGAGCCTGCGCTCTACGCGCCCTTGCGACAAAGGATGGATGGTGCAGATGGGCAGCGAAGATTCACCGCCCATACCCCAGCAGTCGCCCGTCATAGCCTGGGCGGACTAATACTGCAACCGCGTTTGGTGTGACGGAAGCTCATTTCAAGGGCTGTGGCCTCGTCGTTTGTAGTGGCTGACGCGTGCGCGGTGTTGTGCTTGCCTGCGCCAGTGGGACCAGTGCAGGACCCGGGCGAACGGGGGAAGGAGACGTGTTGTGAGGTGGGCGGTCAGGCGGCGGACCTCGGGCAGGCTCAGCGGGACGAGGTGCTGTTCTCCGGATTCTGATCCCCTTTTTTTGAGCTCTTCCACGCGGACCGTTGTCAGGTAGGCGTGGGCCGCTATGGCGAGGGTGATGTGCCGGTACCAGGCGTGGTATTTACGGACCTGGTAGTGGTCGAGGCCGCATTCGTTCTTTGCGGTCTGGAAACACTCCTCGATCGTCCACCGGCGCCCGGCCACGGTCAGGAGGGTGTTCAGGGCGGTGCCTTCGGGTGCGAAGCACACGTAGTAAGCGATCTCAGTGGGATCGGTGATGCTGCGGCGGGCCAGGACCCAGTGTTCGACCCCTTCCTCACACCATGGGCGGATCGGCGCCCGGGCCCAGTCGTAGACGCGCTCGCCGTGGGCGCCCCGCCCGCATGAACGACGCTCGGCGTCGCCCTCCTGGATAGCCCCCTTCACCGGGCTGAGCCCGCGGCAGTTCGGGAAGCTGGTGACCGTGCTGCGGCGCCAGGGTGCGGACGCCGTCCGCAAGGGCCGGCCGTGGAGCCTTCCGCTGGAGGACCGGGCACTGCTGGTCGCGGCGTACTGGCGCACGAACCTGACCATGCGGCAACTCGCCCCGTTGTTCGGGGTGTCCAAGTCGGCGGCGGACCGCATCATTGACCACCTCGGGCCGATGCTGGCGCATCAGCCCCGCAAAAGGTTCGCCAAGGACACCGTTCTCATCGTGGACGGCACCCTGGTCCCCACCCGCGACCACACCATCGCCGAGCGGTCGAAGAACTACCGGTACCCCCACCAACCACCAGGTCGTCATCGACGCCGACACCCGTCTGGTCGTCGTGGTCGGCCGGCCGCTCGCCGGGAACCGCAACGACTGCAAAGCATGGGAGGAATCCGGCGCCAAGGCCGCCGTCGGCAAAACCACGACGATCGCCGACGGCGGCTACCCGGGCACCGGACTCGTCATCCCGCACCGCCGCGAGCGCGGCCAGGCCGAACTTCCGGATTGGAAAGAGGAACACAACAAGTCCCACAAGCAGGTCCGAGCCCGCGTCGAGCACGTCTTCGCCCGCATGAAGACCTGGAAGATCCTCCGCGACTGTCGCCTCAAAGGAGACGGCGTCCACCACGCCATGCTCGGCATCGCACGGATGCACAACCTCGCCCTCGCCGGATAAGCGATCGGGCCGCACCGCGGCCAGCCATGCCCGAGGCAACCCGGAGATCATTTACGGGACATCGCTTACCCAACTCCTCGGCCGCCGACGGCAGCTGTGCCTGCATGCAGGGATACGCCGGTAGCGAGGCGACCGCAAGGGTGTCGCCGGGCTGCGGTAGCCCAGGGCCTTCCAGAGTTCTTCGCGTTCGGCGTTCTTGCCGAGGTTCTTGCCGGCGAAGATCCGGATGGGGCCCGCCGTAGTCAGGGCCTCGAGTCGGCGATCGAGCTTCTGGGCGCGGGTGAACACCTGGGCGTAGCCGATCAGGGTGTCGCCGGGGTGATCGCGCCGACGCGTTTGACCGTCCGGAGGATCGGCGCGGTTTCCATCGCTCGGATGCCGGGGAGGCTGCCGACCTGGCCGGCGACGTAGTCGTAGAGGGCGTACACGTCCGAGGCCACCACAGAGCCCAGGAGGTTGGTCGGGCCGGTCGTGGCGGCGGCGAAGGAGATCTCGGGGTGCTGGGCGAGCGCGTGTCCGGCCGCGGCCAGCTGGGACGGTTCAATGGAGATCCACAGCAGGGCGGTTCCGGTGTAGCCGAGCAGCCGGGTGTCGACGTCGAGATCGAAGTACAGGGTCCCGGCTGAGCACAGGGCTGTGATCCTGCGGCGGACCGTGGTCTCGTTCCAACCGGTGGCCCCGGCCAACTGCGCGTGGCTGGCGCGGCCGTCGTGCGCCAACTCGGCCGCGAGGATGCGGTCGCCGTCGTCCAGGGTGACGGGGGCGGAGTGCGGCAGGCTGGGTGCCAGAGCAGGCGGGGTGAGCTGGGCGGCCTGGTCATCGGTGAGGGCTGAGGCCGTTGGTCGCCAGCCGGTCGGGCCGCCGAAGTAGGTGTGCAGGACACAGTGCGCGCTGATGGCGGTGACCGGGCGGGTGGCGGCCAGCCGGTCCAGCAGCAGCGCGTCGCGCTCGTGCTCGCTTTCGGTTCGGACGTTGCACACCACGTCGGTTCCGCCCGAGGCGAGGCGGACCCAGTGGGTGTCGTCGCGTTTGGCGAGGGCGGCGGCGATGGCAGCCGACGAACCAGGTGCGCACTGGAGGCGGATCACCCATTCCACGTGCCCAAGACGGCGGGTGTCCAGCCGGCCGCGGACGTGCAGCACGCCGGTCTGACGCAGACGCCGGTAGCGGCGGGCGACAGTCTGGTCGGACACGCCCAGGACGGCGGCGATCCGGCTGAACGGCGCGCGGCCGTCGAGGTGGAGGGCATGAATGAGCTGACGGTCGAAGGAATCCACGTATCCGGACTCTAGCGGTGTCGAAATCCGGCACAGACGACCAGCTGGGTGGGCCACGGTCCAGGGGTGGGGCCACCGTGGAGGCGGGCTATCTGCCCGGTGACCGCAACTCCTCAACCAGGAGGTACCTGATGTCTGATCTTCCGTCGACCTACCAGGAGGTACGGCTGGCCGCCCGCCCAGACGGACTGCCCGCACCCTGGCACTTCACGATCGCGGAGGTCCCGCTGCCCGGCCCGGTGGCCGGCCAGGTGCTGGTCCGCAACCGCTACTTCCGTGTCACCGCTTCTCTGCGCATGATGATCAGCCAGGGGGCCGAGAAAGTGCAGGGCGTGCCGTTCCCCGCACTGCAGGTCGGCGACACCCTGGCGGGGGAGGCGATCGGCGAGATTGTCCGCGCACCGGCCGGCAGCGCCCTGCGTGTCGGCGACCTGGTGTCCCACTTTCTGGGATGGCGCGAGTACGCCCTGGTGGACGAGGCCGCGTGCACGCGGCTGGAACCGACGCTGCCGGACCCGGTCGCCCACCTTGGGCGTGGAGAGACCGCGTGCGCGGCACTGACGCGGGGAGTGAACATCATCCCCGGTGACACCGTGTTCATCTCCGCAGGCGGTAGCGCCATCGGCTCAATGGCCGGACAGATCGCCCGCCTGCTGGGCGCCGGCTACGTGATCGGCAGCGCTGTCTCACCGGGCCAGGGCGAACGGCTGGTGCGCGAGCTGGGGTACGATGCGGCGGTGATCCGTGACGTGGACGAGCCGCTGGAGGAGCAACTGGCCAAGGCGGCCCCTGACGGCATCGACGTCTTCCAGGACAATGTCGGCGGCGACCAACTGCGCGCGGCCGTGGCGGCCGCGCGCGAAGGGGCGCGGTTCGTCCTGACCGGCGCACTGTCCGGACAACTGTCGCCTGACGGCACCGGCAGGACCGCACCCGTGGAACTGGACTCTTTCCAGATCCTGACCAAGAGGATCATCATGCGGGGCTACAGCGCCGACGACGATCCCGACGCGCACGCCGAGTGGATCCAGCGGTTCGACGACTGGCTGCGCTCTGGCGACATCGTCTTCCCCCACGTACGCGTCCGCGGCATCGACCAGGCGCCAAACGCACTGATGCAGGTCATCGAGGGCCGCCACCTGGGCACCGTGGTCGTCGAACTGTAGGAGAGAGCCGCGGCGACAGGCGAGCACGATCGGTGAGCTCGACCGACTGGATCGTCGGCGACGCGACCAGGACCGTGAGCCGTGGTTCGGTGTTCGCCGAAGCGCGGAGGTGAGGCCGCGTCATGCGGTGGGGCCATCTCAATGGGTGCGCACGCCCAGGTGGGCCGCCGTCTGGTAGCGCGGTGCGACGGTCTGGAGCCGCGGCACCAAGGGGGCAGCGATGCAGTGAAACGGCGAGTCTGAATTACCGCGATCGGCAGACGGCCGCACGCGTTGTATCTCGCCCCTCCCGAACCGCTCTTCCGGATGCCGTGCTGGTGCGGAACGGGTTCTTCGCCCAGTCCGTGGCGGCCGGATCCGATCTGGTGACACTGCGTCGAAAACATGATCAAGGATAGGAGGCATCATGCGTCAGAAATCCCTGCGGCGGTGGCGAGCGTTGGCAGCCGCGCTGGGAGTGGCCCTGTTGACCATGCCGGCTGCGGCAACTGCGCAAGCAGCCGTGCCGGAGCACCAGTCAGCCCTGCATTGTTCGGATCGAGTGCTTGCGGTCCGGCTCCGCGACCCCGGTCCGGCCAGCGGCCGTTTGTGGGGGCAGTTGTGCTTCCGAGGCCCTACTGAGCCGGCTACGGTCCAACTGTTGGTGCCCGGCGCGACCTACAACCACGTCTACTGGGACATGCCCTCCGAGCAGAGCCAATATTCCTACGTGGACGCCGCCACGCGGGCGGGTTTTGCGGCGTTCAACGTGGACCGGATCGGCACCGGCAACAGCGCGCACCCGGCGGGCGAGGGGTTGACGATCGCGTCTGGTGCGGTCGCTCTGCACGACGCGATCACTGCGCTGCGATCGGGCCGAGTGGATGGACACAGGTTCCAGCGGGTGGGGCCTTGTCCCACCAGCAGCCTCGACCACTATCACCGCCTCCTGACCGCCCTGTTACGCCGCCGCAGAGCCGTCACCAGCACACTTCTGGCCCAACTCCTGAATGTCGGCCGCACGAACCTGTCCAACCAGTTCCAAGACGGCCACCGCCTCCTGGACCTGCACCGCGTCGCGGTCACTCCGCTGGCCGAACCCGGCCCGCACTCTCGCCCAACTACAAGCCCGTCTACCGTCCCGCGAAGACACCTGCACAGAGCAACTCTGACAGTTATTTAGACACAGGCCCCTGCGGTGCGGGAGTACTGGCGCTGGACGCCGGCGGAGGTGGTGCTCTTCTTCACGAAGCCTGTGTCGTCGATGATCAGCACGCCGTTGTCCGCGCCAAGGTGCTCGGCGACGTAGGTGTGCAGGTCATCGCGGACCTTGTCGGCCTCCCAGCCTCCGGGAAAGCAGGTGCTGCAGTCCGTCGGGGGGGGGGCGTGGCCAGCGTATTCGGCGAGCTGCCAGCCGTTCTTGCGGCCCGTCCCCCTCCCCCGGTGGACACCCCCCGAACGACCCCCGGCGCCGCTAGCGCCGGGGGTCGCTCCTTGCCCCCATGGGAGACGAATGGGAGAAAGATCTTGCCCAACAAGGCTAAGCAAAGCTAGACGAAGCTAACTTAGGCTAGATGCCCGCAAGGTATTCCAGCAGGTAAGCCGCTGACCAGCGACCTTCCAGGTCGCACCGTTGATCCAGACGATCACGGTTCCCCCTCTTCCGTAGCCCCCTGTGGCTTGCCCGCAACACCCTGCCGCGAAAACCCGGCTGTGGCGATGCTGTTACCCGAAAGGGACCGTCGGATG
>NZ_JBEZVN010000071.1:0-10128 GCF_040636995.1 Streptomyces sp. NPDC032161 | reverse complement strand
AAGTGGACGGTCTGGCGGAGGTTGCGGTACCAGTAATTGGCGTCGAGTTCGGAGGTGTTGAGGAATCCGGGTTCGACGGTGGAGAAGAACGGGACTTCAGAGGTCTGGGGCGTGATTCCCGCGAGCGCTTCGGCCAGCTGATGCTCGATCCTTTCGACGTGGGCCGAGTGTGAGGCGTAGTCGACTGGGATGAGCCGGGCTCGGACGTCCTGTTCCTGGAGCTGAGCGACGAGGGCCTTGACGGCGTCTTTGTCGCCCGAAACGACAGTCGCATTCGGGCCATTGACGGCCGCGATGCCGATACCGCTTGTCAGGTGTTCCCGGACCACCTCGACGGGCTGCGGGATGGAGGCCATGGCGCCCCGTCCGGCCAGGTGCTCGGCGATGATCCGGGCACGTACGGCGACGACCTTCGCCGCGTCCTCCGGCGAAAGCGCACCCGCCACAGCCGCAGCCGCGATCTCGCCCTGGGAGTGGCCCACGACCGCGTCGGGGCGGATGCCGAGGCGCTGCCATGTGGCGGCGAGGGAGACCATGACGGCCCAGGTCACAGGCTGGATGACGTCGACACGGTCCAGCTGCGCGCCGGAACGCAGGACATCGGTCAGCGACCAGTCGACGTAAGGCGCAAGCGCTTCCTCGCACCGGGCGATGGATTCCGCGAACACCGGCACGGTGTCCAGGAGGTCCGCGCCCATCCCGGCCCACTGCGTCCCCTGCCCGGGGAACACGAACACGGTCTTGCCGGTGTTCTTGACCTGGCCCTGGACAAGGTGGGTGTGAGGCTGCCCGGTGGCAAGCGCGTCGAGCGCGGCGGCGATGGCATCAGGCGCCTCAGCGAGGACCACGGCGCGGCGCTCGAACAGGGCGCGTCCGTGGACGAGCGTGCCGGCGATGGCCACGGCATCCAGCTCAGGCCGCTGATCGACGTACGCGCGAAGCTGCCGTGCCTGATCGCGCAGCGCGTCCGCCGTCCGTGCCGAGATCACCCACGGCACCACCGCACCCGAAGGCTCCGATTCCACGACCATCTCGTCATCCGGTGCCTGCTCCAGCACGGCGTGCGTATTCGTGCCGCTGATGCCGAACGACGAGACACCGGCGCGGCGCGGCTGTCCCGTGCGGGGCCAGGGCGTCTGCTCGGTCAGCAGGGCGACAGCCCCGGCCGACCAGTCCACCTTGGGTGTCGGCTCGCCGACGTGCAGCGTCCTCGGCAGGACGCCGTGCTGGAGTGCCATGACCATCTTGATGAGGCCCGCGACACCCGAAGCGGCCTGGGTGTGGCCGATGTTGGACTTCACCGAGCCCAGCCACAGGGGCCGGTCGGCCGGGCGGCCCTGGCCGTAGGTGGCCAGCAGGGCCTGGGCCTCGATGGGGTCGCCCAGCTTGGTGCCGGTGCCGTGTGCCTCGACGGCGTCGACCTGATCGGGGGTGAGAGCGGCGTTGGCGAGGGCCTGGCGGATGACTCGCTGCTGGGAGGGGCCGTTGGGGGCGGTGAGGCCGTTGCTGGCGCCGTCCTGGTTCATCGCCGTACCCCGGACCACGGCCAGGACCCGGTGTCCGTTGCGACGCGCGTCCGACAGCCGCTCCAGGAGCAGCATGCCGACGCCCTCGGACATGCCCATGCCGTCGGCGTCCGCCGAGAACGCCCGGCACCGGCCGTCCACGGACAGACCGCGCTGCCGGCTGAACTCGGTGAAGGAGGTGGGCACCGCCATCACGGACACACCGCCAGCCAGCGCCAGCGTGGACTCGCCCTGCCGCAGCGACTGCGCCGCGAGATGGAGAGCGACCAGCGACGAAGAGCAGCCCGTGTCCAGCGTGACCGCGGCGCCTTCGAGGCCGAGGACGTACGAGACACGGCCCGAGGCGATGCTCGCGGTGTTGCCCGTGCCGAGGTAGCCCTCGATCTCCTCCGGGGTCTCACCGAGGCGCGAGCCGTAGTCGTGGTAGCTGACGCCCGCGAACACGGACGTACGACTGCCCCGCAGGGACTGGGGGTTGACGCCGGCCCGCTCGAAGGCCTCCCAGGACGTTTCCAGGAGCAGTCGTTGCTGCGGGTCCATCGCCAGCGCCTCGCGCGGCGAAATGCCGAAGAACGCAGGGTCGAAGTCGGCGGCGTCGTACAGGAATCCACCGTGCCGGGTGTACGACTTGCCGCGCTGCTCCGGGTCCGGGTCGTACAGCGCGTCGAGGTCCCAGCCTCGGTCGGTCGGCAGCCCGGAGATCACATCTCCGTCGCGCAGCAGCAGCTCCCACAGCTCCTCGGGCGAGCGCACGCCGCCCGGGAAGCGGCAGCCCATGCTGATGATGACGATCGGGTCGTCGTCGGCGGCCGGCAGGGCCGGCGGCGCCGCGGCGGACCCGGCCGATGCCGTGTCGGGCAGCGCGCCGAAGAACTCGTCCCGCAAATGACCGGCGAGCACACCGGGGGAGGGGTAGTCGAAGACCAGCGTCGCCGGCAGCCGCAGCCCGGTGGCCGTGGTGAGCCGGTTGCGCAGCTCGACCGCGGTCAGCGAGTCGAAGCCCACGTCACGGAAAGCCCGCCCCGGCTCGACCGCCTCACTGGAGGGATGGCCGAGGACCGAGGCGGCCTGGGCGCGGACCAGATCGAGCAGCACCCGGTTCCGCTCGTCGGCCCCGAGACCCTCCAGCCGATCGCGCAGCGGCGACGACGGAACCCTCGCCGCGTCCGGCCCAGACGAGGTCGACGTGGCTGCCTCGGTCTCGCGCTGCGCCTCGGGCACACCGGCGAGCAGCGGACGGGGTCCCGCCGAGGTGAACACCGGGACGAAGCGCTCCCAGTCCACCTCGGCCACGGCCACGAACGTCTCGTCGTGCGTGAGGATCTGACGCATGGCGGAGAAGGCCGTCTCCGGGTCGAGGAACGGCAGCCCCCGCGCCTGGAGTTGCTCAGGCTTGACACCCTCCGGAAGCCGCTCCGGGTCCCAGACGTTCCAGACACCCCACGCGATCGAGCTGGCCTTCAGACCGCGGGCCCGGCGCTGCTCGGCGAGCGCGTCCAGATAGGCGTTGGCGGCGGCATAGGCGCCGTGGTCGCCGCTGCCCCAGACACCTGCGATGGAGGAGAACAGCACGAACGCGTCGAGGTCGTCGGAGCCAAGCAGCTCGTCCAGGTGCGCGGCGCCCCCCACCTTCGCGGCCAGTACGTCCGCGAACTCGTCGAGCCCCGACTCGGCGAGCGACGCCAACTCGATGAAGGCTGCTGCGTGTACGACCGTACGCAGAGACTCCCCGTCGGCCTTCAGCCGCTCCAGCACACCCGCGAGCGCGTCGCGGTCGGCGGCGTCGCACGCGGCCACCGTGAGACGGACCCCCTCGGCGTCCAGCTCCGTCGCCAGTTCGGCCATGCCCGGGGCGGACGGACCGCGCCTGCTGGTCAGCACCACATGCTCGGCCCCGTTCGAGGCGAGCCACCGCGCGATGTGGGGACCGAGCGCTCCCGTGCCGCCGGTCACCAGCGCCGTACCACTGGTCCACCAGCCGGGCGCGGCCGGGTCGGGCGTCGCGACGTCCAGCGGGGACCGCACCAGCCGCCGGGCGAAGACGCCCGAGGGGCGGATCGCCACCTGGTCCTCGCCTGCCAGCCCGGCCAGCACCGCGCACAACCGCGCCCGCGCCCGGTCGTCCAGCTCGCGGGGCAGATCGACGAGACCGCCCCAACGCTCGGGCTGCTCCAGCGCCACGACCCGGCCCATGCCCCAGACCTGCGCCTGCACCGGGGCGGCCAGGGTGTCCGAGGCCCCGACGGCCACCGCAACGCACGTCCCGAACCACACCGGCACCTCAAGCCGCGCGTCACCGAGGGCCTGGACGAGAGCGAGCGTCCCGGCGACACCCGCCGACATCGCCGGATACGCGGGGCAGGGCTGCTCGTCGAGCGCGAGGAAGGACAGCACACCGGCCGGCGGAGCCTCCTGCGCGGACAGCGCCTCACCGATGAGGTCGAGGTACGTCCCCCGCGCGGCCTCGGAGGTGTTCAGCTCCAGCGGCACGACCTGCGCGCCGTGACTCGCCAGCCCCTCGGCCGCCGTACGGACGACGTCGTCGGTGGCACGCCCCTCCGGGAACACCACCAGCCACGTCCCGCCGAGCCCGGTCGCGGTGCCCCCGTCGGCCACCGGCTTCCAACTGATCCCATAGCGCCAGTCGTTCACCGTCGCCTCGCGCCTGCGCTCTTGCCGCCAGGACGCGAGCGCCGGAAGCACCGTGCTCAGCGAGGCGTCGCCGGGTACGTCGAGCGTGTCCGCGAGCGACTCCCAGTCCTCGTTCTCCACGGCCTCCCAGAAGCGCCTGTCGACGATGTCCGTTGCGGGGGCGGGGGCGTGCGCCGCCGCGGTCTCCGGTACGTCGATCCAGTAACGCTGGTGCTGGAAGGGGTACGTGGGGAGGTCGATGGGCTGGCCTTGGCCGATGGGCCAGTTGATGGTGTGCCCGTGGGTGTGGAGGTGGGCTGCGGAGGTGAGGAGGCGGGTGAGGGTGCCTTCGTTGCGGCGGAGGGTGCCGGTGATGGTCTCAACACCGTTGGCTTCCTCGATGCTGTAGGTGAGGACGGGGTGGGCGCTGGACTCGACGTAGGTCGTGTAGCCGCTCTCGGTAAGCTGCTCGATAGCCGTACTGAAGTGGACGGTCTGGCGGAGGTTGCGGTACCAGTAACCGGCTTCGAGTTCGGAGGTGTTGAGGAAGCCGGGCTCGACGGCGGAGAAGAACGGGACCTCGGCGGGCCGAGGTGTGATCCCGGAGAGCGCGGTAACGATCGCGTCCTGGATGGATTCGACGTGCGCGGAGTGTGAGGCGTAGTCGACGGGGATGAGCCGGGCCCGGACGTCCTGTGCCTGAAGCTGAGCGACGAGGGCTTCTACGGCGTCCTTGTCACCGGAGACCACGGTCGTGTTCGGACCATTGACCGCGGCGATGCCGACACCACTGGGGAGCTGTCCTTCGACGGTGTGGGCAGCCTGCGGAATGGAGGCCATGGCGCCCCGTCCGGCCAGGTGCTCGGCGATGATCCGGGCACGTACGGCGACGACCTTCGCCGCGTCCTCCAGCGAAAGCGCACCCGCCACAGCCGCAGCCGCGATCTCGCCCTGGGAGTGACCCACCACCGCGTCAGGACGGACACCCAGCTGCTGCCAGGTCGCGGCGAGGGAGACCATGACGGCCCAGGTCGTCGGCTGGATGACGTCCACGCGATCCAACTCGGCGCCGGAGCGCAGGACATCGGTCAGCGACCAGTCGACGTAAGGCGCAAGCGCTGCCTCGCACCCAGCGATGGACTCCGCGAACACTGGTACGGAGTCGAGGAGTTCGGCACCCATACCGGCCCACTGCGTCCCCTGCCCGGGGAACACGAACACGGTCTTACCGGTCTCGTCAGGCGCGATGCCCTGCACGAGCTGAGGCGAGGGCTCCCCGTATGCCAAGTCGTCGAGGACCTTAAGGAGTTCGCTGTGGCTGCCGCCCACCGCGACCGCGCGGTGCTCGAACGCGGACCGGGTCGTGGCCAGCGCATGGGCGACCTCGGCGATGTCCAGCTCGGGCCGCTCCTCGACGTACTCGCGGAGCTGTCGTGCCTGCGCGCGCAGGGCGTCCGCCGTCCGGGCGGAGATCACCCACGGCACGGCATCACCCGGATGGGTCGGCTGTTCCTCGTCCGACTCGACGGGCGGAGCCTCCTCCAGCACGGCGTGGGCGTTGGTGCCGCTGATACCGAAGGAGGAGATGCCGACGCGTCGCGGGCGGTCCGCCGCAGGCCAACGCACCTCTTCGGTGAGCAGCGAGACCGCGCCGGCCTGCCAGTCGATACGGGAGGACGGCTCGTCCACGTGCAAAGTGCGCGGCAGCAGGCCCTGGTTGAGGGCCATGACCATCTTGATGATCGAGGCCGCACCGGCGGCGGCCTGGGTGTGGCCGATGTTGGACTTCACCGAACCCAGCCACAGCGGCCGGTCGGCCGGGCGGTCCTGGCCGTACGTGGCGAGCAGGGCCTGGGCTTCGATGGGGTCGCCCAGCTTGGTGCCGGTGCCGTGTGCCTCGACCACGTCGACCTGGTCGGGGGTGAGGCGGGCGGAAGCCAGCGCCTGGCGGATGACCCGCTCCTGGGAGGGGCCGTTGGGCGCGGTCAGGCCGTTGCTTGCCCCGTCCTGGTTGATCGCGCTGCCGCGGATCACAGCGAGGACCCTGTGCCCGTTGCGGCGGGCGTCCGACAGCCGCTCCACCAGCAGCATGCCGATGCCCTCGGACAGTGCCGTACCGTCCGCGCCCGAGGCGAAGGCCTTGACGCGGGCGTCCGGCGCAAGCCCCCGCTGTCGGCTGAACTCGACGAACGAGGCTGGCGACGACATGACCGAGATACCGCCGGCCAGGGCCATCGAGCAGTCGCCCTGCAGCAGCGCGTGGCAGGCCAGATGCAGGGCGACCAGCGAGGAGGAGCAGGCCGTGTCGACGGTGACGGCCGGGCCCTCAAGGCCCAGGGTGTAGGCCACCCGGCCGGACACCACGCTCGGGGTGTTGCCGATACCGAGATGCCCCTCCAGCTCGGCCGGCACCTCGGGCAGTCGGGTCGCGTAGTCCTGGTAGTTGCTGCCGACGAAAACGCCCGCCTTGCTGCCCCGCAGCGACTGGGGATCGATGCCGGCCCGCTCGAAGGCCTCCCAGGACGTTTCCAGGAGCAGCCGCTGCTGCGGGTCCATCGCCAAGGCCTCGCGCGGCGAGATGCCGAAGAACGTCGGGTCGAAGTCGGCGGCGTCGTAAAGGAATCCGCCCTCCCGCACATAGGATGTGCCGGAGCGGTCCGGGTCCGGGTCGTACAGCTTCTCCAGGTCCCAGCCGCGGTTGTCGGGGAACGCGGAGATCGCGTCACGGCCCTCGGCGACGACCTGCCACAGGTCCTCCGGGGAACGGACGGCACCCGGGAAACGGCAGCTCATCCCGATGATGGCGATCGGCTCGTGGTCCTTTGCCTCCGCCTCGTTGAGCCGGCGGCGGGTCTGGCGCAGGTCGTTGACGACCCGCTTCAGGTACTCGCGGAGCTTGTCCTCGGTCATGTTCTGGGCAGCGTCGGAGGAACGGGCGGGCTTTGACATCAGGTCACGTCCTAGAAAGGCCAGTGGTCAGTTGGCACGGCAGGGAGGAGAGGCGGCAGCGCGAGGCGCGGAAACCGGAAACCGGTACGGCGACGGGATCAGAGCTGGCCCAGCTCCTTGTCGATGAGGTCGAACATCTCGTCGTCGCTGACGGGGTCGAAGTCCAACTCCCCCTCCTCCGCAGTCCCTTCGGCGTCGTTCGCCTTCGCTCCGCCGCGGGTGTCGTCCAGTTTCCACAGCAGGGCCTGCAGCCGTGCCGCGATCTCGTCTCGTGCGTCGTCTTCGAGGGCGGAGGATTTGAGAAAGGCGGCCTCCAGCCGCTCCAACTCCGCCGTGAGAGGCAGTCCGTTCTCCTGTTCCTGCGGTACGAGTTCGTCCAGCAGCCGCTGCGCGAGCGCGGCCGGGTTGGGGTAGTCGAAAACCAGGGTCGGGGTCAGCCGCAGCCCGGTCGCCGACCGCAGCCGGTTGCGCAGCTCGAGGGAGGTCAGCGAGTCGAACCCGAGATCCTTGAAGGCCCGGTTCGCCCGCGCCTCCTCGGGCGTGGCATGCCCGAGCACGGCCGTGACCTGCTCCCGTACGAGATCCAGCAGCATCCGCTCCTGATCGGCGCGGGCCAGCCCGGCCAGCCGGCCGGCGATCCCTGAGGCGCCTTCCTCGGTACGGTCACCGGCCGCGGACGCCGTACGCCGGACGGCCGACGTGCGGACGACACTGCGGAACAGCGGCGCCATGACACCGGCCGCCGCCTGCGCGCGCAGCTCCGCCAGATCCAGCCGGGCCGGCACGACCACGGCCTCGTCCAGCGAGGTGGCGGCATCGAACAGGGCCAGGCCCTCGTCCGCCGACATCGGCGCCGCCCCGACCCGGGACATCCGGGCCAGGTCCACATCGTTCAACCGCCCGGCCATACCGCTGCGCTGCTCCCACAGGCCCCAGGCCAGCGACACCGCGGGCAGCCCGCGCTCGTGCCGGTGGCGGGCGAGGGCGTCGAGGAAGGCGTTGGCCGCCGAGTAGTTGGCCAGCCCCGCACCGCCGAGGGTGCCCGACAGCGAGGAGAATAGTACGAACGCGGACAGGTCCAGATGCTGGGTGAGCGCATGCAGATTCAGCGCCCCGTCGACCTTCGGCCACAGCACCCGGTCGACCCGCTCCGGCGTCAGCGCCTCAACCACCCCGTCGTCCAGGACAGCCGCCGTGTGCACCACAGCGGTCAGCGGACGCTCCGCCGGTACGGCGGCCAGCAACTCGGCCAGCGCCTCCCGGTCGGCTACGTCACAGGCAGCGACCTCGACCGCGGCACCGAGCCCGGTCAGCTCGGCCACCAGCTCCGGCATACCGTCGGCAGCGGCCCCGCTGCGAGACGCGAGCAGCAGATTCCGGACCCGGCGCTCGTTCACCAGATGCCGCGCGAGCAACCGGGCGAGCCCACCCGAGGCACCGGTCAGCAGGACAGTGCCCTCGGCGGCGAATCCGGGGCCCGCCTGGTCGGGACGGGGGACACGCGCCAGACGCGGTGCGCTGAGCTCGCCACCGTCCAGCCGCAGCTGAGGCTCGTCGCCGACGGCAGCGGCCGCCAGCAGCTCCCAATCGGGCTCGCCGTCGCCGGACCCGTCCGTGTCGACCAGTACGAAACGGCTGGGATTCTCCACCTGCGCCGACCTGACGAGTCCCCAGACCGGCCCACCGGTCAGGCCCTGCCCGGCCAGGATCACCAGCCGGGACGCGGCGAACCGCTCGTTAGCCAGCCACGCCTGTACGAGGTCCAGCGCGCGGTGTGTGACCCGGCGTACGGCATCCGACGCCATGGTGCTGTCGGCGGTCTCGGCGGTTTCAGGGAAGCGCGCGAAGACCAGCTCAGGAACGGGGTGGGCCGCGGCGGCCAGGCTGCCGAGATCCTCGTACACGTCCACATTGCCGTGACCGCTGCCGCCGCCGATGAGCGCCCACCGTCCGGCCGGCGCTCCCGTTCGCGACACGGCGATCGGCACCCATTCCACGCGGAACAGCGAGTCGCTGCGCGTCTCCGCGTCCTGCTGCGTACCGACTTGGCGCAACGTCAGTACGTCGACCGAGGCCACCGGTCGGCCCGCCGGGTCGGCCACCGTGACGGACACGGCCTCCTCACCGGCCAGGGCGATCCGCACCCGGCCCGCGATCGCGCCCTGGGCATGCAGCGTCACACCGCTCCACGCGAACGGACGACGGGTCATCCCCTCACGGGGCTCGGTCAACAGGACGCCCATGCCCAGCGGCTGGAGCGCCGCGTCGAGCAGCGCCGGGTGGATGCCGTAGTCCTTGGCCTCGGCGGAGTGCTCCTCCGGCAGGGCGACCTCGGCGAACACTTCGTCACCGCGCCGCCATGCCGCCCGCAGCCCCTGGAAAGCAGGGCCGTACTCGACAGCCAGCGCGGCCAGGCGATCGTAGGCATCCGCCACTGTGATCGCCTCCGCACCGGAGGGCGGCCACGCGGCCAGGTCGGAGTCCGGCCTCGGGGACTGCTGTCCCGGGGCCAGGATGCCGGTGGCATGCAGGGTCCAGGGCTTGTCGTCCCCGGCGTCCTGCGCCCGCGAGTGCAGGTTCAGCTCCCGCCGACCGGACTCGTCGGCCTCCCCGAGCCGGAGCTGGACACGAACCCCGCCCTTCTCGGGTAGCACCAGGGGCGCTTCGAGGGTCAGTTCCTCTACGGTGTCGCAGCCGACATGGTGACCGGCCTGGAGGGCGAGTTCGAGGAACCCGGTGCCAGGCAGCAGCACGGTTCCGGCCACGGCGTGGTCCGCCAGCCAGGGGCGGCTCTGCAGGGAGAGCAGGCCGGTGAACAGGTGCGTGTCCGTGCCCGCCAGCTCCACGGCCGCGCCGAGGAGGGGGTGGCCTGCGGCGCCCAGCCCGATGGACACGGCGTCGACGGGCCGTACGGCGGCCAGAGCGGGCCAGTAGTGCTGGTGCTGGAAGGGGTAGGTGGGGAGGTCGATGGGTCGGCTGTGGGGGATTGGCCAGTTGATGGTGTGGCCGTGGGTGTGGAGGT
>NZ_JBEZVN010000070.1:0-12099 GCF_040636995.1 Streptomyces sp. NPDC032161 | reverse complement strand
TCCCGGGCCGCTCGGCGTGGAAGTCGCGGCCGGTCAGGTCCGGGGCCGGCTTCGCCTTCGCGTCCGGCCGGGTCAGCGAACGCCTCTTGCGCCGGATGACACCGCGGATGTCGCGCTCACGCATCACACGGGCGACGCGCTTGCGGTTCACCCGCCGACCCAGGCGGCGCAGTTCGGCGTGGATGCGCGGCTCTTTCCCGCTCCAGCGATCTCACTGCAGCAGTGGAGGACGATCCCGGAAAGCCGCCGCGCGGACTATGACCTCTTTCGGCATCTGACGAACGCGAGCCTCCCGCTGCAGGACACCCCCATGCACGACAAGGTCGGCAGGCTGATCCGGCGCCGGCTGCGCGGGAACACGATGAAGCAGGACGACCCGACACGCGCCGGCGTCATGGTCAGCGGCTGGGGCAACTACGGCAAGACGGCATCGGTCTGCTCGACCGCGGCCGTCTTCGAGGACCACTGGCTGCAGATGCACAGCTACCTCAAGCCCGGGACTCTGCCGGGCACCCGTGACATCCACGCGCCCGTTGTCTACGTCTCGACTCCGGTGACGGCGACACCGAAGAGCCTTTGCGCCTCGATCCTGGGCTTCTTCCGGGCCGAGATGCGCAAGTCGGCCACTCTGCCGGAACTGGTACGGCAAGTCGCCGACTCCCTGCACGACCACGGCGTCAAGGCGGTGATCCCGGACGATGTCAGCCGGCTGCGCATGCACCGGGCTGACGACCAGGACGTCCTCGACCTGATCCGGGCCTTCATGAGTCTGGACGTGACCTTGATCCTCACCGCCGTCAACATCCCCGGGATCGGGCTGCTGCGGGAGGCCAAGTGGAACAAGAGGTCCGGGCAGTGGGAGATGCCCCCGCTGGAGTCGACCCGCATCCATGGCCTGGAGATCACCCAGACTGAGCACCGCTTCGAGCTGATCGAACTCGACCGCTTCCGCTACACCACGCCGAAACAGATCCAGGCGTTCGTCAACCACTTGGACGGGATCGAGCAGCACCTGCGGCTGCTGAACGCGAAGCGGGGCATGCTCACCGACGGCACCATGCCGGAATACCTGATGCGCCGCACGGGCGGCGTCGTCGGACTGCTCGGGCGGCTCATCGAGGACGGCGCCCAGGAAGCGATGGACGGCGGCAGAGAGGTCCTCGACGAGGACCTTCTCGACGAGATCGTCCTGCGCCGGGAAGAGATGACCGATGCCCCTGACGAACCCGTCCCCGCGGCGCCCGTCGCTCGCCGGCCCTCCGGCGCGAAACGCCGGCCTCGCAACACCGTCTTCGACGATCACGGACCACGCACTGCCGACGACAGGACGGGCTGACCCATGCCTGCCGCCCAAGCCCCGCTGCCCAGGAGCCTTGACCCCCTGCCTGAGGAGAGCCTGCCCGGCTTCCTGCTTCGCCTGACTCACCGACTGGACCTGACTCCTCACCAGTTGGCACGGCGCGTCACGCTGATTCCTCCAGATGATCCCCATGCCAGGGTCTCAGCGGCACATCTGCTGATGATGCAGTCTGCTCGCCTGCACGCCTTCGCCGAGGTGACCCGGATGACCCCCGCGGACGCCGACGCGCTGACGCTCAGGCCCTACGCCGATCGCTACCCCGCCCTTGCCCGGGCGCTGGTCCGTCCGGGGAGCATTCCTCGCCCCCGCAGACTGTCCCAGCCCTGGCTGCTGGTGAACCATTCACGCTACTGTCCAGCCTGTCTCGCAGGTGATGGAACCCCGATGCAGACCCGCCATGACGGGCCCTGGAAGCGGCAGTGGCGGCTGGCCGTCGTCTTCGCCTGCCTCGATCACTGGACCTTCCTTCGCAGTGAGTGCCCGCGCTGCCGACTGCCCGCACTCAGCGGCAGATCTGGGGGTCCCCTGGCCTTGCTGCCTGCCGCCAACGCGCCGAGGCTCCACCCCGCACAATGCCGCAACTGGCTTGACGTTTGCGGCAAGCGTGCAGTCTGCGGTCATCGCCTCGACGGCGCCGAACCGGCGGCCGCGGCCCTCACCCCGGAACTCGCGGACTTGCAGAACGTATTACTGGACCTCCTGGACGGTGACGAGCCCGCGGAGGTCGTCTCCCAGCGGTTCGCCGATCTCCAGGTCTCCATCTCCCTGATCCAGGCGGGCTGGCCCGTCGCGGCCGATCTCGCCCCCGCCGCGACCCGGGCAATTCTGGAAGCGCATCTCGCACCGCAGCAGCAGGACGGTCGCAGCCCCGGCCCAGCGGCCGAAAGCGCCAGCTCGCCACCCGCAGGCGTTTGGAGCGCACCGCCCGGTGACGCGATCGCGACGGCCGGTCTCCTCTTCGCGGCCTACCACCTGCTCGCGCAGGATTCCTCCGGACCACGCAGTGCCCTGCCCCAGCTGCTGCGGAGCCTTCCCACCCGCGACGATCTCCGCTGGGGCAGGACCTGGCCCATGCTCGCCCACGAGGCTTCTCCCTCGCTCCGGCGCCAGATCGACCAGGTCTACCGGCACCGACTCTCTGCCGAATGGATCCGGCAGGGAGCCCCGACGCTGCCGGCCTCCAAGGCGAACACCACCCAGAAACTCTTCGCCCCCAGCCACACCCTCACGGACTTCGGGATCGCTCCTGAGCACATCCCGCAGTCCCTTCCCAGCTCCTGGTTGCTTGCCGCCACCCTGGAGGACTCCGAGCAGGCCCTCACCAGCCGCCGACGACTCCGGCGCATACTCCCCGTCCACCTGGTCCAAGCGATCAGCGACATGAACTTCCTGGAAGCGGCAGCCTTCCTCGGCATCCCCACGTCCTGGACCACCCAGGGCCGACTGCGGGTCAAACCACTGAACCCCTACCAAGACCTCAAGGACCGAGACCTACCGGCCACGCTGAAACGCCTGGCCGAGCACGTCATCAGCCAGGAGAGCATCGACTACCGGGCCCGCCGCATGCAGTTCTCCCGATGGTCCATCGACGACAGGACCTGGGACGAACTCTGCCGACTTCACCGCCGAGGCAGAGGCCCCAAGCCGACAGAACGCACCCGAGAGTCCGCATCCGCCTTCGTCTGGAGCTACGTCACCGGCAGCGAATTCGCCCTCGCACCGGTCTTCCAGCCACCAATGCGGCCCCACGACCGATCACACACCGACGATTTGCCACACCTGACCCTCCTCCGACGCTGGGAATCGCACGAACCACCCATCCCCTCCGCCAGCCTCTGCAGGACCCTCGAAGACCACGCCAGACATCTGATCGCGACCGTCAGTCACACACCGTGATCAACACGGATCCCGGCCCGCCAACTATCGCCCGTACGTGTATGCGTCAAGCGGCTGATTATGCTGCCCCGTTCGAGGGATCGAGTCCCGGCGGACGTGTAAGCGCACAGCGTTCGTGATCGTCTTGTGGCGGTTCAACAAGCTCCCGCCTGCCTAGTTCCTGGAAAGCTCTGGATGATGCGTCACGCTGGTTCGCAGCGCGTCGGCGGCGCCCCCGACGCGCTGGTGACCGCGCTTCCGAGTGCGGCCCGACTGCCGGTACCCGATGCCTGAGCATGGGCCGGCGGGTCCGGCATACTCCGTCGCAGACGAGTACACGCAACGGCCCTTCTTGAACGCCGTGGCAACCGACTGCACCCGATGGCTCGAGGCTCACCGGCTGGCGGACTCCCGTGCCTGCGGGGAGGTCGGCAGGCTGTCTGCCTCCTACGCGTACCGCTGCTGGACGGCGGCCGGGGCCGACGAACTGCTCGTGTTGACCCAGTGGTGCTCCCTGTCACTGCTCGTCGACGATGCCTTGGACAGTCCCGGTGGTAGGGCGGATCAGCATCTCGGGGCGTACGCGGATCATCTGGTTTCGCTCGGCCGGTCGGCCTGCCTAGCCGAGGCTGCACAGCGAGCGTCTGGCTCGTCGGGGTTCGTCGCTGCGTTCGATGATCTGCTGGCGCGGCTGGGCCCACGGATGGGGCAGGACTGGGTCCGGCGATTTCTACGGCACTGCCTGCTGAGTCTTGAGGCGTTCGGCTGGGAGGCAGGCAACCGGGCCGAGGCCTGCTGGCCCTCGCTCGCCTCCTACCAGGCGAATCGGCCGCACAGCAGCGCAAGCCTGGTCAACCTCGATCTGGTGGAGTACGCGGCGCGCGCACCGCTGACGCCGGATCAGGCGGCGCATGAGGATGTGGTGGCGCTCCGGCGGCTGGCGGCCGACTGCACCGCCTGGCACAACGACCTCGTCTCCTGGCCCAAGGAGCGCGCCCAGGGCGACCCCCACAACCTCGTGCTGCTGCTGGCCCACCACGAGCTCATGCCGCTGCCCCAGGCTGAAGGGGAGGTGCGCCTGCGCATCTCCGCCCGCTTGGCGGAACTCCACTGCGCCGCCGACCGCCTGGCCCGGTCCGTGCCCGGCACGGAGGCCTACGGCGAAGCTGTGCGTGCCTGGGCACACGGCCTGATGACGTGGCACAACGTCGCGACGAATCGTTTTGAGAGTTCCCATGCCCCTACCTGACCTCGCCACCACCCCCTACGCGTCCGCGGTCGGCTTGCACAGCGACCTGGCCGCAGTCGACGCCGCGATCCTGGATGCAGTCGACCAGCTCCCGCCCGGTATCCGCGCCGTGGCGAGATACCACCTGGGGTTCACCTCGGGCCCCCGGCCCGCCGAGCACCGCGGCAAAGCACTACGGCCTCGCCTGGCTCTGGCTGCCGCCCGGTGCGGGCCCGCCCCCGAGCGGGCGGTCGCAGCGGCCGTGGCTGTCGAACTGCTGCACGGGTTCTCCCTGCTGCATGACGACATCATGGACGGCGACCGCACTCGGCGCGGCCGCGCCGCGGCCTGGGTCGTCTACGGCGTTCCGGCGGCGTTGCTGACCGGCGACGCGCTATTGACGCTCGCGCTCGGGGTGCTGGCCGACAGCGGTAGCGCGGCAAGCATGGACGTGTGCGTGCGGATGATGAGCGCGCTCGTCCGCGGCCAGAGCAACGACCTTGCCTTCGAAGACGATCAGCAGGTCACGGTGGACGCGTACCTGGAGATGGCAGAAGGCAAGACCGGAGCCCTGACCGGCGCTGCCTGCGAGCTGGCAGCCACCCTCGCTGGTGCTCCGCCGGTCGTGGTCGAGGCGCTGGAGCGGTTCGGCCGCCACGCGGGAATCGCCTTCCAGATCGCCGACGACGTCCTCGGCATCTGGGGAGACAGCCGCCGCACCGGCAAGCCCGTCGGCAGTGACCTCGCCGCCAGGAAGAAGACCCTTCCCGTCGTGGCGGCGCTCCACGCCGCCGATGCCGAAGCCGGCCAGCTGCGCGCGCTCCTCGACACCGGCGTCCCGTTGACCGAGGCGCAGACACGGCAGGCGACCGTGCTCATTGGGCGGCTCGGAGGGCGCACCACCGCCGAGGCCATCGCTCAACAGCACCTCGACCTCGCACTCGAGGCACTGCACTGCTGCGATCTGCCCGCGGTCGCGCGGGAGGAACTTTGCTCCATGGCACACCACATGGCCGCCAGGTCCCGTTAGCCGGGGCACCGAGTCCGGCAGGATGCACTGTGCCTCGATCTGGCCGGGCTCCGGTTCGTCTCCTGCGCTGCGGCCACCGCCTGCGAAACCCCCGCGTGCCACCAACGCAGTTCACTGTCCGAGAGCGAAGAATGATGAATGCCCTGCCTCCACCCGTAACGACGGGCAGTCCCGTCCCCGCACCCTCTTCCCGTAACGGTGAACACGCTCGCAGCGCCCATCCACCGCACGGCAAAGCCCGGTTGCCCTCACTGACCGGACTGCGTTTCCTTGCCGCCCTGGCGGTCTTCTGCTGCCACGCGGGACTCATGTGGCAGCACGCGGGCGGGTGGCCAGGACTCCGCGTGCTCAACCCGGGTGGCCCGCTGGGGGTCACGCTCTTCTTCATTCTCAGCGGATTCGTGCTCACCTACTCGTCCCGCCCGAAAGACAGCGCCCGGAAGTTCTGGCGCCGCCGAACCGCCAAAATCCTGCCCGGCCACACGATCGCGTGGATCGCTGCCGTGTCCGTCGTCTGGCTGGGAGTAGCCCGCCCGCTACAGGAAGCGGGGGTGACAGCGTGGCAGGACCTGCTCAATCTCATGCTCGTCCAGACCTTCGTGCCGTCGCCCAGCGGGCTCGCCGCCGGCAACGGCGTCGCCTGGTCGCTTTCCTGTGAAGCCTTCTTCTACCTGCTCTTTCCGGCGCTGCTGCCGCTGGTCAACACGATCAGTCGGCGAAGGCTCCCGCTTGCCGCCCTGGCAACCGCGCTCGCCGCCTGGATCCCCGCGACCATTGCCTGGATGTGCGGAGCACACGGGCACGCCATGGACGTGGGGCTCCACGAGATCCTGCGCCCGCCCATCTCCTACGCCTACGTATTCCCGCCCAGCAGACTCCCTGACTTCGTGCTGGGCATGATCCTCGCCCGGCTCCACGACCACTACCCGCCCAAACAGCCCCGTGTCGCGGTCGCCGTTCTCGCACTGGCGGCCGCGATCGGCCTCTGCCTCGTCCTGCCCGCTCCGTATTCCGTCTCGGCCCTGCCGCTGGTCCCGCTCGCGCTGATCATTCGTTTCGCGGCTGCCCGCGACGCGCAGGGACTGAGAAGCCCACTGCGCAAGCCCGCCCTCATCCGGCTCGGGAAGTGGTCGTACGCCTTCTACCTGGTGCACTTCACGATCCTGGCGGTCCTGTTTCACCTGTGGAGCGGGGGCTGGTACGTGGTGCCGATCGGCTTGGCTCTGGCCAGCACCTTGCTCGTATCGGCCGCCGTCTACCGCTTCGTCGAGTACCCCTGCTGTCGAACCGCGGATGCTGCCGAGGCTCGATGAAACCGGCCGAAGCCCGGGGAGCACGAACCCGGGCCAGGACTGGAGCTTGGCCGACAACGCGGCGGCGAGAGGGAGGGGCCCGACAGGCTTCGTGATGGCCGCGGCGGCGACGGCGGCAGCGGCAGCGGTGTGACGGACCTGGGCTGCCGCAGGCTGCGGCAGGCGCCCGTGCTACTCAACGCTGGTGATGGGTTGCGGCTGGTGGGCCTGGCCTCGTCCGTCACAGCAGCCGCGCCGCAGTCGTCGGCGGTCCGGCCGGGTTCACCGGTCTTGCGGGGGTAGTGGCGATGGGTGTGAGGCCGCGGATGCGTTTGGTGGGGTAGGTGTAGCCGTGGTCGGCGGTCTCGTGGCGGAGCTCGCCGATGGTGTGGGTGAGTTGGCGGTGGGCGCGGGCCAAGTGGCGGTGGAGCTGGTCGTGGATGTTCTGGGGTGGTGGCCCGGGGCGGAAGGGGTTTCGGAGCGGACGACGGCGATGTGCTCGTCCTCGTGGCGAAGGCCGCCGGGTTCGTCCTCGGCTCCTACGGGCTGGCGGTCGGCCGCGCGGCCGACGGCACACTGGTCGACGAGCGCGACCGGCACCGGATGGAGACGGCTGGCCGCCTCTCTCCTGGCATCGGCGCGCGGGACCGCCACCCTGACCTCTGCTCCCCGCCCCGGGGCCAACGAGCGGGTACAGGTGTGGGAGCTGTCTCCCGCAGGGCTCACGCCCAGTGAACACGGCGAACTCATCCTGGCCCCGGACGCGCCCGCGCCCCACGGACCGAAGGTCGACTACGTCCCCGGGTTCGACCTCCTCGGCCGGGACGGCTGAGTACCGCCCATCGCCGTCAGCACACCGCGCCGTCGGCTGCCTCGGCGAACGCCGGTCTGGTCCTCCTGTTCGCCCACGCTTGCGCGGCGGGAAGGTTCTCGGTGGTTCCGGCGGGGATGTAAGCGAAGCCGTCCCAGACCTCCAGGGCCCTGGGCTCGTCGGGACTGAGGTGGCTGGCACCGCCGTGCAGCGGGCGGTGGCGGCGGTAGACGTCCTGGGTGCCCTGCGCCGCCGCTCGTACGAGGCCAGTGCGTCGTCGGCCGCGCCAGCCCTACTACCGGTGGCTGGACCGGCCGGTCACAGATACCGAGCTGTCCGAGGCATACCGCCAACGCCCTGTTCGACGCGCATCGCGACGATCCCGAGTTCGGTCACCGCTTCCTTCTCGACGAGGCCCGGGCCACCGGTGAGGCGATGGCTGAGCGGACCGCCTGGCGGATCTGCCGGGACAACGGCTGGTGGAGTGCCTTCGGCAAGCGCAAGGGCCGTGGGAAGAACGCCAAGTCCGGGCCGCCCGTCCACGATGACCTGGTGCGGCGGGACTTCACCGCGGATAGGCCGAACCGGTTGTGGCTCACGGACATCACCGAGCACGCAACCGGCGAGGGCAAGCTGTATCCGTGTGCCGTCAAGGACGTGTACTCGGGCCGCATCGTGGGCTATTCCATCGAGGCCCGGATGGAGTCCCGCCTCGCCGTGGCCGCGCCGGAGTCCGCCGTCGCCCGCCGCGGCCAGGTGGCCGGTCGCGTGGTGCATTCGGACCGCGGCTCGCAGTTCCGGTCACGGAAGGTTCTGCCGTACTGGCTCGGCATGGCCTGGTCGGCTCGATGGGCCGCGTCGGGGCCGCCGGCGACAACGCCGCCATGGAGAGCTTCTTCGCATTGCTGCAGAAGAACGTCCTCGACCGCCGTGTCTGGGCCACTCGCCAGGAGCTGCGGATCGCGATCGTCACCTGGATCGAGCGGACCTACCACCGGCGCCGGCGCCAGAGACGCCCGGGCCGGTTGACCCCCCTCGACTACGAGACCATCATGACCCCACCCGCAGCTCTAGCTGCATAAACCCCGCTGTCACCCGATCATGCAGCAGTCCCCCTCCACAACGCCTCGCTTGCGACTGGCCAGCGCGAACGCCGTCACCGTGATCCAGGAAGCCTGCACGGTCTCGATACAGTCGGATGCATGGGCAGCGGCCGTAAGATGCTCACCGTTTGGACAGCGAGCATGCGGCGTGTGCCCAAGTCCGGGTCCCATCCGGGTTGTCCGGCGGCCCCGCTGATCAGAGACGATCGAGCCGGCCCCAGTTGCCGTGGGACCGGCACGTTACTTGCGGCGATCAGGACAAGGTCAGAGTTCGAGCAGGAAGTCGAAGTCCGTGTCCTTCGCGCCGAGCAGCCACGCCTTCGCCTCAGCAGGAGTGAAGACTTGGGGCAGTCGGTCAGGGTTCTGCGAGTCGCCGATCAAGACGTAGCCGTCCTTGACGGCGACCTGCACGCAGTTCCCGCCGCCGCCGCTGTACTTGGACACTGTCCAGTCGACTGACGTCAGGTCGAACGAGGACGGGTCCGGCTTTTCTGTCACTTTTTATAGCTCCTTGATCTTTTCCTTGAGGCGCATGCGCGTCTTCCCCGGGTCCAGCGCCCGCTCCCACAGATTGGTGAAAGCCTCGGTGTAGCGCTGCACGTCTTCCTCCCCGTCGAAGTACACCGAACTGACCATGGTCTCCACCCACACGACCTCGCGAGCGGCTTCGGGGAAAGTCATAAGGACGAACGCGCCGGCGGACCCCGGGTGAAGGCCGACCGCGTCCGGCAGGATTCGGATGGTATTCCGAGGCTCCTCCGATTCAGCAAGGATCCTCTCCAACTGTCGCCTCGACACTGAGCGGTCCCCGATGGAGTCGAGGAGCGCGCTCTCGTCCACGAGAGCGCGAAAGCCCTTCAGCGCACCTTCCCGGACCTGCTGCTGGCGGTCCATGCGGACGTCCACGAGCGCCTTGACTTCTACAGGGCGCAGTTCGGGCCTCATCCGGGCGATGACGATCCGGGCATAGTCCTCGATCTGACACAATCCCGGCCATAGGTCACGTTCATAGTTCGCCAGTTCGGCGGCCCGTCGCTCCATCTTCAGGAAGCCCTCGAACTGCATGGGGCCCAACAGACTGGCGTTGCGCCGCCACAGCGCGGGGCGTGGTCGGCCGGCCGGTGTGGTGTCTGCACCCAGGAGGGCCAGGATCTCGGAGCTCTCCGTGGGATTGGCCTGATAACACTCGAGCAATGCTTCGATGAGATCACGGGCGACGCGTCGACGCCGTCCGCGCTCCAGTCGACTCAGCCCACTCTTGTCGATCTTGGCGCCGCGGCGACTCAGCACCTCGTGGCCTGCGACGTCGCCCTGCGTGAGGCCGCGCCGTTCACGCAACTCCTCAAGGCGCAGGCCGACTTCGCTGAGAGTCAACGACCACGGCGTCTTCGCATCTCGCATGGTCGCCAGTCTGACGGCTTACCGCACTCCCAACAAGCAATATAGTCGCGCAATTTGCTCGACCATATTGCTAACCGCTCCGCTGGAGGAGCATCCTAGCCAAGTCACGAAGTGTGCAGCGCCCGTCGCCACGCGCGGGGACCGTTCCGTTGTTCTGCCCGTACATGCCCGGGAATGGGCCGCCGTGATGCGTTGGACGCTTTCAGCCTCCTGCTGGAAGAGCGCGGCGTCGCAGCGCGGGCCCATATAACATACCGCTCCTCGCCTTCGGTGCGGGTAGCTATGAGAGGGGAGGTACCTATGCGCAGGGCGATCCGCTTCCCAGGGGTGGTCGAGAGCCACCGCATGCGCATCTATGAAACGTTCACCCTGCACTTCGGGCAGGCGGCCAAAGAGGTGGCCCGGCTTGACGGCAACCCCTCCCTCGCTTCCATAGTCGTCTCGCGGTCCTCCTGGGATCGTTGGATGGTCGGGGACATCAAGGGGCTGCCGCGGCAGGCGACGTGCCGGGTCCTGGAGCACCTCTTCGGTGAGCCGGCCGAGCGGTTGTTCGCTCCGCTGGAGTCGGAGGTTGGGCAGCAGGCAGATGCCGGGGCGGCCGCAACGGCGGGAAGCGACTCGGTGGCGTCGCCGTACCTGGCCGCCATGGAATCGTTCCGGCTCGCGGACCGTCAGCTGGGCGGCGGGCACGTCTACCGTTCCGTGGTGCACTACCTCAATACGGTCGTCGCTCCGGGCCTCTTCAGCGCAGCGGACAGCCACGGAGACGTTGAGTTCGCGTTCGGCGCGGCGGTTGCCCTCACGGAGATGGCGGCGTGGATGGCCCACGACGCCGGACGAGATGACTTGGCATCCGGCCATTTCGACCGCGCCCTGCGGTTGGCTCAGAGTGCGGGATGTGAGCTGATGTCCGTTTCGGGGTTGGGTCTGGGTGAGGAGCCCTGGCCGGCGGGGCGAGTGGACGGTTAGGGGCTGGGCGAACAGGCCGGGCTCGGGTTCGGTGAGGATGCCCCGTGTGACCAGGCGTTTCAGCTTGGACCGGATGCCTTCGGTGTTTTTCGGGACAATGGACAGGTCGAGGGCCTGACAGAGGTCGCGGGCACGCAGCGGCTTTCCGGTGTCGGCGAAGGCGGTGAGGATCTGCTGGTAGGCCGGGTGGTCCGGGACGTCGGGTCGGGCCGGTTCGTCGGCGGGGGCCGGTGCGGGGATGTCGAGGAGGGTCTTGCGGGTGATGCGCAAGTTCTCGCTCTCCGCGTCGAGTTCCCCCAGCCGGGCGGTGAGGTCCTCAATGCGGGAGCGGATCTCTCCAGCCTGCTCGCCGAGTTCGGCCTCACGGGCCTCGACGTACTCCAGGACGGCCCTGATCTGCGGGTTGTCGCTCACGCTGTCCTCCAGGAGGCGATGGTGGATCCGGTGAGGCGGAGGGCCATGACGGAGGTCATCGCCCAGAACACCCGGGAGCGGGAGCTGGCGGGCCGGTGCTCGTAGTCGCGCACGAGACGCCGGTAGAACATCAGGATCCCGTTGGTCTGCTCGATGATCCACCGCTTGGCCTGCGGGACGAAGCCGGTGTCGGTCGGGTTGCGCTCGACGATCTCCACGTCGATGCCGTACTGCTTGCCGTGATCGACCACGGTCTTCTTGAACCCTTGGTCGACGAGGGCTTTTTCGACTCTGTCAGTCTGTGCGGCTACGCCGTCCAGCAGGGCGGTGCCCGCGGCGTTGTCGTGCGCGGACGCCGGCAGCACGACGGCCTCGACGACCAGGCCCAAAGTGTCCACGGCCAGGCATCTCTTCCTGCCCGGCACCCGTTTCGAGGCGTCCTTGCCGGTCGTGGTGGCCGGCACCCCGACGGAGACGTAGATGCTCTGGGTGTCCATGACGATCAGGCTCGGGTCGGCTAATACTCCAGTCTGGTTTCGCGATCTTGTGGCCGTACCCGGCCGGGAACGGGTACGGCCACCGCGTGATCATCGGTTGGTGTGTGGACAAACGAAGA
>NZ_JBEZVN010000069.1:0-12429 GCF_040636995.1 Streptomyces sp. NPDC032161 | reverse complement strand
CTCGAAGGTGTGGCTCGGGTCCGACAGGTACAGCGCGACAGCGTCCGCCTTGAACTCGGGCGAGTAGACCTTCATCACCATAAAAGATGCCTCCTGCTCGGCCCCTCCCGGGGGCCGGGCTCAGAGTTGTCCACCACTCGGGGACAGGTCCCGTCCAGGACGAAAGCGTGCGCGCCGTTGTGGATGAACTGGCAGCAGATGGTGCGACGGAGATCCCTCAGCTGCCCAACTCCTCGGGCAGCACTTCCACCACCGCCGCCGACTGTGGAGCATCCGTACAGCCGGGCGACGGCGGCCAGCTGCCCGGTTGGGCGAGATTCGCCAGGATCGCGCGGGTGCGATGGTGTACGTCGGCGCTGAGCGGTGGTAGGTCCAGCAAGGCTGCAAGCCACCAGCCGTCAACGGCCAAGCGCACCGCGGTAGCGGCGGCGGGGTCGAGACCGTCACTTTCGAGCCGGTACTGCCAGCGGCTGTATGCCTCACGCAGCGGGGTCAGCAGCCGGGGGTCCAGCGAAACCGCGGCGGCCAGGGCGGCCACCGGGGCCTGGTGGTCGTTAGGTGCGTTGTCGTCAGGCGTCACGGGGATGGTGATGTCGAGGTAGGCGCGGGTGAAGGCACCGGGCTCGGTGCTGGCGGCCGCGTCGGCCAGGGCGTCGTCGACGGCGGCGACGGCGCGTGCGACCAAGGCGGTGAGTAGCTTCTCCTTGCTGGGGAAGTGGTACATCAATCCACCCTTGCTCACCTGTGCTTGGGCGGCGACGGCATCGAGGGTGAAGGCGGCGGCGCTGCGGTCGCGCAGCACTGCCTCGGCGGCGTCAAGGACTTTGGCGTAGGCGAGAGGAAGTCGACCCATGAGGCATACTGTACCGACCAGACGGTAAAGTTTGGAGGATGTTCCATGGGATGGACCTTTCTCAGCGGCGCCATCGTCGCGGAGGTGACCGCTACGCCGGCCTTGCGCGCCAGTGACGGACTGTCCCGGCCGCGGTCCTCGTCGGCTACGGCCTGGCGTTCATTCTTCTGGCCCGGGCGCTCCAGGGCATCGGTGCGGGTGTCGCCTATGCCAACTGGTCCGGGCTGGGGACGATTGGGGCGGCTGTCGGAGGATGTCTGCTGGCTGAAGGTCACCGCGGTCTTCGGGATGGTGCTCGTTGTCGCCGGTGTGGCGGTCACGAACCTCGGCGGGGGTGTCTCTCATGGCTGAGCCCCGCCTCGACCGCCTGTTGCGTGCGACTACGGTCGCCATGGTGCTCACCGACGTCGGGTTCGTCGTCTACTGGGCGCTGGTCATCATCGGGGCGCTGCCGCCTGAGGCCATGTTCGACGAGTACACCGATCCCCGCGTCACGGCATGGAACTGGTCTTTCCTTCCGTTGGACATCGCCGCCTCGATCAGCGGTCTCGCAGCCGTGCGCGCGATGCGCCGTGGCTCGCATGCCGCACCGGCGGCCCTGACCCTGTCACTAGCGCTGACCGCCACCGCCGGTGGCATGGCGGTGGCCTACTTCACCCTGCGCGGGCAACTCGACCCTTCATGGCTGCTGCCCAACCTCGCCCTGTTGCTGTTTCCCCTGCCCCTGCTCACCCGCCTCACATGCACCGGCCGGCCGACCCTCATCGACGCGGGGAGCTACTAAGATTGGCGAACCTGGGGGTCCGGGGATGTCTGTCACGGTGGGGACCGCGAGATGGCTCCTGCACTTTGCTCTGCGGTAGGGCGCGACGAGTGCTGGCCCCGCCGACGGCAGTGCAGCGGGCTGGGCGTGGTGGAGGCCGGGGCGTTGTCGGCGCGCAGGGCGAGGTGTCAGGCAGCGTGCTGTATGGGTCTGTTGCCGATTCCTGTGGGTCTGCGGGAAGGGGGAAGGGTGCTTTGCAGCGGCCGGTCCCGAGCAGCTCGCTGAGTGGGGAGAAGTCTGTGGTCCGCCCTTGTTCGCGGTGGCTGTTCACGACGGTCTTCCCTGGCCTTTCCTGGGCAGAGTGCCCCCGTTGTGACGTCTTGTGCAGAGTGGCGGCTGCGGGGCTGGTCTGGCGTGGATGATCTGGCGGGCGGTTTGGAACATTTCGGCCCCGTGGGCGTTGTCGGGGAGGCGTTCGACGATGCGGTGGTGCATGTGCTGGCGGTAGGCGGTCGCGGTCAGGGTGCGGAAGATGCCCATGTCGAGCTGCTGCTGCGAGGCGAACCTGCATGTCGGCGATCGTGGTGTCGCTGCACACGGCGACTGCCTGACCCAGGTGCCCGCCCCGCACGAGCCGGTAGGCGGCGAGTGTCAGCACCAGCAGCTCGATCGTCGGCACCACCACGAGCACCCGGCCCTGGGACTCCAGACGCGAGCCGACCGCGCCGCCGATTCGGGTCTTGCCCGTTCCGCACGCCGCGATCAGGCTTGTACGGCCACCCCGGCCGATCGCCGACAACACCGCGTCGACCGCTTCCACTTGGTGCGGCCACAGCCTGCTCACCAACTACCCCCCTCGTCCGCCGCCGCGCTGGTCGTGTCCGCTCCGCCGCGCGGTGTCCTTGGTCCGCAGTTACAGCTTCATGGACGTGCCGTCGTCGGGATCGTCGGTCCACTCCACGGTCAGTGCCAGACGCCAGGCGGCCGCCATCTCGGCCAACAGCCGCACCCCGAACTCCACGGTCTCGAAGTGGTTGACCTCCTTGGCCTGCTGCGGCCCCTGCTCGGCGGTCACGCGCTTGAGCTCGTCCAGCAGCTCCGGGACTTGGGCGTCGGTCAGTCCCTTGGACCGGCCCACGCGCACGGTGTGGGCCGCCACGCCGTAGGCCGCAATCTTCGCCTTGAGATCAGCCGGCGTGACATCCTGGTCGCCCAGCGTGGCGTCCCCGATCTCCATCTGCATCAGCGCCTGGTCCTCCCACAGCCGCAACAGCTGGTGCGGTGAGAGGACCTCCTGACCGGCCAGCAGGAGGGTGCCGTCGAAGGTGACGGCTACGGTGCCGTCCGACTCCACCGTCCAGGAGCACCGGCTTCCCGTGGCGGACACGGTGCGAGGGTCGGATTCGGCAGGCAGGTGATCGCGTCATACGCTCATTCTCCACGTACACCCATTCGCTCATGACCCGATCGGCCGAGAACGTCCGCTGGTTCGCCCCGCGACGGGCTGCTGCGCAGGCCGGGAAGGCAGAGACGTCCGGCGTCGATGCGGCAGACTCCGCCGCCGACGTCGATCACGTGGCCCTCGTCCTGCTCTCGGCGGACGCGGACATACAGAGTGGACGGGTGGTTGACGGCCTTGCCCTGGCTGAGGGTGAGCGGCATTCCCGAGTCCAGGGGCCGTTGGCTGACGAGATGCGCGGGCGGCGGCCGGTGCGTCTGCCGTGGGGGCGTGGGCACAGCTCCCGTCCCCGGCGGCGGGTGTATTCCGGGTACGGCCGCTGGCGTTCGAAGCGACCGCCTCATACCTCCAGCGCCTCGCGCACACTTACCGGCTGACGCTGCCCCAGCTCTGCGACGGGGCCGGGATCACTCTGCACGGCCACGGCACCGCGCCCACGGCCGGGCTCGTCCTCTCCCTCGCCGCCGCCCACCGCATCACCATCCTGAGCCAGATCCCGATAAGCCACCTCGCCCGCGCCCTGCCCCACCTGCCCCACCTGCCCCACCTGCCCCACCTGCCCCACCTGCCCCAAGACGGTGCGACGCCAGGCGGCGCGGCCACCGCGCGCTGGACACCTTTCGACGCCCTGCACCGGCCCGTGGCCGCCTGCACCCTGTGCACACAGCGCCACAGCCAAGGCACGACCGGAACTGCGCAGGTCCACCGGCCCTGGCACCACCTGGTCTGCCCGCGCCACCACCAGGCCGCCCCCGACCCCGGACTCGGCACCCCGCTGCACACCGCGGCGGTCCCCGCGCTGGGTGCCGCATACCGCGCCCACCAGCGCCTGCGACGCCACCGCCTGGGAGCGAGTGCGTGGATGACGGCACGCGCGATCACCACCCGCTGGTACGACCACCAGCAACACCTCGCCGACCGGTGGCGCCAACGGCTGCACCACCTCGCCCTGGCCAACCCCCACCTGAACCACATGGGAAGCGCTTCAGCCGTACTGCTGGCCCGTGACCTGGTGATCTACCCCGAAACCGTCACCCTCGCCCGCACCCTGACCGCACTACCCCACCACCGGACACAGCGTCCGCGGGAAGTCCTCGGCATGATCGGACACCGCCTCGGACTCGGCCGTTTCTCCCCTGCCGGAAACGACCCGCTCCATGTCTGCATCACCCCTCACACAAACACGTCGCTGCCCAGGCCCCGCTCCCGCCCTCGGCCTGCCCCGCGACATCGTGAGAAAGGACGTTCCGTGTGACCACTGCCTTTCCCGCGCCTGCCACCGGCACGCCTCCGCACCTGCTGGAACCGGGCCGCCGGCTGCGCTGGCGCGGCCATCTCTACGTGGTCGCCGCACAGCGGAGCCCCGCTGTGCACCTGGTGAGTCTCACCGGCGAGGAACCCGACGTATACGCGCTCGCCAGCGTGGTCCTGAAGGCCGACGGCTTCAGGCTGCCCGAGGAAAACGGCCGGCCCCATCCGGCCCCCGAGGAAGAGCAAGCCGGCCTGCTGCGGTGGCTGGGAGAAGACGACCTGCGACACGTGCAGGAGTGGGAGCGGCACCTGACCGAGATCCGCGACGGCCAGATCCCAGCCACCCCGGCACAGCCGGGGCCGGACCACGCCCCGGCCACCCCGGTGCAGCCCGGGCCGGACCACGCCCCGGCCACCTCCACGCTCAAACAACGCTTCACCGCGAAAGCCGCCGAACTACAAGCCGCGGGCTGGCGGCACTGCTCGGCCGGCACCATCGAACGCCGCTACCGCGCCTGGCGCCGACACGGCCCGGCCGGACTGATCCGCCAGACCGTGCCCCACCCCTGGGGCCGCACCGACGAACGCGTGATCCGACTGCTCCACACCAACATCGAGACAAGCGGCACACACAACACGACCAGCCACTGCGGTAGTCACCTGCTGGAACAACTACGCACGGCGATCCGTCTGAACTACCCCGCTGAATACGACCAGCTGAACATCTCCCCCGCCACGTTCTACCGACTCCTCCACCGCCTGCGCTCCCTCACCCCTCCAGCCCCCACCAGCCACCCGCCGTCCCGGTGACCAGCACATAAACCGGTCAACGACACGGGTCCTTCCAGACGCACCACTACACCCACCAAAAACCCAAGATCATTCCCATACAAGTACAGAACACCAGACCACCACCCCGAACACCCAAACCGAACACCCGTCACCAAGCCCATCCCCAGCCCCCGACAACACACCCACCCCCGGCCTGGAATCCCAGCCCAACAACAAAACACCAGGCCACAACAACCCAACTACCACAGAACCACCACCCCGCCACACCGGTTCCGCATGGCATGCGGAACCGGGCCCGTAGCGTCGGTCGGTACCGGACTCGGTCAGTCCGGATCCGGACCGTTAGTCTCGGCGATCTCCTCCCGGAGAGCTTTCTGCTTCTTCTTGGAAAGAGAGTCACCGTCCACGCTGTGCATGGCCCAGGGGATTGGGCAGGGCCCTTCGTGCGAGGGGTCCGGGCACAGCACTTCCACCAGCCGGTCCATCAGTTCCTCGTGCTGGGCGGCTGTCGCCAGCAGGGCGATGTTCACCTGCCACAGCCTTGGTTCCGCTGCCGTACTGGTGGCTTCTGTGTCGGCGTAGCTCATGATGTGGTCCTCGTTCCGAACGGGGCTGGCGAGCGGGGGTCCAGTGTGCCGCGCTCCGCGGCCCGGGGCCCGCCCGGGATGGCGCCCCGGGCGGAGGTCGGAACACAGGTCCCGCACCTTGGTCAGGGATCAGGGGCTGCAGCCGCAGAAGCTGCCGAAGGTACCCCTCCACACTTCGTTGCGGAAGAGGATTCCCCAGGAGTTGCGGTTGGCGCTCCTCATCCAGTTCGGCGCATTGTGCTGGTGCATGGTGCGCGGGTTGTAGTTGCCATCCCACCACTGCCTGGCCCGGCTCTTGGTGCAGTCGTACGCCCGGCAGTGACGGGCGTAGCAGCCACGGGGCGCCTGCTGGGTGGCATCCCGCTTCGCTTCCGTCGCCGCGCCATCCTTCGTCTTCCCGGAGCCGGCGCCCCAGACGTGGCCGGTGCAGTGCGAGCCCTTGCCCTCGATGTTGCACTTGGCCTTGCACTTCCACGCGCGGCCGTCGAGGTCGTTCTGGTTGACCGGGTCACCGGGATAGCCGTAGCGGTTGGCTCCGCCGCCTTGGACCGGGTCGACGGACAGGAACCGGCCGGTGGTGGAGTTGTAGAGCCGTACGCCCATGAGAGTGTGCCCGGTGACAGTCTCGGCAGAGCGTTGCTTGGTGCCCAGCCAGCCGTATCGGGTGGCGGCCTGCCCTGCCCTGGGCGTGCCGTACTCGTCTGTGTCCAGCGCCACAGGGGCATGGGCCGCGTCCAGGGGAAGCTGCAGGGCGATGTCCCCGTGGATCGTTGAAAGTTGGAGAACTGTGGAGCCGGTGCCACTGGTCGTCGCGGCGAGACCTCCCCCGAGCGAGGTCAGATTGCGGGTCACCGCGCCGGTCGAGGCGTCCTCGACGACCCAGCGCGGGTTGTCGGAGTCGCAGTCGTAGTGGTTGGTCTTAGTACCAACGTTCGCCCAGGTGCCCGAGGTGTTGGCCTCGACGGTCCACGAACGCAGCCGCAGGGCCGCGTCCATCGCCCAGGTCTGGCGCCTGTTGCCCACCGTCTGCTGACGGACCATGTCGTTGGCGTAGTAATCGACGGTTACACCGCCCGGCAACGCCTTGGTGCGGCCGAAAGCGTCGTACGTGTAGCCGGTGGCGTTGAGCCGGTCGGCCGAGTCGTAGGTTGTGGTCGTCGCGGTCCCGCCACTGGTCGGGCAGTCCACGCCGGCCGCCGCCGTGGCCTGCGTGACCGTGGTGCGGTTGGTGCGGGCGTCGAAGCCGTAGGCCCGGCGGGTGCAGACCGTGTCGGACGTGTCCTGGACGGTCGCCAGACGCCCGGCGGCGTCATAGCGGTAGGTCTGGTCGGACCAGCCCGCGTGGCTGGTGGTCTGGTTGTGGACGGACGCGGTCGTGCTGTCGGAGTAGACGACCGCCGAGTCGCTGTCCCTCGTGTACGTGCGGTCGATCGCCGTTCCGATGGAGTCGTTGCGGACGGTCATGGTGTAGCCGCCCGGCAGCTTCTCCGTGAGGAGGCTGCCCTCGGGGTCGTACGTTGCGCTGAAGACCCCGGCAACGGAGTCGGTGAGCTTGGTCGCGAGGCCGCGGGGTTCCGCGGTGTGGTCGTATGTGAAGGCGAGAACGGACGGGACGGTGTCGTTGACCTTGGCAGGGCGGTCGAGGAGATCGTACTCCGTCGTGGTCCTGCCGCCGTCCGCGTCGATGTAGGAGACCAGGCGGCCGAGAGTGTCGTAAGCCTTGGTGATCGTCCCGGCCGTCGGGGAACCGACGGTGAGAACCCGACCCGTCACGCTGTCGTAGCCGGTGGTGGTGGTCGGGACGGTCTCGCCCAGTCCGCCAGTCACCGCGACCGTGGTGGCGCGGCCCGCGCTGTCGTACGTCGTCTCGGTGGTGCGAGTGACGCCGTTGGCGCTGTTGCTGATCGATGTGGTATTGCCCCAGGAGTCGTACTCGTAAGTGCTGGTGGCAAGCTGGCTAGGGTTGCTGCCGCCGCCGGTGATGTCCCCGCCGGGGCCGGTGGAGCACAGCAGGTCGGCCCACTCGGGGCGTCCCTCGCAGGTGCCGGTGCCCGTGGCGGACCAGTACTTCGTCACGCGGGTGGCCGCGTCGGTCCCGGTGGCCCCGGGGGACAGTTCCTTGCGCACCTGACCCTTCGTGTCGTACTCGTAGGTCGTGGTGATGGCCAGGCCGCCCGGGTCCTGGATCTTCTTGACCGGCAGGCCCCGGGTCCAGTCGTAGACGGTCTGGGTGGTCCTGATCTCGCCCTGCACCCCGGGGTGCTCACGGACCTGGGCCCCGACGGTCACCTTGGTGAGCTGGTCCTTGACGCCAGCGGTGCCGTCGGTGGGACGGCCCGCATCGTACTCGTTGACCGTCCAGCCACGAGCGGTCACGGACGTGCCTGCGGGAACCAGTGTGGTAGTGCCGGACTTCAGGTCCGCGGCGAGGTCGACCCTGCGCAGCGGGGAGAGCACCTCCAGTTCCCGGGTGCCGTCGGCGCTGTACACGGAGCTGGTCGACAGGAGCCTGGCGCGCTCGGCGGACGTGAGCTGGGCGATGCCGAGGTCGGCCTGGGCAGCTCTGTCTGCGGCCGTGATCCCCAGGGCAACGGCACGGTTGACCGGCGTGAGGTCGCGGACGGTGTTGCCGAACCTGTCGGACTCCGAGGCCGAGATGTGGCCGCCGGGTGCCGCGGAGTTCACCGTGCGCCCCGACACACCGAGGTAGCTGATGTTCGCGCGGGCGTAGGAAGCGGCGGTGAGGCCTGTGCCCGTGTTGGACGACGGCACGACATCCGCGGGGAAGACGGCGGTGGCGTCGGTCGGAGCGTCGGTCTGACCCCAGACCTTCACGTCCGCCGCGCCCATCTTGTACGGAGCGCTCGTCCCGGTCAGCGGGACGTCGTAGACGAGGGTCGTGGCTGCGGTGCCCTCAAGAGTGCTGGTCGTGCCTTGCTTCAGCGCCGGGCGCGACGCCTTGAGCAGCATGCCCTCCCCCGCGGTCGATCCAGTGCCCACCTTCCCGTACGTGAAGGTCCACGGCTGGTCCGTCGTGGACTGGTATGTGGTGACGCGGCCCGCGCTGTCGTAGGCGTACTGCGTCTGCGTGGACTGGGCCAGGCGTGGGTTCCACTCCTGGCGCAGGCGTCCGGCGGCGTCGTACTGGTAGGTGGCCACCGCTCGGGCGGATGCCGAGGTGGCGGACTTCTCGGTGGCGTACAGCCGCACCTCCTTGACCTGACCCTGGTAGTCGCCGAAGGCGGTGGCGGTCGCCGTGGTGGCGGTGGCGTAGACGAACTCCAGCACTCGGCAGCCCTTGGTCGTGGGCGTGGCGAGGCAGACGGCGTTGGTGTTGGCCGAGGTCGGGGCCACGATCCGCTTGGGACGGGCGAGAGTCTTTCCGCCCGTCAGCACGGTCTCGGTCGACATGGTCGTCGTGGAGACGTCCAGCCCTTCGAGGCGGCTCGAGACCACCTGCCAGGTGACGACGGCCGGATCGGGCTTGGCAAACTCGGTCACCACGGCTTCGGAGTCCGACAGCGTGAAGGAGCCGCTGACGCTGCCAGTCAGGGTCAGGGCCTCTGAGCCTGGCTCCGGAATCCATCCGGTTCTGCCGGAGTTCGCGGTGAAGTGGATCTCGGTGTTGTCGGCCTTGACCACGACGACGGCGGTGTCGGAGATCCTGCGGATGTGTGCGTAGTCGGAATCGGTCAGCTCGGCGGTCGTGCCGGAGACCCACTGGGGGCCGAAGATCGCGGCCTGGCCCTGCTGCTCCGCCCCGGCCTGCGGGGTACGGGACGACGCGGTCCGAGTCACCGAGAGCCCGTAGTACGAGACGTCGGAGGCGGACAGCGTGTAGTCGCCGGTGAGGAGGTTCACCGAGCCGGGCCCGACCGCCTCGGCCGCGGCCTCGTCGGCGTCGCGGTCGACGACGACGGTGAGTGGGTTGCTGCTGCCGGACGCCGCGTTCGCGCCGGTGAAGTCGGCCTTGATCTGCACGGTTCCGTCAGGGTCGACCGTGTTTGTCGCGGTCCAGACCAGCGGGGCGTTCCTGCCGTTCGCCAGCGGGACGGGCCAGGCCGTGAGGGGCACACCGCTGGCGGTGACGTCCTCAGCCGGGATCGCGGTCCAGGGGTCGGCCTCGGAGCGGCGCCAGGAGAAGGACACCTTGTCGTACTTCGATCCGTCCGCCTCGGCGACCAGCGGCAGGCGGCGCGCGGTGCGCTCTCCCTCGCTCGGCTGGACGAAGCCGCCGGGACCGGCGTGGAAGGTGTACTCGATCGCCTCGGACTTGTTGTCGGCCTTGTCGACGGCCCGCACTTGCAGGGTGTGGGTGCCGTCCTTCGGCGGGGCGACGCTGATGGCCTTGTCCGAACTGGCGCCGCCGGTCGCGACCTTGGTCCAGGTCACCCCGTCGAGCGACCACTCGAGCCAGTTGTGGTCCGTGCCCGGTGGGGTGACGGTGAACGTTCCGGCCTGGCCGGCCCCCTTGACCCACTTGTCCGAGGGATAGTCCGTGGACGTGATCTTGGTGGGGGCGGACGGGGCCTTGGTGTCGACGGTGAACGTCTTCCACGCCGACCAGCCCGTGTTGTAGTGCGTGCCGTCGTACGGTGACGTGCGGAACTTGTACGTCTTGCCGTCGGTCAGCTTCCCCGCGGGGACGGTTACCGAAGCCACCTGCCCGGAGGGAACGAACTTGGAGACGAGAACGTCACCGACCTGGCTGTCGGTGGCGTTGTCGAAGATCTGGAAGGTGCCGTTGACCTTGTCGCCGTTGGGGTCGACAAAGGTGTCACGCAGGGTCGGCGTGAGCGTGTTGACCATGTAGGCGCCACCGTAGGAGAAGAACGGCGGGCCCGCCTCCTGCTTCGTGCCCGTGCGCGGCCGGTAGTTGTACGTGACGACCAGCTTGGGCGGGTTGGATGCAGCGTTGGCGGAGTTGACACGCTTCCACTGCCCCGTGACGTTCTCGTCGGAGGCGTGCAGGCCCATATGGGACTTGGCGGCCTTGGCCGACGCCCACTCCTGCACCATTGTGGTGACGTCAGCGTTGATCCAGCCGTCCGGCTGCGTGGGGCAGGATGAATTGCCCCTCGTCTCCGAGGACGTGGCCTTCTTCGCGATCCACGCCGGCTGGTTGGGCGCGGCCCACCGCGAGGAGGTCGAAGCAGCCCCCGTGGACCACACCTCCCACGGCTGATTGGGACACGACGTGCCGGTGTAGTTGGCGGAGTGGAAGTTCCACAGCGACAGCTTGGCGTCCATCACCAGCGCGTCGGCGATCGGCGCCGTGTTCCAGGAGATGAACGAACGCGCGGTGCGATATGTGCCGTCGGCGTTCTTCGTACCCGGGTTACCCAGGTCCAGCTCAACGTCCGTGGACCAGTCGACCGTCGTGCCCTGCTGCACATAAGTGTCGAAGACGTTCGACAGCGATGAGGTCGACGGGTCGACCGTGACCGGGTACTTCGTCGCCGGATCGGCCAGGAATTTCGGGTCCGGGGTGAGGACCAAGTCCACGCCGCCCTTGGTCTTGACGGCCTTCATGCCGACGCCGACCTGGCGCGTGTGCTTGCCGGAGACGGGGTCGATGGTCGCATCCCACATCACCGGGGCGGGCATGACCGCGGTCTTCTTCGACTTCTTGTCGGTGAACAGTACGCTGCCGTCCGGCTGCTGCTCGGCCTTCAGGCCCTTGGTCTTCAGGGGCAGGGTGTAGGAGAAACCTGCGTCAGGTCTGGTGTTGACCTCGACGAACTGCTCGAAACCGGTACGGGTGGCCTCCACGACCACATCCGCCCCCGGAACGGCGTTCTCATAGGTGGCCCGGGTGCCGTCCAGCTTCGGAGCCGGCAGGCCGCCGCGCCACTGCAGGGTGATCGCCTCGTCGCCGCTGCCAAGAGTGACCAGGTCCGTGGCAGGAGCGGACTGGGCGGCACGGAGCGAGGTGGCCTTGGCACCGGACTTGCCCGCCAGCCTCAGCCCGCGCGGGTGGGCCTTGGACACGATCGAGCCATCCGCCTCGGTGGCCAGCTCGACATCGACATCACGCCAGTTGCCCGAGGCCGGATCCTGGAAACGGACCGGCCCCGCGGACAACTCCGTCGTGAGCGAACCATCCTTGTTCACCCAGGTCGTCGACGTCTCCGTCCGTTCGGAGAGCGCCTCGACCCGCCTGCCCGACAGCCGCGCCGCCACCAGCGCCGAAGCAATGTCCGCCGCCTGCGTGGCCGATGACTTCCTCGGTGCCGCAACAGCCTTGGACGGGGCCGCAGTCGCGGGACTCACACCGTCAAGAAGGGTGACGGACAAGGCCACGGCGAGACCACCCGCTATGTAACGCAGGCTCCTCCCAGACCAGATCCGACCACGCGCCTCCGGCGGAGGTATATGACTCTTCATCATTCCTCAGCTTCTCGATTGCATGTACATCACAGATGTGATGCACCCGTGAAGGTACCGAGGGGGAAATGACCGAAAACTCGCATAACTATGTACACACTTGACATTGCCGACAGAAAAGCCAAGGGATCTTGATCATTTCGTAATGAAAATCTAAAGCACCTACCCAGATACGCTCAAACCATGCATGCATCTTCAACTCATTTGAAAATGGCTTATTTAGAACCCTAAAAAAGGGGACGGGTGAACCGCCCCGATTCGAATGGAGACTCGATTTCATGAAAGGATCGAGTCATGGCACGACCTTCCCGTTACCCGCTTGAGCTCCGCCGTCGTG
>NZ_JBEZVN010000068.1:0-12554 GCF_040636995.1 Streptomyces sp. NPDC032161 | reverse complement strand
CAGCCACCTCATAGACGGCTGCCTCGCCGAGACCGGCCTGACGACCACACCTACCTGAGGAAGCAGGGCGACATCGCGAGTTCAACCTCAGTAACGCAGCATGAGGCGGTTTGAAGCCTCCCCCCGCAGGGCGGCTCCGAAGGGCCATAAAACCTTCATCTCTCGCACAGCATCACTTCTGGAAACTGCTCCTACATGCAACTTCCTTCCATGTTCAGGACACACGTCAAGGGAAAACGTCGAAGAACTCGCGGAAACTCATGCCTGGACAAGGGTTGCTTTCCACTCGGTGGACTGGGTGGAATCCGGCGGCACACTTGGTCAAGGGGGGTGCATCGAGTGCACCGCATCCGATGCACCGTCACCCTCTGTACACACATCGGGTGGAGGGGCGGGGTCACCTCAGTTGAGACCGATGCCCCGATCGGGGACACTCGCGCGATGAGTCACAGCACATCGGCTGAACCGATCGAGCGAGGGTGGGACGAGCCCTGGTATCGGGTCCGCATGGAGGACTTCGAGGCGTCGTTCCTGCCCGGCGACGGCGAGGACTTGGACGCCGTCTGCAACGTCGATGTCTTCGTGACTCTGAATGATGGGTCTCGTTGGACCGCGACCGTGTTCACCGTCGTGGAAGTCGAGCGCCTGATGAAACTCTGGGCAGGGACCGACGAGGCCCTTGGGGGCCGGTACTTCTGGGTCTCGGATGGTCTGATCGTCAGGGATCCCGGCATTGACAACATGACCGACGTAATCGCCGGACTGATCGAGAACGGCGAGTTCTCCGAAACCTTTCAGCCGCTGATCAACGACTGATCAAGCGCTCGGTCGCCACCGAGCGGCGGGAACCACCGCCGCGGTCGGCGGTGCGGGAGATCCTCGGGGCACGCCGGTCTTCGGGATGGGTGCTGTCCAAGGCCCGCGGTGGGCGAGGCCCGGCTCGGGGCGTGCTGCACGCGCCGGACTACGAAGAGGCACCCCAGAACGCCCCACTGCTCGATCTGGAGCACGCGCTGAACATCGCGGAGAAACCGGGGACACGGCTGCGCGGCCGCGCGCAAGAACTGACCCCGATACTCGAAGGCTTCGACCACATCACCGGCGCCTGACCAGCCGTCGGGACCGTGGTCAGACGCCGGACCGGGGCGGGGCAGCCGGCCCAGTCCTGCTGGCGGGCGCGGCTGCCCTTCATGCCTACGGGCCAGGGACGGGTCGCGCGACCGGCGTCGGTCAAGCCGGTGACCGGGCTCCCTCGCACGGAGGCACCCTGTCTGCTCGGCGAACCGCGGGCCGGGCGGGGGCGTCGGTGAGGTCATCCAGATCGACGGGCAGCTCATCGCCGAGCCAGGGCTTGTGGCCCTGGACATCACTGCCGCGGACGAGGGCACCCTCGGCGCGGTGATGGACGGCCTCCAGCGGCAGTGGGCCACCTCCGGGATCACACCGGTGCGGCGCCTGCCGAGTGGGCCCGGGGTTCGGACACGGGTCTATGCCGATGTGCGTCGGCCTGGGGCGCGGTGAAGTATCAGCGTGCGTGGTCTTCTGCGGCGCGCCGGAGCGTGCATGTGGGACGAGTACCGCGTGCTCCTGGAGCGCTTGGGTCGGTAACCCCTTCTTCGGGAAGAGGGGCGGGGCCGCAGCCGAGGTGGCTGCGGCCCCGCCCCTCGATGCCGGTCGCAGGTCAGCTGAGGGCGCTGAAGATAGCCCAGCCGCTCGGGCCCACTTCGGTGCCGCTGCCCTGGATGTTGCTGTAGAAGTACAGCTTGCCGTCGCCGCCCGTGGACCAGATGTCGGTCTTACCGTCGCCGTTCCCGTCGGGGACCGCCGTGATTAGCGGGCGGTTCGTCGTGGTCCAGCCTGTGCCCACGACTGTGGACGAGGGCCCGTCGCCGAGCCCGCCGCCGGCCGCGTCGGTGCCGGGGTACAGGCGCAGCTCACCGGTGGTGCGGTTGCGCGCGAGGAGGTCGACGTGGCCGTCTCCGGTGCGGTCGCCGGGCGCGGCCAGGTCGTAGAGGCCCCAGCTGCCGGTGCCAACGAGGACTGGTTCGGCGTACTCGTCCAGGTAGCCGGAGGAGTGGCCGAAGTACAGCCACAGCAGGTTGCCCTCCTTGACCAGAAGATCCGGGTGGGACGGCAGGTCCCACTCGTCGATCGTGCCGTTGCCGTCCAGGTCCGTGGCGCCGTCGACGTCGCCGATGGCGAGAATCTGGTCGGCGTTCTTGAAGTGGTTGTTCGCCTCCTCGTAGACCTTGAGGTCGCGACGTTCGTCGTTGCAGACCAGGTCCTCGGCCTCCTCGCCGTAGAAGGTGCAGGCATAGCCGTACCCGTTGTTCGGGAAGACCTGGATCTGGCGGCTGCCCTTGGCGCCGACAGCGGCAACCAGGTCCTCGTAGCCGTCGCCGGTCCAGTCGCCGCGGTGAGTGATGGAGGCGCCGGCCAGGTTGGTGCTGCTCGCGCGGCGGTAAGGGGCGACGGTGCCGTTGCCGTGGCCTGCGTACATGCGCAGCACGCCGCTGGTCTCCAGCGCGTACATGTCGGCGCTGCCGTCACCGTTGAGGTCGCCGGGCTGGTCCTTCAGGGCCGGGGATTCGGCGTAGAACAGGTACGTTTGGATGGCGCTGCGGTTGCCGCCTTGGCTCAGCGAGCGGGCGAAGATGCGGAGCGGGCCTGCTGACGGAGGGGTGAGTTTGACGGTGACGCTGCCGTCCACCGCTGCGGGTTTGGCGGTCTTGACGGTTGGCGCCCACTCGGCCCAGTACTCGTACGACGCGACGCCGGTGGCCTTGCCGCGTGAGAGGGTGAAGAATCCTTCGGTGGTACGGGCCGTACCGGTCACCTCGGGCTTGCCGTCCGAGCCGTCGGGGAACTCTGGCGAGACGATGTCCGGGGGCGTGCTCAGGACGCTCTGGTCGACCGCGAAGCGGCATGCGCCGCTCCAAGCGGAGGTGGTCTTGCCGTCCTCGGCCCGCACCTGCCAGGAGTGCTGGCGGCCGTCGGCGAGGGTGCTCTTCGGGACGGTCATCCGGGCGACGTTGCCAGAGGTGACGGCCTGGGTCTTCTCGAACAGGACTGCGTTGGTGTCGGTGCGCACCACCTTGAAGCGGGCCGTGACTGAGCCGCCGTCACCATCGGTGATCTTCGCGCTCAGTTGGACATCGGTGTTGCCGATGGTTGTGCTGGGCTGCTTGGTGCACTCGGTGGCCGGGCTGGTGGCGAGGTTCGTGGGGGTGCTCGGGGGCGTATTGTAGTCGGTGGAGAAGACGGCTGTGGAGGCGTCGAACTTCTTCCACGCGTACGTGTCCGTCTCGGAGGCGCGCAGACCGAGAGTGACGTTCGCCCATTTGCCCTGCGCGGCGAGCTCTGCCAGCGCCTTGATCTTGAACTCCAGGTTGCCGGCCGGGCAGCCGGAGCCCCAGCCCTTGGAGTCGTTGACGCTGGCGGCCTTGGAGACCCAAGTGGGTTGCTTGCTCCAGGTAGTGGCGGAGGAGATCGTATTGACCCGCCACAGGTCGACAGCACGGTCGGCGCAGGACCAGGAGTGTGTGTTCTTGATGCGGAACGTCGAGTTCAGGATCTGCTTGCCGTGCAGCTTCTTGCTGTCCATGGTGAACATGGACCGCCATGTGCCGCCGGTGTCCGACTCATAGCCGACCCGTGCCACGTTGGAAGTGTGGTTCCAGTACGAGGTCGTCGGGTACTTCTTGGCGACCGAGGTCCAGTTGAGGCGGGCGCCGCTGACGGTCGGGTCGATGTAGATCGGGTAGACGGTGTCCTTGGCGGTCATCATCTGCGCGTCCGGGGTGAGCGACAGGGAGCCGTCGCCGATCGAGATCGGCATCTGCTTCTCCGTCGCGCCCTCGCGAGGTTCGAAGACGTCCTCGGCGGGGGTGGCCGGCAGGTTGCCCAGGTCTTGGGCCAGGGCGGCGTCGACGCTCGGGGCCTGCGCCAAGCGCAGCGCCTTGGGCGCGGCGGTGGGAGGCTGCCCGGTGGGGATGCCGGAGGAGTCCCACATCGTCGGGGTAGGGGCGGTGAACACCTCCTGGCCGGCGGGGTTGACGGCCCGGAGGTTGCCGTCTGGGTCGGTGGAGACGGAGACACCGGAGGCGGAGAGGTCGAATTTGATCTTCTTGAGCGCCGGGTTCTGCGCGGCCTCGGCCGACTTCACCACGAGCAGCTGCTGGAAGCCGCCGACTGCGGCTTTCATCCGCAGGTCCACGCCGGGCAGTACCTCGGGGTAGGTCGCGGTGTCGCCGTCCAGCACTGGCTGGGGCAGCTTGCCCGGCCAGTCGACGGTCATCGATCGGCCGTTGCGCGTGATGGTCACCAGCGGAGCGTCCTCGCCGCCGGAGAATTCCAGCCCCACGGCGGTCGCCCTGGGCTTGACCGTGCCGGACGCGGTGCGCTCCAGGCGCTGGTCTACGGGCACGAGCTGGCCCGACTGCCGTACGCGGACCGGGACGGCGGCGCTCTCCATGGTGAAGGTGCCGTTCGGGTTCGCGAAGACAGTGTTGTACTCCGTGCGGTGCGAGACGACCTCGATGCGCGTGCCGGACGCGGCGGCCCGCTGCGAGGCCTGGGTCTCGGCGGCGGCCTGTTGGTTGGCCGGGGAGGCCGCCTGGGTGGCCGTAGAGGCGTCCGGCACGGCTGAGGCCGGGGTGGCTGCGAGAACGGGCGCGGCGAGTCCGGTAACCAGTGCAAGAGACACCGGAATACGGTTGAAATTCCTTTGCCTGGTGGGTAGTTGAGAATTTTTCAAGACCTACTCCCCCTGATTAACGTGGTCTCCAATGAGGCAAAGTGCAGGTATAGCACGAGGAAAGAAGAGTTATATCGGCAGGGCGACCTGGCCGAGAGGTTGTCCAGGCCGGGGGTTTTGTGGCCGGATCGTGATCATCTTTCTTGGATGAAACGGGCGAATCGGCTTTCTGTCGGGGCGGGTTGTCGGGGCGTCACATACGGGCTGCATAATGCGACGCTACTCAAGAAACTTCATATCGATAGGGGGGAATATGGGTTTTCGAAGAACCCGAGGCAAACACAGCGGCGCATTCGCTGCTCCAGCGGGAATCGGATCAGATGCCAGGCCCGCAGGACGCGGGCGCGGACGCCGTGGCGCGGCCCGGACCATGACGGTGGTGACCTCCGCCGCACTCCTGGCCGGGCTCCTGTCCGCCGAGGCCCTGGCGATGACGCGGCTGTCGCTGCCGTCGCTCCAGAAGATGCGGCCCGTACCCGTCACGAAGGTGAAGACCCCGGACGGGGACAGCGCCTTCCCGCGGGCGAAGGAGGCCCTGGACGCCGCCTGGCCCTCCCCCGGCACCGCCGAGGTGACGCTCGCCCGTCCCGGCGAGCGCAAGCGGCTCAAGCCCGGGGGCCTGCCCGTCGAGGTCATGCCCGCGGCGGTCGGGAAGACGCCCGCCGCCACCGGCGACATCGTCGTCGAGGTATTGGGCCGCGAGGATACAGAGGCGGCTGGCGTCGACGGTGTGGTGCTGGCCATCGAGGGCGGCGGCGCCGCCGAGGTGAAGGTCGACTACTCCGCTTTCCAAGACGCCTACGGCGGCGGCTGGGCCTCCCGGCTCACCCTCGCCGAACTGCCCGCCTGCGCCCTGACCAGCCCAGGCAAGGACGAGTGCCGGCCCCGCCCGCTCGACGGGGTCCGCAACAACCCCGAAGAGGGCACCGTCACCGCGCGGGCCGACCTGGGCAGCAAGCCCGCCGCGCGCGACAAGGGCGAGCTGCGAGCCTTCTCCTCTGCCGCACCCTCCAGCACCATGCTCGCGGTCAGCTCCAAGCCCTCGGGCCCGGAGGGCGACTTCACCGCGACCCCGCTCGCGCCGTCCGCCAGCTGGGAGGCCGGCGGCCCCTCCGGCGCGTTCTCTTGGTCGTACGAGCTCCAGACCCCGGTGGTGCCCGGCGACCTCGGCCCCAAGCTGTCCCTGAGCTACAACTCCTCGTCGCTCGACGGGCGCACAGCCGCGACCAACAACCAGGCCAACAACATCGGTGACGGCTGGGGCCTGGAGCCCGGTTTCATCGAGCGCCGCTACAAGCCCTGCAACGCCGACATGACCGACGGCAACAACAAGGCACGCAACGGCGACCTGTGCTGGGGCTCCGACAACGCCGTCCTGTCCCTGGGCGGCAAGAGCGGCGAGCTCGTCAAGGATGACAAGACGGGCCTCTGGAAGCTGGCGAACGACGACGGCACCAAGGTCGAGCGCTTGACCGACACCGCCCGCGCCAACGGTGACAACGACGGCGAGTACTGGCGGGTGACGGACGTCAACGGCGTCCAGTACCACTTCGGCTACAACCGCCTCCCGGGCTGGACCGAGGGCAAGGCGACCACGGACTCCACCTGGACCGTGCCCGTCTACGGCAACCAGTCCGGCGAACCGTGCCACAAGAGCGCGTTCGCCGACTCCTGGTGCCAGCAGGGCTGGCGCTGGAACCTCGACTACGTCGTCACCCCGCACGGCGACGCCATGGCGTACTACTGGGGCAAGGAGGCCAACTACTACGGCCGGAACGTCAACATGTCCACCGGCGCCTCCACCGCCACCCCGTACACACGCGGCGGCTACCTCAAGCGCATCGAATACGGCCTGGGACGCTCCGACCTGTACACCGGCACCCCGGCGGCCAAGGTGACGTTCGCCACCGCCGAACGCTGCCTGCCGAACGCGTCCTTCGACTGCGCCGAGACCAAGTTCACCAAGGACAACGCCAAGCACTGGCCCGATGTGCCGTTCGACCAGCACTGCGCCTCCGGCACCGAGTGCAAGAACCGGTACAGCCCGTCCTTCTGGTCACGCAAGCGTATCACCGACGTCACCACGGAGGTCCGTGTCGGCACGGCCTTCCAGAAGGTCGACTCCTGGAAACTGACCCACCAGTTCCCGTCCACGGGCGACGGGTCCAGCCCCGCGCTGTGGCTCGACTCGGTGACCCGTACCGGCCACACCGGCACCGCGGTCTCCCTGCCGGCGGTCACCTTCAAGGGCACCCAGCTGAAGAACCGCGTGGACACCGTCGGCGACGGCATCCCGCCGCTGATCCGCTACCGCGTCAACGCGATCGACACCGAGTCCGGCGGCACCCTCGCCGTGAACTACTCGGCGCCCGAGTGCACCCCGGGCAGCCTGCCCGCAGAGGCGTCCAACACCAAACGCTGCTACCCGGTCTTCTGGTCCTCCCCGGACTCACCGGCCGCCGAGTACGAGCCGGTCAAGGACTGGTTCCACACCTACGTCGTGACCCAGGTGCGGGAGGAGGACAAGGTCGGCGGCGCGCCGCCCAGGCAGACCGACTACACCTACCTCGGCGGCGCCGCCTGGGCCAGGAGCCAGGACGACTTCGCCAAGCCGGAGCACCGCACCTACTCGGACTTCCGCGGTTACGGCCGGGTCCGCACCACGGTCGGCAGCGGTGACGACGGCGCGAAGCTGCACACCGAGGACCGCTACTTCCGGGGCATCGACGGTGCCGACGTCGCCGACTCCGAGGGCAACAAGGTCTCCGACCATCCGGCGTTCGCGGGCATGACCCGGGAGGAGGCCACCTTCCTCGGCGGCAAGCTCATCGAGGCGACCGTCCTCACCCCGTGGAAGTCCGCGGCGACCGCGAGCCGTGCCCGGCCCGGCCTGCCCGCCCTGACCGCGCGGCTGGCCTCCGGCGAGCAGACCGAGGCCACTCGCACCCAGGTCGGCACCGGCTGGCGCCGCACCAAGGTCGAGCGCGCCTTCGACGCGTACGGCATGGTCACGACCGAGTCCGACCACGGCGACACCGCCAGGAGCGGTGACGAGTCCTGCACCACCACGACGTACGCCCGCAACACCGGGACGAACTTCGTGGGCGCCGCTGCCTCCGTGAAGAAGACCTCGAAGGCCTGCGGCAGCGCGCTCAGCCTGCCCCAGGACCTGATCTCCGAGAAGCGCACCTACTTCGACAGCTCCACCACGTTCGGCGCAGCCCCCACCAAGGGCGACGTGACCCGCGTGGATGAACAGAACGCGGCCGGCACCGGCTTCGTCACCGTCGAGACCAACAAGACCGACCAGCACGGCCGGACCGTCGAGACCACCGACGCGGTCGGCGAGAAGACCGTCACGGCCTTCACCCCGGCCGCCCGGTACGTCCCGACCACGACGACGACCACCAACGCGCTCGGGCACGTGATGACCGTCGAGACCGAACCCGGTCGTGGCGAGGAGACGGCCAAGATCGATGCCAACGGCAAGCGGACCGACGCGGTCCGCGACGGCCTCGGCCGGGTCGTCAAGGCCTGGCACGTCGGCTGGTCCAAGGCCGATCACCCGCAGGAGCCCAGCCAGGAGTACGTCTACAGCGTCTCGCGCACCCATCCCACGGTGGTGACGACGAAGACCCTGCGGCACACCGGCGCCTACCGCACCGAATTCACCTTCTACGACGGCCTGCTCCGCGAGCGCGAGACACAGGCCCCCTCCGGCAGCGGCATCGGCCGGGTCGTCGGGGAGAAGAAGTACGACTCCCGCGGCCTTGAGTGGAAGACCTACAACGGCTACTACGCCACCGGCGACCCCTCCGCGACCCTGGTGACCGGCGACGACACGAAGGTGGCGGACCTGATCCGCACCCAGTACGACGGCGCGGGCCGCCCCACAGTGCAGATCGCCGAGAAGTACGGCGTCGAACAGCGCCGCACCTCCACCCAGTACGACGGCGACCGCACCACGATCATCCCGCCCAAGGGCGAGACGGCCACCACCACCGTCAAGGACGTGGACGGCCGTACGGTCGAGCTGATCCAGTACACCAACGACGCCCGCACCACCTCACAGTCGACGAAATACACCTACACGCCTTCCGGACTGAAGGAGACCGCCACCGACCCGACCGGCGCGAAGTGGACGTTCTCCTACGACCACCGCGACCGCGCGATCCGCAGCGAGGACCCGGACAAGGGCCCGACCACCACCACGTACGACGACGCCGACCGCCCGGTGACGACCACCGACGCCAACGGTGCGACGCTCTCCACGTCCTACGACGCGATCGGCCGCAAGACCGCCGTCACCCAGGGCGGAACCAAGCTGACCAGCTGGGTCTACGACACCGTCGCCAAGGGCCAGCTCACCAAGTCGGTCCGCCACCTCGACGGCCAGGAGTACGTGCTGGAGACCACCGACCTGAACGCCCGCTACCAGCCCACCGCCACCAAGGTCACCATCCCGGCCCGCGAAGGCGCGCTGGCGGGGACCTACCAGTGGACCTACGGCTACGGCGAGCGCACCGGTCTACTGGAGTGGACCCGGCACCCGGCCTTCGCCGGCCAGTCCGCGGAACGCGTCAGCCACCGCTACTCCACGTCGCTGCCCTACGACCAGATCGTCGCCACGACCAACCTGACCGGACCACTGGTCAACGACGTCACCTACGACGCCTTCAAGCGCCCCCTGCGCACCGAATTCGGCCGGACCGGACAGCGGGTGTGGGAGACCAAGGAGTACGACGAGCACACCGGCAACCTGAAGCGGACCGTCACCGACCGGGAAACCGGCCCGGCCCGCATTGACGACACGGTGTACACGTACGACATCGCGGGCAACATCACGCGCCTGGTCACGGCCTCCGGCCAGGACCAGCAGCGGTCGGTCGACACCCAGTGCTTCACCGTCGACGCGCTGCGCCGGATCACCAACGCCTGGACCGCGACGGACGACTGCGAGGCCAGTCCGAACGCCGACGGCAGCGCCGGCGGCCAGGACCCCGAGGTCGGCGGACCGGACGCGTACTGGCACCAGTTCACCTACGACGCCATCGGTAACCGGCAGAAGGAGATCCAGCACAAGGTCGCCGGTGACGTCCTGGCGACCAAGGACGTCACCCGCACCTACAGCTACGGCGAGGACGGCGCCAACAAGCGCGCGCTGACATCGGTGACCACGCAGATCGAGGGCTCCCCCACGGTCGGAAAGGACACCTACACCTTCGACAAGACGGGCAACACCACCGCCCGCAACGTCGGAACCACCGCGCAGAGCCTGGAATGGGACGCCGAGGGACACCTGGCGAAGGTGACCGAAGACACCAAGACCACCGAATACGTCTACGACGCCGACGGCGACCGGCTGCTGGCGAAGGACGTCTCCGGAACCACGCTCTACCTCCCAGCGGGCAACGAGCTCAAGCTCGACAAGAACGGGACAAAGGCCGGCACCCGTCACTACATCCAGGACGGGAAGACCATCGCCACCAAGGCGACCGGCCAGACCAGCATCATCCTGTCCGACCACCACGGCACCGCCACCGTCGCGGTCCTGATGGGCGCGGGCCAGGCGCTCACCCGCAGCAAGAAGCACATCTTCGGTGGCCAGCGCACCGCCCAGCCGTCCAACTGGCCCGGGAACCAGGGCTTCGTCGGCGGCACGACGGACTCCACCGGACTCACCCACCTCGGGGCCCGCGAGTACGACCCGACGCTGGGCCGATTCATCTCCGTGGACCCCATCATCGACACCGGCGATCCGCAACAGATGCACGGCTACACCTACGGGAACAACAACCCGCTGGTGTACTCCGACCCGGACGGCAAGTTCTTCGGCAGCCTCATCCTCAGAATCATCACCATGGTGAAGCTGGTGACGCGGATCCTCAGCACCATGCGCAGGACGGTGCCCACCCGCACCACGGGCAGAGGACCGGTCTACGGCCCCTTCGTCCCGACAGCCACACCCCGCGTCCACGGCCCATTCGTCTCCAACACCGCCCGGGCCCAGGCCCAGGCCCGCGCGGACGCCGCCGCCCGCGAGCAACAGCGCAGGGCGGACGAACAACGGGCCCGGGACAACGAGACGAAGAAGAACACCAGCACCAAGGACACCCGCTCCGGCTGGCAGAAGTTCAAGGACGGCATGAAGGACACCTTCACCACCTGGGACGGCTGGAAAAACCGCGTACTGCCGGCCGCCGGCTTCGTAACATGCGTCCTCGCGTCGGCGGGCGTGTGCGGCATCACCGGCGCGGCGGTGGCCATCGGAATCTATGCTGGCGATGGCATCACCACAGGCAAGCTGGACAACGCCTCCTTGGCGAAGAACCTGGCATGGGGTGCCCTCGGGACTGTGGCCGCGTACAAGTACGCTCGCTGGGGCGGCGCCACCGCCAAGGAAGCCATGTGGGGCAGCGCGCTCTCCCGGTCCTCCGTCGTCGCCAAACCGGCGACCACGACCAGCGGGGCCATCCGTCACGCAGGGCCGATCAACTGGAGCGTGACCAGAGGCAACATGGTCAGCAACGCCAACTTCGCCTTCGGGTTCTGCGGAGCCGGAAGCATGAGTCCCGGCCTGTTGGTGGGCTCCTGCTGAACCGGCAGAAGCAATGACGCCGCCGGGGCCCCGAGGGCCCCGGCGGTCTCCCTTCTCCTCAAACCCCCCAAACCTCGAAATGGCGGAAACCTATGCAATACGGCCGAGTCACAGGAGGGCGCGTGCTACGCCGCCGCTCCTTCAGAGTGCTATCCCTAGGTGCGCTGATCTTCTACTTCGGCGCCGCCACGGCGGTATTCGCTGTCGGGCTGAACAGCAACGAGAACGGGGTGTTCGGGGTGGCAGTGGTACTCGCCATCGGCTCCCTCTCTTATCGTGTCACCCGCTCGCGCGTCCACGCCAGCGACACCTCACTCACCGTCGTCAACCCGCTCTTCGCCTACGAAGTGCCCTACGGTGCCGTGCAGCGCATCGGGCTCAGCCGGTCCGGCAGCCTCATGGTGCTGCCCAAGGAATCCGCCGCGGACACCGACGGCGAGGGCTACCTGGTCGTCGGATTCGCCGGCTCCCTACTCGACCGCATATTCAAGACGTCGGAGAAAACAGCCGCGGAACTGAAGAAGCTGCACAAAAAGGGCCGCCGCCGACCCGGCGCGGACGGCCCGGTACGACGCATACTGGTCGCCGACACCATCGCGGACGGAATGCTCCTGGCAGCCGTCGGATGCGCCGTGGCCTCCCTAATCCTCGGCTGACCCCAGCCCCGAAGTGCTCTGCCGAATCGACGAGAGCCTCTCTTTGCCCGCTTCGAGACCACCGGTTCCACAGGTGGCCCTCATAGGCACCAACGAACCAATGTTCGGCACCAACCCGTTCTGCTACGCCGTACCCACCAGCGAGGGAACACTACTGACTTCGGCTCGTCAGGGTGAGGCAAGGTCGTCCAGGTCAGGCCGGTGCCGGCTATGACGCCGTCGAGGGTGTCGGGCCGGTACTGGAGGCGTTTGACCGGTTGCGTACGAGGGCTTCGAGCCGGTCGAGGGCGACCACGGCGAGGTTGGCCAGGCTGCGCTTGACGTGTGCCCATACCCACTCGACGGGGTTCAGGTCCGGCGAGTAGGCGGGCAGCAGGAACACCGTCAGCCACTCCCCCATGGTGTCGTCCACTCCTGACCGGTGTCGGACATCGGGTGCGCCCAGTGCGTGAAGCTTCCCCTTGATCGTGGACACCTGGAGACTGGGATCTTGAGGTTCCAGAGGAAGTAGCACCAGGTGGGAAGCAAGTACACGAAGCGGTAC
>NZ_JBEZVN010000067.1:0-16585 GCF_040636995.1 Streptomyces sp. NPDC032161 | reverse complement strand
CTCGATGTTGCGGCGGTGCGTGAGCATGCGGCTGGTCTGTTGCCGGAGTACATGGTGCCGTCGGCGTTCGTCGTTCTGGACGAGCTGCCGCTCACCGTCAATGGGAAGGTGGACCGCAGGGCGCTTCCCGCGCCGGAGGCGGAGGCGGGGGAGGAGTACGTCGCCCCGCGCACCGATACCGAGCGTGCCCTGGCGGGTATCTGGGCGGATGTCCTCGGCGTCGAACGGGTCGGCGTGCAGGACGACTTCTTCGCGCTGGGCGGCGACTCGATCTCCAGCCTGAAGGTCGTCTCGCGGCTGCGCGGTGCCCTGGGCACGGGTCTGTCACCGCGTGCGCTGTTCGACCACCCGACCGTCGCCGCCCTGGCCGGGCAGGTCGCCGGGGACAAGCCGGAGGAGCCGGGGATCCTCCCCGCGCCCCGGACCGGACCGCTCCCGCTCTCGTTCGCCCAGGAACGCCTCTGGTTCCTCAACGACTACGATCGGGACGGCGTCGAATACAACGTCGTCACCGCTCTCCGGCTCACGGGCGAGCTGGACGTCGTGGCGCTGCGTGCGGCCGTGGCCGGGCTCGTCGCCCGGCACGAGGCCCTGCGTACTACCTTCGACTCCGTCGACGGCCGGGGCGTGCAGACCGTGCACACCCCGGGCGACCTGAAGGCGCCGGTACGCGAGACCGGACTGGACGAGGCGTTCCACGAGGCCGTCTCGGTTCCGTTCGACCTGGTCGCGGGCCCTCTGTTCCGGGTCCTTGTCGCACGGCTCTCCGAACGGGAGCACGTCCTCGTCCTCGCGATGCACCACATCGTGACCGACGGCTGGTCCATGGGCGTGGTCACCCGCGAGCTGAGCGCGCTCTACACCGCCGCCGTACGCGGCGAGGAAGCCGACCTCCCGGAGTCCCCGGTCCAGTACCCGGACTTCGCCGTCTGGCAGCGTCGGCGCCTCGAGGCCGACGGTGCACTCGGCGAAGAACTCGCCTATTGGAAGACGAAGTTGGCGGACCTCGAACCGCTGGAACTGCCCACCGATCGGCCGCGCCCCGCCGTGCGGGGAACGGGCGGCGCCCTGCACGCATTCGACGTGCCGGCCGCGCTCACCGACCGGCTCACGGAGGCCGGGCGGACCCGAGGGGCGAGCCTGTTCATGTCCCTGACCGCCGTCACCCAGCTGCTCCTGTCCCGGTTCGCCGGACGCCGGGACATCGCACTCGGGACCGTCGTGTCCGGACGGGAGCGGGCCGAACTGGAGAACCTCGTCGGCTTCTTCGCCAACACGCTCGTCCTGCGGACCGAGATCGACGAGACGCGCAGCTTCGACGACCTGCTGACGCGGGTGCGCGGTACCGTGCTGGACGCGTTCGCGCACCAGGACGTGCCGTTCAGCCGGCTCATCGAGGAACTGGCACCCGAACGCGACACCTCCCGCACCCCGCTCGTCCAGGCCATGCTGGTCCTGCAGAACACCCCGCGGCCGGAGTTCGAGCTGCCGGGCGTGCGTGTCACGGAGTTCGTGCCGCCCCGCGACACCGCCCAGTTCGATCTGCACCTCGAGTTCCAGCCGGGCCGCGACGGCGGTCTGGAGGCCGTCATGGTGCACAGCGACCTGTTCGACGCGGCCACCGCGGACCGGCTCGCCCGGTACTGGCTGGCCCTGGCCGAGGCGCTGACGGCCGCGCCCGGGCTGCCGCTGCGCGACCACGACCCCATGGACGCCGCCGAGCGCCGCATGCTGCTCGACTCCTGGAACGAGACCGGTGACCCGGGCGTCCCCGCCAGGTCCCCGCTCACGCTGTTCGAGGAGCGGGCGCGGGCGGTGCCGCAGGCGCCGGCGGTCACCTTCGGGGACACCACGATCGACTACGGAGAGCTGAACGACCGGGCGGAGCGGCTGGCCGGGCGGCTCGCCGCCCATGGCGTGGGCCCCGAGTCACGCGTGGGGCTGGTGCTGCCGCGCTCGATCGACCTGGTCGTGGCCGTACTCGCGGTGCTGAAGGCGGGTGGCGCGTACGTGCCCGTGGACCCGGCGGCCCCGGCCGACCGGATCGGCTACATCATGGAGGACAGCGCGGCACAGCTCGTCGTCACGCATCCGGACGTACGGGACGTCCTGCCGCCCGACGCGGCGGCGGACCGGCCGCTGCTGGTCCTCGACGGCGATGCCCCCGACGCGGGCGTCCCCGCCGCCGGGCGGGCCCGCACCAGCGGGCCGCTGTCCCCGGAGTCCGCCGCGTACGTCATCTACACCTCCGGTTCCACCGGTCGCCCCAAGGGCGTGGTCGTCACCCACGGCAACGTGGCCCGCCTCCTGGCCGCCGCCCGCGAGGACTTCTCCTTCGGCGCCGAAGACGTCTGGACGATGTTCCACTCCTACGCCTTCGACTTCACCGTCTGGGAGCTGTGGGGCGCGCTCGCGCACGGCGGCCGGCTCGTGGTGGTCGACAAGGACGTCGCCCGCTCGCCCGCGGACTTCGCCCGGCTGCTGGACCGCGAACGGGTGACGGTCCTCAATCAGACGCCGTCCGCCTTCTACCGCCTCGTCGAGGAGATCGACCGGATCGGCGGCGGACTGCGCGAACGGCTGGCGCTGGACACCGTCGTCTTCGGCGGCGAGGCGCTCGACTGGACCCGGATCGGCTCCTGGGTGGAGCGCTCCGGTGTCGACGGGCCCCGGCTGGTCAACATGTACGGCATCACCGAGACGACCGTGCACGTCACCAGCCGTCCCGCCGAGGCGGCCTTCGCCCACGGGGGATCCGGGAGCGTCATCGGCCGGGCCATGCCCCACCTGCGCGCCTACGTCCTGGACGACGCGCTGCGGCCCGTGCCCACCGGCGTGCGCGGCGAGCTGTACATCGCGGGCGGCGGCCTCGCCCGCGGCTACCTGGAGCGGCGCGGGCTCAGCGCGGTGCGGTTCGTCGCCGACCCGTACGGCGAGGCGCCCGGGCACCGCATGTACCGGACGGGCGACACGGCCCGTTGGAACGCGGCCGGGATGCTGGAGTACCTGGGCCGCAGCGACGACCAGGTGAAGATCCGCGGCTTCCGCATCGAACTCGGCGAGATCGAGGCCCAGGTCGTCCGGCATCCGCTGGTCGCCCAGGGCGCGGTGGTCGTCCGCGAGGACCGGCCCGGCGACCGCCGGCTCGTGGCCTACGTCGTTCCGCGGGCCGACGGCGACCCGGCCGCGGCGGTCGAGTCGTTCGACGACCGGCCGCTGCGGGAGGCCCTGGGGGCAGCCCTGCCCGACTACATGGTGCCCGCGGCCTTCGTCCCGCTCGAACGGCTGCCGCTCACCGTCAACGGCAAGCTCGACCGCAGAGCGTTGCCGGCCCCGGAATACGGCAGCCGCGCCGACCACGTCGCGCCGCGCACCCCCACGGAGGAGGCTCTCGCCGAGATCTGGTCGGAGGTGCTGGGGCTCGAACGGGTCGGTGTCGAGGACGACTTCTTCGGCCTGGGCGGAAACTCGGTTCTGAGTCTTCGCGTCGTTGCTAGGGTCCGAACCGTGTTCGACATCAACCCCTCGGCCCGTGTCATGTTCGACCACCCGACCATTGCGCTGCTCGCCCGGCAGGTCGAGGAGTTGATCATCGCGGAGATCGAGGAAGCGATGGCCGCGGAGGGAATGGACCTCGATCTCATGGACGGCGATCCGGAGTAGTCCGGGCGCGGCACCGCACGACAAGGGCGTCGTCGCGCGCAGGCAAGGCGCGACGACGGACGACACACGACACGTACGACACGTGTGCGCGACCGACTGGGCGAGCGAGAAGCGAATCCGGTCGGTCGCGCACACGCGCCTTTCCCTGCCCCGCGGCCGGGATTCCGAACGACATTCGTTGATGCTTGATGTGAGTGAGGGAGCTTTCCATGGACGCCGCGTCGTCGCGTGAGGGCCGCATCGATTCGCTGCCGGAGCACGTGCGGGAGAAGCTGCGGCAGCGGCTCGCGGGACGCGCCGGCTCCGCCCGTCGCACGGGCATCGAACCTGTCGACCGTTCGGAAGACCGCCCGCTGCCGCTTTCCTTCGCGCAGCAACGGCTCTGGTTCCAGGGGGAGTACGAGCCCGACTCCACCGAGAACCACTCCGGCCTCGCCCTGCGGCTGACCGGCACCCTCGACACGGCCGCGCTGCGCGGAGCCGTGGACTCCCTGGTCACCCGGCACGAGGCGCTGCGGACGGTGTTCGGGGCGGAGGACGGCGTCGCACGCCAGATCGTCCTCCCGGCCCGGGACGCCGTCTCCCGCACACCCTTCCGCCACATCGACCTGACCGCCGACGCCGGGCCGGCCGACGGCTTCGCGACCGCCGACGCCGGGACACTCGGCGTCAAGGCCGCCGACGTGGCCGCCCTCGGCGTGGAGGCCGTCTGCGACCGGCTGTTCACCGCCGCCATGGACGAGCCCTACGACCTGCGCACCGGCCCCCTCCTGCGGGTCCTGCTGGTCCGCACGGGCGCCGACGAGCACCGGCTGCTCCTGGCGATGCACCACATCGTCACCGACGGTGCCTCCATGGAGATCGTGGTCCGCGAACTGCGCGTCTGCTACGCGGCCGCCCTGCGCGGCGAGTCCGCCGCGCTCCCGCCGCTCCCGGTCCAGTACGCCGACTACGCCGCCTGGCAGCGCGCCCGACACGCCGACAAGTCCTTCGACCGGCACCTGGGGTACTGGCGCGACCGCCTCGTCGGCCTCGAACCGCTCGCGCTGCCCACCGACCGCCCTCGTCCGGCGGTCCGCCGCGGCATCGGCGCCGTTCACACCTTCACGCTGCCCGCCGACGTCGCCGCGGCTCTCCACGACCTCTCCCGCACCCGCTCCACCAGCCTCTTCGTCACGCTCACCGGCCTCGTGCAACTGCTGCTCGCCCGATACAGCGGACAGGACGACATCGCGGTCGGCACGGCCGTCCCGGGACGCGAACGCGCCGAAGTGGAAAACCTCGTCGGGTTCTTCATCAACATCCTCGTCCTGCGCTCCGGAATCGACCGCGACGCCTCCTTCGCCACCTACCTCGACGGCGTCCGGGAAACCGTGCTGGAGGCGTTCGACCACCAGGACGTCCCCTTCGAGCGGCTCGTGGAGATCCTCGCACCGGAGCGCGACACCTCCCGCACCCCGCTCATCCAGTCCATGGTCGTCCTCCAGAACACCCCGGCGGAGTCCATGGAGTTCGAAGGACTTCGCGTCACCCGCGGAAACCTGGCCCGCCGCCAGGCCCCGTACGACATCAGCTGGGAATTCGAGGAGTTCGAGGACACCGGCGCGCCCGAGGAGGGCCGGACCGGACGCCCCGGCCTGCACTGCGCCGTCGAATACGACGCCGACCTCTTCGAACCGGCCACCGTCGAACGGCTCGGCCGCCACTTCGTCGCCCTCGTCCGCGCCGTCGCCGCCGCACCCGACGCCCCCCTCGCCGCGCACGACCTCCTCGACGCGGGCGAACGCGCCGCCGTCACCGCCCTCGGCACCGGCGACACCCGCCCCGAGGCCGCCCAAGGCGTCATCCCCGCGCACTTCGCCGAGCAGGTCGCCCGGACCCCCGACGCCCCCGCGCTCACCAGCGGCGGTCACACACTCGCCTACCGCGAACTCGACGAGCGCGCCAACCGGCTGGCCCACCACCTGATCGCCTCCGGGGTACGCCCCGAGGAGCCCGTCGCCGTCTGCCTCACACGCCGCGCCGACCTCGTCGTCGCCGCCCTCGCCGTCCTCAAGGCAGGCGGCGCCTACCTGCCCGTCGACCCGGCGCTGCCCGTCGGCCGCGTCTCCTGGATGCTCGGCGAGAGCCGGGTGCGGACCACCGTCACCGAACAGTCCCTCACCGCCCTCGTCACCGACGCGGCCACCGACGCGGACAGCCCCGTCACCACGGTCGTCGTCGACGAACCGGTCACGACCGACCGTGTCGCGGCCCTCCCCGCCACGGCCCCCGAAGCCGTCGCCGCGCTGCGCCCCGACAACGTCGCGTACGTCATCTACACTTCCGGATCCACCGGCCGTCCGAAGGGCGTCCAGGGCCTGCACGCCGGACTCCTCAGCCGCTGGGCCTGGTTCGCCGAGACCCACCCCCGATGGCGGGCCTCCGTCGTCTGCGCCAAGAGCTCCATCGGCTTCCTCGACAGCGCCACCGAGATCCTGGGCACCCTGCTCCACGGCGGTCACGTCGTCCTCGCCACCGACGAACAGGCCAAGGACCCCCTCGCCCTCGCCGCCCTCGTCGCCGAGCACGCCGTCGAACGCCTCACCCTCGTCCCCAGCCTGCTCTCCGTCCTCCTCGACGAGGCCGACCCGGCCGTTCTCGCCACCTGCCGCTGCTGGATCAGCAGCGGCGAACCCCTCAGTCGCGCCCTCGTCGCCCGCTTCGCCGAGCGGCTGCCGCAGGCCACCCTGCTCAACCTGTACGGCTCCTCCGAGATCAGCGCCGACAGCGTCGCCGCGACCGTCGCCGCCGAAGGCTCCACCGATCCGGCGGGTGTCCGCATCGGCGCCCCGCTGTGGAACAACGGCGCCCACGTCCTCGACGAGCGGCTGCGCCCCGTCCCGCAGGGCGTCGCGGGCGAGCTGTACATCTCAGGGGCCGGACTCGCCCGCGGCTACGACGGCCGCCCCGCCCTCACCGCCGAACGCTTCGTCGCCGACCCGTCCGGCGACGGCGGACGGCTCTTCCGCACCGGCGACCTCGCGCGCTGGACCGCCGACGGCGCCCTCGAACACCTCGGCCGCGCCGACGACCAGGTGAAGGTCCGCGGCTTCCGCATCGAACCCGGCGAGATCACCGCCGCCCTGCGCAGCCACCCCGACGTCGCCGACGCCGCCGTCGTCGTCCGCGACGACCACAACGGCGTCGCGCGCCTCGCCGGGTACCTCGTCCCCGCACCCGGCCGGCCCGCCCCCGACCCCGCCGCCCTGCGCGACCTCGTCCGCCGCGGACTGCCCGACTACATGGTCCCGTCCGCCTTCGTCACCCTCGCAGCGCTGCCCACCACCTCCAGCGGAAAGCTCGACCGCCGCGCCCTGCCCACCCCGGAATGGGCCGAGACCGCCGCGTACGTCGCCCCCCGCACCGCCACGGAAGAATCCCTCGCCGCCCTGTGGAGCGAGGTCCTCGGCGTCGAACGCGTCGGCGTCGACGACGACTTCTTCGCCCTCGGCGGCCACTCCCTGCTCGCCACCCGCGTCGTCAGCCGCGTCCGCGAACGCCTCGGCGTGCCCCTCGCCGTACGCGACCTGTTCGACACCCCGCGCCTCGCCGACCTCGCCGCCACCGTCGAAGCCGCCACGAGCGCGGCCGGGACCGACGACGCGGCCCCTGCCCGCCCCGAGCCGCGCATCGTCCCCGTCCCCAGGACCGGCCCGCTGCCGCTCTCGTACGCGCAGGAACGCCTCTGGTTCCTGGAGGACTTCGCCCCCGGATCCGTCGAATACAACGTCTCCGGCACCCTCCGCCTCACCGGCGACCTCGACCGGGCCGCCCTGCGCACCGCCGTGGACGGCCTCGTCGCCCGCCACGAATCGCTGCGCACCACCTTCGGATCGGTCGGCGGACGCGGCGTCCAGCACATCCACCCCGCCGAGGACGTCGTCGTCCCGCTCCGCACCGTGCGCGTCGACACCCCCGAGGAACTCGACGCCGCGCTCGCCGCCGAGGCCGCCACCGCGTTCGACCTGCGGACCGGCCCGCTGCTGCGCGTGCTGCTGGCGCGGCTCTCCGAGCGGGAGCACGTCCTCGTCCTCTCGATGCACCACATCGTCACCGACGGCTGGTCCATGGGCGTCATCACCCGCGAACTCAGCGCCCTCTACACCGCCGCCGTCCACGACACGAGTCCCGAACTTCCCGAACTCCCCGTCCAGTACCCCGACTTCGCCGTCAGCCAGCGCGAGCAGCTGGCCGGGGACGCCCTGGACGACCAGCTCCGCCACTGGCACGAGCGGCTCGACGGCCTGGAGCCCCTGGAGCTGCCCACCGACCGGCCCCGCCCGGCCGTGCGCACCTCCTCCGGCGCCCTGCACACCTTCGACGTCCCCGCCGACCTCGCCGCCCGGCTCGCCCGAGCCGGCCAGGACCGCGGCGCGAGCCTGTTCATGGCCCTCACCGCCGTCACCCAGCTGCTGCTCGCCCGTCACAGCGGGCAGACGGACATCGCCCTCGGCACCGGAGTCTCCGGCCGGCAGTCGCCCCAGGTCGAGGACCTCGTCGGCTTCTTCGTCAACACCCTCGTCCTGCGCAACCGCATCGACGAGAGCGAGACCTTCGCCCAACTCCTCGACCGCACCCGCGACGTGGTCCTCGACGCCTTCGCCCACCAGGACGTGCCGTTCAGCCGGCTGATCGAGGAACTGGCCCCCGAGCGCGACCCCTCCCGCACGCCGCTCGTCCAGGCCATGATCGTCCTGCAGAACACCCCGCGCTCCTTCTTCGACCTCCCCGGCCTGCACGCCGAAGCCGTCGAATCGGTGCGCAACTCGGCGCAGTTCGACCTCACCTTCTCCTTCGCCGAGCAGGACGGCCGCCTGCTGGCGGGCGCCGAGTACAGCACCGACCTGTTCGACGCCGCCACGGTGGAGCGCCTCTGCCGCCAGTGGCTCGACCTGGCCCGCCTCGTCTGCGGCGCCCCGGACCGCGCCCTGGCGACCGTGAACCACCTCGCCGACGACGAACTGCGCCGCATCGCCGACGTCTGGGGTGTCTCGACCGTCGGTTCCGGAGCGACCCCGCTCACGCTCCCGGAGCTGCTCACCGCGCGAGCCGCCGAGGACCCGACCGCCGTCGCCGTCGAACACGGCGACACCACCCTCACCTACGCCGAGCTCGACGCCGCCTCCGCCCGCGTCGCGAGGCTGCTGACCGCACGCGGCGTACGCGCCGAGGCGCGCGTCGCCGTCGCCGTGCCCCGCTCCGCCGACTGGCTCGTCAGCCTGCTCGGCGTCATGCGCGCAGGTGGCGTGTACGTACCCGTCGACCTTTCGTGGCCGGCCCAGCGACTGGAATTCGTCCTCCGGGACTGCGACGCCCGCCTGGTGCTGTGCGCCGCCGAGGACGCGGCAGGCGCCGTGGCGAGTGAGGACGGTCGGACCGTCCGGGACGTCCTCCGGCAGAGCGGCACGCCGGTCGTCCACCTGGACGGGACGACGGCGCCGGAGGCGTCGGAGCCGGGCCGGGAAGTCATCGGCGACGGTGCCGGCGTGGACATCGACGACCCGCGGGTCCGCGTCGACGCGGCGGCATACATGATCTACACCTCGGGCTCCACCGGCCGCCCCAAGGGCGTCGTCGTCACCCACCGCGGCATCGCCGGCTTCGCCGCCGCCGTGGTGGACCGGCTGCGGGTCGGGCGCGACGCACGGGTGGTCCAGCTCGCGTCCGCGGGCTTCGACGCCTCCGTCATGGAACTGCTGATGGCCCTCGGCGGCGGCGCCGCCCTCGTCGTCCCGGACGTCCCGGGCCCCGTCGTGGGCGACGCGCTATTCGGGGTCTTCCGCGACCGGCGGATCAGCCACACCCTGATCCCGCCGACCGTCCTCGGCACCATGCCCCCCGGCGATCTCCCGGACCTCAGGGTCGTCGCCACCGGCGGCGAGGCGTGCGGTCCGGAGCTGGTCGCCCGCTGGTCGCCCGGCCGGACCATGGTGAACGCGTACGGCCCGACCGAGGTGACCATCGCCGCCTCGATGAGCGGCGCCCTCCTACCGGGCGCGGGCGCCCCGCCGATCGGCGAACCCGTCGCCGACGCGCACGTCGCCGTCCTCGACCCCTGGCTCCGCCCCGTGGGAGTGGGCGTCGCCGGTGAACTGTACGTGTCGGGCCCGGGCCTCGCCCGCGGCTACCACGGCAGGGCCGGGCTGACCGCCGAGCGTTTCGTCGCCGACCCGTCCGGCACCGGCGGCCGGCTCTACCGCACCGGTGACGTGGCCCGCTGGCGGGCCGACGGACAGCTGGAGTACGTGGGCCGCGCCGACGACCAGGTCAAGCTGCGTGGCCTGCGCATCGAACTGGGCGAGATCGAAGCCGTCGTCGCCCGCCATCCGCAGGTCGGCCAGGCTGCCGTCATGGTCCGCGAGGACCGTCCGGGAACCCAGCGGATCGTGGCGTACGTGACCATCGACGCGGGGACGGAGCCGGTCGGCACGGAGGCGCTGCGCGCGCACGCCGCCGCCGAACTCCCCGCGTACATGGTGCCGTCCGTGTTCGTCCTGCTCGACTCCCTCCCGGTGAACTCCAGCGGCAAGGTCGACCGCCGGGCCCTGCCCGCCCCGGAGGCCGAGAGCGACGGCGGACACGTCGCCCCGCGCACCGACACCGAGCGCGCGCTGTGCGCGATCTGGGCCGACGTGCTCCGGGTCGAACGGGTCGGCGTGGAGGACAACTTCTTCGCCCTCGGCGGCGACTCCATCCTCAGCATCCAGGTCGTCACCCGCGCCCGCCAGGCCGGACTCGACCTGACCTCCCGCGACATCTTCGCCCGCCAGACCGTGGCAGCCCTCGCCGCCGTCGCGGGCACGCCCGGAGCGGGCGGCGCCGACGGCGGGACCGCCGAACAGGGCCCGGTCTCCGGCGAGGTCGGCACCACCCCGGTGCGCGAGTGGTTCTTCGAGACCCACACCGTCGCCCCCGGCCACTTCAACATGGCCATGGACCTCGAACTCCCCGCCGAGACGGACCCGGCGGCGCTCCGCGAGGCCGTACGGGCGGTGCTGTCCCAGCACGACGCGCTCCGCTCGACGTTCACCCGGCCGGCCGACGGCTCCTCCCGCTGGACCGGCACGATCACGGAGACCGCCGAAGCCGACCGGTACGTCACCGAGCACGACCTGACCGCCGCGCCCGACCAGGACATCGCCTGGTCCCACCTGGTCGCCGAGACCCAGTCGAGCCTGGACCTGGAGCACGGCCCCCTCGTCCGCTTCCTCGTGGGCCGACGCGGAGCGGAGCGGCACACCCGGCTCCTCGTCGTGGCCCACCACCTGGTGGTGGACGGCGTGACCTGGCGCATACTCCTCGACGACCTGCGCTCGGCGTACGAGCAGGTCGCCGCGGGCCGCACACCGGACCTGGGCCCGAAGACCACCTCCGTGCGCCAGTGGGCCGACACCCTCGCCGCGCACACCCGCGACGGTGGCTTCGACGACCAGCGCCCCTACTGGACCTCCGTTCTCGACGGTGCGGACCCCGATCTGCCGCGCGACTTCCCCCCGGCGACCGGCGACGCCCGCGACGCGCACGCCGTCGTCGAGAACACGGTCGGTTCACTCCGCTCCGTGTCGGGCGCTCTGTCGGTGGAGGAGACGGAGGCGTTGGTCCAGCGGGTGCCGGCGGTGTACCGGACGCAGGCGAATGATGTGTTGTTGACGGCGTTGGCCCGGGTGTTGCGCGGGTGGACGGGTCGTGATCGGGTTCCGGTGTCGTTGGAGGGGCATGGTCGCGAAGAGTTGTTCGAGGGTGTGGATCTGACGCGGACGGTGGGGTGGTTCACGTCGGTGTATCCGGTGGCCCTGGGGTTGTCGGGTGAGGACGTGGACGGTGTCGACACGTGGGGTCGTGATCTGAAGTCGGTGAAGGAGCAGCTGCGCGCTGTTCCGGACCGGGGCGTGGGTTACGGGGCGCTGCGTTACCTCGGCGGTGGCCTGGAGGGCCGGGCCCTGGACGACCCGCAGATCACCTTCAACTACCTCGGCCGCCTGGACATGGCGAACACCGACGGCGCCGCCGAGGCGGGGGAGGCCGGCTGGTACCGCTCCGCCGCCCTCAACCCCGGTGGCGAGCACAGCCCCGACGAGCGCCGCACCAGCCTGATCGACGTCACCGCCGGTCTGGCGGACGGCCGACTGGTCTTCTCCTGGGCCTATTCGGCCGATGTGCATCGTGAGGAGACGGTGCGGGGACTGGCGGAGGCGTTCGCCGCGGAGTTGGTGGCGTGCGTGGCGCATTGCGAGGGCGAGGGTGCGGGCGGGTGCACTCCGTCGGACTTTCCGCTGGTGAGGCTGAGCCAGGCGGAGGTGGACCGTGTCGTCGGCGACGGTCGTGGGGCGGAGGACATCTATCCGCTGACGCCGTTGCAGGCGGGGATGCTGTTCCACGCGTTGGCGGAGCCCGACTCGCCGGCATATCTGGAGCAGTTCGTGTTCCGGGTCGACGGTGTGACGGACATCGAGCGGTTCGCACGGGCGTGGCAGACGGTCGCGGGGCGTTCGGACGCGCTGCGGGTGTCGCTGGCGTGGGAGGGCCTGCCGGAGCCGGTGCAGGTCGTCCACCGCGACGTGACGGTTCCGGTCACCCTCCTCGACTGGACGGATGCCGACGACGCCGGGCAGGAGACCCGGCTGCGCGAGTTCCTGGACACCGACCGGGCCCAGGGGATCGACCTCGCTTCCGGACCCTTGATGCGGGTGGCGTTGGCACGAGTGTCGGGTGACGCGGTGCGGGTCGTGTGGACGTTCCATCACGTGCTCCTGGACGGGTGGAGCACGGCGGCGCTGGTCCCGGACGTGCTGGCCGCCCATGCGGACGAGGCCGGCGCCGCGGCGAGGGTGTCGCGGGGTTCGTTCGGCGAGTACGTGCGCTGGCTGGCAGGTCAGGATGTGGTGGCGGGCCGGGCGTTCTGGCGTGATCGGCTGGCGGGTGTGACGGAGCCGGCGGCGCTGCCGTACGACCGTCTGCCCGGTGAGGTGGAGCGGGGCCGGTCGAGCGGTCGGGTGCCGGTGGTGCTGGATGCCGCGGTGGCGGGCCGGGTCGGTGGGTTCGCGCGGCGGCATCGTCTGACGGTGAACGCGGTGGTGCAGGGGGCGTGGGCGCTGCTGCTGTCGCAGTGCGCGGGTGTGTCCGCGTCGTCGGCGGATGTGGTGTTCGGGACGACGGTCTCGGGGCGTCCGGCGGATCTGCCGGGCGTGGAGGACATCCTCGGCCTGTTCATCAACACGGTGCCCGTGCGGGTGCGGGTGGATACATCGGCGTCGGTGGTGTCGTGGCTGGAGGGCGTCCAGTCGGACCTGGCGGAGTCGCGACAGTACGAGTACGTGGCGTTGTCGGACATCGAGACGGATCTGCCGGCGGGTGTGTCGCTATTCGACAGCCTGGTGGTGTTCGAGAACTACCCGGTGGACGCGGCCGCCGCCGAGGGGCATGGTCTGTCGGTCAGCGGCGTCCGGGCGGTCGAGTCGACGAACTACGCGCTGACGCTGATCGCCGCGGCAGTGGGCGAACGGCTCGACATGACCCTCGCCTACGATGCCGCACTCCTCGAGACGAAGACGGCCGAGCTGATGGCGGAGCGGCTTGCGCACGTCATCACGACGCTGCTGGAGAACGCCGGGACCGACCTCGGCCGCCTGGAACTGCTCACCTCGCAGGAGCGTACGCAGGTCCTGGACCGGTGGTCCGACGGCGGTGGCTCGGCCGTCGCCGATGCCTCGGTCGTGGCCGCCTTCGCGGAGCGGGTGGCTTCGGGTCCGGGTGCGGTGGCGGTGCGGTGCGGTGATGTCGCGCTGACGTATGCGGAGTTGGACGAGGCGTCGGATCGGCTGGCCGGTGTGCTGGTCGAGCGGGATGTGGTCGCCGAGGCGCGGATCGGGCTGCTGTTGGAGCGGTCGGTGGACGTGGTGGTGGCGATGCTGGCCGTGCTGAAGGCCGGCTGTGTGTACGTACCGCTGCACGCCTCGTACCCCGAGGACCGGCTCCGCCAGGTGCTCGCCCAGTCGGGCAGCTGTGTGGTGGTGACGGACCGGGACGTCGCCGAGGTCGGCGGTGTGCCCACGGTTCCTGTGGGTGCGGCGCCGGTCGGCCCGGTCGCGGCTTCGCCGCGGGTCTCGTCGCGGTCTCTGGCATACGTGATGTTCACGTCGGGGTCGACGGGTGTGCCGAAGGGCGTGGCGGTCACCCATGGCGACGTCGTGGCGCTGACGGCGGACAGCCGTTGGGGTTCGGGTGCGCATGGGACGGTGCTGTTCCATTCACCGCATTCGTTCGACGCGGCGACCTACGAGGTGTGGGTGCCGTTGCTGAACGGCGGCACGGTCGTGGTGGCCGAGGCGGAACTGAGCGCGCCGGCCGTCCGGGACGCCGTGGCGTCGGGCGTGACGGGGCTGTGGGTGACCGCGGCTCTGTTCGGCGTGCTCGTGGAGGAGGACCCTACGTGCTTCGCGGGTCTCCGGGAGCTCTGGACAGGCGGCGACGCGGTTCCCGCTGCGGCTGCCCAAAGCCTGCTGGAATCGTGCCCCGAGCTGGTGCTCGTCAACGGCTACGGTCCGACGGAATCCACGACCTTCGCGGTGTCCGGCCCCCTGGCGCCGGAGGACGTGTCCGGTGGCTCGGTGCCGTTGGGCCAGGCCATGGACAACACCCGGGCCTACGTGCTCGATGCGTCCCTGCGGCCGGTCGGCGTCGGTATCGCCGGTGAGCTGTATCTCGGTGGTTCCGGTCTGGCGCGTGGTTACGACGGCCGTGCGGATCTGACGTCGGAGCGGTTCGTCGCGGATCCGTTCGGTGACGGCGGCCGGCTGTATCGCACGGGTGACGTGGTGCGCTGGCGTGAGGACGGCCGCCTGGACTTCCTCGGCCGTGGCGACGGTCAGGTCAAGATCCGCGGCTTCCGCATCGAGGTCGCCGAGATCGAAACCGTACTCGCGCGTCATTCTTCAGTGGGTGTGGTGTCGGTCCAGGTCCGGGAGGACCGGCCGGGCGTGAAGCGCCTGGTCGCCTACCTCGTCCCCGCTGTCGGGGGAGACATGGACATCGTGGCGGTGCGTGAGCACGCCGCGTCTGCCCTGCCGGAGTACATGGTGCCGTCGGCGTTCGTCGTTCTGGACGAGTTGCCGCTGACGGTCAACGGCAAGGTGGACCGGAAGGCCCTGCCCGCGCCGGAGTACGAAACGGCGGAGGAGCACGTCGCGCCGCGCACCGATGCCGAGCGCGCTCTGGCCGCCATTTGGGCGGATGTTCTCGGGGTCGAACGGGTCGGCGTCCACGACGACTTCTTCGCCCTGGGCGGCGACTCCATCTCCAGCCTGAAGGTCGTCTCCCGGCTTCGGGGCGTCCTGGGCACGGGCCTGTCCCCGCGCGCACTCTTCGACCACCCCACCGTCGCGGCGCTCGCCGGGCAGATCGCCCTGGACGAACCGGCCGACGAGGCCGGCGTGCTCCCAGTGCCGCGCACCGGCCCGCTTCCGCTGTCCTTCGCCCAGGAACGCCTCTGGTTCCTGCACGACTTCGACCGGGAGGGCGTCGAGTACAACATCACCGGCGCCCTGCGTCTGAAGGGTGACCTGGACGTTGCTGCGCTGCGTGCGGCCGTGGCCGGGCTCGTCGCCCGCCACGAGGCCCTGCGTACGACCTTCGACTCCGTCGACGGCCGCGGTGTCCAGACCGTCCACGCACCCGAAGACATCGACGTTCCGGTGCGGACCGTGGCGCTCAGCGCTCCGGAAGACCTGGACGCGGCGCTCGCGGCCGAGGCGGCGATACCCTTCGACCTGCGCACGGGCCCGCTGGTCCGGGTGTTGCTGGTCCGTCTCTCCGTGCGTGAGCATGTGCTGGTGCTCGCGATGCACCACATCGTGACCGACGGCTGGTCCATGGGCGTGATCACGCGCGAGCTGAGCGCGTTGTACGCCGCAGCTGTGCGTGGCGAGGAAGCCGTTCTGCCGGCGCCGCGCATTCAGTACCCGGACTTCGCGGTCTGGCAGCGCCAGCATCTGGCAGGAAACGCGCTCGACGGCCAACTCGACCACTGGCGTGGGAAGCTGGCCGGTCTGGAGCCGTTGGAGCTGCCGACGGACCGGCCGCGTCCGGCCGTGCGCACCTCGGCCGGCGCCCTGCACACGTTCGAGGTTCCGGTGAGCCTCGTCGACCGGCTCAGGGCGGCGGGGCAGGAGCGTGGGGCGAGCCTGTTCATGGGGCTGACGGCGGTGACGCAGTTGCTGCTTTCGCGATACAGCGGCCAGCGGGACATCGCGGTCGGCACAGCCGTCTCGGGTCGTGAGCGCACGGAGCTGGAGAACCTCGTCGGGTTCTTCGTCAACACCCTTGTCCTGCGTACCCGGATCGACGACGCGCGGACCTTCGGCGAGTACTTGGACGACGTGCGGTCCACGGTGCTGGACGCGTTCGCGCATCAGGACGTGCCGTTCAGCCGGCTCATCGAGGAGCTGGCTCCCGAGCGTGACACCTCCCGCACCCCGCTCGTCCAGGCCTTCGTGTCCCTGCAGAACACCCCGCCCGGCGAATTCCGCCTCCCTGGCCTTCAGGCGACGGAGCACGCGGTGCCCCGTGAGGCGGCTCAGTTCGAGCTGGGCCTGCACTTCCAGGAGACCGACGGTGGCGGTCTCGCCACAGTCGTCGAGTTCAGCACCGACCTGTTCGACCGGACCACGGTCGAGCGACTGTGCCGCCACTGGCTGACGCTTGCCGAACAGCTTCTCGCGGACCCCCGGCTCAGGCTCTCGCGCGCCGGGATGCTGGAGGCGGACGAGCTGGAGCAGGCGCTGCTCGGCTGGGTGGGTCCTGGTGTGGGTGTGGGTGGTCGTTCGGTGGTGGAGTTGGTTGCGGAGCGTGTGGCGGCTGTTCCTGGGGCGGTTGCGGTGGTGTG
>NZ_JBEZVN010000066.1:0-17099 GCF_040636995.1 Streptomyces sp. NPDC032161 | reverse complement strand
ACGGGCCTGCCGCCGGCCCCGCGCGGCGTCCCGCAGATCGAGGTCTCCTTCGACATCGACGCCAACGGCATCATGCACGTCACCGCCAAGGACCTGGGCACCGGCAAGGAACAGAAGATGACCGTCACCGGCGGCTCCTCGCTGCCGAAGGACGAGGTCAACCGGATGCGTGAGGAGGCCGAGCAGTACGCGGAGGAGGACCACCGCCGCCGCGAGGCCGCCGAGTCCCGCAACCAGGGCGAGCAGCTGGTCTACCAGACGGAGAAGTTCCTCAAGGACAACGAGGACAAGGTTCCCGCCGACGTGAAGACGGAGGTGGAGACCGCCGTCAACGAGCTGAAGGAGAAGCTCAAGGGCGAGGACAGCGCCGAGATCCGCACCGCCACCGAGAAGGTCGCGGCCGTCTCCCAGAAGCTGGGACAGGCGATGTACGCGGGTGCCCAGGCCGACGGTGACCCGCAGCCGGGCGCCCAGCAGGCCAAGGCCGACGACGACGTCGTCGACGCGGAGATCGTGGACGACGAGAAGGACGCCAAGGGCGGTGCGGTGTGACCGAGGAGAACTCGGGTTTCGAGGAGAAGCCCGACGTCCCCTCCGGCGCCACCCCTGACGGAGCTGAGCCGAAGGACGCCTCCTCCTCCCCCAAGGAGGAAGAGGCGGCCCCGGCCGGGGACGCAGTAGAGACCGTCGGTCTGACGGCCCAGCTGGACCAGGTCCGTACCGCGCTCAACGAGCGCACGGGCGACCTCCAGCGGCTCCAGGCCGAGTATCAGAACTACCGTCGCCGCGTCGAGCGGGACCGGGCCACGGTCAAGGAGATCGCGGTCGCGAACCTCCTGTCCGAGATCCTGCCCGTGCTCGACGACATCGGCCGGGCCCGGGACCACGGCGAGCTCGTGGGCGGGTTCAAGTCGGTGGCGGAATCGCTGGAGACGGTCGTCGCCAAGCTGGGCCTGCAGCAGTTCGGCAAGGAGGGCGAGCCCTTCGACCCGACGATCCACGAGGCCCTGATGCACTCGTACGCGCCGGACGTCACGGAGACGACCTGCGTGGCGATCCTGCAGCCGGGGTATCGGATCGGCGAGCGCACCATCCGCCCCGCGCGGGTGGCGGTGGCCGAGCCGCAGCCGGGCGCGACTCCGGCCGCGGCCAAGGAAGAGAAGGCAACCGACGAGGAGAGCGGTGGCGGCGAGGAGGTCTGACATCCCGTCTGACCAACTCGCGGCGCACCGCCCGGCCGTGCGACCGGCTCACAGGCCGGTCGCACGGCCGATCGTCCGGAAGGAGGGACGTCGATGAGCACGAAGGACTTCGTCGAGAAGGACTATTACAAGGTCCTCGGCGTCCCCAAGGACGCCACCGACGCCGAGATCAAGAAGGCGTACCGGAAGCTCGCCCGCGAGTTCCACCCGGACGCCAACAAGGGCGACGACAAGGCGGAGGAACGCTTCAAGGAGATCTCCGAGGCGAACGACGTCCTCGGTGACGCCAAGAAGCGCAAGGAGTACGACGAGGCGCGCGCCCTCTTCGGCAACGGCGGGTTCCGGCCCGGGCCGGGAGGCGCCGGGGGCAACTTCAACTTCGACCTGAGCGACCTCTTCGGAGGGGCCCAGGGCGGTGGCCCGGGCGGCGCGACCGGCGGAGCCGGCGGCTTCGGCGGCGGTGGCGGTCTGGGCGACGTCTTCGGCGGTCTGTTCAACCGGGGAGGCGCGGGTACGCGGACGCAGCCGCGCCGCGGGCAGGACATCGAGTCCGAGGTGACGCTCAGCTTCACCGAGGCGGTCGAGGGGGCCACGGTCCCGCTGCGGATGTCCAGCCAGGCGCCCTGCAAGGCGTGCTCCGGCACCGGTGACAAGAACGGCACCCCCAGGGTCTGCCCGACCTGTCTCGGCACCGGCCAGGTGTCGCGCGGCTCCGGCGGCGGCTTCTCGCTCACCGACCCCTGCGTCGACTGCAAGGGCCGGGGCCTCATCGCCCAGGACCCCTGCGACGTCTGCAAGGGCAGCGGCCGGGCGAAGTCGGCCCGGACCATGCAGGTCCGGATCCCGGCGGGCGTCTCGGACAACCAGCGGATCCGGTTGCGCGGCAAGGGCGGTCCCGGTGAGCGCGGTGGACCGGCCGGCGACCTGTACGTCGTGGTCCACGTCGACGCGCACCCGGTCTTCGGCCGCAAGGGCGACAACCTCACGGTCACCGTGCCCGTCGACTTCACGGAGGCGGCGCTCGGCGGCGAGGTGAAGGTGCCCACGCTCGGCGGCCCGCCGGTCACCCTGAAACTCCCGGCCGGCACCCCCAACGGGCGTACGATGCGCGCCCGCGGCAAGGGCGCGGTCCGCAAGGACGGCACCCGGGGGGACCTGCTGGTCACCGTCGAGGTGACGGTGCCCAAGGATCTCGGCACCGAGGCCAAGGAAGCACTGGAGGCATACCGGAAGGCGACCGCGGGCAGCGATCCGCGGGCGGACCTCTTCCAGGCGGCGAAGGGAGCTTGAGGTGGACGGCCGACGACGTAATCCGTACGAACTGACCGATGAGACACCGGTGTACGTGATCTCGATCGCGGCCCAGCTCTCGGGCCTCCATCCGCAGACACTGCGCCAGTACGACCGCCTGGGGCTGGTCTCGCCCGACCGCACGGCCGGGCGCGGCAGGCGCTACTCGGCCCGCGACATCGAGCTGCTGCGCACGGTTCAGCAGCTGTCGCAGGACGAGGGCATCAACCTCGCCGGCATCAAGCGCATCATCGAGCTGGAGAACCAGGTCGCCGCGCTCCAGCAGCGCGTCGCCGAGCTCACGGCGGCGGTGGACGGCGCGGCGGCGGCGATGCAGCAGCGTGAGGCCCAGGTGCATGCCTCGTACCGGCGCGATCTGGTGCCGTACCAGGACGTGCAGCAGACCAGCGCGTTGGTGGTCTGGCGGCCCAAGCGGCCCAAGGACTGAGCGGAGCCGGAGATTTCCGGGGGATGCCCCGGAACTCCGGCCAGAGCGCCGGGGAGGCGACCGAGGGGTCGGCTCCCCGGCGCTCTGCCGTGTGCGCCGTGCTCTGTGCGCCGCGTGTCCGGTGCCTTGTGATGTGACCGGGCTCCGACGCCAGGAGGGCGGACGAAACCCTCCTCCGTCCGATCACGTCCTGCCTTGTGGAGCCGCGGACGGGCGGGGGGCGACACCGTCCCGCGCGGTCTCGCCGCACCACACCACGCGTCACGGGCCGGGGGCCGAGCCGCCCGGCGGCACAGTCGGGAGTCAGCACGCATGTCCATGGTCGGTCTCTTCTGGATCACCGCAGCGTCGGCGCACATAGGCGCCCCGCCCAACGGGACCGGTCCCGGTGTGCTCCTCACCGAGGAGGGCCTGACCGGGCTCGGGGAGGACCAGCGCGGCACCTGGGCGTGGCGTGACATCCGGCGCGCGACGGTGGTCGGCGCGCCCGTACGGTCCTCGCCGGGCCGGGTGGCCGGGATCCTGCTGGAATCCGTGACCACCGTCGCCTTCGGCGGGTTCGACGACGGCCCGGCGATGTTCGTACGCCTCGACACCCCCGACGGGGAAGTGGAATGGACCGTGTACGCGCCCGCCGCCTCCTACGGCACAGCCGAGTTCCGGCTGTCGCGGGACCTGCTCGACGCGTATGCGGACGGCCGTGCCACCCCCGCCGCCCTGCTCGCCTGGGGCCGTGCGTGGCAGGGCGGGACCCCCGGACGGGCGAAGCGGGAGGAGCTCCTGGCGGAGTGGGGCGGGCCACCGCGTACGGCGTGAGCCGGTCGCGGGGCCGGTGGCCGCGTCGGACGCACCGGAAGGGCCGGGCCCGGGTCCGGGCGGCGGTGCCGGTGGTGGGGCGGGCGAGGCGACCGGGTCGGGGCCGCTTTCCGGGGCGAACGGCCTCCCCGCGACGGCCTGTTGCGCGCTCGTGCGCGCGAAGAGCCGGACGTCTCGGGCCGGGAACCGGTCGTACCGGCACGGTGACACCCCGCGGGGCCGGTGCTCCGGTGTTTCGCGATCGCGACCGTGTCAGTCCGGCACCTGTTCCAGAATCCCTGAACGCGCGATCAGGTAGCCGAGTTGGGCGCGGCTGTTGCTGCCGAGGACGGCGGACAACTTGGCGACGTGCGCGCGGCAGGTACGGACGTTCATGCCGAGGCGGCGGGCGATGGAGTCGTCGACATGGCCCTCCACGAGGAGTTGGGCGATGGACCGCTGAACTCCGCTGATCCCCTCGGGAGTCGGTTCGTACTTGACCTCTTCGAGGAGCGGCGCCGCCCGGGTCCACAGCTGCTCGAACACCTTGACGAGATACTCGACGAGCCCGGGGTGGCGCAGTTCCAGGGCGACTTGGCGGTCGTCCTGGGCGGGGATGAACGCCACGGTGCGGTCGAAGACGATGAGCCGCTCGATGAGTTCTTCGAGCGTGCGGATCTCCACGTTGTCGTCGGCCATCCGCTCGGCGTAGGCCAGGGTGCCTGGGCTGTGCCGTACGGTGTGCTGGTAGAGGGTGCGGATGCTGACACCGCGATCCACTACGGAAAGACCGCGTTCCAAGGCTTCGCTGAGGCGATCCTCGCTGCGTCCGCCGCCCGGCTGGACGGTGAGGACTTCCGATCGGCACTCCGCCGTGGCGAGGTCCAGCGCCGCGTTGATCCGGTTGACCCCTTCCAGCACCGTGATGGCGTGAGTGGTCGGCGGATCCTGCGCGCTGATGTCCATGAACGGCTCGAAGGACTCGGTGAGCAGGACCGAATGCCGTCGGCGCTCCTGGATCTCACGCTCGATGGGATGCAGGTGTTTCGCCAGGGCGGCGGACGGCGGTACGGGGCGAAGCCAGTCGGCGTCGTCGGGGTCGGGGTGCAGCAGGGCGAAGTCCATGAGGCAAGGAGCCGGTTCCACTTCGCTCCTGGCGATACGTCCCGACCGCAAAGCGCTGGCGTACAGCCGTACTCCTGGCTCGCAGAGTTCGGTGATCCCATGAGGATGTGTCGGCTTTGTATTACTTGTGACCATATTCTCCACCCCCCAGGTTCCTGAACATGCAGGAACATGATGCATCGACCCGGTGGTGTTCGTGTGCCCAGGTGAGACATCGTCTTAGGTGCGGGGGAGAAGAATCCACAAGTGAGGACGAAGCCGACTATGTATAAGCGAATGCTTCGCTCGGCGCTTGCCGTCTCGTTCGCCGCGGCCCTGGGACTCGGGGCGGTGAGCGGCAGCGACATCGCATGGAGCAGCGAGGCGGCATCCTCGCCGGGTGACATTGCGTGGTCCACCCAGGCGTCGGGTGACATCGCCTGGTCCGTCCGGGCCGCGGCCCCTGGTGACATCGCATGGGTCACCCCGGCCACCGCCCAGGGCGACATCGCATGGGGTGTCCAGGCGGCGCCCGCGCCCGGCGACATCGCCTGGTCCACGCCGAACCACCTGGGCGCATGACCATCCCGCCGGACGACCGGACCTTCCGGCGGGAAATGGCCACGGCCTACCGATCAGGCTGGCATTTCATCGATCTCGTCACAGCCCTCCCCCGCCGTGGCGACTCGCTGATGGTCACTCTGTTCGGCGACCCCATCGTTGTCGCGCGCGAAGAAGACGACGAAGTGCGTGCGTACCGCTGCCTGCGCAAGCCGCGCGGAGCACCGCAGCCCGTCCGCTGCGCGATCCGGTACGACATGATCTTCGTGAATCTCGACCGGCGGGACCACCAGCTGTTCCAACCAGAGACCATTTCCGCCACCCCCCGCAGTGCCTGAGCGATCCCCCGTCGTTACACGTCGCTCAGTCACTCCCCCACACAACGGCGTCATCGTGACCTGAACACGATGACGCCGTTGTGCTTTTCCCGTGGCGTGTCGCGCCCTGCCGTGCCGTGCTCCGGCGGGGCGCGTGCCCTGCCGTGCCGCGCCCCAGTCCTGCCGGGGCTCTTGCCCCGCGGGGTTCATGTCCTGTCGGGGGTCACGCCTTGCCGAGCGCCCGGTCCAGGGTGATCTCGATGACGACGCGGTTCGGGTTGGGTGCCGGCGTGCGCCCGTAGCGTTCCTCGTAGCGGCGTACGGCGTCGGCGACGGCCTCCTCGTCGGCGCGTACCCGCGCGCGCCCCTCCAGCGTCGCCCAGCGGCGCCGGTCGACCTGGCAGACCGCCACGCGGGCGCCGTCCGGGCCCGCCGCCAGGACGTTGGCCACCTTCCGGGTGCTCTTGTCGCTGATGACGCGGGCGAGCCCGGCCCCCGGGTCGTACGTCACACCCACCGGCACCACGTGCGGCGAGCCGTCGGGGCGAGGGGTGGTCAGGGTGCACAGGTGGTGCTCGCGCCAGAACGCGAGGTACTCGGGGCTCGGATTCGTCGGGTCGACTGCCATGGGCACAGCGTAGGCAGGGGCCTCCTGGCCTGCGGTGGCGGTGGTCCCGTCCGGCCGGTTCACTCGGAGCGGGGCGCCCCGGCCTCCCCTTCCGCGACGCGGACAGGCCGGCGGTGCGAACGGGGCGGACGGCACGGCAGTGGGCGTGTACGGAAAACTGGGTTGAGTGGAATAGACTCAACTTAGTAGACGTTGACCAAGTCAGTGTTGTGGAGAGAGCAGCCACCGCAAGGAGGAGACGACGCACGTGGACGCCGAGCTGACCAACAAGAGCCGGGACGCCCTCAACGCGGCCACCAGCAGGGCCGTGAAGGGCGGTCACCCCGACCTGACCCCCGGGCACCTGCTGCTCGCGCTGCTCGCGGGCGAGGACAACGAGAACATCACCGATCTGCTGGCCGCCGTCGAGGCCGACCAGATCGTGGTGCGTACCGAGACGGAACGGCTCCTGGGCGCGCAGCCCAGCGTCACCGGCTCGACCGTCGCCCCGCCGCAGCCCAACCGCGAGCTGCTGGCCGTCATCGCCGACGCCGCGCAGCGCGCGAAGGACCTCGGTGACGACTACATCTCCACCGAGCACCTGCTGATCGGCATTGCCGCGAAGGGCGGGCGGGCCGGTGAGATCCTCTCCGAGCAGGGCGCCGGTGCGAAGAGACTGCTGGACGCGTTCGAGAAGAGCAGGGGAGGGCGCCGGGTGACCACACCCGACCCGGAGGGTCAGTACAAGGCTCTGGAGAAGTTCGGCACGGACTTCACGGCCGCCGCGCGCGAGGGCAAGCTCGACCCGGTGATCGGGCGTGACCAGGAGATCCGGCGCGTCGTCCAGGTCCTGTCCCGCCGCACCAAGAACAACCCGGTGCTCATCGGCGAGCCCGGCGTCGGCAAGACGGCCGTCGTGGAGGGGCTCGCCCAGCGCATCGTCAAGGGCGACGTCCCCGAGTCCCTGCGCAACAAGCGGCTGGTCTCGCTGGACCTCGGCGCGATGGTCGCGGGTGCGAAGTACCGCGGCGAGTTCGAGGAGCGGCTGAAGACCGTCCTCTCCGAGATCAAGGAGAGCGACGGGCAGATCATCACGTTCATCGACGAGCTGCACACCGTCGTCGGCGCGGGCGCGGGCGGCGACTCCGCCATGGACGCGGGCAACATGCTGAAGCCGATGCTGGCGCGCGGCGAGCTGCGCATGGTCGGTGCCACGACGCTCGACGAGTACCGCGAGCGGATCGAGAAGGACCCGGCTCTGGAGCGGCGCTTCCAGCAGGTGCTGGTGGCGGAGCCCAGCGTCGAGGACACCATCGCGATCCTGCGCGGCCTCAAGGGCCGGTACGAGGCCCACCACAAGGTCTCCATCGCGGACTCCGCGCTGGTGGCCGCCGCGACCCTGTCCGACCGCTACATCACCTCCCGCTTCCTCCCCGACAAGGCCATCGACCTGGTCGACGAGGCGGCGTCCCGGCTCCGCATGGAGATCGACTCCTCGCCGGTCGAGATCGACGAGCTCCAGCGCGCCGTCGACCGCCTGCACATGGAGGAGCTGGCGCTCAGGAACGAGTCCGACGCCGCCTCCAAGGAGCGTCTGGAGAAGCTCCGCCGCGACCTCGCGGACAAGGAGGAGGAGCTGCGCGGCCTCAACGCCCGCTGGGAGAAGGAGAAGCAGGGCCTCAACCGCGTCGGTGAGCTGAAGGAGCGCCTCGACGAACTCCACGGCCAGGCCGAACGCGCCCAGCGCGACGGCGACTTCGACACCGCTTCCAAGCTGCTGTACGGGGAGATCCCGGGCCTGGAGAGGGAGTTGGCGGAGGCGACCGAGGCCGAGCAGGAGGCCGCCAAGGACACCATGGTGAAGGAGGAGGTCGGCCCGGACGACATCGCGGACGTCGTCGGCTCCTGGACCGGCATCCCCGCCGGACGCCTGCTGGAGGGCGAGACGCAGAAGCTGCTGCGCATGGAGGACGAGCTCGGCAAGCGCCTCATCGGCCAGACCGAGGCCGTGCGGGCGGTGTCGGACGCGGTACGGCGTACCCGTGCCGGGATCGCGGACCCCGACCGGCCCACCGGATCGTTCCTCTTCCTCGGCCCGACCGGGGTCGGCAAGACGGAGCTGGCGAAGGCGCTCGCCGACTTCCTGTTCGACGACGAGCGGGCGATGGTCCGCATCGACATGAGCGAGTACAGCGAGAAGCACAGCGTCGCGCGGCTCGTCGGCGCCCCGCCCGGATACGTCGGCTACGAGGAGGGCGGCCAGCTCACGGAGGCGGTCCGCCGCCGCCCGTACAGCGTCGTCCTGCTGGACGAGGTGGAGAAGGCGCACCCCGAGGTCTTCGACATCCTGCTCCAGGTCCTCGACGACGGCCGGCTCACCGACGGACAGGGCCGGACGGTGGACTTCCGCAACACCATCCTGATCCTGACCTCGAACCTGGGCAGCCAGTTCCTGATGGACCCGCTGACCGAGCCCGAGGTGAAGAAGGAGCAGGTCCTGGAGGTCGTACGGGCCTCGTTCAAGCCGGAGTTCCTGAACCGGCTGGACGACCTGGTGGTCTTCTCCGCGCTGAGCGGCGACGAGCTCGCGCACATCGCGAGGCTCCAGATCGACCGGCTCGCGAAGCGACTGGCCGACCGTCGGCTCACGCTGGACGTCACGCCGGAGGCCCTGGCCTGGCTGGCCGAGGAGGGCAACGACCCGGCGTACGGTGCCCGGCCGCTGCGCCGCCTCATCCAGACGGCGATCGGGGACCGGCTCGCCAAGGAGATCCTCGCGGGCGAGGTCAGGGACGGGGACACGGTCCGGGTGGACCGGGCCGGTGACGGTCTGCTCGTCGGCGCCGCCTCGTAGCCCTACCGGGGCGCGTCACTCTCCCGGCGCCGGGGCGTCACTCCCCCGGCGCCGGGCAGCCATCGCCTGGAGGGATCATTCCGTTCCCTCTGCTCCTTCTGGGGCCCGGCTCCTTCCGCGGGGCCCGGCGGGACCGGCCCGCACGGGCCGCTTGTCAGCTCGTGGCGGATCGGCCCCGCCGGGGCTTGCCATCCCCCGCCCGCCATGGGAGAGGATGTCGGCAACCGCACGAAGGGAAAAACACGGTGAGCATCGATCCGTCCTCGATTCCTAATTTCGGGGGCCAGCCCGAACCGCAGGCCGCAGGACCGGAGGGCCCCGTCGTCCCCGACCAGGACCTCGTCAAGCAGCTCCTGGACCAGATGGAACTGAAGTACGTCGTGGACGACGAGGGCGACCTCGCCGCGCCGTGGGAGGAGTTCCGCACCTACTTCATGTTCCGCGGCGAGGCCGAGCAGCAGGTCTTCTCGGTCCGTACGTTCTACGACCGCCCGCACGCCGCGGACCAGCGCCCGGTCCTCCTCGACGCGATCGACGACTGGAACCGCCGCACCCTGTGGCCGAAGGTCTACACGCACACCCACGAGGCCGAGGAGGGTTCCGACGACACCGGTACCTCGATCCGGCTGATCGGTGAGGCGCAGATGCTCATCGGTACGGGCGTCAGCCTGGAGCACTTCGTCTCGTCGACGGTCAGCTGGGTGCGCGCCTCTATCGAGTTCGACAAGTGGCTCCAGGAGCGTCTCGGCCTGGCCCCGTCCGAGGAGAAGCCGGAAGGCGCCGACGGCACCGAGCAGGCCGCACCGGACGCCTGACCGGTACGAGCGGGCAAGCGGGCGGGGGCGGGCCGGAACGGCCCGCCCCCGCCCGCGCCGCGTTCGTCCGGCTCGCCGGCAGGACGGCCGGCCGTTCCCGGGACACCGGGCCCCCTCGGGACGGCCGCTCGTTCTTCAGGACGCCAGTCGCTTGAGGCGGTCCACCACCTCGTGCAGGACCTCCGTCCGCTTGCAGAAGGCGAACCTCACGAACGGCGCGCCCTGCTCGCGGTGGTCGTAGAAGACCGCGTTCGGGATGGCGACGACGCCGCACCGCTCGGGCAGCGCCCGGCAGAAGGCGAAGCCGTCGCTCTCGCCGAGGGGGCGGATGTCGGTGGTGACGAAGTACGTGCCGGCCGGTCGGTAGACCTCGAAACCGGCCTCGGCGAGCCCGCCGCTCAGCAGGTCCCGTTTGGCCCGCAGGTCGGCGCGCAGCTCGTCGTGGTAGCTGTCGGGCAGGCGCAGCGCCTCGGCGACCGCGTACTGGAGCGGGCCCGCGGACACATAGGTCAGGAACTGCTTCGACGAGCGGACGGCGGCCACCAGCTCGGGGCTCGCGGTGACCCAGCCGACCTTCCAGCCGGTGAACGAGTACGTCTTGCCGGCCGAGCCGATGGTGACGGTGCGCTCGCGCATCCCGGGGAAGGTGGCGAGCGGGAGGTGCTCGCCCTCGAAGACCAGGTGCTCGTAGACCTCGTCGGTGACGACGAGGAGGTCCCGTTCGCAGGCCAGCGCGGCGATCGCGCCGAGTTCCTCGCGGGTGAGGACGGTGCCGGTGGGGTTGTGCGGGGTGTTGAGCAGGATCAGCCGGGTGCGGGGGGTGACGGCGGCCCGAAGCTCGTCGAGGTCCAGCCGGTAGCTGCCGGTGGCCGCGTCGGGGTGGAGGGTGACGGGGACGCGCACGCCGCCCGCCATGGCGATGCACGCGGCGTAGGAGTCGTAGTACGGCTCCAGGGCGATGACCTCGTCGCCGGGCTCCAGCAGCGCCAGCAGGGACGCGGCGATGGCCTCGGTGGCGCCCGCGGTGACGAGGACCTCGGTGTCCGGGTCGAGGTCGAGCCCGTAGCGCCGCCGCTGGTGGTCGGCGATCGCGGCGCGCAGTTCGGGGACGCCGGGGCCCGGCGGGTACTGGTTGCCGTGCCCGGCGCGCAGGGCACGTACCGCGGCCTCCCTGATCTCCTCCGGGCCGTCGGTGTCGGGAAAGCCCTGGCCGAGGTTGATGGAGCCGGTCCGTACGGCCAGTGCCGTCATCTCCGCGAAGATCGTCGTGCCGAACTCGGCGAGGCGGCGGTTGAGCAGCGGTCGTCCCTGAGTCATGGCCGCCATCCTGCGCGCAAGCTCTGGAGTTGCTCAAGTCTGATTTCGGCGTACGGGGGCGGGGCATCCCCCGTACGAGAACATCGCCATGATGTGAGTCGAACGGCACGACGACGTGTCGGACGGACGACGGCGCGTGAAGAAGCGGGGGACCTCGCTTCGGGGGAACGGAAGGACGTGAGGTCGATGGAGATATTCGTCGGAGTGGTGATAGCGGTCGCTGTGATCGGGCTGCTCGTCTCGCTCGTGGTGAAGGCCGGTGGCCGGAAGAAGACGCGGGGGAGGGGCGGGCGTCGGGGCAGTGGCGGCGGTGACAGCGGTGGCGGCAGCTGGTGGGCGGGCGACAGCGGTGGTGCGTCCTGCGGAGGCGTCAGCGACTCGGGCGGTCACTCGGGCGGTCACTCGGGCGGCCACTCCGGGGGGCATTCGTGCGGGGGCGGCCACTCCTCGTGCGGCGGGGGCGGCTGCGGCGGAGGCGGCGGCGACTGATACGGCGCGGACGGCATGCGGCAGTCGATGCAGCGCGAAGTCGCGTGGCGCGGTCGCCCGTGGTGAGTCGTCACGAAGCGCTCGAACGAGGAAGAGTTGGTGCGAGCGGTTCGTAACAGCGCGGTGAGTGCGGGCAGTTGCTGTAGGCGCCGACGCGGGCGCGGCTGATCCGCGTCCGCCGCGGAGCCTCGTGCCCCGGCGCCCGGCCGGTGTGCGAGGTCGGTGTACGGAAGGTGCCCGGTGGGTGAACTCCCGCCGGGCACCGTTTTGTTGGGACTTTCGCGAGTTATCCGGTGAACAGATGAACCGAGGGGCCCCCGGGCGGATGGAAACCACGGCAAGTTGGGCAAAAACGCTGTGGATGCGGCTTACTTCGTGATTCCCTCGGTGGAGAGAACCTTCAGCCCTCGGACCCGAGTTGGACCTGATCGGGCGCTTCCAAACCTCCCACGTGCATCGCGTCGGAGGCGTCCCCTGTCCATGTGTCCACGCTTTCTTGCGGAGCCGACCCATGCTCACGACCCTCCAGACGGCCTATTCCGACACCCGTGCTGCCGACCTGGCCTGGGCGTTGGGGCGCGAACCGCTCCCCGCCCTGGCCGTGCTCGACCTCGAGCTCGCGGGAGCCCGACTGCAACTGCGCCTGCTCGGCGCCTCCCACCAGGTGCTCCTGGAGGAGGAGCACGGCAACTGTTCCGAAACCGTCGCGTGCATTCCCGGCAGCAGCACGCCGTTGCCGCTCGGCGTCGCCAAGCGGCTCGGTGAGTGGGAGTACGAGTTCGCGGCGCGCGTGGAGACGCTCTCTGCGGGTTCGTTCGCGGGGCGGGCGCAGGAACTCCTCGCCCTGGTGGCCGATCATCCGCACGGTCTCGCCGGGACGTTCCCCGGCAGTCCGCACGCCTTCACGGCGATGCTCGCCCAGCGGACCGGGGGACAGGTGCGGTGGCGGACCTGGCACGCGTACCCGCAGGAAGGCCAGTTGGTGGTGACGCGTACGCGCGTGGGGGTGCGGATGCCCGCGGCGGCGACGCTCTGAGGCGGGTCGAAATCCTTCGGAGGCGGCTTCCTCGGTGCCGACTCCTCTGTGAGTACGCCGCTTACACCCTTGTGGGTGACCAAGAGCCACCTTCTCGTAACGTAGCGTTCGCCACATGATCGACCAGCAGGTCTCGCTGCGAGGGGGCGCGGCGCACCTTCCCGTACGGCCGAGGACCGGCCGCTGGTTCGTGCTGTCCGCCGTCTTCGTCTGCGCCGCCTGCGGCCTGGTGTACGAGCTCGAACTGGTGGCGCTCGCCTCGTACTTGATCGGTGACTCCGTCACCCAGGCGTCCGTCGTGCTCTCCGTGATGGTGTTCGCCATGGGGGTCGGCTCGCTTCTCGCGAAACGTTTGCGCAGCCGGGCGGCGGTCGGCTTCGGGCTGATCGAGGCGCTGCTCGCGCTCGTCGGGGGTTCGTCGGCGGTGGTGCTGTACGCGACGTTCGCCTGGTTCGGGGAGTCGCGGTATGCCCTGGTGGGTTTCTCGCTCGCGATCGGGATCCTGATCGGTGCGGAGATCCCGTTGCTGATGACGCTGATCCAGCGCGTCGACCGGCAGGACGCCGGGGGCGCCGTCGCTGACCTCTTCGCCGCCGACTACGTGGGCGCGCTGGTCGGCGGGCTCGCGTTCCCCTTTCTGCTGCTGCCGATGCTCGGGCAGCTCACCGGGGCGCTGTTCACCGGAGCGGTCAACGCGGCGGCGGGCGGGGCGCTGGTGCTGTGGGTGTTCCGGCGGGACCTCGCCCCGCGTTCCCGGTGGCTGCTGCTCGTCGTCAATGTGGCGGTGATCGCCCTCCTCGCCGTCGCTGCGGTGCTGGTCGACGACTTCGAGCGGGCGGCGCGGCGCGCGGTGTACGGGGGTGGGGTGCGGGTCGCCGTGCAGACCGGGCTGCAGGAGGTCGTGCTGACGGGGACGGGGCGCGGCTCGCTGAGCCTGTACCTGGACGGGCGGCTGCGGGTCAGCGCGCGCGACGAGTACCGCTACCACGAGGCGCTGGTGCACCCGGCGATGGACGGCCCGCGTGCCCGGGTGCTGATCCTGGGCGGGGGCGACGGGCTCGCCGCCCGGGAGGTGCTGCGCTACCCCGACGTACGCGGCGTCACCGTCGTCGAGCTCGATCCCGGCCTCACCCGGCTGGCCCGTACCGACCGCGCCCTTTCGGCGCTGAACCGGCACGCCTATCGCGACGCCCGGCTGACGGCCGTCGACGCGGACGCCTTCACCTGGCTGCGGGCCGCGCGCGACCGCTACGACGTGGTGATCTCCGACCTGCCCGACCCAGGGATCTCGGCCAGTACGAAGCTCTACTCGGCGGAGTTCTACGGGCTGGTCGCCGAGGTGCTGGCGCCGGGCGGCCGGGTGGTGGTGCACGGTGGTCCCTCGGTGTCCCGGCCGCGTGCGTACTGGACGGTGGAGGCGTCGATGAGGGCGGCGGGCCTGCACACCCGCCCGTACCGGATCAGCGGCCGGGGCACCGATTTCGCGGCCGGGCCCGACCGGGCCACGCACCGGGCGCGGGCCGAGCACGGCTGGGGCTTCGTCCTCGCCGGTGCGGAACGCGCTCCGGCGCTCCGGCTCGCGCCGTCGGTGCCGAGGCTGAGGTCGTTGACGGAACGCTCGCTGGAGCGCGCGGGACGGGACGCGGAGGACGCCCGGCCGCGCGGTCTGCCGCCGTCGACGCTGGTCCACCCGCGGTACTGGGAGGACCGGTGAGCCGGGGGAGGGAATCGGTGGTGGAGAGGGAGCCGGTGGGGCGACAGTGGGGAGTCGGGGTGGGCGTCGGCGGGCGATGGCGGGGGCGTCGGCGGGGCGCGTGCCGGGAGATCGCGACGTGGAAGCGCTGACGTGACGGCCGGGGCTGAGTAGGCTCGGTTTCCATGGAGCATGAGGTGTTCGTTCCGGTTTCGGTCCCGTCCCTGCGGCGGACGCTGAGTGATCCCGCCCGTGTCGCACGCTGCGTGCCGGGGCTGCAACAGGACGCCGACGCGTCGGCCGACCCGCTGTCGGGCCGGCTGCGGATCCGGGTCGACGGCCACACGATCACGTACCGGGGTGCGCTGCGGCTCACCGTCGTGCCGCGGGACGGTGCTGGCGGCAGGGCGGCTTCGGAGAGCCGGGAAGGCCCGGAGGGCGCGGAGGACCAGAGCCGGGGAGGCTCGCGTCGCTGCGATGTCCTGGTGGCGGGCGAGGGCGTCGAGGCCCGGGGCGGTGGCTCGGCGAAACTGACGCTGACGATCGGGCTGACCGAGCGGGACAGCGGTACGGCGATCCTGTTCGCGGGCACGGCGACGGGCGACGGGCGCATCCTGGACCTGGATCCGGCGGCGGCGCTCGCGACCGCCGTCCGCCTGCTGGACCGCTTCACGCAGCAGCTCGTGACGGAGACACTGACGGACGGCGAGTCTGCCGAGGGCCCGGAGGACAGTGGCCCGCAGGGCGTCGGCGCGCGGGACGACGGACCGCGGGACAGCGGCTCGGCGGACGAGGCCGGGACCGCGGACGGCCCGACGGGTGAGGTCACGGACGGTCCGGCGGATGGATCCGTGTCCGGCCACCCGGAGCGTGAGGCCCTTCGCGGTATCGACGACTCCGACCTCGACGAGGCGGAGCGGACCGTGGGAGAAGCGGTGGAGCAGGCCATCGAGGAGGGGGCCGAGGAGGCCGACACGACCGGCGCGGCCACCGCCCGGCCCGCCGCCGCTGCCGGGAGCACCGGCGACGACGACACCGACGGCGTGGACGACGGCGTCGACGACGACACGCCGCCCACGCACGAGGCCGCCCCCGACGAGGCGCCCGCCGCCGAGAGGCCCCCGGGCACGGGTTCTGTCTTCGACGCCCCCGTGCCCCCGCCGTCGCTCGACCCGGAGGAGGAGGTCGAGTTCACCGTCCCCGACGGTCCCCCGGCCGAGGCCGCGCACGCCCGGCGCACCATGATCGGCCGCAGTGCCGAGGAGGTCGACCACGCGCCGCCGCGTGGCAGGTATGCGCCCGTGCCGTCACCCGATTCGACCACCGCGGGAGCCACACTCCGCTGGGTCGCCCCCGCCGCCGCGCTCGCGCTCGCGTCGGCCGTCGTGGTGGGCCGTGCGTTGCGACGACGGAGGTAGTCGCGCCAGTAATGTCGGTCGCGTGAGTAGCAGTGAGAAGGACGTCCGGCTGTCAGTCGGCGACGCAGAGCTGACCGTGAACCCCGCCAACGGCTGCCGGATCGGCAGCCTCCGCATCGGTGGCACCGAACTGCTGCGGCAGGGGGAGCGGTACGGCTCCTTTCCGATGGTGCCGTGGTGCGGTCGCACCGGGTACGGGCTCTTCCGCAACGGCGACGTCCCGCACCGGTTGCCGCTGAACGCCCCGCCGCACGCCATCCACGGGACCGGCAGGGACACCGCCTGGCGCACCGCCCGGGTGGGCGAGCGGGACGCCTCGTTCTACTACGACCTCGTCGATCCCTGGCCGTATCCGGGCCGGGTGACCCAGACCTTCGAGCTGTCCGAGGACTCGCTGGTGCTCGCGCTCGGGATCGAGACGTACGGGAACTCGTTCCCGGCACAGGCCGGCTGGCATCCCTGGTTCCTGCGCAACCTGGGCGGCGGGGGCAAGGACGTGCAGGTGGCCTTCGATGCGGCCTGGCAGGAGGAACGGGGCGAGGACCATCTGCCGACCGGCCGCCGCCTCCCGCCGCTGCCCGGCCCCTGGGACGACTGCTTCGGGATGCCGGACGGTGTCGACGTGACCCTCACATGGCCGGAGCAGCTGGAGCTGACCGTGAAGAGCCGGGCCGAGTGGGTCGTCATCTACGACGAACAGGCGGAGGCGGTCTGCGTGGAACCGCAGTCCGGCCCGCCGAACGGGCTCAACACCGACCCCCGCTACGTCACCCCGATCGACCCGCTGGAGATCCGGACGACCTGGAGCTGGCGCAGGCTCTGACCACTGCCGGGATGTGGCGGTTCCGGGACGGGCCGGTACCGGACTCGGCCGGGCACGGGTAGGGGTGCGGGACCGTGATCGGGAAGGGGCCGGGCACGGGTCCGGGACCGGGCTGACCGGGATGGGGCCGGGCCGGTCGAGCGGGGACACGGGTCCGGTGGGGGCGCCGCGGCCGGGTCGGAGTCGGCCCGGCATTGGCCCCGACATGTGCGCCTTAGAGGTCGCGCGCGTAGGTGGGGCGGCGTCGCGTGCCGATGGGCGGCGCCTGGCGGCGTTGTCGTCGGTCGACGACGCTCCGCGTCGCCTCCCTCCTCCGCCTTGCCGGGCTTG
>NZ_JBEZVN010000065.1:0-17297 GCF_040636995.1 Streptomyces sp. NPDC032161 | reverse complement strand
AACAGTCCACGTATCACGGCACGTACAGCAGCCGCATCGAAACCGTCAGTAATTTACTGACGGCTCCTCACCAGCGCGTCTCCCCGGCGAAATACCGGGCAGCCTTGCGGAGAATGTCACGCTCTTCCTCCAGCTCACGGATCCTCTTCCTCGCGGCGGCCAGCTCCGCCTGAACCGCGTCACCGCCAGACTGCGGAGCGGCCGTCGGCGCGGAGTGGGCGCCGGAGCGGCGCCCGTCGGCGGCCCGGATCCAGTTCCGCAGTGTCTCGGTGTTCACTCCGAGGTCGGCGGCGACCGACTTGATCGCCGCTCCCGGACGCGACCGGTACAGCGCGACTACTTCCGCCTTGAACTCGGCGGGGTAGTGCTTCATCCCCACGGGGACTCCGTTCTCCTGGACCATCAAGATCCAAGTCTCTCCGGTGTCCAAGATCCGGGGCCAGGGCCCAAGGCCGGGTAGTTAGCGTTTTCGCTGGTCACGCAAGGGGAGTTGCGGTCCATGCTGTGGCGGCATAGAGGCCGGGGCCGAGTTTGTGGATGAGGCCGGTTTCGGCCCATCTGGAGAGCTGTCGATACATGGTCTCCATGGTGATGTCGCCGAAATGGGAGGCGATGTCGCGCGGGCGCCAGAGGCGGTCGGGGTCCTTCTCGAGCAGGGCCAGGATTCGGTGACGGCGGCGCTCGGCGAGGGCAGTGTGCCGGTCGTCCCGGGAGACGGCGGGGAGCTGAGGGCGGGATTCCGGAGGCTCGTGGACGTTGATGTTAAGTCCGGTGATGGTGCGGGTGTTGTCGGGCCTGCCGTCCTCGTGGCGGGTGCTGTAGCGGGACATCGGTGACTTGACCTTGCGGGTACTGACCCGCTGGCGTCGGGGCGGGAGGAGGCGGGTCAGGATCCGGTGGCCGATCAGTCCGAGACGACCGGCGTCGACGGGGTCGGTGATGACGGCGGCGGCCTGGACGACCTGATCACGGGCGGTCTGGACGGCGACGGTGAAGCAACAGCGGTCCGGGTCGGTGCCGGGCTGGGACTCGGCGGCCTCGACCATCACAACCCGCAGGGCCTGGTAGAGCGTGAGCAGAGCCCACATTTCCTGCTCGACACCGGCCGGGTCGCCCGAACGCAGGACGCGCCCGTTCATGATCGTGTGGCGGAGCGCGTAGTACGCCGATTCGTGTTCCCACCGCTGGTGGTAGAGACCTGCCAGCACGGCCGCCGGGTAGCGGCGGGCGTCGGTCAGGGTAGTGACCAGCCGGTAGGAGCCTGTGAAAACGGTCCCGTCCGCGCAGGTCACAGTGATGGACGCGTCGATGACACGGACTTTTTCTGTACCGATCACCGACAGGTACGAGCCGTCGCCAAGACGCGTCAGGACCGGGGTGCGGCGGTTGGTCCGGAGCCGGCCCAGCACCTGTGCGCCGGTCGCGTTCACGGCGGCGAGGAAGCTGTTGCCGTCGAAGCCCTTGTCCCACAGGACCAGCATGTCCGGCCGCAGCAGATGCAGCAGCTGTGAGGCGTAACCAGTCTCGCCGCCGGCTGGCGGCCCGAACACCGCGCCAATGAGCGCTCTGGTCCCGGTCTCGACCAACGTCATCAACTCCATGGTGGGATAGCCGTGGTGAGCCGTCCGCCCCAGCCAGACCCGGTTCCGCTCAGAGTCGGCGACCTTCTGCGAACTGCACCCGTCGAACGACACCGTCCGGAACGGACCGAATCGCACCCCCGGTGTCGTCGGCCGGGCCAGTGGCCCGGCCAGCACCTCAAACAATGCCCGCACCGGTGCGACTCCAAGTCGGCGGCGCAGATCACGCAGAGCCTTCGGCGTCGGACCGACCACCGGAATCCCGTCCAGGCCCACCGCCAGCTTGTCCCAGACCAGCCGGTATCCGACCTCGGGGAACAGGCACATCGCAAGCAGGAAGTACACCCCGACCCGAGACGGGAGATCACGCAGTCGCCGCTGCACCGACCGCGTCTCCTCCAGAACCGCGTCGACCAGCTCAAACGGCACGACGGCTGTCAGCTCGCCCAGATGCCCCGGCGCGAACCGGCCCGCCGCCACGGTGACCGTACGGGTGATGGCCACCACCGGGACCGAAAGGACATGATGAAACGGCAACAGAGCTCCTCGGGTACAAGCTGTCTTGGACGACTGCCTGTACCAACGAGCTCCGTTGCTCCACGCCGAGAATCCCTCAACGCGCTTGCGTGACCAGCGAAAACGCTAACTACCCGGCCTTGGGCCAGGGCCCGACGAGCCGAAGTCAGTATGTGTGCACGGTGCAGGACCCGGAGGGCAATCTGTAAACCTTCGGCACCTACCGCGGTCCGTGTGCAGGGTGGGTGACGTGAACGGTGCAGGGGGCCCTGCACCGTCTCCACCGGGTGGGCGTCAGTGGCCGGCGGCGAGTTCGCCGGTGAGTTTGCCGTGCAGGTCGGCGCTGGGGTAGTTCAGGTTGACGATCGTGACGGTCTTGCCGCGCCGCTTGTACGTGGTCTCGATGGGCGTCCCGGACGTGGCGGCGCTTATGTCGATGACGGCTTGTCCGGGGCGCCGCGTAGTCGAACTGGCCGACGAGGCCGTTGGAGGAGGCGAAGAACGGTCTGTCCGCCGGCGGCCCACGCGATCCGGAGTTGCTGGGGCGCGCTCTTCCACCAGCGCGCCCCCGCACCCGTTCCGCCAGTCACTCGCCGGATTCGCCGGTCAGCACCACCAAGGCGAGAGTGACCAGCCCCAGTACCGGAAGAACCCAACCAAGCCTACGGGCCGCCGACAACCACAGAGCACAGACCACAAGCGCCAACGCTGACAGCGGGACCAGTACCACCGCGCCATGAGTGAAGACCTCTTTCGGGCACGAGATTCGTCTGTGTGATTGCCGTGCAGCGGGCGGTTTGGAAGGCAGTGGTGGATGTGCGGCGGTCGGGATCGATGTGCGCGCCTGGACTCCGTCGCCTCGATCACGACGCGGCGAAGGCCAATACGACCTGGGGATGAGTCACCGTGCGGGCACCGCCCCAGCCGACCCCGGTTGCGCTCGCTGCCCAGGACCGCTGAACAGCAGCTGCCCACGGGTCGGCCCCATGCCCGCCGGGTTTGAGGACCCGGCCGTTGACCCGGAGGACACGGCAACCCGGCAGACAGCGGCCGGGCACCTGCGGATGCCGTCGGTTCGCCGTGTGCGGATGCCGTCGGTTCGCCGTGCGAAGGGGGCGCGTACACACTTCGTACCGGCAACCATGTCCGCGCGGGAAAGAGCCCCAGCGATCCAGGCCATTACCCAGTTTCACTGAGCAGGCAGTCGCACCGAGTAGATGGACGGTGTGTCGAGGCTGCGGGAGACGAGCATGGCACCGGTCACGGCGAGGCGCCCTCGCCACGTTGATCGGCCGCCTCCTGGACGACGGAGCCGCTCACGCCGCGGTAAGAGGGCGGCGAGGTGGCCGACGCCGTCGCCGCGCGCATGCGTCGAGCCTTCGTGCACATGGTCGTGTGAGACCCCCGTGCGTCCGGGCACAGGCCCGTGACGCACGGAGGCTTCTCTGTCCTCCCGGCAGTGAAAGGGTCAGGGACAAACTGCCGCGAGGAGCTGGGGGACGCCGCCCCTGCCCACCCGGGCGGCGCGGTGTCAGCGGGTCTGTGCCGCGGAGAGGGCGCGGTACACGCCGCTTTCGGACAAGGCCTTGTAGGCTTGCCGATAGATGTCCCACAGTTCGGTGTACCGCTTGTGGTACGCGGGATCCGGCTGGAAAGTGCGGTCGACGTGGACGGTGGCGGTCACGCCCTCCTCGACGTCGCCGAACACTCCGGCTCCCACGGCGCCGAGGATCGCCGCCCCGAGTACGGCGCACTCGCCCTCGCGCAGTATGGCGGTCGGCTTGCCGTAGACGTCGGCCTGGATCTGGCACCAGAGCTCGGACTTGGTGGCGCCTCCGGCGAGACGGATCTCGTTGAGTTCCAGGCCCATCGCGTCGTAGCCGTCCAGGACTTCTCGGGCCTCGTAGGCCACGCCCTCCAGGACGGCACGGGCCATGTCACCGAGGGTGTGCTTCAAGGTCAGCCCCAGGAAGCCCGCCCGGGCGTGTTCGTCGTAGTGCGGAGTCATCGACCCGGCCAGGTACGGGTGGAAGACCAGTCCGTTGGCACCGGCCGGCGAGTCCGCGGCGAGATCGTTGATCAGGACATAGGGATCCGTCTTGGTGAAGGGCTCGATGTAGCGGGCCATGTAGCCGATGTTGTCGCGGAACCACCGGTAGGCGGCGCCCGCGGCGGCCTGTATCCCTTCCGCCTCCCATGCCCGGTACGGGGTGGCGTGCACTGACCGGGTGATGACCCGGTTGGGGTCGTTCACCGACTCGGCGAGGAAGGCCACGGAGTTGCCCGCGGTGCCGAAGGTCAGTTCGCACAGGCCCGGCCGGATGGCGCCGGCCCCGATGCCCGCGCATTGCTGGTCACCGCCGCCGGTGGAGACGGGCAGGCCGACCGGCAGCCCGGTGCGCTGGGCCACGGAGGGTGTGACTCTTCCGACCTGGTGGCCGGAGGGGACGATCGACGGGAGCAGGTCGGCGGAGATGCCGACGAAATCCAGCAGCTCCTGGCTCCAGGCGAAGCGGTCGACGTCCATCAGACCGAAGAGCGACGCGTTGGAGTGGTCGACGACGTAGTCCGGCACGTCGCTGAGTCGGCGCAGGAAGTACTCCTGGGTGCTGAGGATTCTGCTGGTGTGCCGCAGCACCTCCGGTTCGTTCTGCGCCACCCAGAGGATCTTCCCGATGGGCCAGAACGCGCTGATCGGCAGGCCGGTGATGTCGTAGAAGCGTTCGTCGCCGATCTGCTCGCGCAGTTGGTCCAGCTGCGTGGTGTGCCGTGTGTCCTGCCAGGACAGTCCCCGGCCGTCACGCAGTACGTTGCCGTCGGCGTCGATGTACAGGTGCAGGCCGCGCTGGGTGGACAGGCCCAGGGAACGGATCTCCTGCGGATCGACTCCGGAGGTCTCCACGACGCGGCGGATGACCTCGAAGTTGGCGTCGTCCAGAAGGTGGATGTCCTGGTCGACCCACCCGGGATGCGGGTACTCGCAGCCGTACTCGCTCGTGGCCGCCGCGACGACAACTCCGGTCGTGTCGTACATCTTGGCCCGGGCGCTGGTGGTTCCGTTGTCGAGTCCGATAATGTAGCCGGCCATCATGTCCTCCTTGACATGGTTCGCGGGTCAGCTCGCGGTATCGACGGCCCACCGCAGCTGGGCAGCGAGCGAGGGGGCGGCGGGCAGTGCGGAGTCGAGGACGGCACTGCCGATGGTGAAGGCCCAGAAGTCCAGGTCGGCAAGGCGCCGGATGCGCTCCCGGCTGTCGACGGAGCCCGCGTTGACCACCTGGAGACCCGGCACCGAAGCGACCGCGTGGAGCAGGAGCTCCACGTCACCGGTGTAGCGGTAGCCCAGCAGCATGGTTCCGGTGACGCCTTCGGTGCCGACAAGCTTCTCGCAGCCGGAGACGATCTCGTCGATGGTGCCCCGCAGGCGGCCGGGCTCGCTGTTGACGTCTCCGACGGTGGGGTAGTAGCCGATCGGCGTACCCTCGATGACTTCGAGTACGGCGTCGGTGTGGGTGCCCCCGATGAGGATGTCCGCCCCAACCTGCAGGGCCAGGCGGGCGGCCTCACGTTCCGTCTCGGGGTTGGCGCCGACGACCTCGATCACCAGCCTGCGCCCGTCCGCGACGATGCGTTCGCCCAGGCGCGCCAGGTCGGCGAGGGAGTGGCCGACGTTCTTGAACCCGACGTAGGGCAGTTCCTCGGCGGTGAGCGAAGCGGCGACGGCGGCGTAGACCTCGTGCGCGTCCGGAATGGTGACGTCGTGCTTGGTGAGCATGAACTGGGTGATCACTGTGAGCCTTCTCTTTTCGTTGCGGTGACAGGTGTCGGACTGTTGCGGGAACAGGGGGTCAGATCAGCGCGTGGGCGGCGAGGACGATGCTGGTCAGGGTCCAGATCGCACCGGCCGGAGGGTCGATGTGGGTGTCCCCGTGGTTCTGGATCGCCCTGGCCCAGAATTCGCCGAGCAGCCCGGCCGCGCCACCGACCACGGCCCCCACGAGGAGGGAGCCGCTCAGATATGCCCCGGTCGCTGCCGTGAGCGTCATGTGGTGGGTGACCGGTACTCCCTTTCCCACGGCGGCGAAGCCGAGGGAGACGGCGGACACCGCGAAACCGAGGGAGAGGGTGACCGGGCCCAGCTCGGGCTGGGCTTCGGCCAGCGCGAGGGTGGCGTAGGAGGCCAGCAGGCCCGCGACCACTCCGAGGAGCGCCGCCTGCGACATGCGGCACTGGTGCGGGACCCAGGCTTCGTCGGCGGTGGGACTGAAGCGCCGGCGCAGGGTCGTGCCGTGCGGCAGGTGGCCGAACAGGCCGCGGTGGCCGAAGAGCAGGCGGGCCCCCACACCCAGGACGACGACGATGAGGGCGGTCGCGTTGGTGTACTGGTTCAGGGTGCTGCCCCACAGTCCCATGATCGTTTGCCCGACGAGGCCGAACACGCCTCCGATCAGGAGTGGGCCGGCTTTGCCGAGGTCGGCCAGGGAGAAGGCGATGTCCTTTCCGTCGGTGATGTGCTTGCGTCGCATGGCATAGGCGGCCGCGGCGGCCCCGCCCGCGAAGGCGACGTGGGGACCGAACAGGGGGCCGTTGGCCACCACATCCAGGAAAGTGGGACTACCGCCCGCGAGGACGATCGAGATCCCGGCGATCAGGGCCATCCCGCAGAAGATGAAAGATGCCAGTGCACCGATGGCCGCTCCGAACGCGCCGCCGGCGAACGCCGTCAACAGTGTTGGTGCGTCCATGCCTGCCTCCACTGTATGCATGTTGCGTTGTTGTTCGAAATGTTGCGGATTGCGGTTCACCGTAGAGCTAAGCGGGCATGTTGGCAACACTTAGTGCGCAAGGATTTGCGTGATCTCGCGTGAAAGGGAACAGTGACCGCATGGCAACGCAGGGAAACGCAACCGACGAGACCCTTCTGAAGTCCCAGCGGCACGAACGCATCCTCGCCATGCTCAAAACGTCTGGGCAGGTGCACGCGGGCGCCTTGGGCGAGCTGTTCAAGGTCTCCGCTTACACCATCCGACGCGACCTCGACGAGCTGGCCGATGCCGGGGCACTGCAACGTGTGCACGGCGGCGCCGTGCTCGCCTCGCACGTCCCGAAGAGCTACGAGGAACGCAAGGGCAGCGGGATCGGGGAGAAGACGCAGAGCGCACGCGCCGCGCTGGCTCTCATCGCCGAGGACGACGTCGTCATCATCGACGGCGGCAGCACCACGGCCGCCCTGGTGCAGGCGTTGCCCACCGGGTACCCGGCCACCTTCATCACCCACAGCCCCGCGATCGCCAATGAGCTCCTGCGCCGGTCCGTCCAGGAGACCATCCTCATCGGCGGCCGGCTCGACCCGCACTCACGTGTCGCCGTCGGCGCCCTCCCCGTCGAGGCCTACACCAAGATCTCCGCCGACATCTGCTTCCTCGGCATCTGGGGACTCAACATCAGCCAGGGCGTTACATCGCCGTACTACGACGAAGCGCAGGTGCGCAGCGCCATGGTGGGTGCGGCCAACAAGGTCGTCGGCCTCGCCGTGGCGGACAAGCTCGGCACCGGTGGGCCGTTCACCGTCGCGCCCGCGAGCGCGCTGACGCACCTCTCCGTCGAAGAGGGCGTTCCCGGCGAACTGACCCGGCCCTTCGAGGAGATCGGCATCAGGATCCTCAGGCCGGGGCCGCAGCTGTGAGGCCTCATCCGGTGAACGTCGTTCTCACCGGATTCCGGCCAAGGTACGAGACGGCCTCTTCGGCGGCCTCGGCCAGGTCGTCGGCGAGCAGCACCGACTGATCGCCACTTAGCTGATGTGCCGTCAGCCGAAGATGCATGGACGGCGCGGACCGGAGGAGGGAGAAACTGTCGCCGACGCGGGCGAGCCACCCCCGCCGCAGCAGCCGTTCGGACACGGCTTGGGCGTCCGTGTCCACCGGCACCCAGAGGTTGAGTCCGTCACTGGCCCGCACGTCGATGCCGCGCGCCCGCAGCAGGTGCGCGAACCGGGCGTTGCGCTCCGCGTAATGCGTGCCAGCCCGCTCGATCAGAGCCTGCGTGGCCGGATCGGTCAGCAGGGCGGCGGCCAGACGCTGGAGCAGATGGCTGGTCCACGTGCGGCCCGGCCCGATCCGGGTCGCCAAGCGCTGTGCCGTCCTCAGGTCACTGGCGACCAGGGCGACGCGCAGATCCGGTCCGAGGAACTTCGACAAGGACCGCACCAGCGCCCACCGGGCGTGGTTCGGCGGGACAATGCTTCGGTACGGCGAGCGGGAGAGCAGGGAGAAATGGTCGTCCTCCACGATCAGAACGTGTCGGTGTCCGGCCAGGACCGAGCGCAGCTCCTCGGCGCGGGCAGCGGACAGGCCCACTCCCGTGGGGTTGTGGGCGCGCGGTGTGCACACCACGGCACGCACCCCCTGGCCGAGCGCGGACCGTAGCCCCTCGGCCGTCATCCCCTCCGCGTCGACCGGCACGGGGACGGGCCGGTACCCGGCAAGACGCACAGTGTTGATGCTGGCCAGGAAGCAGGGGTCCTCCAGCGCCACGGCGTCCCCGTGCATGAGGGCCTGGGCCAGCAGTCTCTCCACCGCCTCGACGGCGCCGCCCGTCACCGTCAGATGGGTCGCGCGGGGCTGATCGTCCTTCAGCCACGGCAGCGCCCACCGGGCCAGGACGGGGTCGATCGTAGGCTCCCCGTACAGCACCGGTGGTGTCCGCGCGGGCCGGGCAGCGTCGGGGTCGGGCAGGAAGGCGGGGTCCGGGTTGCCGTGGCCCACGTCGCGCAGGGGGCTGTCCGTCGCGGAGCCCTCCTGGTCTACGGCGCCGACGGCTTCGGTGATCAGGGTTCCGGCCCGCCCCCGGCCGACGGCCACGCCCGCCCGGATCAGCGTCCGGTAGGCGGCCATGACCGTGTTCCTGTTGACAGCCAGCTGCTCGGCCAGCTGCCGCACGGGGGGCAGCACCGTGCCTGGGGTCAGCTCCCCCGCGTCACTGAGTGCACGGACACTCGCCGCGATCTCGCTCGCCGTGCTCCCGGTGATCCGCATCATCACTCCCTAGTTTTGACATAAGCCATGCTAGCTTTTGTCCTATGCCAATGGAACCAGTGGGGTCTGCCTCTCCTTACCCGAAGGCAGAGAACGTCGCGGACTTCGTTCACAATCTCGGCGTGGTCCGCGCCCGCATCGACTCCGCCGCCGAACGCGCCGGACGTACCGGGGGAGAGGTCCGGCTCCTGCCCGTCAGCAAGACCGTGCCCGAGGAGCGCGTCCGCCTGGCGGTCGCGGCTGGCTGCCGCGTCCTGGGGGAGAACAAGGTCCAGGAGGCGAAGCGCAAGTGGCGGAGCCTCTCCGACCTGGAGGTGTCCTGGTCGGTGATCGGTCACCTCCAGACCAACAAGGCCAAGGACATTGCCGAGTTCGCCGCCGAGTTCCAGGCCCTCGACAGCCTGCGCGCCGCCGAGGCCCTTGACCGGCGCCTGCAGGCCGCGGGCAGGGGGCTGGACGTCTACATCCAGGTGAACACCTCGGCGGAGGACTCCAAGTACGGCCTCCCGCCCGAGGAGTTGACCGGCTTCCTGAGGAAACTGCCGGACTTCACGGCGCTGCGCGTCCAGGGTCTGATGACCCTGGCCGTCTTCACCCCGGACACCGAACGGGTCCGTTCCTGCTTCCGCCTCCTGCGCGGTCTGCGCGACCGAGCCCGCGAACTCGACCTCGTCGGACCGGGCGGACTGTCCATGGGTATGTCCGGTGACTACGAGACCGCCGTCGAGGAGGGTGCCACCGTGGTCCGCGTCGGTCAGGCGGTGTTCGGCTCCCGGCCCCTGCCGGACAGCCACTTCTGGCCCGGCGTCGCCGCGGACGGCAGCAGCGCCTCGTGAGACGGACCGCGCGGACCTCCTGGTGGTTCGCGGCGGTGCCGGGCTCATCGCGCACGACTCCCGGCACCGCATCCCGTCCGACGCCCGGCGGACGACCACAGAGATGACGGGGCGACCCCGGCGGATCGGGATGTCGTCGGGACGTCACCCTTCGAGAGTGACCGCACGTGTCGCACACACGGTGGGCGTTGTCGGTGACCAGGCTCCGGGGCGCCATACTGGGGTCTTGCCCTGCCATCGTGCGGCGTGGGACAGGCGAAGGGGAAACGGCAGTGATCAACAGGGTGCGACAGTTGCGCAAGGAACGCCTCATGACCCTGGAGACGCTGGCCGACCGCGCCGGTGTCACCAAGAGCTACCTGTCCAAGGTCGAGCGCGGCCAGAGCGTCCCGTCGATCGCCATCAGCGCCTCGCTCGCCAAAGTTCTCGACGTACCTCTCGACAACCTCTTCTCGGACGCCGGGGAACTCACTGACGTCACGGTCACCCGAGCCGGCGAACGCCAGTCGCTCACCGCTGACGACGAGGCCGGGACCCGTTACGAGGGCATAGCCCTCGAGGTCGGCACCAAGAGCATGACCCCCTTCATGCTCTACCCCCCGCACGACGCCGGGCCCGTCCCCTTCCGCGACCACCCCGGCGAGGAGTTCATTTTCGTCCACCACGGGCGGGCCGAACTCATCCTCCCCTCCCGCACCATCACCCTCGACCCGGGCGACTGCGCCTACTTCAAGGCCACTCAGCCGCACAAGGTCCGCTCCCTCGGCCCGGAACGCGCCGCCGTCCTCCTCCTCGTCTCCGACGACCACGCACACGCGGACTCCGCGAGCGCACCGCGTCTCCAGCTCCCCTGACCGCCGGCCGGCGCACGAGCTCACACCTCCAGACGGGTCGGGGCAGTCCAGGCGCAGCTCGGCGTCATCGAAAGGGTTGTCGACGAACGCGCAGTGGTGGGGCCTGTCCGTGCCGGGATGGGCGTTCGGACGGAAGTACGTACAGGTCAGGCACATCCTTGAGACCGGGATGGCCTTGCGCTCCTGCAATGACCTGATCACGCTGCTTGTGCCCCGCAGTATGGCGGCGAGGTCTTCGGGTGCGAGGGTCGACAGTGCCTCCCCGAACTCCTCCGACATGCGTACCAGGCGTTCCGCCTCCGCGCTCCCGTCCTCGGTCGGCGTCAGGGACACCGCCCGGGCGTCGGACGGGTCGCGCTGCCGCTCGACCAGGCGCTTGGTCGTCAAGGTCCTGACCGCGTCGCTGATCGTCGGCGGTGAAGAGGCCAGCGCGAGTCAGGTCGTTCAGCCGCCGAGGACAGGGGGCGCCAGCGAGCAGCGTGAGGATGTTCGCCTGCAGCGGTGAGAGCCGGTACGGGCCGGCGCGAGCGCGTCACCGGCCACGGAGAATGCCCACACGACGTGCCGTCCACAGGTCACGTAGTTGCCCCAGCTCTCGGAGAGGCTGTCCCGTCAGGCGCAGCCCTCGCCCGTCCTCGCTGGAGAAGTCGTCGAACCGGTCCCAGCGGTCGCGGACGACCCCGATGTCGAAACCGCGACCCGTGTCCCACACCTCGATCCTGACCCGGTCAGGCCGGCCCCGCATGCCACGCAGGAGGTGAACGTCCAGGAATACGGGGGCATGCCCGTGCCGGACTCCGTTCGTGACCAGCTCGCTCGTCACGAGGGTGGCCACACCGACGAGTTGCGGGACATGCCACGCGTTGAGCCGTTCCGCGACGTGAGCGCGTGCGGCACGGGCGACATGCTCCGTCGGCGGGAGGCGCAGGCCCCGCCGGTCCTGGGGAGTGGCATGGGGGGTGACGTGCAGCGGCGTACTCATGGCAGTGCCTCAGCCCTCGCGCAACTAGTTGCGTTTGGTTTCGTAAATGCGCGATTTTAGGTTTATTTGCGCGCAATGTGCAACTGAGTGCACCTCTTGCAGCATGACACAAGGTGTCCTATGGTGAACAATGTTTACTCCGGTGTCGCTCCCGAGCGGCACGATTCGTACGCGGGCTCGTCGGCAGACGGCCCCGGGACTGGAGCAGAAAGATGGCAAAGACCCTGCGAGACTCGAAGGACGTGCTCGTCGGCCGCGCTCAGCGGCAGATGAACGACCACTTCGGTGACTCCAAACTGACCACGCGGCAGAAGCTGGCCCTGACGTGCCGCATCGCCTTCGACGGCGGACACGACTCCGGGCTCGCGGGCCAGATCAGCGCCCGCGGGCAGAAGACCGGCACCTACTACACCCAGCGCCTGGGGCTCGGTTTCGACGAGATCACCGAGGACAACCTGCTGCTGGTCGACGAGGACCTACAGGTCCTGGAGGGGGACGGCATGCCCAACCCCGCCAACCGGTTCCACTCCTGGATCTACCGCAGCCGCAAGGACGTGAACTGCATCGTCCACACGCACTCCCTGCACACCGCGGCGCTGGCCATGCTGGAAGTCCCCCTTGTGATCTCCCAGATGGACACCACGCCCCTGTACGACGACTGCGCCTTCCTCAAGGAGTGGCCAGGCGTCCCTGTGGGCAACGAGGAGGGTGAGATTATCTCCGCGGCCCTCGGTGACAAGCGCGCCATCCTCCTGGCCCACCACGGCCAGCTGGTCACCGGTGCCACCGTCGAGGAGGCCTGCAATCTGGCGATGCTCATCGAGCGCGCCGCCCGCCTCCAACTTCTCGCCATGGCCGCGGGGACCATCCAGACCCTCGACCCGGTTCTGGCCCGCGAGGCCCACGACTGGACCGGCACCGACCGCCGCAGCAAGGCCAACTTCGCCTACTACGCCCGCCGGGCGCTGCGCAACCACCCCGACTGCGTCTCGGGGCAGGTGGAACTCTGATGGCGAACCCGCCGCTGAGGGGCATCATCTCCTACCCTGTCACCCCCTTCGACACCGCCACCGGCGACCTCGACCTCGACGCGCTGCGTCGGCTCACCAACGACCTGGTGGAGGCGGGCAGCCACGGCATCGCCCCGCTGGGCAGCACGGGGGAGAGCGCCTACCTGCGCGAAATGGAGTGGGACGCCGTCTGCGAGACCACACTGCAGACTGTCGCGGGCCGGGTCCCCACTCTGGTCGGTGTCTCGCACTGGAGCACGGAAGGCACGGTGCGCCGTGCCCGCCTGGCTGCACGCAACGGGGCCACCGCGATCATGGTGCTTCCTCAGGTGTACTGGAAGCTGACCGAGGCCGAACTCGTGCGGCACTACAGCACGGTGGCCGCGGCGACTGAACTCCCCATGATGCTCTACAACAACCCGGGCACCAGCGGCGTGGACCTGTCGCCGGAAACGGTGGTCGCGCTCGCCCGCAAGATCCCTAACCTGACCATGGTCAAGGAAAGCTCCGGCATTGTTGACCGCTTCCGTACCATTCAGGACCTGTCCGACGGTGCCCTGTCGGTCTACAACGGCAACAACCCGGTCGCGCTCGAGGCTTTCCGCTCCGGCGCCGTCGGCTGGTGTACCGCGTCGCCCTGTCTGGTCCCGCAGTGGGCCCTGGCTCTCCACGAGGCGGCGACCAGCGGACAGGACGAGCGGGCCGAGGCCATCCTGACCGAGCTTCTGCCGTTCCTCGAATTCATCGTCGGCTTCGGCCTGCCGCGCGCCATCAAGGCGGGCCTCGAACTGCAGCAGCGCGATGTCGGCCTGCCGCGGGCGCCTCTGCTGCCGCTGCCCGACAAGGAGACGAAGCAACTCAACGAAATCCTCGACCGGTTGGCCTCTCACCCCCTGGTGGGCAACCCCACCGGTCCGGCCGCTTGAGACCCTGAGCCGCTCGCTCCGCCGACGGAGCGAGCGGCTCAGGCCCAGCACCACTGTTTCACGGACAGATACGCGGTACGGGGGACGGACAGCACTTCCCCGTGCGGGCCCAGCGGGCCCCGCAGTGACCCACCGCGGGACCACGCCCGCCAGCCCCGCTCGCAGAGTGAAGGAAGGCCATGTCTCACGCCCCTGTGACGCATCATCGGTACGAAGCTCCGCATGCTGCCAAGTCGGCGCTGCTGCGCAGAACTCTGCGGCGTCACGCGGCGGGTGTCACGGTCATCACCGTGCCCGGACCCGCAGGTTTCACCGCCACCTCCTTCAGTTCCGTTTCGCTGGATCCTGCCCTGATCTCCTTCTGCGTGGCCGAGGGTGCCTCGGTCGCGGCGGCTGTGTGCCGGGCCGACCGCTTTGCCGTCCATCTGCTGGGCGCTGACAACGCCGAGCTGGCCGAGCGGTTTGCGCGCAGCGGTGTGGACCGGTTCGCCGGCATGGCCCGCCTGCACGAGCATGACGGGCTGCCGGTCCTCACCTCGGTACCGGCCTGGCTCACCGCCCGCGTTGTGGCCCGGTATCCCGCTGGTGATCACACCCTGGTCATCGGCGAGGTCGACGCCGGCGGAGTACGGGCGGACACCCCGGCACTGATACGCCACAACGGCGACTACGCCACACCCGCACAGCTCACACCCCCGCTCCCCGCAGCATAAGAAGGGCAGGCACGTGAGAAGAGCTCTTACCTGAGGAGTACCGATGCACTGTCTCGACTGCCGCATGCAGGGAACAGTCAACACCGCCGTCGCACTGTGCGTGACCTGCGGAGCCGCAATCTGTCAGGATCACGTTAAGCTCGCGGCCGGTTCCAGACGAGGCCCCCTCCTCGGCCCCCTCAACAGCCAGGCCCGTGAGGTGCGTTGCCGCCAGTGCGGGCAGGGCTAGGCACTTTCGTTTGGATCATTTGGTCGTTGGTTCCGCGCCGTCTTTGGAGGTGATCTTCTCGTCGTCGTACTCGAAGGTCATGGCGGCGGCGAGCGCCGCCCACCGGTCGGTACTGCGCCCGCGACGGTCCAGCAGGATCTTGAAGGCGATCTCCGGTTCGTGCCGGGCGAGGCTCTCGTCGGCGGGGGAGCCGAGCTAGGACTGCAGGACGGCGGCAGGGTCGGGGTGCTGGTCGAGTTCGTCGTCGCTGAGCAGCCGCAGCAACCTGGCCACGGGCGGGGTCAGGGCAAGCACCGAAACGCCTCCGGAGTCGGCCTTATGCACCGCACCAGCGGCGGCACTCGCGAGACCAGCCTCGCACCCCTCATCCGCGAGGCCGCCGACGGCGGAGCTGCCGTTGCCGGGACCGGGTCGCCGGTGGCTGAGGACAGCCCGTTGCGCGAGGAAAGCCGAGTCCCCGGCCGATGAGCGGGTGGGGCAGCGCGCTGCTGTAGCTGGGGCCGGTGGCCGGCTGAAGGCCGTAGGTGGTGGAAAGGCGCAGCGGCTGCGGAGGGTGGGCCTTACGGCTGATCTTCTTCTGCGGCTTGCCCCCGGCTTCGGCCAGACTCCGGCGCCCCCCACACCGTCGGCCAACCCGGGTCCGGTCGCTCCCATCCGAGAGGCGGTGATCGGTTGTTGCACGGTCGGCGGCAGGGGGCGTAAACGACCGGTTCCGCCCCCAGAGCTACGGAAGTGTGGGCAGCCAAGCGGAAGCAAATAGGACCGTCGAAGAAACAGGAGTGCCGACGGCAGCGAGAAGCCCCGTGGGGACTGGCCCCATCGCACTACCGCAGTCCACGGTGCCGCCGGAGAACCTCGCGGCAAAGTACACTGTGGCTCCAGAGAACGCCGTGCCGCTGAATCCCGCCGTGCCGCCGGAGAATGTAGTGGTTGGCTCCGTACTCGACGGGTGGGACGTGGCCGATCTCACCGTGGAGTCGGCGGTGGCAGTACCAGTCGATCCACTCGGCGGTGGCGAGTTCGACCTGGGAAAGTGTCTTTCAGGGCCGGCCGGGTTTGATCAGCTCGGTCTTGAACAGGCCGATCGTCGATTCCATCAGGGCGTTGTCGTAGGCGTCGCCGACCGAGCCGATTGATTCCGCGATCCCTGCTCGGTCCAGATGCTCGGTCAGCGCGAACGATGTGTACTGCGACCCCGCGTCCGAGTGATGTGTCAACTCGCCCTGTTCGTACGGGAATCCGTCCCGGTCGCGTTGCCACAGGGCCGTCTCCAGGGCGTCCAGGACGAGCCTGGTCTCCTTGGTGGTGGAGGCGGACCAGCTGACGATGCGACGGGAGAAGGTGTTTATGACGAAGGCGACGTAGACGACCCCGTTCCAGGTGGCGACGTGCGTGAAGTCCCCGACCCAGCAGCGGTTGGGGGCACTGGCGACGAAGTTGCGGTCGAGGAGGTCCGGGGCCCGCTCTGCGGCCGGATCGGTGATCGTCGTGATCACCTTCCTGCCGCGGACGGCGCCGGTGATGCCGAGCTCGCGCATGAGGCGCTCGACGGTACAGCGGGCCACGGCGTGTTCCTGCCGGTTCAGCTCGCGCCAGATCTTCCGGGCTCCGTAGACGCGGTAGTTGGACGTGTAAACCTCCTGGATCCGCTCCTTGAGTTCCTCGTCGCGCACGGAACGGGCGGAGGGAGTTTCGAGGCGTTTCTTGCGGGCGTAGTACGTGGAAGGGGCGATCTTGCAGTCTTGCTCGGTGAGGGTTCTGCAGATCGGCTCGACGCCGCCGAAGCGGTCCTGGTGCTCGTCGATGAACGCTACGAGCGAGTGTGTGGCCGGTCGAGCTCGGCCGCGAAGAAACTCGCCGCGGCCTTCAGGATCTCGTTGGCCCGCTTCAGTTCGGCGTTTTCCTTCCTCAACGCTTTGAGCTGGGCGGACTCCTCCGTCGTCGTCCCCGGCCGCGTCCCCGCGTCGATCGCGCGCTGCTTCACCCAGTTCCGCACCGTCTCGCCGCGGGATCCGATGCCGAGCTTCACCGCACGGCGGCGGAGCTCAAGGGGGTAACGGGAAGGTTGTGCCATGACTCGATCCTTTCATGAAATCGAGTCTCCATTCGAGCCGGGGCGGTTCACTCTTCGACTTGACCACCACAGAGCACTGTGCACCGTGAAGTTGCAGGTGTGCGTAGGGTTCGAAATCCTCGTACTGGTCGCGGGAGAATGACTTCGGCGAAGATCGTCGGTCACCGGGAGACTCGGTCAGCGGTTGAGCTGCGCCGTCAACTCCCGGTTCGCGGCGCGTGCGGCGGCGAGGTCCTCGCCGCGCTCGAGTTCAGCAGGGAGGTCGAGGATCTGCTGCTCCAGCTCGCCGGTCTGACACAGTCGTGTGATGTGCGCGGACAGACGGCCGTTGCGGGCCGTGAGGTTCGCGACGTCAGCCAGCAGCGACCGGCGGCTAAGCCTTGATCCACCGATGTGACGGCCGTGGATGGCTCTTCGGGAAACGAGGAAGTGCCTTGTGACCTGCGATGATGGGAGTTCTTGAGGCTTCCAGCACGCACGATCGGCAAGGCACTTCCGAGATGCAAGTTTCCCATACTCCAGCGGCGGTCTCCGCTGCGT
>NZ_JBEZVN010000064.1:0-17587 GCF_040636995.1 Streptomyces sp. NPDC032161 | reverse complement strand
CACCCCCCAGGTCATCCACTTCGACAGGGGGCACACAGCCATACCGGACCCGGGGGCCAGGCACCCCATTGCGGGGCCACGAAAAAGGTAACGGGTGGCCTCCTGGTCGTGGTGTTCGGGGGCGGATGTGGGGCCGGGGGTGGGGGGTCGGGTGCGGGCTTTGAGGCTGTCGGGGGTGGCCCAGTCGGCGGATGGTGGTGCGGGCGGGATCAGATCGGGCAGCGCCAGCGCTGTGAGGTCGGCTTCCTCGTAGCGGGAGAGCTCCCGGGCGGCTTCGGTGGCGGTGATCGCGTTCAGGCGCAGCGCGGTGGTGGGGGTGGTGGCGGGGGCGAAGAGCAGTTCGAACTGGTCCAGCGGCGCTGGTCCAACGACGACGCTTTCACCCCCGGGGAAAGCCGGTCCGACCAGGTGGTCGCCAACGGCTTCGACAAGGTCACCGGACTCGCCGGCGAGGCCTCGATCGAGCTCGCGGACGGCACCCTCGGCACGGTCGACATGAAGCGCTTCGTCCGCACAACGGGCGCGCTCTACGCCTTCACCCCCTCGATCAGCACACTGCGGCTGCTCGCCGAGGGCGAGGACCTCCCCAACAAGCCGGTCGGCTCCTGAGCGGCGAGGAGAAGCCATGAACGAGAGCCCCACCGTCGAGGGCACGGCCAACGACCGCGCCCGCCAGCAGACCTGCTGGCAGCTGGCCCGCGAGCTGCTGCTCGTCGGCCCGGACGACAAGGACCTGAAGCTGCGCTACCTCGACGTCCTGATCAAGGAGGGCATCCCGGAGACCGACGAGCCCAAGGACGTGCTGGTCGTCGGCGCCGGGATCGCCGGTCTGGTTGCCGGGAAGCTGCTCAAGGACGCCGGGCACAACGTCACCATCCTGGAGGCCAACACCAACCGGGTCGGCGGGCGGATCAAGACCTTCCGCTCCACCGACGACGAGCAGGACGGCCCGTTCTACGACCCGGAGCAGTACGCGGAGGCCGGGGCGATGCGGCTGCCCAGCTTCCACCCGCTCACCCTGGCCCTGGTCGACAGCCTCGGCCTGAAACGGCAACTGTTCTACAACGTCGACGTCGATCCCGGCACCGGCACCGGCACCGGCAACCAGAACACGCCCGTCCCGCCGGTGGTCTACGAGTCCTTCGAGGACGGCAAGGTCTGGAAGTACGGCGAGGACAGCCCGGACTTCCGCGAGCCGGTCAAGCGCTTCAACAGCTGGATCCGCACCAACCGGATCCAGGCCCGCCGCAGCGAGTACGCCGCCGACCCGAGCAGCGTCAACGAGGGCTTCCCTCTCACCGGTGACGAGGCGCGGATCACCGCCGCCGACCTGGTCAACCAGGCCCTGGAGCCGGTCCGCTACTACTACTCGTACATCGAGAACGGCAAGCGGGTGCGCAAGCCGTTCGCCGAGTGGCTGGACGGCTGGGCACGGGTGATCCACGACTTCGACGGCTACTCGATGGGCCGATTCCTGCGCGAGTACGCGGGCTTCAGCGACGAGGCCATCGAGGCGATCGGCACGATCGAGAACATGACCTCGCGGCTGCATCTGTCCTTCTTCCACACCTTCCTGGGCCGCAGCGACATCAACCCGGACGCCACCTACTGGGAGATCGAGGGTGGCAGCTGGAAACTGCCCCACGCCCTCGCCATGGCTCTCCAGGACGAGCTCGAAATGGGCGAGCGGATGATCCGGATGGAGTACTGGGACCCACGCCACGACGGCGGGGGCGGCCAGGACGTCGGACCGAACGAGCCGCAGGTCGCCGTCCACACTGTGCCCGAGGACACCCCAGAGGCCGAACCCGCGGTCTGGAGGGGTGACTTCGCGATCGTCACCGTCCCGTTCTCCGCGCTGCGGTTCGTCCAGGTCTCGCCCCCGTACTCGTACAAGAAGCGACGGGCGATCATCGAGACGCACTACGACCAGGCCACCAAGGTGCTGCTGGAGTTTTCCCGCCGGTGGTGGGAGTTCACCGAGGCGGACTGGAAGGACGAGCTCGACTCCATCGCCCCCGGCCTGTACGAGTACTACCAGCGGGCCGGCGAGGAGGACGCCGAGGCAGCCGCGCCGGCCACGTACAACGGACACAACGGGCACCGGCCGCCGCCCAATCTGCCCGGAGTGCTGCTCGGCGCCCACCGGAGCGTGGACTCGAGCCGGATCAGCCAGGAGCAGTTGGACGTCTTCCGGCACACCCCGCTGCGCCGGGCGAGCGTACGCCCCGCCACCAACTGCTTCGGCGGCGGTTCGACCACCGACAACCCGAACCGCTTCATGTACTACCCCTCGCACCCGGTGCCCGACAGCGACGGCGGCGGCGTGGTGCTGGCCAGCTACAGCTGGTCGGACGACGCGGTGCGCTGGGACTCGATGGCCGACGCCGAGCGGTACGTGTACGCACTGCGCAACCTCCAGTCGGTGCACGGCCGGCGGATCGAAGTGTTCTACACCGGCTACGGCAGACCCAGAGTTGGCTGCGCGACCCTTACGCCTTCGGCGAGGCGGCGGTGTACACCCCGCACCAGATGACCAGCTTCCACCTCGACGTGGTCAAGCCGGAGGGCCCGGTGCACTTCGCCGGCGAGCACGTCTCACTCAAGCACGCCTGGATCGAGGGCGCGGTGGAGACCGCCGTCCGCGCGGCAATCGCCGTGCACGAGGCACCCGCGCCACCGCCCCGCGCCAAACCGGAGATCCGGCCCGAGGTGCGGACCCGTCACGCACGCAAAGCGGAGGTGTTGAGCAGATGAGCAGCAACGTCGAATGGACGGTAGGCCGTTACCTGGCCACCAGACTGGAACAGTTGGGCATCCGGTACCTGTTCGGGGTGCCGGGCGACCACCTCGGCCCGTTTCTGACGATCATGCACGCCACCACCGGAGTGCGCTGGGTCGGCACCCCGACCGAGATCGGTGGCGGCTACGCCAGGGTGCGGGCCGCCGACGCGGACCTCGCCAAGGGCGAGCAGGGCGTCGCCGCCGTCGCGGTCACCTACGGCGTGGGCGCGTTCAGCCTGCTCAACCCGATCGGCGGCGCGTATGTCGAGTACGTGCCGGTAATCGCGATCAACGCGGCGCCGTCGTACGAGCAGTGGCTCAACTACCAGGCGGTCGGTCTGCTCACCTCGCACATGAGCCAGCGCCGGGAGAGCAATCTGGAGGTCTACCGGCAGGTCACGGTGGACGCGCAGGTGATCTCCAACCCCGGGCTCGCGCCCTCGCAGATCGACAGCGCGATCACCGCCGGCCTGACCGAGCGCAGGCCGGTCTACCTGGAGGTGATGGACGACCTCTGGAACGCCCCGTGCGCCGCCCCGCAGGGCGAACTCCGTGGCCAGGAACGGCCGTTCACCATGAAGAACGAGGAAATGCTCGCCAAGGCGGTGGAGGCCTCGGTGAAGCTGGTCGAACGGCTCGGCACTCCGGTGCTGTGGGCGGGCGAGGAGATCGAGCGGAACCGGCTGGAGCAGGAGCTGGTCTCGCTGGTGCAGCTGACCGGCATCCCGTTCTGCACCACCGTCGGTACGAAGTCCGTGGTCTCCGAGAACACCCCGGGCTTCATGGGCGTCTACAACGGCAAGGCGAGCCTGCCGGAGGTGCGCAAGGCCTTCAAGGCCGCCGGGTGCCGGATCGGCCTGGGCACCTGGTCGACGTCGAAGAACCTCGGGGGCGAGAAGTCGATCGGCGACGACTGGATCGTTGCCGCCCGCGAGGGCGTCAGCGTCGGCGCGCAGTACTTCCCGGACGTCCAGCTGGCGCGGTTCGTCCCGGCGCTGCGGGACGCGCTGGGAGTCGCTTTCGGCAAGCGGGCGTTCGAGACCGACCTCTTCGCACTGGCACACGCCAAGGACCGGCAGGTCCCGGCGAGCACGATCGCCTTCTTGACCGGCCTGAGCAGCACGGACTACCCCGAGGAGCTCACGTACGACGGGTTCTTCCAGCACATGAACGCCTTCCTGCTGAGCCAAGCGCAGGGCGACGGCCCGGAGGCCACCTCGCCGTTCACGGTGGTCTCGGACGCGGCGTTCGCACTGTTGGGCTCGATGAATCTACGGACGGCGGAGCGAGCGAGTTTCGTGGCGCAGAACAGCTGGCTGGCCATCGGCTACTCGGTCGGCGCGGCCACCGGGGTGGCGCTGGCCCGCCAGCAGCCGCTCAAGCGGCCACTGGTGTTCGTCGGGGACGGCTCGTTCCAGGAGATCTGTCAGGAGCTGTCCACCCACGTGCGCCACCACCTGCGGCCGGTGGTCTTCGTCCTCGACAACGAGGGCTTCTACGGCATCGAGCAGATGCTGGTCAACCCCTGCTACTACGAGCAGAAGCCGTCCGACGGGGCCGACTTCTACAATGTGCTGCACCCGTGGCAGTACGAGAAGCTGGCGGAGGTCTTCGGCTCGGAGAAGGACCGGATGCACGGGCGGGAGCTCACCACCCACACCGAGCTGGAGTCGCTACTGCTCGACATCGCCGATCCGGGCAATGACATCAACCGTGCCCCGGTCCTGGCCCGGGTCCGGCTCAGCCGGCACGACTACCCACGGGCACTCCAGTACAAGATCGACGAGCAGTGCAAGTAGCCGCCGGCCGGCACCGGTCCGAGGACCGGTGCGCGCCGCGCCCGTACTCAGTTGGAGAATCCCGTGTGCTGCTGTGTTTTGCGGCCCCCGGGATCCGATGATGGTCGCGGAGTAGGTGCCCGTTCAACGTGATCGACCTCGGACGCTGGATCAGCGCTCAACGACACGGGTGGGAGCAGCTGGTGGCCGCGCGGCAGTGGCTTCCGGAGAACAGCCTGGGGCTCGAACCGGCTGCGAAGGAGGAGCGGGTGGCGAAGCGGACGCAGGATGCGAAGTGGGCGGTCAACCTGGCCGCCGCCCGGCAGTTCCACGCCCGGGAAGGGCATCTGATGGTGCCGCGCAAGCACGTCGAGCACGTGGCGCAGCTGGGCGCGGAGGCGGGCCTGGTGGGCGGGCAGAACGGCGTTGACGGGGCCGTGGTGGTCAAGCACGGCACGTGGCTCGACAACGTCCTCAAACGCGTCGGCAAGCTCACCGAGCAGCGGCGTGCGGATCTGGATGCCCCCGGCGCGCGCTGGTAGACGGGTGCCGGTGGGCCCGCATTGCAATGCCGCCTCAGGAATCTGGTGCCGCGATCGTCGAGGGGGCCGGTACGGGGCCAGGTGGGGTGACGGTAGCCGCCAGCCGTGCCGCTGCCTCGGCGTTGAGGCGCCGGAAGTCTGCGACTTCGGTGGGGTGGCGGTCGATCCAGTGCTGCGTGGCCTGCTCGTACAGGCTGCGGTGCGTCTTCGAACGGCCCACCTGGCGGTCGCACTCGGCCGTGGCGACAGCGAGCGCGATGGCCTGGGCCCGGGGCAGGGTGCTCGCCCGAGCGCGGGCTTCCTCCGGGGTGGCGAAGTGGCGGCCCCGGGCTTGTAGGCAAGTGCTCCAGCGGGCGGTGGCCTCCTTGTACTCGGGGCTCTTCCTGACCGCCTCATCCACGGGGCGGAAGCGGGCGTTCACGAAGGTGTCGGCTCGGGTCCACTTCTCGTAGTCGCCGAACAACCTGGTGCGGGCCTCTGCGAAGCACCCGGCCGTCGGGTGTTCCATGGTGCCCACTCCGGGGACAACGACCTTGATCCTTTCTTGTCCGGGCGGCCCCATCAGGGCCTTGTCCCAGGCGTCACGCCGCTGTCGGGACAGCCCCGCGAGGTACGCCTGCTCCTGGCGCTCCGCGCGGGAGGCCGACCGCGCGGGGACATCGGGGACGGGGCTGAAGCCCTCGCGCCGGGCTCGGGGCACATCGTCCAGGTACAGCTCCGAATTGTTCCTGGCGGTCTCAGCCCGCAGTTCGGCGGGGTCGGTGCGGTCGTAGAAGAAGGAGAAGCCCTGTCGGGACATGCAGTCCCGTAACGTGGCCCGTTCCGCGTCCGCGAGCAGCGCCCTGGTCTCGGCGGGCAGGTCGAGGGCGTCGGGCCGCGCGGACGCCGGGACGGGGGAGGGTGCCGAAACCGGCGGGGTGGAACAGGAAGCGGCCGTGAGAACGAGTGGGACGGCGGCAAGGAGGGGGATCACGGCTCGGGCGGTAGCACTGCGCGTCATGAGGGCCCTTTCAGTACCCGTGCTGGACGTGGGGGCGGTACGGGCCCGACACGGCCCGTACCGCCCGCACGTGGACATTGCGTCTTTCAGCAGGTGGATACCTTGCTGAGCGACGCCAACTGCTTCGCCGGGTTGTGCTGGTACCACACGGTGCCGGGGCGGGAGCAGGCGTAGACAGAGCCGCTCGTCCGGCTGGGACTGGAGTGGAGCTTCATGGCGTACGAGGACATGCGGTTGAAGGAGGAGTTGTCGTTCTTGTACACGAGCGGCGGCACAAGATCGACGTTCCAGCTGAACTTCTCCCAGGCCCCTTCATGGTTGGGCTTGGTCCACACGCAGTAGTTGCCGGACGGGCAGTCGTGCACGGCCGCTTGCGCGGCGGGGGCGGACAGCAGAGCCCCTGCGGCAAGCCCCGCTACAACGAGTACCGATGACACAGCTTTCCTGATCAGTGCACTCACCTCGATTGACGAATCCGTGCCCAAGGGCACGAAGGACAGAGGGGGCCGGGCGGTGCCGTTGCACCGCCTGGCCGTTCCGGGCGGTGGTCCGGCCGGTTTTGGACACGCAGCCAACGATGTACGGCCGACTGCCTGTGCGATCGCGGTCATCGCGCCTGCGACCACCGCCGTTCCACCGTGGTCGACCGACCTGGAAGAAACTTTCGACAAACCTTCAATCGCGTGAACCCGGGGCGGTTCAGAACCTCTCCTGCTCCATCGCCTGCTTCACCGCCTGCGCGGCTGGAGAGAACCCCTCTACCAGTGCAGAAGTACGCCCCTTCGTCCTGCGGTAATAGATCCACCCACGGCGCTCTGCCCACAGCAGAGCGCGATCCAACGAAATCAGGCAGCCGACGGCGGCGACGCCGATTGTCATCACAATCACCGTGCTTCTCATACCGCTGAAACGCAGCAATCCCCTAGCGTGTTCCACGCTCCAGCAGTACGACAAAGGCAACTCTCTTGAAAGCAACGCCGTTTGAGAATGCCGAGGGACATCGCTCTCAGGCGATGACAACCCTGCAGGTCAGCAGCTCTCTGTCTGCCAGATGCGCTGCGGCAGGAAAGCTGGCCCGGCTGGTCGGGCTTGTGCGCTCGTGCGGCGGCCTGCCCACCTCGACGGCCAGCCACCCTGCAGGCAGCCGGCCGTCCCGAGTCGCAGCGGCAGTGCCGTCATTTCCCTTCAACATTCACGATTCGTTTGATCAGCGACTGCCTCCGGAAACCACCGACAAACACTGCCCTGAAAATCAACGAAGCCAGCGATATCGTGGCGATCTTGATACACGGCTCGGGCGAGGAATGAGCGCAGCGCGGCTCGGCTCAAGCCGCGTCACCGGTGCTGCGGGTGCCAATCGAAGAGCAGGATGGTTGCGTCGTCCCGCAGTTGGTTGCGCTGGTGGTCGAGGATGGCGTGGATGAGCAGCCGCAGCACCTCGGCGGGGCGTTGGCCGGCGGCGGAGGAGCGGATGATGAAGTCAGTGAACCGGTCGAGGCCGAACTCCAGACCGTCCGCGTCGCGTGCCTCCACAACGCCGTCGGTGTAGAGCAGGACGTGATCTCCCGGTTGCAGTGTCGTCTCCTGGACCTGCCGGGCTGCCGGGGCGAGTTGGCCGGCTAGGCCGATCGGGGGCTGCGGGGGCTGTCCAGCGCCCCGTCGAGCACGCGCTCGGCACGGATCAGCAGTGGCGGAGGGTGACCGCAGTTGACCCAGTGCAGCACCCCGGTCTCCGCATCGAGTCGGCACAGCACGCCTGTGCAGAAGTGGTCGGGCAGCCACTGGGCGAGCGCCTGGTCGACGGCACTGACGACGTCGGCCAGGTCGCCACCGCCGCGGTGGGTGTTCCTCGCCGCCGCCATGGCGACCGACGTCGTCAGGCCGGAGGCCAGATCGTGGCCCATGGAGTCGAGGATCATGGTGTGCAGCACGTTCTTGACCACGGAGTGGTCGAAGGCGTCGCCGGCGACGTCGTACGCCGGTTCCAGGACCGCGGTCGAGACGCCCCTGCTGCTGCCGACTGTGTGGGGTGGCAGGAAGGCCCGCAGCGTCTCAGCGGGCAACCGCATGGTCGCGGTTCGGATACGGGCGGCGAGCCAGTCGCTGTAGGCGCGCTTGGAGGTGATCAGCATGGCGAACAGATGGGCCAGCATCCGGCTGCGACGCATACGCACCCCGTCGAGCGAGACGGCCCACACAGCCAGCACACCCAGCCGCTCCGCACCGTCGACCAGAGGCATCCAGACGATCACGCCGTCGTCGGCATCGGCCACTCGCGGGGAGGCGGTGCGGTACGCCCAGCCGGCCAACGAGCCGGCCACCGGCAGCGGCTCCAAGGCCTCGTCGAGTGGGATGAGCAGCCGTTGTTGGAGGTCCACGAGGTGGATCAGCACGGTGTCCAGGCCGAGGGCCGAAGCGCACCGGTTCGCCAGGGCGGACAGTTCGAACGGCAGAGCCGTCTGCGCCTCGGTGATCAGTTCTTCCAGCTGACTCTCGTCAACGGCGGCGTCGGGACCTGCGGACGCGTGCGGCGGTGGGTCTGACACGGGGATCACCCCTTCCGCGCCCAGTCTCACACCGATCCCGACCTCTCTCACGTCAGGCACGATCGCGCCAGGTGCGGCCGCGGCGAGGGCTGTTCCGTGTCACCGAAGGGCGAGCACGGCCGCGACGCCTGCGGCACATTGCAGGGCCGGCCTTCGACGTCGAAGACCTCGAGGCACCGCAGGACAACGTCATGGTCTTCCACCGAGCCGGCGGTATCGGGAAGTCGACGCTCTCCCGCAAGCCCGAAGCCGCTCTCGCCGACCCCGCCGGCCGCCCCTCGCCATGGGAAGATCCCGCCTGGCCCGAAGGACACGTCCTGCCCATGCGCATCGACCTCGCGCACTCGGCCGACGCCGACTTCGAACATGTCGTCCTCACCAACCGGCTCGCGCCCACCGGCCTCGGTCGGCCCCTGCCCGCCTTCGACATCGCGCTGCGCCGCTACTGGGACCACCAGCACCCCGGCGAGGGCCTGGCGGAGCACCTGCGCCGCGGCGGCCTCGCCTGCCGGTTCGGCCAAGCGCTGCCGCAGCAGATGCAGTCCGCGCTCGGAGACGTCGCCCAGGCGCTGCTTCTGCCCGGCACCGTCTTATCCGTCATCGGTGAAGTGACCGGGTCACTGGTCCGGGCCCTGCGCGAGCGCCGGCAGACCGCCCGCGCGCTCGTCCGGTGCACGCGCCTGGCCGGCCTGCTGGAGGCGGAGCCCGATGTGGACGCCCTGTCCTATCCACCCGCACCTGCTCGCCTGGGGTCTCGCCCAGCTCCCGCCCAGCGGGTCGTGCCAGTCATCCGGTAGTTGCCGTGAGCGCCTGCGGCGATGTCTCCGCAAGAGAGGCATCCGTCACCGCATCACCCGCAAAGGCCCCGAGTGACGATCGCCGATGTCGACTCTCCGGGCACTGGCCTGGTTGTCGCGCAGTGTCGCTCGGCCTACGGGCGAGCTGCGCGACTGCAAGAAGCACCGCAATCGCTCCACGAGTGGTCCATGTCCTCTCCGGGCACGTTCTTGTCCGGATCCGGTGGTGGGACGGCCCTTCACCGAGACCCATCGGGAACCGAGCGTTGGCGCGAGGTCGCTGTGTGAGTGATTCCGCCAGCACGGTCGGGGAGCAGTGCACGCGTTGCCGGAGGATCGGTGTGCTCGTCCGCTAGTCTCCTGGGCACCGCGCCTTCGCCGACGAGCGAACGTGCAGGTGCCGCAGCTCATCCATTCCGGCAGTAAGGGATATCGTCCATGGCCGTGTGCGAGGTCTGCCACAACGACTACGAGCTGGCGTTCGAGGTGCGTGCCGCAGGAGGGGCGGTCCACGTCTTCGACAGCATCGAATGCGCCGCCCAGAAGATCGCCCCGACCTGTGTCAACTGCCAGTGCCGCATCCTCGGCCACGGTATGCAGGCCGACGGGCAGTTCTTCTGCTGCGCACACTGTGCGCGTGAAGTGGGCTTTTCCCGATCCCAGCTCGTGGATCACGCCTGAACCCCCGGTCCAGTCGCCGGAGCAGACGGCGGAGCACCCTTCTATGTGGCGCGGGCAATGGCGGTGCGGGCTCTGAGGCGGGTCCGGCACGGTGATCCCGGTCCGCCGGTGAGCGATGCCTTTATGCACGCCACGTACTGGCGTTCCGCACACGGGACGGTTGGTCCGGGGTACGGGCGTCCACGGGCGCAGATCTCCACCGAGCGGGCAGCCCGCGGCAGGTCCCGCCGCGGGTTGTCGGCCCGCTGGAGCCAAGTGCGTACCAGCTTGCCGGAGGCGGGCGGAGATCATCTGGGGAGTCTGTGCAGAGGTCCTGAACACGTGGTTCGTCAACCGGGTCGGCAGTCCGCCGCCCCCAGAAATGGCGTAACGACGGGTCACCTCGTCGGCGGGGTCGGCCTTCTTGACCAGGGCTACGGCGATGTGTTCGTCGAGGTCGGCGATCAGCTCATCGCGGCTCTCCTCGTCGAGGCCAGCCGTCTCGCGCGCCACGGCGGCCAGGTAGCTCCTCATCAACGGATGCTGTGCGGTCTTGATGCAAAGTCAGCTTCCATGCGATGGTCCGGCATCACCGGCTCCACCCTGGCGTCGGAGTGCTCGAACACCTGCGTCAGATGGGCGGGAGGCGTCACCAGCGCCTCGTGGCCGGCGTCGACCCGGGCGCAAAGGACCGGCAGCATGGCCCGTGCGTGCCCCTGGGAGCCCGTGACCGTTGCGAGAACCCGCATGAGCTGGCCTTCCGTATGTCGTCGGTCGGACCGTGAGCCCGGGGAGTCCACGGCGCCCGGCGTCGGGGAAACGCCGTTCGCAGCCGTCGGCGGGACGCCTGGTGGCTGAGATGGCGGCCAGACCCAGCGGCGCCGACCGGAATCTGGCCGTACTCCCCGGCCGGCGGAGAGCGCTCGGCCCGGTCCGGGCCCGCGTGTTCGGTGCCGCGGCCGTTGCGCTCACCGCCCGGGGGAATCGCCCGTCCGTCTGTACCAGCGCCACCGGGTGCTGTGAGCGCACCCGCCGGGCGAGGAGTACACCGTCCGCCCGGTGGAGTGCCCTTCCACGGGGCGCCGCCTCCGGCACGGCCCGGCCGGGAACGATGAAAGCGCCGTAGACCGCGTGGGCGGCGGCATCCCAGGCTGCGGCCGCCGGGAGGAGGAAGGCATGTATGCGGAAGGAGACCGGCCGCGTTCGGCCGGAGGCTGACAGACCAGCGACGCACGGGCCGGCCGTTGCGGTCCTCGGAGTGTCCGGCGCCGGGAAGTCCTCGCTGGCGGCCGAGTTGGGCAGGCGGGGCCTGCACGCGGTCGACGCCGACACGGTACTGGCCCGGTGGGTGGACGACGCCGGCAAGCCCGCCGAGTGCCCGTCCGAGCCGGCCGGGCGGTGGCGGGTGAGCCACTTCTGGCACTGGGACCCCGACAGGCTCCGCGCTCTCCTGGCCGACACCACCGACACGCTGTTCGTCTGCGGCAACACCGAGAACATCGAGGAGTTCATCCCCTGGCTCGACCTGGTGATCCTGCTGGAGATCGACGTTTCCACGATGCGCCGACGGCTGGACGAGCCCACCCGCGACATCGACTGGGGCCGCTCCGGCGATGCCCAAAAGGCGCTCACCGACTGGGCTCCTGGATTCCAGGCCAGGATGCGGCGGATCGGAGCCACAGTCGTGGACGGCCGGCTCCCCCTGGCAACCGTCGCCGACGAAGTCGTCCGCCTGGCGCAGAACACTGTGCCGCAGAACTGAGAGCCACCCGCCGGCGGGCCCACCCGGGTAACGCCCCGACCAGGACCGGAGCAGGATCACGGCGGGCAGTACCGCACGGCCAAGGCCATCGAGAACCGGACCTGCCGCTGGGGGCTGCTGAGGAACGGGCGCCTCCCCACCCGGTGCGCCGAAGCGGGAGCGTCCTCCGGCAGCACGTCGCTGATGCGCTCGACGCGACCACGACAGCGACCGAGCGACCCCGGCCGTTCGCGCTCTCGGCCGCGAAACACGCCTTGACCACCGACTCGAACCGAGGGGCGTCCCGTAGTCCCTGGTGGGTCAGCGCGCGGCGTCGGATGCGGTGCATCGCAAGGCGGAGGGGCGCCCGCATGCTGGATGCATGTGGCCGTTCCGACAACGCGGCGAGGTGCCGTAGCCGTCGTCGCGCGCCCGCCAGGGGTTACGGAACAGCCCTTGGTTCACCAGGGGGCCGGATGCGATCGTTCAGATAGCTGTTGAGAACTCGTTTGCACTCGGCGATCAGCTGGGAGTCGCCCTGCGGATCAGTACGGAAGGCCAGTTTCAGCACGCTGTCCGCGCACTCCAGGGCCACCCGCACAGCGATCTCAAGTCCGGCGTCGCCCTGGACCCCGGTCAGTGCGCGCAGCCGTTCGGCGACCGCGGTGTTGTTGTCCAGGACCGGCTCCAAGATGTGGTCCTGCCCCGCCGCGCCGAAGTCGACCACGCCGAAACCGGTGATCGTCCGGCGCATGGCGACGAACTCGTCGACGGTCACGTCCACGACGCCCGAGATGTCATCGGGCTTCTCGTGCTCGAGCCGGGCCGCGACCCGCTCCAAGAAGGTCTCCAGATTGCGGGCGGCGAGCGCGCCGATCAGCCCCTCCCTGTCGGAGAAGAACTGGTAAAGGGTGCCGATGGGCACCTCGGCTCTGCGGGCCACCTCCTTGGTGGTCAGCGCGGCATAGCCGACCTCGTCCAGGAGTTCGGCGCAGGCGTCCAGCAGCCGTTCGAAACGTTCGGCGCTGCGCTTCTGGACCGGCAGCCGGCGCAGCGTCCCTGCGGTGCGATCTTGATTCACGCTTCCATCATCCCAGAGGTCGGCTTAACATGAGCACTACTCGTGTTTCAGGAGGTTGGGCGTGACACTGGACCATCTGCCCGCGGACTTCATCTGGGGCGCCTCGACGGCGTCGTATCAGATCGAGGGCGCCACCAAGGAGGACGGCCGCGGACCGTCGGTATGGGACACCTTCACCGCCCGCCCCGGTACGGTCCGCGACGGGCACACCGGTGACGTGGCCTGCGACCACTACCACCGGTACGAGGAGGACCTCGCGCTGATGGCCGAGGCGGGCCTCACCGGCTATCGCTTCTCCATCGCCTGGCCCCGGATCCAGCCGACCGGTAGAGGTGAGGCCAATCCCCGGGGCCTGGACTTCTATGACCGACTGGTCGACGGCCTGCTCGCACGCGGCATCGAACCTGTCCCGACCCTGTTCCACTGGGACCTCCCCCAGGGCCTCGAGGACGGCGGCGGCTGGCTGAACCGCGACACCGCGCACCGCTTCGCCGAGTACGCCGCCATCATGGCCGACAAGCTGGGCGACCGCGTCCAGAAGTGGATCACACTCAACGAGCCGTTCATCCACATGGTCTGGGGCTACGGCCTCGGCACCCACGCGCCGGGCCGCACCCTGTTCCTGGACTGCCTGCCGGTCGCCCACCATCAGCTGCTCGGCCACGGCCTGGCGCTGAGAGAGCTGCGGGCACGCGGCCTCCAGGTGATGATCGCGAACAACTGCACCCCGGTCTGGCCCGCCTCGGACGCTCCCGCCGACCGCGCCGCCGCGCGGGCCTATGACAACCTGCACAACCGCCTGTTCAACGACCCGATCCTCACGGGCACCTACCCCGACCTGTCGGCCTTCGGCGCGGACACCGCCCTCGGCGGCTCCGTCCGGGACGGCGATCTCGAACTGGTCTCGGCCCCCCTGGACGCGCTCGGCATCAACTACTACAACCCGACCCGGATCCAGGCGCCGACGTCCGAGGGGCTGCCGTTCGCAGAGGCCCCCATCGAGGGCTACCGCCACACCGCCTTCGACTGGCCCGTCGTCCCCGACGGTCTACGGGAACTGCTCGTCGACCTCAAGGAGCGCTACCCGGCACTCCCGCCGGTCTACATCACCGAGAACGGCTGCTCGGCCGAGGACGTCATCACCTCGGACGGCACCGTTCCCGACCTCGACCGCATCGACTACTTGGACACCCACCTCCAGGCCGTCGACGCCGCCGTGGCCCAGGGCGTGGACGTACGCGGCTACTTCACCTGGACCCTGATGGACAACTTCGAATGGGCCGAGGGCTTCCACCAACGCTTCGGTCTCGTCTACGTCGACCACGACACCCAGGTCCGCACCCCGAAGGCGTCCTTCGCGTGGTATCGCGACCTCATCCGCGCTCAGCGCGGTTGAGCCGCCCGCCGAACTCGCACGCATTCCGTACGCGCTCCGGCGGATCCCGGATGCCGAACTCGCACCCGAGCGGGATCAGCAGGAACGCCACGTCCATCTGCAGCAAGGCGACGATGAGGCGGAAGTCGTCAGTCGGGACCGGGGCCGCCGCTTCCACTGCGTCTCGCGGCGGGCGCGTGGCGGGACCCTGGTCCGGGTGCGGCACAACCAACAGGCTGCCGGAACAACGTGCGAGGAAGGAGCAGCCGAGGAGAAGGAGCAGCCGTGGAGAAGGAGCCCCGCTGACCAATCCGGCAGCCTGTCGCACTATCTTGGGCCAGATGTATCCGCAGCAGCCGCACACCGCCCCTGTACCGGAACCCTCTCCCGCCTTGCCCCCGAAGTCCCGAAGCCGTACCACAGTCGTGGTTGTCTCCTTGCTGCTGGGGCTCGCGCTCGGCGGCGGGGCAGTGGCGGTCGTGTGGGCCCTCAGTGACACTGGCAGCAGTTCCGCAGATGAGGCTGATCCGCACGGTGACGCCAGTGCCGCCTGCCGGGCACTCGACGGATTCGACGAGTCGAAGTACACGGCGAAGGGCTCGGCCGGCGAGATCGCCATGAATCGGTATGCCGCGGCGGGAGCACTCTCCGCTTCGGCCGCCGCGGGGGATGCTGCGTACCGGCCGCTCGCCCAGGCCATCCGCCGCTCTCAGAACCGTCATGCCCAGGTCTTCGACTTCGACGAGAAGGTGAAGAAGGACCTGGACGAGGCCCGCAGTATCTGCAAGGGCCTGTAGCCCGGCCCTGCCAGGGGCTTCACGCCCCGGGAGGAGAACTCGCCATGCTGCTCGGAGGGTTGGCGCGGCTCCCTGCAAGGGCAGCCGACCCGGTCCTGTCGGCGGGCGCGGCCGCCCTTCATGTCTACGGGCTGGGTGTGGTTCGCGCGGCCGGCGTCGGGCGATTCGGTGACCGGGCTCCCTCGTACGGATGCTTCATCCCTTGTCGAGGAACCACAGGCCGGAGGTGTCAGCGGTCGAGGGCCGGGAGGCCGTCCAGGCCGGTGTCGCGCATGATGCGCTCGACGCTCGCGGCGAGCGTGCTGTCCGCGCCGATGACGGTCTCGACTCCGCCGGACAGCAGATCGCGCGGCCGGTACAACTCCCTCAGCCGCGCCTCGCTGACATCGTCGGCAATCGGCTTCGTGGCGTGCCGGGCCACGGTTTCCTCGAACGGCACGTCCAAGTAGTAGCCGTGGGTCGGGCCGCGATGATCGGCACGCAGCCGGGCCAGCATGTCCCCGTAGTGGTCGGTGTACAGAATGCCTTCCACGACTACGTGATACCCGGTGTCCAGGGCGTAGCGGGCCGTCAGGTCGATCAGGCCGATGTTCGCCGCGCCGGGCCGGTCTCGTTCACGGAGCACGGTACGGCGGAGGTTGTCCTGGCCGACCACGGCCAGGCCACGACCGAACGCCCCGCGGAGGCCAGCCGCGACGGACGACTTGCCCGAGGCGCTGTTGCCCCGCAGGACGACCAGCCGGGTCTCTTCGGTGCCCACCATCACGCCGATCACGCTACCGACGGCCAATGACACCACCGGGGGTGTTTCTGGAACCCGCTGAAATCGATGCCTGAACGAGTGACACTTCCTCACATGCACGCGGGCGCAGTTCTATAAGGCGTGTTTCGAAAGTCCCGTCCGGTCTGCGACGCCTGGCACGGCGCCTCGCCACGTTGTCGGGATCGTCCGCGTACGCCCCGCACGAGGACGCCCTCCGCCTTGCGATGCACCGCACCGGACGCCGCAGGCCCCGGGACGACGCTACTTTCGAAACACGCCCCCTGGCTGCGGAAGCTCAACTCGCCTGGAGTTCATCGACCGCGGGCTGCTCACCGAGCTGAGGCGAACCCGGACGGATCGCTGCTGCTCAGGCTCGTTGGCGGTGCTCGCCACGGGTACTCCCGGGCGGGCGAGCCTATCCCGCCATTCACCTTCTGCGGGTGAGGTTCGGAGCTCCGGCGTGACACCGATCTCGGAAATCCCCTGGGTCATGACCGCATCGTGATCAACCTGGGCGTGACGACGCAGACTGGTCGGCAAGCCGAGCCACCGGTCCTGGTCAGTGAGACGTGACGCCATGCAGTCGAGACTGAGCAGCTGAGTTGGCCCTTTAGCGCTTGAGTCGCCCCCCCCCACAGAAAGGTGTTGTTGGCACGCGGGGTAGCGGTTGGTTCGCTGCCTGCCTGGACTTCGACAGAAGCCTCACCCGGCTCCGGGCGGCGGTCCCGCAACCTGCTTCGCCAGGCGTATCAGCCCGCCCAGACGGTCCTCGAGGGGGCCCGGGTCACGCAGCCCGGCGAACAGTACGGTCAGGATCCGGTCCTGCAGCTGCCAGCCCTCCAGATCCAGCTCGAGGGTCTGCGTACGGACCTCTTCGGTCACCAGTGTGCGGGCGCGGGTCGTTTCACGGGAGGCGATCCGGTAGCGGCGATCGAACAGGTCGCGCCCCCGCAGCGCCACGCCCATGGCGGGGCTGCGCGGGACCACCCGCACCGCGGGCAGGTCCTTGGCACGGCGCATGGGCCGCAGGTGCACGACGAGCGAGTGGTGGGCCTCGGCTCCCATCCCCATCCCTTCCCTACAGACCACCCATACGTCGACGCCGTCGATGCGCCGACGGGCCAGCATCCATGCCTGGGAGCCGCCGGGGCCACGCATGCTTCGGCGCACCGTGTCGGGCTGTGCCGGCCCCCGCTCATCGTCGATGATCCGCCAGCCGTACACCGTGGCCGCCGCTCGATGCGATCTGCGCGCCCGCTCCTCGGCCTGCCGCAGGCGCCGTTCCTCCCGAATCAGGAGGACCACAACGGCGCCCACGATCACGAGCCCTGCGGCGATCACGATCCCAATGATGAGCATCACCTATCAGTACCCCGTCCGATCCCAGCGGCGACAGGGTGCGGTGGACGGGCTCAGGTGAACCCGCGAACCGGCACGTTGAGTGGTCATATCGACGGGGCCGGTGCAGACATGAGTGCAGCCACCCTGATCGGCGTATAGAGACTGAAGATCACGCGATGGCCGCAGTTCACAGCGTCGGCCTCGCCCGTTGGCAGGAAGCATTCGACCTATGCTGTGCCAATGTCCGACAACGGCGCACCACCGAGCAGCTCGGGTGCTCAAGAGCCTGGGCCTTGTCCCCGAAGAGTGGACACCTGTTCGTGTCGTTATGCGGCAAGTGTCAGAGTAGCTGACTGCCGCTCGTAGGCGATCGGTGCCTGCT
>NZ_JBEZVN010000063.1:0-17716 GCF_040636995.1 Streptomyces sp. NPDC032161 | reverse complement strand
CCAGGGCCTCGATCCCGCCGTCCCGCCACAACTGGTGCCACCGGTAGGCCGACTTCCGGCTCACCCGGAGACGCTGGGCGACCTCCAGCGGCTTGATCTTCTGCTCGAACAACTCGGCCGCCTGCCGCCGTACGGCCTCCCGACGCTGCCGCCCCGCGGCGGTCAGCCCGCCCCCATCCGCATATCTCACACAACACGAGATACAGCCCGCACCCCAGGCCCATCAGGCACATCAGGCACATCGACAAAGATCACCCTGACGAGCCGAAGTCAGTAACGGCCTCCATGGGAGCCAAAGCCCACTACCGACGCCGACGCGACGAGCACTCCGACTGGCACGCCGCCGCCCAGCGCAATCTCTTCAACCGGCTGCTCGGCCAGCTCCACCACTGCCTCAAGAACCGCCGACTGTTCGACGAACTCGCTGCTTTCCCACCTTCGGGCGAACCCCTTGGTGCGGCGGCCGCATAGGTCGAGGACCGATCAAGCCGGAGGTTTCACCCAGGGAGCCAGACGTTTCCCGACTGCGAGGTTCTCGCGCCAGTACCGGAAGACGGTTCCCTGGACGATGTCGAGCTGCCCGGCCGCGACCAGGCCGGAAGCGAGACTCGGCCCGCCCGCATCGGCCTCGAAGGCAATTAGTACGGGAGGTGCCTCGCCGACCTGCCGGGCAATGAGCCGGACCTCGTCAGGCGTCGGCGCACGAAACACAGGATCCTGGAAGGCGGCCGGGCACGTGACAAAGATCGGGTCGCTGAACACCAACTCCAGGCCGTGGGCATACGAGATGTCGTGCCCGGCGCCCAGACGCAACCGCCCGGGGTCCCAGGCGACAATGTCCCAGTCCCACCATGACCCTTCGGGAAGCTCGATCACAGCTCGTTGCCCACCCTGGACCGCGCCGTCAATCGGGAATCACCAAACCAAACTCACGCAGCCGCGAAAGGCAGACCTCCAGGCAGGCCTCCAGGGAGACGGCGTCCGTGCGGACCAGGAGATCATCCCGAAGCGGAGCCCCGCTCGCGACGAAGGTCCAAGGCTTCGTCGCATCGCGCATGCGCTCGGCGTCGACCTTGAACAACACCGTCACACCCTGCTCTGCCAACGACTCCATGACCCGCACTACGTCCATCGCATCCCCACCCCCTGCCTGAAATCGAACAGCCAGAAGGCTACACCGGCCTCTCACGACCCCGGCTTGACCGCTTGGCACCGTGAGGTGTCTACCGCCTCGCCTCCACCCGGGCACGGACAGAGGAATCGGCCAAGGCCGGCTGACCGCTGCAGGCTCCCACCCGATGTCTTCTGGCCCCGGGCGAAGGGCATCGCAGAAGATGACGAATCCGGCAGATAGTTGGGAGGCCGGAGGCCCCGTCACGTGCCTTCGGACTCTGCTTGGTCGACCAGGCGCAGGGCGTCCCTCGTGCTGGCCACCAGGGACGCATCTCCATGGGCGAGACGTTGCCGGAGCGCTGTCTGCAGGAGGTTCCGCGCCTCCTTGACGCGACCTTGGTCCAGGCGTTGCTTGCCGAGATGCTGAAGACAGAACGACAGCATGCCTGGAACGTGAATCTCGGCGAGGCCGAGCGCTAGTTGGTAGTGAGGCTCTGCTGCCACAAGATTCCCCGAGTAGCGGTGAGCATCGCCGAGGTTGATGTGAACCGCAACGGCTTGCTTGTTGTCGCAGAGAGCGAGCGCACGGGTCAGAAGCACGATGGCTTCCTCACACCGACCGAGCACGAAGAGCCCAGTGCCCGCCCGTCGAAGCAGTGCGGGACGATCAAGCGGACCGTCGAGCAACGTCGCAACAACCTGAGTCAGGGCCTGGCGGTCAACCGGGACCATGCGCCCCGACTCATCCAGCCTGATCAAGTCCTCCACGCGATCGTGCCCTCTCTTCTTCTGGTCGGTCCGGAGCCGCCCGGTGATGCTCGCATGCGGGTCGACACAAAGTCACTGAGCGAAGTCCGTCGAGACGAATCCTCGACCAAGATCAACGACTCGGGCAAGCCTTGATCCTCGCGACCGTCGGGTGACGTCATTTCTGGCGAACAACTACAGCTCCCAAGATCGCCAACTGCTGCCCAAACCGCTGCCGAACTGCTGCTGCTTCACGTGAACGAAGCCAGGCGCCCCGACCGGGCGTGGCCAGCTCAGAAGCTGTGCCGTGCTCTCAGTGAGGTATGAGGTGGTGCGTACGGTGGGCGGTATGACGACGCCTTGCGAACCCGGCCCGGCCCCATCCGGGTCCTGCTGCCCGGGGGCCAGGAGGTCGTCGCACGCCTGTGGGCGCGGCGCCAGGTGCGGGACGGGTGGCCGTACCAGGTTGGTCTTCCCGTCTACCGGAACGGCCCCGGCGAGCCGGTAGAGGTGGAGGCTGCGGAGTACCGGGTGTGGGTGCGGGCCCCGGAGCATGTGCGGCCGGTCGAGGGTGTCTCGTACGACCAGGTGCCCACCGAGCGTCTGGAGGCCGTCGAGCAGTTGCTCGGGCCGCGGCGTCCGTCGGGGTGGGTGGTGGCGAGAGCCGGCGGCCGGGGTGGGCCCGGCCGGGGCGCCTGTGCTCGCCCTGGAGCGGGCCCTGGACGTCGCGCAGCAGCCGGGCGTTCGGCTGTGCACCGTGTGCGGCGCGGCGGCCGAGCTCGACGCCGTCCTGCGGGGCTTCGACCACGACGCCGTCCTGCGGGGCTTCGACCACGACGCCGACGAGGGTTAGCGGCCGGGGCTCCCTGCCGGAGGCCCGGTCTCAGTGAAGTCAGTCGCCGGGATCGCATGAACCTGCATGGAGTGAGACAGCTTCGTGAGGCATCGATGCGGCCGTGGAGAGCGGGCCAGCAGGTTGGATGCTGAGTGCTGGTGCCCCGGAAGACGTTCGCCTTGCCGCTTAACCTCTTGTCTGCTGAGGGGTGGAATTGTGGAAAAGTCGATCTTGGTCGAGTCCATCAGGTACTCCGCTGTGTGCCAGGGGTGCGGTGCCGAGGCAGAGTGGTGCGGAGTCCAGGCGCTGGTGGGCGAGACGCTGCGGTGGGATGTTGAGTCGACGTGTTCGACCTGTGGGTTCGCCCTGGCCGTTTGTGGCGGTGACCTGCCGGATGAAATGCGTAGCCGACTGCTCTCCGAGCACGGGCGCGCGAGGTTGCGGGTAAGCGGGCCGGCGAGCAACGCCGCCATCATGCGGGTGCTGCGGGCGGAGCTCGGCATTGGCCTGGACGGTGTCAAGGCCGTGCTGGAGCAGGTCCTCAGCGGGCAGTACTCAGGGACGCTGCCCGAGATGGAGCTCCTGGCCCGCAAGCTGCGGGCCTCAGGGATCGACACGGTCACCTCACGGACTGCGGATTGAGTGAGCCTGCTGCGCCGGTCTGTTCTCAGCGTCGAGCGGAGCCTGTTTGCGCAGGCGGAGTGCCTCCTGGCGGCAGGTCGTGGAGCAGGTCTGGCGCGAGCCCGTGAGCTGTGATGTGTAAAGGTCCAGATCGACGCTGCCGCATGCAAAACCGATCAAACAGTGGGCGGCTCACACGACTGCGGGGAGCGGGCCGGCGGTGAGGTAGCCGCCATGGTGGTCGCATCCCATGAAGCCGTCGGCGACAAGACGTCGGAAGGAGTCGACCAGGGCGGTGGGAGTGGTGATCAAGTCGCGGTTCGCGAGCGGAATCGGGGCTTGTTGAATGTATGTGAATGCGAGGGCCGCCATGATGTCGGCGCACACGCCGGTGAGCTCGCCGGTAGCGATCGCGTGGAGGGTGGCGAGCAGGTCGAACTCCGCTACCTCGCCACTATCTAGGTGCATGCGTGCGGTGGCCATGTACATGCGGCCGTTGATGACCTCTGGCTTGGCGCGGTGTACGAGCGGGAACTGCGGAAGCTGCTGTGGAAAGCACTCGTTTGACCCTTGCTTCCGGGAGGTTTTCTCCTTCTTGCGCAGGGCCTCCGGGCCTCTCGGTTGACGGTGCCGGTCGGTCTTCTTGCGCTTGCTCTTACTCACTCGCTGCCTTCCTGTCCGCGGACCGCCTGCATACGGACAGACAGATGGTGTCGGCCCTCGGAAGGCGATGCAGCGCATCGTGGCGGGATATCGCGCGCAGCGGCCAGACATACACGCGGTCCCTGACCGGCTTTCATTCCTTGCAGTGAACGGCGTGCTGGCCTTGACGACCCCGCTTGCCAGGATGAACAGAGTGGCGGCCACAGCACCGTTGTCGTCCGAGACGTGTACCCGGCGACCACGGCCGTGCACGGCGCGCGAGGAGGGCGCGGTGGGCTTATGACTCGGCGGCGAACTCGCGGGCCTGCGCCAGGAGACCACCGACCTGCGTGGTGGCTGAACATGGGCGCAGACCGTGAGGCCGAAGCATTCCATGTCCGGCTCGTGGCGGCCGGAACCCGCCTCGGGAGACGGAACTCCGACACCAGGGCCTTCAGGTAGTCCGTGGCGAGCATGGGGTCCGGGGTGGGCGGCCAATGCCAGTGGCTCCGGGCCTCTTCAGGTCCGGACAGCCTGGCCCAGCACAGTTCGAACAGCCGTCTCCCTGAGCAACCACCTCGGACCTAATGGCGCTGCTCGACGTCCCGGAGGGGCGGCGGGTCTCGGGGCTGGAGCGGCTGCGTCGGCCACCGGCGCGGACGACAGGGACGGGGATGGCGGAGGGGCTGGGTTCGGCGCCGCAGTGATCAGTCGGATGCTCTTTCCGTATCTGCAGCATCTGCCCAGGGCAGGCCGAGACCAGTGAACAGGGCCTGGAGGTCCGGCGGGTAGCTGGTGTATCTGTCGCGCGCGGCGTAGAGCCGCTTCTTGAGCCGTACTTCGCGCCCGCCCACTTCGGGCCGGTAGTCGGCTGCCACCTGGATCTGCCCTGTCTCGTCGACGAGGAGACCGGCCTCGGCGATGTGCCGCTGCGCGGGGCGATCACGATCTCCATGAGCCGCTCCTTGCGGCCCCGCCGCGCCTGGGGCACTGCCGAGGCCACCCGGGCGTCCCAGGCAGCCGGTCCCATGCGCAGCCTGCCCAGTTCCACTCGCTGCTCCTCGTGCAGTTCCTTCCACCGCACGTGCTGCTCGTACAGCCATTTTCCGAGGTCCTCACCGCGGTAGAACCGTGTTCCGTGCAGGAGTTCGGCCCGTGTCCCGCCTTCGTTTTTGAACCGCTCGAGGCGTACGAGCTGGCGGTGGAAGGCGGCTGTCCACGGCTTGTCCTCGGGGACCCGCCATGTCCAGGACGCCGGCCGCGGCATTCCCTCACTGGCCGGAAGAGCTCCGATCGTGTCGAGTTCCGGGTCCTTGATGCCGGGCCGGCGCCGTTCGGCCAGCAGCGCGCCGAGGGCCACTTCCTCGCCGTCGACGTTCTCGTCCTTGCGGGGCAGCAGGTGCCCGTGGGTTTCGACGTAGGCCCGGGCGGCCCCGAGCAGCACGGCCCGCCCGTCCGCCCGCGGCTCCCACACAAAGCCCCGCTCCGCCAGGTAGCGCACCAGGTCGGGATGGATCCGAGGCCCGCGCGCCATCCACTCCTTGCGCGCCTTCTCCTCGTTCCCCAGCTCCTGGGCCAGGCGGTCCAGATCGTCCTTGTCCGCGCGTGCCTTGCGCCGCAGTTTGTCCAGCTCCACCCCGAGCCGGACACCGCCCTCCTCCCAGTCCGGCGGCACCTTCAGATCCCCGTGCCTGACCTGGTGGTGGTGGCGGCCTGCATCACCTGCTCGATGTCCCAGCTTGCCGGATCGCCGACCACTGTGATCCTCAGCCAGTCCACCACGACCCGCTGCGAGCGCTGGCCAGTGGGAGGGGCCGTGCTCGGTCAGCGCCGAGCAGATGGCCTTGACCAGCGACTGCGGGTTCACCGAGTTCGCCGTCCCCGACCGGAGGCACCCATCACCAAGGCGTTCGACAAACTCGGCCGGCAGGTCTCCTACACGGACGCCGACAACGGTGTGACGACCACCGAGTACGACCTGCTCGACCGGCAGGTCAAGGTCACCGACAACGCCCCCTCCACCGTCACCTACACCTACGATCACGCCGCCGAACCGCGCGGCCTCGCCACGAAGACCACCGACTCCGTCGCCGGTACCTTCCAGGCCACCTACGACGCCGACGGATCGGTCACCCGCGAAAGACTGCCCGGCGGCTACACGGTCAAGCAGACCGAGGACACGACCGGTTCGACCACCGACCGCACCTACACCCGTGACAGTGACGGCACGATCGTCTACTCCGACACGGTGTCCGAGTCCGTCCACGGACAGGTCACCGCGCACGCCGGCTGGTCCGACCAGACCTGCCGCTACGACGCGACCGGTCGGCTCACCACGGTCGAGGACACCGCGGACACCATCTGCACACGCCGCACCTACACCTTCGACGCCCGCAGCAACCGCAAGTCCCTCACCTCGAGCCCAGCAGTCCCGGGCCTGGGCTGCACCACCACCGAAGGCACCACAACCAACCACACCTACGACAGCGCCGACCGCCTCATCGACACCGGCTACACCTACGACGCCTTCGGCCGCACCACCGCCCTGCCCGGCAGCACCATCGGCTACCACGCCGACGACCTCGCCTACCAGCAGACGGCGAACGGCAAGCGTCAGACCTGGCAGCTCGACGCCGATCAGCGCTTCCGCTCCTGGAAGGTTGAGAGTGGCAGCGGCAGCAACTGGACCCAGAACAGCTCAAGGCTCAACCATTACGACGACGACGGCGACAATCCCCGCTGGATCACCGAGGACACCGCGACCAGTGCGCTGACGCGGAACGTGGACTCTGCATCCGGAGACCTCGCCGCCACCACCAACAAGACCGGCGGCACCGTCCTGCAGCTCACCAACATCCACGGCGATGTCGCACTCCAGCTCCTGCTGGACACCGCCAAGGCCCCCGTTGCCCTGGACAGCGACGAGTACGGCAACCCGCGGGCCGGCCAGGCGGAGACCCGCTACAACTGGCTGGGAGGCAAGCAACGTTCCACTGAGACGCTTACCGGCCTCACCCTCATGGGTGTCCGTCTCTACAACCCTGCCACCACTGCCGCCGACGACGAGTAGGTGCCGACGCGAGGCGATCGGGCGGAAAGTCGGACCGGGCCGTACGCGGTGACTCCGATCCATGGATTGAGAGTCCGACTGCTACCTTGCGAGCAGCCCTGCCTCCTGTGACACCGGGTGTCAGCCGCCCCGCGTACGGTCTTCGCATGGCTACTCAGAATCCCCCCGGGCAATCGATACGTGACTTCGCGACCTGGCAGCCCGTGCTGAGGCTCTTGCGGGCCGCCAAGGCAGACAAGGCCGGTGCCGAGCCCATAAGCGTGGCGGGTCGCATCGGGCGAAGCGGTTGGAGTCTGACCCTCCCGCACCCGGTGCCACCGCCCGGTCGAGCCCTCCAGACCGAGGACATACAGGACGAGCTCGACGCGGTGGAGCGGGTGCAGACCGCGATGACGGAGGTTGGTGTCGACGACGTCTCGTTCTCCGCGAAGATCGAACCGACCGGGACGACCGTGCTTCGTCTGCTCGGCCCCAGCCCGGCGGTGGAACCCGGGATCGGAAACTCTCATCCCGGTGCGCTCATCCTCATCGAAGACTCCCTTCCCGAGCCCTGGCGCCGCCTCCCCGATCCGACGCACGAAGCGAGGCCGGCCTCCTCAGCGGACCCGGAGTTGCTGGAGCGGAGGCTGCGGGAACGGCTACCCGACGCCATCGGCGCGACGGAGGAGGAGATCGCCGCCGCCGAAGCACGCCTGGGCGTCTGCCTGCCAGAGGAACTCAAGGTGCTCTACCGGGTGACCCGGGCGCGCTGGGAGGACTGGGGCGACGACTACGACACGGCGGACGGTGTCTTCGAAGCGGTGCGCTGCGAACTCTCATCCGTGGACGACCTGTACACCGCCGAAGCTTCGACCCGCCACTGCCGCTGGGAGTTCGCGGCCAAGAAAGCAGTCGACACTGGGCCCGACGCAGCGGTACAAGGCGTCGTCGGATCACCCGGGTGGATCGTATTCGGTGAGAACGGCGGAGGAGACCAGCTCGCGGTCGACCTGACGCCCGGCCCGCACGGACACACCGGGCAGATCATCCTGCTCAGCCACGAGGAGAGCGTCGGCGCCAAGTTGCTGGCCGACTCGCTCACCGACTGGGTCCTGGGCCGGGAGACGCACGAGCGCCGGCACCGCAGAGAAGAGTCACCGCTCGTGGCCCACGTCAACCACGCGAGCATCAAGAGCGTCCGGGAAGCCGCCCACCCCGGCCTGGAAGTCCTCTCGATCGGGGTGTGGGACGGCGCACCGTTCAGCCTCGCCCCGGTCATCGGGCTGCCCCGCCTGCGCACCCTCGCCGCGTACGCCGGTACGCTGGCCGACCCGCTGGAGATCGCCGAGCTCACCAGCCTGGAATTCCTGGAACTCGGCCCGCAGGATTGGCGTGTCCTTCTGGATGCCGGCGCCGTCCCCCGGAGCCTGTCGGCTGCGTCCATCAAGGCGTACGGCGACCACGACCCCCTACCCATCGTGGCCATCGCCAACGAAATTCTGGCTCTCTGGGGCCGGCCCCAGATTATCCAGACTGTCCTGGAAGGAAACCTCGGACCCCTTGCATAGGCCCGCAAAGCCAGGCTTTTCACTCCCCTAGCTGAGGCGGTCACCAACAGTTGGGCCGCCGGACCGGTGACCCGCCCGCAGGTTACGGCTGTGGCTGGGTAGTGACGGTTTCCCGGCCCGACCGGCGACCCGAACGCATCGCCCAGGGGCTGCTGGAGGAAAGGCTGGGAGGTCACGTGCACAGCAACGGCGGACTCAAAGACTGCCTGCGCGCTGCCACTCACGCCGCGACCTCTACAAATACCGAACTGTGGGAGCGCACCAGGCAGGGGAAACGCGTCGTCCCGCTGGACAACCCCGATCGCTTTGCGGACGCCCGCGCCGCCGACGAGGAACTGCTGGGCCAGGAAGAGAAGATCGACCGCGTGCTGGCCAAGTTCAAACCCGAGGAGCGGAAAGTCGCCGACTGCTACGCGGCCGCGGGCCTCACCTTGGCACAGGCGGCATTCAAGGCCGGGCAACCGGCATTCATGGGGGAACGGGTGCGGCGCAAGCTCAAGCGCCTTGCCGCAGAGGACCACCGCTGCAGGCGGTAGTCCAGCGTCAGGCGGCAGTCCTGCCGCAAGCCGGACTGCCGCCGTTCCCCACCGAGAAGTTCCAGGAGCTACCGTCGAGCTCGGCCCCTGACGCCGACGCCCAGGCCAGGGACGAGCACTACGCTGATGACATGCGTATCGGGGAGGCAATGGACCGCTAAACGGGCGTACCGCCGGTCGGTACACGCCCTGACGGCCGGTGTTGCTGCCTGGTGGCCGGATCTGCCCAGCACCACCGTCTTCGCCCACCGCCGCGCGGCCCTACCTACCGCGCCATCCCGCAGGCCTCGTTCTGATGCTCGGGGTGGGATCCGTCTGGATCCCACCCCGAGGCTCGCACTGACCGACAGGATGTCCTCAGGCCCAAGATGCGCGGCCCTCGCCCGCAGCCCGCAGTCATGATCCCGAGGCGCTGAACGCCAGCACCTCGTTGCACGACCTCGGTCTCTACGTGAAGGTCAACGAATGGCTCCCGGATCTCGCTGACGACGTCAGCGTCGACGACTTCATCACCCAGATCCGCGCTGGAGCCTTCGGCGAACAGAACAGCAAGTCCGATCTCCGCGCCGGACTTCAGCGCCTCGCCGATGCCGGCCTCATCGACCCCAACGACGAGACGAGCGAGGATGGGCCGCTCACCCACCTGCTTGAGGAACGGATCAGGAACCTTCCTCCGTATCTCCCGCCCACCTCACAGAACCGCCCGTAAGGAGAACTGTGTCCCTCGTCCATGACACCAGCCAGCACGACAACGACAGCTACCTGTCCCTGCACAGCGGCTGGTTCGCAAGCGGGTGGCCGAGCTACCTACCCCAGCACCAGGCAATGATGCTGTCCATGCTCTTCGGCACAGCCACGGTCCGGGGCCTGCGCGGCAGCCTCGATGACGTCCTGGAGCAGATCTATCAGGGCGAGCCCGGTGCCTTCTTCGGCAACGCCAGCAATTCCCTCGACTCGCCCGTCGTGTGGATGGACCCGGACGAACTGGAGTACGCCGAGACAGAGCAGGAGAAGAACCAGCTCCGCGTAGACGCCGAAGAGCACCAGGCCCGATGCGAGGAACTACTCCGCACCGCCGACCTCGCCGTCCCGACCACGATCCGTGAGCTTGCCGACACCATGCTCGCCCTGGGCATCGCCAGCCAGCAGGACGGCGTGTGGTCCATGCCCGACCCCATCCCGGGCCCCGAGACCGCCCTGGCCCTGACAGACAAGGAACGAGCCGCAATCGCGTACCGTCGGCAATTCTGGGAGAGCGGCCCAGCGGAACAGACGCTGATCGACTACCTCACGGACGACCTGAACCGCCCAGCGGAAGTCTTCACGTCCGTCGACCGGCTGGCCAAGGCGACCGACCTAAGCGAGGACGACCTCCGCAACGCACTCGGTCGGCTCACCCAGGAAGGCGAGGCCCGCCTTGAGCGCGGCACCGCCCGAGAACAGACAGCCCTTGAAGCTCTGAAGGGTCACGAACGGTTCCACCTCGTGCTGAACTGGCCGCACTTCGACGAGAACCGGATCACCATCGAGCGAGGCTGAACCCGCGCACACCATGCTCGTCTGCCGGACTCGTTCTTGGGCGACCTCGGCAAGGAACCCCTCCGAAGGAACCATCACACCGACGCCATCACCCGCGCCCGGCCGTTCCAGCACGCTGTTGCACTTGTTATGGAGGTCGTCCTGGTCGGCTGCGGGCCACCACAACCTGGTGTTCGAGGAGCACGGGGCGCACCTCGTGGACCTTCTGGCGGCGGCGTCGGTGTGTCCCGCATTCGCGTTGAAGAGAAGTCAAGGCCCTCGGGATTCAGGCGGTCCGGCAGCTGCCTCTAGCTGCCTGCCCTCAGTCACGGCCACCGGTGTATCTCACCTGACGGGCTGCGAACCCGCGCCGGGTCCGCAGCGCTCCTGCCCGTCTGGCGAGCGGCCGGGCAAATATCTAGTACGGCCGGGGCCGCCCCACCCTCCCAGGCGGGGCGAGGAAGACGCAGGCTCGCGTCCCCCCAGGGTGTGAGCCGCTGGTGATTTAAGGCGCGTGGCCCGAGCAGCGCGGGAAGCTGCTGCCGGAGGTCAGGCCCCAACGCTCACCACCACGGTGAAAGTCGGTGCTGTCTTTGTGCTCGACACCCACTGCGGGGGTGCTCGGGACGATCTGCGCCCCGGCGATTCCGTCCTCGGTGTCGAACTATGCGTGCGGCCGCTCGATCATCGCTTGGTGTCTTTCGGCGGCGGGCGCCGGAAGAGAGGGCTCGTCGTTCGCCGCGAAGTCCAGCTCGAGGCCGCTGGTGAGCCGCACCGCGACTACGCCGGGCTCGTCCTTACGGAGGGTGTCGGCGGCGTCGTCCTGGTCGGTGAGCCAGCTACGCACCTGTCCGGCCGCGTTGACGCGCAGCAAGGCTTCCTGCGCGATCGTCTGCCGGCCCCCGCCTGCGCATTCGGAGCGTGGCTTTTCCGCCAGGGTTTGCGACCTGTACGGTACTGGCCAGTGCACCTGTCGGGCGCCGATTCTGTGGAGGCGGCAGTCGCCTGGCTGACCGCTTTCGGCATAGGGGAAGGGATTTCGCATGGCGACACTTGCACCCGGGGCGCCGTGGGCGATGCGGCTGGTCACCGACCGGTTACCGGTCGGCCCGCCGCCGTATGCGGCTGTGATGCTCGACCCGCTTTCGCAGACCGCCCGCTACACCGACACCACTGGCCGCGTGGTGGAGATGGGCAATCACGGCACCTCGAAAACGACTGGCACCGCCTCGATGTCCGGGGGCGGCGACGGGCAGGGCCCGCAGCCGCAGGCCCAGGACGACAACACCACCGACTACGAGTCGGACTGACCGGTGGCTTCCACCGTCCTGGTCGTCACCGCGCTGGAAGATTTCACCGCGGACAAGGTCATCGCCGCGCTGAACGAGCGTGAGGTGCCCGTCGTACGCGTCGAACCGGCCGATATCGGGCCCGCCCTGACCTTCGCGGCCCGTATCGGGCAGGACAGTTCCACCTGGGGCGGACGGCTGCGTACGGCGAGCAGGGAGGTGGAGCTGGGGGAGGTGGCGGCGGTCTACTACCGCCGCCCCACCCCCTACACCGCCCGGTACCGGCACCTGCCCGTCCAGCAGCGGGACTTCGCCGCAGCCGAGGCGAGGCACGGGCTCGGCGGCATCCTGAACAACCTGCACGGCGCGAAGTACGTCAACCACCCCGCCGCGGTCACCCGGGCCGATTTCAAGCCCGCCCAGCTCCAGCGCTTCACCGAACTCGGGCTTCAGATCCCGCCGACCCTGGTTACCAACGACGCCGAGGCCGCACGGAAGTTCGCCGCCGAGCACAACCACGTGATCTACAAGGCGTTCCGCGGGCTGCCCCCGGGCGAGGACGGGCACACCGGGGCGATCTGGGCCCAGCGCGTCGACCCCGACACCTTCGACGACACCCTCTCCGTGACCGCGCACCTGTTCCAGGCCGAGATCCCCAAGACCGGTGATGTACGGGTCACCGTGGTGGGGGAGAAGGTATTCGCCCAGCAGGTCGCCGCCCCGGACGGTGCGCTGGACTGGCGCCGTGGTAACTGGGACGACCTGATCCACACCCCCATAGAACTCCCGGCCCCGATCGAGGGCGCGCTGCACAGCTACCTGGCCTCCTTCGGCTTGGTTTTCGGCTGCTTCGACTTCGCTCTGACCGACGACGGGGACGTCCCGGAGCACTGGACGGCGATCGAATGCAATCCGAACGGCCAGTGGGGCTGGCTGCCCGACGCGCCCGCCATCACCGAGGCGTTCGCCGACATTCTCAAGCAGGAAGGAGGCGGTGCTGCGTGACGATGCCCGCCGACCTTGAGACCGATGCCGCGCGGCTGCGCGAGGCGATGACCAAGGCCCTCGCCGAGAACGGCGTACTTGCCGATCCGGCCTGGAAGGAGGCGGTTCAGGCGGTGCCGCGGCACCGGTTCGTACCTGGCTTCTACCTGCCTGCCGACGGACGTGACGGGCAGGGCCTGACGGTGTGGGAGCCGGTCACCGCCGAGCTCGACTACGGCCGGTGGCTGGCCGCCACGTACTCCGACACCACGCTCATCACGCAGTTCGACGGCGCCGAACCCGACTGGAAGCAGCCCGCCATACGGCACGGCGGGGCCCCGACATCGTCTTCCACGCTGCCCTCGCTCGTCGTGCGCATGTGGACGGACGCCGAGCTCACCGAAGGGCACACGGTGCTGGAGATCGGCACCGGGACCGGCTATTCGACCGCGCTTGCGTGCGAACGTCTCGGCTCCGCCGGTGTCACGTCGATCGAGGTCGACGGTCGCCGCCTGGAGCAGGCGGCGAGCGCGCTGTACGGGTGCGGCTACACGCCGACCCTGGCCGCGGCGGACGGACTGTACGGGTACTGGCCCGAGGCGCAGTTCGACCGGATCGTGGCCGCCTGCTCGTTCCGCGCAGTCCCCCCCGCCCTGCTCGCGCAGACCCGGCCGGGCGGGAAGATTCTGCTCACCCTCTCCGGCTGGCTCTACGGCTACGCTCGCGTCCTCCTCACGGTCGGTGCCGATGGGACCGCCGAGGGCCCGCTGCTCGGTGGCACGGTGTCGTTCATGTCGGCACGTACGCACGCGGCGCCGACGTTCGGCAACCCCGCCCACTGGGCCGCGGGCCTGCCGGACAGGTCCCGGACCACCCCGCACGGCCCGGAGAGGATCAGCGCCGCCACCGAGGAGGCGTTCCACCTGCGCTTCCTCGTCCAGAGCGCGGTGCCGGATGCGCAGATGACGACCGTGGGCGAGGTGGTGCACCTGATCGACGTCGTCACCGGCTCCGTGGCCACCCTCACCCCGCACGGCGATGGTTGGCAGGTGCGCGAGGGCGGGCCGGTGAAGCTGTGGGAGCGGACCGAGCGAGTCCTGGACGCCTACGACGCTGCAGGCCGACCGGGGCCGGAGACCTTCACCCTGCATGTCCGCGACGGCGGGCAGCACCTGCGGCACCCGCAACTGCCCGGCCTGCCGCTGCCCCGGCCCTGACGGGCCCGTACGTTCCAGGCGCTTGGCGAGGCGAGAGACGGCCCACGCCGGGTGCCTGGAACGTTCACCGGGCCCGCTCGTAACTGTCCTCGTCGCCCTCCCTGGCGGCGTCGCGCCTCAGACCCCGGAAACGGCCCTGCAGCGCGGAGTGCCGACGGCAACGGGCACCACTGCTATCTGGGGTTCCCGGGCCCCCTGCGCAGGCCAGCGCGTCTGAAACTGTCACACATGTCAGGCACCTAGTCGGCCTTCCATCCCCGGCACCATACTTGCCCCGGAGCCCCTTGCGGGGCCCATAAACCACCGAGGTCGGAAGGAACCCATCAGCCATACCCGGTCCTCCCGGACCGCCTCACATTCTCAGGGACCGCCCATGACGAAGGCGACCAGCCCGTCAGCCGATCACAGCGCGGCCCCGCCCAGCCTGGGCGAGCTGCCCGACCTCGGGGCGGAGGCGTTCGCGGCCGTCGCCGAGGCCGCCTGTGCTGGAACGCCTTTCAGCGGCCAGACGAGTTCCCCTTCGCAGCTGGCGGCAGCCGCTGACAGCACCTCTCTGACTGCGCCCGCGGGTGAAGCCGTTCGGCGGAGCCTCCCGCGCACCTACGATGTGGTGGTGCGGAACACGAAGGCATTCAAGGAAGCCGTTGCCCAGACGCTCGCGGAGCTGGCGCATAAGGGGGTGACGCTCGCCCCGTCGAGCGTTGAGGATTTCATCGAGAACAACATCAACACCGTGGTCGAGCGGCTCGGGATCCAAGTGCGCTCCGCCTGGCGGTACTTCGACGCCAAGGCCACAGCCGACCACCTCGCGCAGAGCGTGGCCTCCTACGAGGAGAGCAGCAACGAGAAGGGCGTGGGCCAGGCTCCGATGCCGCCGCTGGACAACCCCGAACTCGCCCTGGTCCTCGCTGGCGTCCCGGACTCCCTGGCCCAGACAGGCGGCGACCTGTACGCGGTCATCATCAACGTGGCGGTCAACGCGTGGATGGCCGGCCACATCCACGGCGAGGACGGCTGCGCTGGATGCGACGGCAGCCGCGGCCCGGCCGGGCACGACTGGGAGGCCCGGATGCGCACCATTTCCGAGATGCAGCCCAACATCAGCAAGTGGTTCGACCGCGACGTATGGACCCGCGCGGTCAACGATGCGGGTTACACCGTCACCCGCCGCTGAAGTCAGCACGCGGCGAGGCGGTCGCCTCAGCCGAACACGGCTGGCGGAACGGATCCTTCCCGACTGCTGGTTGCTGATCGAGTGGCCTGCCGATGCCGCGCCGCCGACCGATTGCTTTGTCCAGCCTGCCCGGTCTCCGCGATCACCGGCGGGACAGGAGGCGCCCGGTTACGTCACCGGGGCAGTTGCGCGCAAGCCTCGTCGGCCAGGCGCCGCGCGGCGTCTTCCCAGCGGGACCGTGCCGCAGGCCGACCCAGATCGCCGGCATCGGGCAGGACAGTAGAGGACAAGCGAAGGCCCTGGGCCGTGCACGCCTCGCCGACGGTGCGGACGACGTCGGCGGGCATCCGAGTGGTGGGGACCAGCCAGGGGCGGCGCTTGCCGGTGGCCACCTGCAGGTCCCACAGCACCTCGTGGGCTGCCTTGGCCACCCGCGACTGGAGCGCGGCCTGCCACTCCTGGTCGGTCAGGGTGCGCAGGACGCGTGCGCCCGCAGCCTCGTCCCAGCCGGTTTGGGTCTCGTGCACCAGGTGCGCGATCCAGCCGTCCCGCCCCTCCTCCCACAATGCTCCCCATCGCTGACGGCCCGCCTCGTCGCAGTCGCGGAGGAACAAGCGCCGTGCGAGAGCGTCCTCGAGTTCGTCGTCCGTCTTCTGCCGACCGGTCTCCCGGACGAGCTTGGCGAAGCGCTCCTCGTACGTGTCGTAGTCCTCCAGGTTGTCGAGCCCGCAGTGCTCAATGTCCCGGTAGGCGACCTTGAGCCAGGCCCAGATCTCTCCCAGAGGGGTGAGGTGCACTTCGGTGACCTCCCGTCCCGGCAGGCGGGGCATGCGCCGCCACGGTGTGAGCGTCAAATCGGCGGTGCTGGCGGCGGCGCGCGGCAGGCCGACGGGAGAGGCATCGGTGACGACGTGGCTGAAGACGCGGTCGAGGGCAGGGTGCCGCAGAAGGAGAGCCAACTGCCTTGCCTGTTCCGGCCCGTCGGCACCAGGTGTGGAACAGCGGACGAAGGCGTGGCCGAGGCTGGGCAGCAGGTGGACATGCCGGTCGGGGTCCTCGGCCACGGTGGCCAGCCCGGGGTCCGCCTCGGGCCACCGGTGTCCCTGCAGGCCCGGTCCTCTCTGCACGCCGCGCGACGTCAGCAGATACAAGACGCGGTGGCCTTGGCCGGCCAGCGCCTGGGCAAGGCCGGTGGCGAGCGAGCTGCACCCGTGGCCCCCTTGGGAGTTGGCGACCGCGATGACGCGCGGGCGCCGTGGCCATGTCAGCAGCTCAGGGTGCGGTCCGTCGAGCATGGCATCGCCGGGCAGCGCCGTGCCGAAGTTGACCGTGCCGTGGTCCGTGAAGAGGCGGATCCGGCGCAGCACCGTACTCGCGCGCTTCCGTCCGCCCGGCGTACCGGCCCACGGGGGAGGTGCGCTCTGGGAACTGACGCTGGCAGACCGGTCGGCCAGGTCCTCCAGGGCGCGGAGCAGGGCCGGGCCGTGGTCGCGGGGAAGCAGCAGGGTGCCGCCGTCCGGGTCGGCCAGGGTGATCCACTTCCCAGTGTTCCCGCGCTGCTCAAGGCCGGGCACCACGCGGCCGCCGTCGCCGTGCGCGTTGAGCAGGCACCGCACCACGCGCTCGCGGTGAGGCTCGGCGACGGCCAGGACCAGTGAGTCCTCGCGCGGTCCGACCCAGGCCAGCGCGAAAGGTCCTCCTTGGTCGCCAGGGCGGTGCACGCCGAACTCGCCGACGAGCGCGGCCAGGACGCACGCTTCAAGGTCTTGCTGGGCGGCGGTGGATGCTGCGGGAAGGACCTCACGGTGGCGTCGTACTTCGTTGAGTGCGCTGGCGTGCGGTTCGCCGGTGTAGAGACGGCGGGCGCGCGTGCGGCGCTGGGTGCTGGTCGTGGCCACGGCGTACTCCGTATCGACAGGGTCTGTGTCCCGGCACCGCAGCCCTGCAGGAGTCGTCCTGTGCGCTGGGAGTGAGGACTAGCCGTGGCCGGTTTTGCCGTCGGGGAACAACGTCGCGAAAGCCGGGAATCGACGTAGACGGTCGGGCCGCCGTACGGCCTACTCGCCCGCACGATAGCAGTGCGCAGCCGCCCGGCGCCGTGCCAGCGTGGCGTGTTGCGATCCCGGAAGTTCCCGCGTCGCGCGACCGAGCACTGCACGCCCGTACTGTAGCGATCCTGATCGCAGCTCTTAGTTAGCAGCGAGGGTGAGCAGTGGCCCCGTGTCCGGGGGCTGCCGCTCATGCCCGATCGAGCCTGCTTGAAGAGTACGGGCGCGGTGCCGCCGCCGAGCCGCGACGGGGGGAGGGAAGACATGACCAGCACGAGGGACTAGTAGTGCTTGGTCAGGTTGGCCGTGGTGCGTGTCTTTCGGGTTCGATATCGCGTTGAGTGAGTGTGACTCCGGACGAGATGACTGCGGTGC
>NZ_JBEZVN010000062.1:0-17897 GCF_040636995.1 Streptomyces sp. NPDC032161 | reverse complement strand
ACCTCCTGCAACCTCACCGCCGTCCGCGCCGCAACCTCCCCGAACACCCCCTCGAACTCATCCCAATCCGGACCCGACAACCCCACCCCACCAGCGAACTTGTCCGCATACACCGACACATCCACCGGCGCCAGATCCAACACACCCCCCACCGGAAAACCCGGCCCACGCAACGAGAACTGCTCCCACAACCGCCAACGCCCACCGGGCAGATAAACGGCTTCCTGCTCTTCCGTCTGCTTTTCCGCGGCCATGACGCTCTACCTCTCAGGGCTCCGGTCTGCCGCGCACCATTCGAGAACGGCGCGCGCACTGTGGTATTTGTTCTCGGCCTGGTCGAAGGCGATGCTCGCCGGACCGTCCAGCACGTCCGCGGTCACCTCTTCGCCGCGATGGGCGGGGAGGTCGTGCATGAAGACCGCGTCCGGGCTGCTCGCCATGGTTTTCTCGGTGACCTGGAAGGGCGCGAACACCTCGCGCCAGTCAGGGGTCGGTTTCACGGTCCCGGTGGTCTGCCAGCGGGTGGTGTAGACGACGTCGGCGGCCGGCAGGTCCGCCATGTCGTGGCGCTCCTCGATCCGGGCACCGCTCTGCTTCGCGCTGACCGCGGCCCGTTCCAGGTACTCGGGCGCGAGCCCGTACCCGGGCGGGGTGCGCAGCGTGAGCCGGGTGCCCCGGAAGCGGGAGAGCGCCAGGGCCAGGGCGGAGGCGGTGTTGTTGCCCTCGCCCACGTAGATCACGTGCAGGTCCTCGATCCGGCCGAACCTGCGCAGCAGCGTGGTGAGGTCGGCCAGCGCCTGGGTGGGGTGCTCCCCCTGGCTCATCGCGTTGACGACGGCCATCCGCCGCTGGTCGGCGTAGGCGCGCAGTTCGCGCTCGGGCCCCGCAGTGCGCGCCACCAGCACGTCGATCATGCGGGAGAGCACCGCGGCGCTGTCCTCCACGGTCTCCCCGGTGTTCTCCTGGAGGTCCCCGGGGCCGTAGGTGATCAGCCGGGCTCCCAGCCTCAGCGCCCCGGCGGAGAAGGCGGTACGGGTACGGGTGGAGGTCTTGCGGAACAGCACGCCGACGACGGTGTCCGCCAGGGGCCGGACGTCGTCGGCGGCGCCCGCGGAGAACTCGGCGCCGCGCCGGGCGATGTGCTCCAGCTCCTCGTCGGAGAGGTCGTCGATGGAAATCAGATGGCGTCGTTCGGCCTGGGGCATGGGGCTTCCTCCTGGGTGGAGCGGTTCGGGCGGCGGCTTCGGCCGGGCGGCCTCGGGTGTCAGCGGGCGAGCAGGGCGGCGCGCAGCACGCCGATGCCGTGGTCGAGCTCCTCGGGGGTGATGGTCAGCGGCGGCAGCACCTTGATCACCTCGTCGTCCCGGCCGGAGAGTTCGACGATCAGCCCGTGGTCGAAGGCGTACCGCTGCACCTCTTCGGCGCGCCTGCCGCCGCCGCAGCGGCCCAGGTCGACGCCGAGCACCATGCCGCGGCCCCGGATGGCGATCTCCGGTTCGGCGGCCGCCAGCTCGGCTCCGAACGCGGCCAGCCGGCGGGCGGGTACGGGCAGCCGGTCGAGGAAGTCCGGGCTGCTCCACAGCTCGGCGGCGGCGGTCGCCGCGACGAAGGCGAGCTGGTTGCCGCGGAAGGTGCCGGTGTGCTCACCCGGCTGCCAGACGTCCAGTTCGGGGCGGAAGAGGGTGAGGGCCAGCGGAAGGCCGTAGCCGCTGATGGACTTGGAGACGGTGACGATGTCCGGGACGATGCCGGACTCCTCGAAGGCGAAGAACGTGCCGGTACGGCCGCACCCGGACTGGATCTCGTCGCAGATGAGCAGGATGCCGTGGCGTTCGGTGACGGCGCGCAGTCGGCGCAGCCAGTCCGGGGACGCCTGGTAGACGCCGCCCTCCATCTGCAGCGGCTCGACGATCACCGCTGCCGGCACCTCGACTCCGGAGGAGGAGTCGGCCAGCAGTCGTTCGATGAACGCGACGGAGTCGAAGGGGCCCTGCGGTCCGTCCTCGTAAGGGATGAAGGTGACCTCGTCCTGCCCGTGCACCCCGCCGGCGCGGCGGGCCCGGCCGTTGCCGGTGACGGCCAGCGAGCCCCGGGTCATCCCGTGGTAGCCGCCGCTGAAGGCGAAGATCCCCCGGCGTCCGGTGGCCTTGCGAGCCAGCTTCAGCGCGGCCTCGACCGCGTCGGCGCCCGTGGGCCCGGCGAACTGGGCGGTGTACTCCAGGCCGCGGGGGCGCAGGATGTGCTCGGTGAGCGCGACCAGGAAGGACCGCTTGGCCACGGTGTACATGTCGAGCCCGTGCATCATCCCGTCGGAGGCGAGGTAGTCGGCGATCCGCTCCTTGATCGGGCCGGGGTTGTGGCCGTAGTTGAGCGTTCCCGCGCCGCAGAAGAAGTCGGTGAAGACGCGGCCGTCCTCGGCGTACAGCCGTGCGCCCTTGGCGCGCTCGAAGACCACCGGGAACTTGCGGCAGTAGCTGCGGACATGGGACTCGTGCCGCTCGAAGACGGCGACGTCCGGCGCCTCGGCCGCGGCGGGGGGCGCGGAGGTGGGAGGGGTGAACGCGATGGTCATGGTGATCGGTGGTCCTTTCGGTTCTCGCCCGTCGTGCCGGCCGGCCGGGGGGGTGGCGACCCTGGCCGGCATGACGCGCCGTCGCGGGGTGATGACATGCGGTGACTGTCGGTGGCGTGGTGGTGCCGTGGCGGCCCGCCGCCGTGCCGGGCTTCGTCGCTACCGGCCGCTGTCCGCGAGCTGGGCGGTGGCGGGGCGGCGTGGTCGGCGCCGGGCGCCCAGGACCGGTGCGGACGGTCCGGCGGCGACGGCCGGGTAGCCGGGGAGCGCGGCGCAGAGCGCGGCCACGGTGGGGTGTTCGAAGAGCGCCCGGACCGGGACGTCGATGCCGAGTGCGGCCCGCAGCCGTACCGAGACCCGGGTGGCGAGCAGGGAGTGCCCGCCGAGCTGGAAGAAGTCGTGGTCGACGCCGATGTCCTGGACGCCCAGCACCTCCTGCCAGATCCCGGCCACGGTGCGTTCCCGGTCCGTGCGCGGCGGTGCGCCGGCGGTGGTGTCGCCGGTCGGGCGCCAATGCGCCACCGGGGGCAGCGCCTTGCGGTCGACCTTGCCGTTCGGTGTGCGCGGCAGGGCGTCCAGCGTCACGAAGGCTTCGGGCACCATGTAGTCGGGCAGGGTGGCCAGCAGGGCCGTCCGCAGCTCCTCGTGGCCGGGGGTGCCGGTGGTGTCCTCCCCCGGCACCAGGTAGGCGGCCAGCCGTTGGTCGCCGTCCGGCTGCGGTACGGCGAGGACCACCGCGGCCCGGAAGGGGCCGAGGGCGAGCAACGCGGACTCGATCTCGCCCGGCTCGATCCGGTGGCCGCGGATCTTCACCTGGTGGTCGGCGCGGCCCAGGATGTCCAGGGAGCCGTCGGGGCGTCGGCGCGCCAGGTCGCCGGTACGGTACAGGCGTGCCCCGGGCCGGTCGGCGAACGGATCGGGGACGAAGGCCCCGGCCGTCTGGGCCGGGCGGCCGTGGTAGCCCCAGCCCAGTCCGCTGCCGCCGATGTACATCTCCCCGACCGCGCCTTCGGCCACCGGTTCCATCCGCGCGTCGAGCAGATGGAGCCGGGTGTTGCCGCGGAGTTCCCAGTCCACGGTCCGCCCGTGGGCGTCGAGGCGGGCGGTGGTGGACCAGACGGTGGTCTCGGTGGGGCCGTACAGATCCCATACCCGAGCGCCGTCGGCGGCCAGCCGGACCGCGAGGTCGGTGTGCAGCTTCTCGCCGCCGCTGAGGAGGGTGAGCCCGGCGCCGGGCCGCCAGCCGGTGTCCAGCAGCATCCGCAGGGTCACCGGGGTGGCCTGCACCAGGGCGGCCTTGGCGGTGTCGATCAGCGCGGCCATCCGCTCCGGGTCGCGGGCCTGTTCGCGGTCGGCGAGCAGCAGCCGGGCCCCGGTCAGCAGCGGAAGGCACAGCTCCATCAGCGAGGGGTCGAAGGAGACCGAGGTGATGCCCAGGAAGGTGCCACCAGGACGTAGCGGCAGCCGGCCGGCCATCGCCACCAGGAAGTGCGTCAGCGAACGGTGCTCGACCAGCACGCCCTTGGGATGGCCGGTGGAGCCGGAGGTGTAGAACATGTACGCCAGTTCGTCCGGACCGGGGCGGCGCGGTGGTGCCGAGCGCGGGGCGGCGGCCACCCTGGCCTCCTCGGCGGGGTCGTCGAGCAGCAGGGTGCGCTCCTCGCCCGGCCGGGGCCCGGCTCCCGTACCGTCCAGCCGCCCGGCGAGCGCCCGTGCACTGACCAGCACCTCGGCTCCGGCGTCCTGGAGCAGGTAGCCGATCCGGCCGGCCGGGTAGCCCGGGTCGAGCGGCAGGTAGACGGCGCCTGCCTTGTGTATCGCCAGCAGGGCCACCAGCAGCGCGGGGCCGCGTTCCAGGAAGACCCCGACGGGGGTGCCCGGGCCGGCGCCCACCGCGGCCAGCCGGTGCGCCAACTGGTTGGCCCGGGCTTCCAGTTCGCCGTACGTGAGAGCACCGCCGGGGCCGCTCACGGCGACCGCGGCGGGGGTGCGGGCCGCCTGCCGCGCGAACAGCTCGGTCCAGGGGACGTCCGGCACCTCCAGTGCGGTGCCGTCACCCTGGGCCAGCAGCCTGCGCCGCTCCCGCCCCGGCAGATCCGCCAGTGCGCCCGCGAGCCGGGCGACCGGGGCCTCCGGTTCGGCCACGGCGGCGGTCAGCAGGGCCACGAAGGCGGTGCCGATCCGTTCGGCGGTGTCCGGGTCGAAGAGCGCGGTGGCGTACTGCATCCGTCCGGAGATCCGGCCGTCCGGCTGGGAGAGGAGGTCGAGCGCCAGGTCGAAGGCGGTGCCGGAGGCCGGGGTGGAGATCATCTCGGTGTCCAGACCGGGCAGATGGTCCGGTTCCTCGGGCAGGGTGAGCAGTTGGAAGGAGATCTGGAAGAGGGGGTTGCGGGAGAGATCGCGCTGCTGGGCCAGCTCGGTGACGATCCGCTCGAACGGCAGCTCGGCGTGGGTGAGCGCGGCCAGCGTGTCCGTCCGCACCCGGCGCAGCAGTTCGGCGAAGGACGGTGCGCCGCCGAGGTGGGCGCGCAGGACCACGGAGTTCACGAACAGCCCGATCAGCTCGTCGAGCCGGGGCCGTCCCCGGCCGCTGACCGGGGTACCCACCGCGACGTCACTCCGGCCGGCCAGCCGTCCCAGGGTGGCCTGGAAGGCGGCGAGCAGCACCATGAACCGGGTGGCCCGGTGCTCCCGGGCCACCCGGTCCACCCCCGCGGCCAGCTCGGCCGGGATGGTGAAGCGGGCGATGTCGGCGGCGCCGTCCCAGACCGCCGGACGGGGCCGGTCGGTGGGCAGCTCCAGGGGTTCCAGGCCGGCCAGTCGCTCGCGCCAGTAGGCGAGTTGGCGCTCGCCGCGCGGTCCCGCCAGCCGTGCGGCCTGCTGGGCGGCGGCATCGGCGTACTGCAGGGGCAGCGGCGCCGGTTCGGGCTGCGGTGCGGTGCCGCCGGTGCGGGCCCGGTACCCGGCCGCCAGTTCCTGGGTGAGGATCGGCCAGGAGAAGAAGTCGAAGGCGATGTGGTGGACCACGATCAGCAGCAGGTGCTCCTGCTCGGCCAGCCGCACCAGGGTCAACCGCAGCGGTGGCGCGGTCTCCAGCGGCAGGGGCCTGACCAGTTCGGCGGCGACGAGCTCCGCGAGCCGCGACTCGCGCTCCTCGGACGGCGGGTGCCGCAGATCCCGGTGGTCCCACGGTACGTCCACGGCGGGCTCCACCACCGCGACCGGCTCGCCGTCCACGGCCGGGTACCGTGTCCGCAGCACCTCGTGACGGGCGAGCACCGCGGCGAACGCGCCGGTCAGTGCCTTCTCGTCGAGGTCGCCTCGGACGCGCAGCGCCAGGGGCAGCAGATCGTCCGGCGTACCGGGGCGCAGGCTGTCCAGAAACCACAACCGCCGCTGTGCGAACGACATCGGCCGGCCGGCACCCGTCTCCTGGGCATCAGCGCTGTCCACCGGTCACCTCCATGGATGCGGACGAGTCCGGGGCCTGGCACGGCTCCGGACATCTGCGAGTCTCCGTGCCGCGCCGCTTCCCGCCCAGAGAACTTCCGGCAGCCGCGTCGGCGGCCCACTCCTGCCCATGACTCCCTTGCCCGCCCCCGGCGGCCGTCGGCAGTCTCCTCCCGGTCGGTCCGTCCGCCTCGCCGGTTCTGGCAGGTGCGGTTCCACACCCGCGAAGGACATCTGAAAGTGCCCGTAACCCCATCGAACAGGCGGCGCGGCTGAGCGCACAGGTTGCCCCGTCGGGTCGTCAGAACGACGTGGCGCAAGACCATCCCCGCGGGTGCGGGGGGGACGTAGCACGGGGCCCGAGAAATCCCGTGTGAATCAGACCATCCCCGCGGGTGCGGGGGGGACAGGTGCACCAAACTTTGCGGCGGTCTCGGCGCCGGAACACCGGGATGGTCTGGACGAACGACCTCGGAGGGCCATCCCCGCGGGTGCGGGGAGCAGCTCTTGCCGCTGATCGCCTGCAGCATCAGACAGGTCGACCGCAAGATCATCGCCGCTGGCGTTGGCGGGTTTGGCAGCAGCGACGCCTTCGGACCGGTCCTCTACAACACTGACGGCAGCCTGGATTCCGGCTTGGGTGCGGCTCTTCTGGAGTGAGGCGGGACAGTTCCGAGCGGGGCGATGCACCGGGAATGACGCGCGACGGTTCGTGGACGGCGGGGGCGGAGGGACCTTCGCGGGCGCCGTAGCGCTCTTCTCAGTTCTCCAAGGCGATCAGCCCGTCCCGCGACCCGATGACGAGCAAGCTGTCCATGGTCAGGAGGGCATTGATCGGAGCACCGACAGGGAGCGAGTGCACAAGCCCGCCCGTCTCTGGCTCCCAGAGGCGAAGCACGCCGTCGTGGCCGCCGGTCGCCAGGACCGGCCGGCCTTCGCGAGTGAGGCATCCGGCGATGGCGAGCCGATGCCTGCCGGAGGGCAGGGGACGGTCAGGTCGTGAAGTGGCGGGCTGGGAACCCACGGCCAATACCGCGCGCACCCGGCTTCTGGGGGCGTCTTCGGAGAACGGGTCCACCAGATATGTGACCTCTTTCCCCGTCACGGCCAGCAGCGGGTGGGCGTCGGGCCAGGTCACCGGGATGATGGTGGTGAGGTAGTCGAGTTTGCGGTTCCATTCGACGATGTGGGCGCCGGTCGTGGGGTCCCAGAGCTTGATGCCTTCCTGGGAGCTGGTGAACAGCATCGTCTGGCCGCCTGGGAGGCTGATCGTTCCAGCATCCAGAGGGTTGAGGCCCATGCTGAACCGCAGATTGCCAAGGCCTCGTCCCGAAGCCGGATCCCACAGCGAGAGACTCAGGCCGTACTTGACGACCACCGCGGTGCGCCCGTCGCGCCATGGCACCGTGGCCACGGCCGTCGGATAATCGATCAGATGCATCCGCCGGAACGGATTCCGGCTCCGCATGGTGCGTACGACCCGGTGGGATTCGGGGTCCCACAACCGGATGGGGCTCTTCCCGTCTCCCAGCGCGAGCAGGGTCCGGCCGTCTGGCATCGGCACGGTGACTGGTCGACCGGCAGAGTCCCCAAGTGGCTGAGCCATGGGCAGTCCGCTGGAGGCCTCCCACAGTTGGAGGGCGTTGTCGCTGTTGACGGATGCGAGGAGCGGCCTGCTCTGCCGGATGGCGCCCGGCCGGACAGGTATCGAGACCAGCTGGTCCACGGGACCGGCCAGCGGGTCGTCGATGTGGCCGGCTGATTCGGGATCCCAGAGCTGGACGGTGCCGTCCTCGCCGCCGCCCGCCACGAAGGCCCGCCCGTCGGCGATTTGGAGGCTGGTGAGTGCGCGCACGCCGCTGTTGTGGGCGGACATCGGCGCCCCGACGGGCGTGCCGCTCGTGGGGTCCCAGGCCCGCACCGTGCGGTCGCTGCCGACCGTGACCAGTGCGGTGCGATTGTGCCTGAGGCGCACGATGGAGGCCCCTACCACGTCGGCGCCGTTGCCGTGCAGCCACTCCCCGACCTGTGCGGGGCCCTCCGGGTCGAAGAGCTGCACCACACCGCCGCCGCCCGCGGTGGCCAGGGCCTGACGCCCGTCGCGCAGCGGCACCGTGGTCAGGGCCGTGAGGGTGCCGCTGTACCCGGTGCGTAGTCTCCACACCAGCTCGCCGGTGGCGATGTCCCACGCCCAGAGGCGGCCGTACATGAAATCGGTGGAGCCGTCGATCGAATCCAGGACCCGGGACGTGCCTCCCGCGACGAGCAGCGCCCGCCCGTCGGGCAGGGTCACCGGCGCCAGGACCCCGTCGAGACTCTCCGAACCGTCGCTGATCGCCTGGGCCACCGTGAGCGACTCAGGCCCGATGAGTTCCGGACCGACAGGTTCACCGGTGAACGGGTCCCACAACCGGACGTTGTTGGTGTCACAGACCGCGATGAGCGAGCGGCCGTCGGGCAGCCTCACCGCCTTCCAGGCAGGGGCACGGAATGCACGCTCCCGGGCGGCGCCGGTGTCGAGTATCGATGCGCCGACCGTCGACCGGGCGACCGGGTCCCACAGGTGGACGGTCCGGCCGGTCCCGGCGGCCAGCAGAATCTCTCCGTCGGGCCTCGCGACGGTCTCGAGGGTGTGGACAGGAAGGTCGTACGCCAGTTCCTCGACGGGAGGCATGGCGGCGTCGAGCACCGATTCCGAGTCCCACAGCCGCACCCTTCCGTCGTGCGTCCCGACGGCGAGAAGCTGCCGCCCGTCCGGCAGCGAGAACGCGCGCAGCGCTTCCACCGGGCTCGCACGGTCGGTGAGGATCGCCGGGAGAAGGTCGCGGCGCAGCCTGGTCCACCGCACGGACCAGGTGGCATCGGCACGCCGGGTTCCGGCCGCGGGCGCAGCGCCGACGAAGCGTGCGGTGGTGAGGGCGCGGACGGTCTCCCGGTCCTCGGGGGCCACCGATGCGAGCAGGTCGCGGGCCACGAGCGTGGCGGTGACGGGGTCCGGGAGGCCGGTGCGTCCGTAGCCGAGGCGCAGCGCCTCCGCCGCGACGGCTCGGGGTTCCAGGCGATCGAGTACGTGCGGGGCGTCGGCGAGTTCCTGCCAGGCGCCGGCTTCGGCAACGTGTCCGGCGAGGTGGTGTGCGATGTACGGGTTGGGGGTCTCTGTCGCGGCGGCCATGAGACCTTGGGCGATCCTGCGGTGGCGTTCCGAGAGGGGTCGTGTCATCTCGCCTGCCCTTGCGGCGGGTTGAGGAAGTGTTCCTGGAACGTGCGGTGTGCGAGCCGGTAGACGCTCTGCTCGTGTTCGGAGTCGAGCATGACGTACGGGGCGGCAGCCTCGAGGAGCTGGTCGATGTCGAGGTCGGTGACCGGAACGCCGTCGGAGAGTGCGCCGGCGGCGATGGCCCAGATGCGGTCGGCCCGGGGCAGGCCTCGTCCGCGGGCGAGGGCGAGTGCCTCCAGCAGCGGTTCGGCAGCTGCGGAGCGGCGGGCGAGGCGGTCGACCGCCGCGGCGAAGAGCGCGCGGTGGTCGCGCCGGAGCAGCTCGATGAGCGCATCGTTGCCTTCGGGCGTCATGAGTTGCGGGTCGGCGACGATCTCGTGGACGGCGAGCCGGGCGTACAGGAAATGCCGGTCGTACGCCTGGATCTGTCGAGCGGCAGCATCGACGGATGCCGGGGCGGCGGCGGGCAGGGCGTGGGTGAGTCTCAGTCGCACGTACTCTCCGAGCGCGTCGGGGTCGCGCGGCACGACGACGAGGTGTGCCGCTCCCAACGCATCGACGAGGTTACGGTCGTCGGTCTCCGGCTGGTCGGGGCCTTCCTTCGTCGAGGCGCGGGTGCCGACCACCACGCGTACATGCGGCAGCTCGGCAAACCGGCTCAGGAGTGATCCGGCGACGTCGAGGGGCTCTTGGGCCTCGTCGAGTGCGTCAACGAGAAGCGTGAACGGCTCCGCCCTCTTGCCCAGCCGGTCCAGGAGCCACTCGATGTCCTGTGCCGTGGACCCGGTCTCGGGCCGCTCTCCCAGGTCCGCAGCCTGTGCGAGCCGGCCGACGAGTTCGCTCATCGACGCGCCGGTCAGATGGATCACGGCGTCGAAGACGCGGTCCGGAGGGCGCTCGTCGTCCGGCAGTTCACGGAAGTGGCCGCTCCTGACGAGCAGTTCGCGCAGGTCGGGGTGGGCGTGCACGAGTACGTTGCCGAGCAGCGCGGACTTTCCGGCGCCGGCGCGCCCGGTGACGACGAGCATGCCGGTCGACTCGGCGCGCAGCCAGTGGGCGATTTCGGCGCGTTCCCGGTCGCGGCCGACGAAGTACCAGGCCAGTTCGCCCTGTTCGGCGCCTTGTGCCTTGGGGATGAAGTGGCTGCGTTCGTCGGGGGTGAGGCCGGCAAGGAAGGCCTGGAGTTCGGCGTAGACGTCCAGGGGTGTGGTGATGCCGTACGGCAGAAGACGCGGCCGGGGCAGCGGGGGTGCCAGGTGGAGATCGAAGGCGTCGGCGTGGATGCTGCCGACCTGCATCCTGTCGTGCAGGCGCAGCATCAGGTCGGCAAGGCGGATCGTCCCGTCGTTGTCGGTGTACGAGGCGAGCGCCCCGGAGAGCGCGTCGGCGAACTCTCCCAGATGGCCGGCCCCGTAACCCCCGACGCCGACGATCGCCAGGCGCCGCGGCTTGTCCCCGCTGAGCAGACGTACGGCGACCAGATCGGCGAACCGCTCCGCCCCGCACGCCTCGATGACCACGACCGTCCAGGCGTACGGATCGGCGATCCGGCGCGACCATTCGGCGTCGATGAAGGCGGAGAGGGACTCGGGCAGCAGGCCGCGTGTACGCATCGAACCCGGTGTCTCGTGTACGGCGAGCCAGGCGCCGTCGGGTGCTGCTTCACCGTGCCCGGCCCAGTAGAGGAACGAACTCCTCGGCGTGAGCGGGCTGGCCCACTGCTCCAGTCGTTCCTCCACCGCGGACCGGTTGCGTGCGGTGTCCGGCAGCAGCCAGGGGTCGGCCCGGCCGCCCAGCTCGCCGAGCAACTCCGCGACACGGGCGGCGGCTTCGTCGGCCTCCAGGGGTGCGTGGTGACGGTAGCGGCCGATCGGGAGACATACGACGGGGAAGCCGGTCGAGTCCCGGCCGTCGTCGTTCGAGGACGTCGCGTCGTACACCGTGGTCCTCTCGGTCATGCGTCTGCCAGATCCTCCGCTCGGGCGGCCAGGACGAGCTGGGTGACTGGCGAGAACCCTCCCGCCTTGGCCGCGAGCCGGTACAGGCCTGGAGCGGGCACGGCGATCTGCGCAGTCAGTGTGTTGTCGTGCTGCACAAGCCGGGGGCGGCCCAGCACTTGAGTTGTCTGCGCGCTGGTCACCTGCAGGGATACGGCCGCGGGATCAGTCTGTAGATCGACAGCGACATCGAAAGGCTTCCCGGCCGCGACCACGTCGGGTGCCTCGAGCGCGACGGCGGCAGCGCCGAGAGGCGGCCCGAGTCGGCGTTCCGTCAGGATCGCGCGTACATGTGCGAGCGTCTCGGCGGTCTGGGATATCGCGCCGTGGGTCTGCGGAAGGTGGACCGGCTCCGCGCCGCCGAGCCAGGCCGAGTCCCGGTAGACGGTGCCGTCGCCGCGACGGTCGACACGGTTCAGCGTGCCGTCGTCGCCCTCCTCACATACGTAGTAGAGGCCCTCGGCGATGCCGTCGCGGAAGGTGAGGGATTGCGCCGTGCGCTGCTCGACGCCGACGAGGGGGCGTGTGTACGGGCCGGCCGTCGCCGCGAGGAGACGTTCGCGGGCGTCGAGGGCAGATGTGGCGAGGGCGCTGTCCGCACCGATACCGGCTATGTCGCTCGCGACGAGCCGCCGCGCGGACGCACCCCCGTCTACGCAGCGGTAACTGGGCAGCAGGTCGTACAGGCCGGGCAGCGACGTCGCCAGGTCACGCAGCCGACGGCGCGGCAACGGAAGAGGCGCTCCGCGCCCGGTGCTGAGGATCTGAACAGCTTTGACCGCCCCGTAGTACGGCGTACCGAGCGTGATCACGGTGCGCACCTCGGCTCCCCCGCCGAGCACATGCGTGAAGTACCGCGCGACGAGCCCTCCCATGGAGTGCGCAACCAGCACCAGCCGCGCCTGCCGACTTCCGCTGGGATGCGCACGCCAGGCGTGCAGGTGCTTCTCGGCCGCGACCGCGAGCCGCTTCGCATTGAGTTCGACCGGCAGCCGCCAGTCGTAGGGGAACTCTGCCACGGCATCTGCGTGCGCCATCACCCGCCGGATCCCAGCGACCAACGGCGTATAGGGCTCGAAGCCACGCAGCACGGGCGCGAAGGCGGGGAATCGCAGGAGGCGTGTCGCCACGATGCGTCCCGTTCGCCCCTGCCGCTCCTCGTCGGTGACGCGCAGGCCGGCCAGCGACGTCCCTGTCGTCCACGCGCGGGCGTACCACCGCGCGTCTCCGAGGCCCCACAACACACGACCCGACTCGGCCTCCACCAACTCGCTGCCCATGATGCCGGGCAGCACCATGACCGCATCCCGGCTGGCTTCGGACGTTCCGGTCAGCCCCATGCGTCCTCCCCCCGTGGAGTTGGGCAACACACCTTAGCGAAGGTCCACTTGGAAGTATGCCGATCGACCGCTGCGGGCGCCTTGGAAGTGCTGAATCTCGTACGGGTGCGGCTCTCTCCCCCGACCGACCAGCATGAATACGCGCTCTTGGCCTGCCCGCGCCCTTCACCTTCTCGCAAGTACCCTTTGCCCCATGCTCGATGCCCGTCTCGGTGCCGCCCTGACCGCTGTCGACCACTGGACGGCGCTCGTGGAATTGGCCGCCGACCCACCCGGTGGTCCGGTCACGCTGGCCGCATACGTGGGCGGGCGCTATGAAAGCGCGAGCAAGGACGAGCGGCAGTTGCTCGGGCCGCTCCGGGCTCACCCATGTCGCCTTCACCGTCGCGTTGGAGGAAATGGGCGACCCGGCCGCTGTACCGCACCTGCTCGACTGGCTTGCCCGCGGCCCCGATCTGCCTGCTGGGGATGTCCACCGCGCGCTCGTCCGCCTCACCGGGCGTGACCCGCTCGTGCCCGAGTGGTGCACGGCGCAGGAGTACTCCGCGCACGTCCGCCGCGTGTGGCCGAGCCTCGACCTGGCCGCGCAGCCGGTGCCCGAGGTGCGCGACCTCGTCGCCGACTCGCCGAGCCGTCTGCGCTTCTCCCTGAGCGAGGGACGCGGGCGGATCCGCATCGACTACGACCCGCCCCTGCGGGTTCGTCGTGGCCGCGATGGGGCAAGACCCTGCACGTCGGCCGACACGCGCTCTACCGCGTCGGCTCCGACTGCGGAACCTGCGAAACGGCGATGAACCTGCTCGGTTTCCCGCCCGTCGAAGCGAGGACCGACACCGCGCGAGCGCGTGATGCCCTTGCCGATCCGCGCGAACTCACCGCCGCGACCGTGCGTGCCCTCGAACCGTTGATCCATGAGCTGGCAACCGGCAACTACCGAGCGCACCTGGCCGACATTCCACTCGAACATGTCAAGGAGCCGCAGCGGTCGTGGTGGACACGGCGAATCGACGCGCGCGAGGACCCCGACGGCTGGTGGGACGACGACGTGATGGGCTGGCCGGGCACCGAGCACTGCCAGGCGTCGCAGCCAATCCCCGGCTCCCTGCCGACCTACGGCAGCATCCTGCCCTCGCAGCCGCTGGACGCACTCGCCCTGGCGACGGTCGAACGGCAGGCGGCGGCGATCGCGCGGGGCGAGCGGCCCACCGCTCTGCTGCTGGCATGGACGGAGGACCGCTATGTCCGAGCCGAGTGGGAGGAACGCTTCCTGCTCGGCGTCATCCTCGACGGCCACCACCGGCTGGCCGCCCACGCGGCCACCGAGGTGCCCGCACGAGTACTCATCCTCGCACGGAGCGAACCGGGCGGGTCGCTCGATGAGGTGCTCGGGGCGCTGTGAGCTCGTGTGTTCAGTGATCGTCACGCGGAGATCAGTCGCCGACCGGCGTGGCGGCTGGTCTCCGCGCGATCCGCGATCATCTGCGCCGACGGCACATCCGCGCGGTCATCCCGCTGTCGGTGGACCAGATCCGCGACCGACAGCGGCGCGGCCGACGGGGCGGGCGACCGCCCGGTTTCGACCCTCAGGCATGCAAGGAGCGCAACACGGCTGAGCGGTGTATCAGCCGCTCAGTCGGGTAGCCGGATCACGTTGCCGTGCCCCGGCTGCCCGACTCAGACCTCGATGTACGCGACGACGACCACGGTGCGGAGCGCGGTGACCCAGTAGAGGAGCCGCACGTGCTCGACTTCGTCGGTGTACTGGCGTAGCTGGGGGCCGGTGGTGGTGCCGGGGAGGGGGTCGCCGAGGTCGGGGTTGACGGAGATGGCGACCAGGGCGCGGTCCAGGGAGTGGATCTCCGCCTCGCTGGTGATGTTCTCCAGTTGCTTGGCGGCGGAGTCGGAGAAGGTGATCCTGGCGCGGCGCGGGCGTTGGTGGGCCATCAGGCGACGGCCGGGCGCTGGGCGGTGAGGCGGGCGAGGTGGGTCTCGCGCAGTTCCTCCCATGGAGTGCAGTGCTCGAGGTCGGGCAGGCCGTTGGCCGCGATGTCCTCCAGGACGGCGGCGAGCTGGTCGGCGTCGGCCCGGGTGCGGGCGGCGTACGCGCGGACCGCGTCGGCGGCTGCGGGCTCCAGCTGCTTTCGGCTGGTTGCGGGGGTGGTGAGGGCCGGCTGTTCGCTCATGAAGTGCTCCTGGGCCAGTCATGCGGCGTGTGTGGCCACGGTATCGCCGGGGCGGACTACGGGACCCCGGTTCGGATGAACTGGAAGCTGACGGAGATGGGGCGGCAGAGGGCCTACCGCCAGCGGAAGGCGGAGCCCGCCGCCTCCGCGCGCTGCCGGGCAGGGGACCGGACAGCACTTGCATCGGATGTGGCCATGAAAAAAGGTCGTTCTCACGAGGGAGGGAAATTAGATCCCGTCTTGTGAGGTGGGCTGGTTGCTCAGGTCTACAGAGGATTTCGAATGCCCCGCTATGAATCGGGGAAATTGGCCGATCGGCGTCTCCGAATTCCGCCTCAAGGGCTCCCGAAACGGCTTGTGTGACATTGACATTGGCGGAAATGGTGTCTGCGGCAGCTCGGTGACCGTGCGGTCTACCGTTGAGCTGTGTCCGTACCGCCCGATCAGCCCGCCGACGCCGCCCCGCTCCCGGTGCGGGTGCTGCTGCCCAACGGCGAGAAGGTCACCGGCCGGCTCTGGGCGCGGCGGCAGCTGCGGGACGGATGGCTGTACCAGGTCGGGCTGCCGGACTACCGGAACAGCCCCGGCGAGCCGGTAGAGGTGGAGGCGGCGGAGTACCGGGGGTGGGTGCGGGCCGCGGAGCATGTGAGGCCTGTCGAGGGCGTTTCGTACGACCAGGTGCCCACCGAGCGTCTGGAGGTCGTCGAGCAGCTGCTCGGGCCGCAGCGGCCGTCGGGCTGGGTGCTGGTGAAGTCCGGCGGCCGGGGCGGGCCCGACCGGTGCGTCGTGCACGCCGTCGACTGCGCCGAGGCCCCGGCCGGGGCGCCCGCGCTCACCCTGGACCGGGTCCTGGACGTCGCGCAGCAGCCTGGCGTCCGGCTGTGCACCTTGTGCGGCGCGGCAGCCGGGCTCGCCCCCGTCCTACAGGGCTTCGACCGCGGTTTCGCCGACGAGGGGTGGCGCCCCTGTGCCGGGCGACGACAGTTGGCACCAATCGGGCTGTGCGACCTGGGGCTCCCAACAGCCTGGCTGCGCTGGTTGGCACCGTCTGGCCGAGATTCTTGGCATCTGTAACGAGTTGCCGCGCTTGTTGGCACCGGCGCCATGGTTCAGCGCGGCAGCGAGGTCGGCGCGCATGGGGTTGCAACGGCGACAGTCTCGTCGCTTGGTTCCTCGCCGCTTTCACGTGACGTTCGGCGATTTCTACAGACCATCCAGTCGCCTGGTCACTGTGTCGAGTGTCGGCCAAGGAGGACCCTCGCGCAGCAAGCGCAGGAATTCCTCTCCGAATCGCCTCCCATTCGGAAACTGGTCGCCAAGCTCCCAACGCCACGCGGCGACCATCGCGACAACGAGCTGCCGACACTCGTCCAGCAGCCCTTGGTCAACGCTTGGGTAGTGCTCGCAGACCGCCTCGGGAACATGGGCGAGATCGAACTCGACGGGTCCACGGCAGCACGTCTCAAAGTCGATGAACAACGGGCCGTTCTTCGTGCTGAGCACATTGCCTGGATGCGGCTCACCGTGGAGCAGCTGCTCCACGGCGCCGCGGTCGTCGATCGCCCGTCGCAGGCTTGCCAGCCTGCCGCTGAGGAACACGCGGTCCACGTCGGTGAGCTCCGGCGAACGATCCGGGTCGGCGACAACTTCTTCCGCCTCCGTGATCCGGTCCGTGAACCTCGGGCTCGGCACATCGACCTTGCGCATGCCGGCGTGCAGCTGCTCCAGCGCCTTGGCGTAGTCGATTGGTGAGGTGTGAGGTGTCACGGGCTCGTAGTAGGTCCACAGCGTCACTGCGAAGCCATCGCGCGTGTACACACGCGGGTCCGCCCGAGGCTCCAAGGGACACACCGGGCATCCGACCTCGGTGAGCCGCTGAGCGAGATCGACTTCGAACTGTGCGACCTCTTGTCCCACAGGGGCGACCCGGGCAAAGACGTCGCATGGCGTCAGCCGCAGTGCCAGCTTGTTCGAGTTGTGGAGAACGACTGCATCGTTGGCTGGCAGGTCGAGCGATGCGGCGACCGAAGTCGCAGCCGCGATCGCACGCGTGACGTCGGTCATATCCACCCTCGAATCTTGGCACAGATGAGCGAGGGCGATGCCAACCAGCGTGGCTCGGCACACCACAGTGCAGGCCCGCGCCCGCTACGAGGAGTACTCCAGGAGCCTGCCGTGGCCGGTCGAGCCGCTGCCTGGCTGGTAGGGCGACGAGCAGCTCCACAGCTCGTACCGGTCCGGGAAGGCGGACAGCCCCGGCTACACGCCCGCCCTCTACCTCGGTTGCGATACAGCCAGGTGGCGCCGGCGGAGCAGTTTGCCGAGTTGCTGGCCGGAGCCGGACTCGTCACGGTGGCTCGATTGCTCCACGACCCAGCGTCCGAGCGAGGCTTCCTCGACACCCACTTGCTGGCCCGCCGCCCGTAGAGCGGGCCCCGTGGCCTGAGACGGAGTGGGGTAGATCACCGCGTGGATGAAGCTCGTCCGAAGCGCCGCGTTCTGTGCCAGCATCCACTAAGCATCACCGGAGGGGACAACCGTCCAGGTCACGAAGGCTCCGGTGGTGCGGCCGCCGCAGTGGTGCGAGCAATGATCTCCCGGAAGGCAGGAGCTCCCAGGTCGACGGACTCCTGCTGCCGGGAGATCTGCGCGTCGAGTCGGGCGAGCTCCCCCTTGGCGTGGGCCAGGCTGCTCTGCAAGCCTTCGAGCTCGCCGAGCCAACCTTCGCGTTCGGCTTCCAGGAAGCGCGCGAGGAGGTTGTCGCGGATCTCAACGAGCCGCGGACGTTCCGTCGCGTGAACGATGAGGACGGGACAACGGACACAGGCTTCTCTGAGCTTTTGGGCCGTTCCGTCCAAATTCGCCGATCTGTGACACTTTGAAACCGAATTGGTGTTGTCAGAGGGCTCACAGCGAGATGTTCCGGAGAGCGAGAGCCCGCTCCGCCTGCCGCCTCAGTACTGTGACTTCGCATGACCGACACCGAGATCGAGATCACCGCAGACCTGGTCCGCGACCTGCTGCAGGAGCAACATCCAGATCTTGCAGGGCTGGCCATCCGTGAGGTGGCGGGCGGCTGGGGCAACCAGATGTGGCGCCTCGGGGACGAGTTGGCCGTGCGCATGCAGCGCATGGACC
>NZ_JBEZVN010000061.1:0-17915 GCF_040636995.1 Streptomyces sp. NPDC032161 | reverse complement strand
AACTGCGGCGGATAGTTCTTCATGACCACGAGATGTCCGTTCTCAGATCCTCAGGATCCAGTGTCTCGTGTGTCCAGGATCAAGGGTCAAGGCCCCCCGACTTGGAACCCCGCCCCCCGAACGGAAGATCACCCAGTCAACCCGCGAAACCCCAGCCCACAGAAACCCTCCCTACGCAGACCCGCCAACCGGCAACAGTCTGCCAGCGTGGTTCGGCCGGAACCTGGACGCATGGTCGGACACAAGGCCGGTGGGAGTGGCGTGAGTCCTTCGATGCGCCTGATCGCTCCGCTTTCCACCAGGGGGTCGGCCCTGTTGAGTCCTTTCTCCGCCGATGCGGATCACGCCTGTCGCGCCTCGGTCACCGCCTGCTCTACCCCGCGGGCCGTCGAGGGCCGCTGCCGTACCAGCTGTTCGACCGCACGGTCCATCCAGTCGGCGTCACCGAACCTGTGTGCCTCACCCGCGTCGGCGGTCTGTGCGAGCAGCGTTTGGAACAAAACGAGTTCGGTGGGGTTGTACCAGTGAGGGTGGCGGTCGAAACGGACTACCTCGTTCTCGTACGGGTGGCGCAGTGTCATGTGCAGGTAGCCGGGACCTCGGCCCTTCCAGGGGCCTGGCAGCCCGCCGAGGAGTGCCATCGGGCTGTACGAGTACTTCGGATACTTTGCGCCCAGCGTGAATTGGGTGACCAGCATGATCCGCTGCCAGGGAATCAACTGCCCCTCGGAGTTCGGCTCGTGCTGGTACAGCCCGCCGGAACGGAACTCCAGCCATGTGCCGCCCAGCCGCCGGGAATCACCCACCACCCAACGGTCGTTGATCCGTTCCAGCGGCCCCAGAGAAAGCCCTATGTCGCTCACCCCCACATTCGATCACGCCGCCCCACACATCGCTACCTCGGCGGAGAATAGATGACGTGGTGTCACCCGTGGCCGGTGCCGGAAAACCCAGGAGGTTGCCGTCGTGCCGGGACAGGCGGGGGCTGCGGCATGGTCGGCCGGCCGGGGGCTGCTGCAGGCCCGTCGTCTCCGGTGGGCAACACCGCCGCCGCAAGCAGACACACGCCTCGTCTCGCAAATGAAGGCGGAAGCCGACGGTGTGACATTCCGCCGAGCACGGCCGTGATCACCGCCGGGCGTGGCTTCCGCGTGGTCCTCCTTGCATCCCCAAGTGTTCCAGCAGCCGTTGATGCAGGAGGAGCCGCCGAGAACACGTCACGAATACGGTGGACCGCCGAGTGGCGCTCCCGTACGTCGTCACGCGGCAGCGCCCTGGCGTTCAGCGTCCTGGTGGGCCACGCGCGCCAGTCCGCGCCGTAGTCCCGTCCTGCTTCCACCAGACATACCGGCCGGCTGGGGTCCTCGCTCAAGCACGACGCCAGCACGCACCCGGCGACGCCTCCGCCCAGGATCATGACTCTGGGGGCGGAGGGCGCCGCTGTGCCACTCAAGCGGCCCCGACCGCATCGGCTTCGGGTGCCGGAGGCTGCACGTAGGCGGCCGCCTGGGCCAGGACTGCGTCCCGGCCGATGGGATCGATGCGTGTCGATGGCACGGTGCAGGCGTGGGCCCCGGCCACCGCGCCCAGCAAAGCGCACCGCTGCGGAGTCTCACCGGCCAGCCAGCCGAAGAGAAATCCCGAGGCGAAGGCGTCGCCCGCGCCGTTCGAGTCCACCACCGGCGCCGGTGGTGTGACCGTGGGGACGTGCTGGATGCTTCCGTCCGCCAGCAGGTACGCCCCGTCGGCTCCGGCCGTGACGACCACAACCTGCGCCCGGCCCCGCTCGGCGATACACAGCATGGTGCGCTCAATGTCGGCCAGGGCGCCGACGGACAGCAGGACGACGTCGCCCGTGGCGGTCGGCGAAGGTCGGCCATCCCGGGTCGCCGTGCTCACCCTCGGCCGAGGGCAGCTCGTACTCGATGGCCTGCTCGCGGGTCAGCAGCACCCTGCGGACCTCATCCCAGCAGTCTGCGGTGCGCCGCACCCAGTCCCGCTCGAAGTCCGCCCCGCTCGCGTCGAAATCGCCGTCCACGACGGCCGGCCACTGGATCCGTTCACGTGGTACCCACGCCCGCCCCGAGGGTCGCTGGCCCGCACGGGGGGAGCGGCCTTGCAGGGGTCTACTGGTCCCCGGGCGTTCGCTGGGCCCGCGTCCTGGCCTCTTTCAGGCGCTGTTCATTGTCAGCGGTTCAGGGGACACGGCCGGGAAGGCCAGCGAGCCGACTGTTAGATCGGCGGTGATGGCGCAGCCGGCCCGGTCCTGTCGGCGGGCGCGGCTGCCCTTCATGTCTACGGGCTGGGGGTGGTTCACGCGACCAGCGCCGGGCGAGTTGGTGACCGGCTCCCTCGTACGGATGCTCCTTCCCTCGTCGGCGAACTGCAAGCCGGACGAGGCCGTCGATGAGAGCATGCAGATCGCCGAGCAGCACGTCGCCGAGCCGGGGCTCGTGGTCCTGGACGTCGCCGCCGCGGATGAGGACACCCTGTGCGCGGTGATGGAGGCCCTCCAGCAGCATTGGGCAACCTCCGGTATGACGTCGGTGCGGCGTCTCCCGGGCGAGCCCGGTGTCCGGGCGCGGGTGTATGCCGACGTACGCCGCTCCGGCCCGGCCGAATAGCGCTCCGACAAGCAGGCAAGCTGTCGTACGGGCCGACGGACGACACCACCGTGCAGACGCGGCACTCGACCAGGGCATGTCCGTGCTCCCGCGGGCCCGTCTTGCCGGCGGCGCGCTGCCCGGTGGTCCGGCCTGCCCTCGGTGCGAGTTCACCCGAGGCCGAGGACCTGGACGGCACGCCTGTGCCCTGGCGGCACTTCCTGCTCGTGGGGCGTCGATCGCGCTGACCGATGGGCTCACGTCCTCGCAGACCGAGCGGATCGCCCGCAGCCCCGGCGTCGCCCGGACGAGGTGGTCGCCGCGCACCCCCAAAGACGCGGGCCGTCGTCAGCGACGGGATCAACTGGACGCTCCGCTACGGAGGTTGGCCTTCACCTGGTTCGGTCGGCGAGGCCGTCGCCCCATCACGGCCGGTCGTTGCTTCGGTGAGGCGGTCCAGGCGCTCGTACAGAGTGCGGACGAGGAGGGCCCGGCCCTGGACGCACCGGACAGTACCGCGCGGTGAAGCGGTGAGGCGGCGTTCGGTGTCTTCGAGAATGAGGTCGGCGACCGCGCGGGCCGGGCGGTTTTCGGGCAGTTGGTGGGCGGTGGTGCGGAGGTCATGGGCGACGGCGCGGGCGGCGCCGGTGAGCTGGAGTGCGATCTGGTGGTAGTCCGCGTCGTGCAGGCCCGGGTCGCGGCCCCAGGCGAGGACGGCTTTGACCAGGTGTTCGTGCGAGCGGCGGTCGAGGGGGAGCTCGGCCTCAATCCGGCCTTCGGGGTCGTGCAGGACGGTGTGGGTGCTCGGCTTCACCGGGGCCTCGCTGCGGGGGTGGTGTCGTGCGGGTGGCCAGCGCTTCCCGCCCTCTCGTCCGCGAGGTCGTCCTGGTCCTCGTTGTGGCGGTCGAGGAATCGGATGAGCCCGGAGTTGGGAGGTGTGTGAGTTGGCCGGCCATCGTCGCCGGGGGGGCCGATCCGGGTGTGCAGGACCCATTCCTCGATCAGGACGACGAAGCGGTGACCGCCTTCATAGAGGAAGCGAGAGCGGGCGAGGCGGGCGGCGACGGCTTCGGTGATGTCGTCTGGTGTGCCCTGGAAGTCGGTGATGGAGCGCATCAGGGCGGTCGCGTAGTCGGCGGTCTGGAAGAAGCCGGGGATGACGTTGGAGACGTAGGCCCGGCACATGTGCGCGGCCGCGTTGCGGGCGAGGACGTCTTCCTGTGTACGGCGCATCCCGGCCTGGTGCTGGCGGCGCCATTCCAGGTACATGGAGTCGACGGCTCGGTTGGTTGCGACGAGGTCGGCGGCTTGGTCGTCGGCCCCGCAGGCGGCGCACCAGATGCGGATGTCCGTGTCCGAGGGGGCGGTCCTCGCGCGCAGGATGCGGGAGGTTTTCGCCGGGTCCCAGTGGCATCGGCGGGACAGTTCGCGCCCGTTGATCCCGGCGTCGCGGATCAGGTGGGCGAGGCGGGCGGCGAGGGCTTCGCGGGCGTCCTGTGCTCTGGACGACGGGGAGGCGGGCATGGGGTGGTGCTGTCCTGGGGCCGGGGTTTTCAGACGGTGTACTTCTCGTGCGGGACGGCTCGTTCCCACACCGTTTCGAACGCGGTACGGCAGAGCTCTGTCACGGCGGGTTTGTCGGTGCGTTCCTTGGCTGCCCAGTCGCCGTTGCCGGTGAAGTGGTTGAACTGAACGAGACGGTCGTCCAGCAGCCAGAAGTCGGCGCCGGGCAGGGCGAGGTCGGCGGCCTGGCGGCGGGGCAGCCAGCGCACGTCCTCTCCGGCCTGAAGGTTGAGCGGGGTGATGGCGTGCTCGTAGCGGATGTAGTCGGTGACCGGCTCGGAGACGATCCGTGCGCGGCGCATGACCACGCCGCGGGCGACCGCGTCCTGCACGAGCGGCATCCACTGCGGCCAGAACGAGCGGCCTGGATCGAGGTTCGGGGCGCCGGTGCGCAGGAAGCTCTCAAAGTCCTCGGCTTCGTCGCCGACCGCGTAGACGTCGCGCATCTCCAGGTGGACCGCCATGTGGTGGGTGTCGGCGAGCAGCTCAGCGAACGTCGCGGTGTTCAGATGCTGCGCGTTCTGCGGCATTGCACGCCTCCCTCAGAATCGGCACCATGCGGGCCGGAATCCGGATCACCCGCTCGTGTGCGGGGATCCCCGTCTTGTGGCCGGCCACCCACTCGGTAAAGCCGACTTGGGCCTTCAGGAGTTCGTCGGCTTCCTCGCCCTGGAGGACCAGGTCCGCGCTCTCCTCTTCCACCCACACCGTCGGTGATCCCTCGCCGCCGGTGCTCGGATCGATCCCGACGAACCGTAACGCCATCGCTTGCTCCCCTGTGAGTCAGTTGCGCACAGTTGCGCAACGACCGTCCCGCGCCGCGGTGCAGGCGTCAAGGCCGCGGGGCCTCGGCTCGCACGCCGCAGTGCGGGCGGTGTGGGGCCGGATGTGTCATTGGTCGAGGGCCGGGAGGCAGTCCAGGCCGGTGTCGCGCATGATGCACTGGACGGTCGCGGCGAGGTCCTGTCCGCGCCGATGACGGTCTCGACTCCGCCGGGCAGCAGATCGCGCGGCCGGTACCAGTCCCTCAGTTGCGCCTCGCTGACGGCGTCGGCGATCGGCTTCGTGATATGCCGGGCCATGGTTTCCTCGAACGGCACGTCCAGGTGGTAGCCGTGGGTCGGGCCGCAGTGGTCGGCGCGCAGCCGGGCGAGCATGTCGCCGTAGTGGTCGGCGTAGAGGATGCCTTCCAGGACGACGTGGTACCCGGTGTCCAGGGCGTAGCGGGCTGTCAGGTCGATCAGGCCGATGTTCGCCGCGCCGGGCCGGTCGTGTTCGCGGAGCACGGTGCGGCGGAGGTTGTCCTGGCCGACCAGGGCCAGGCCGCGGCCGAACCGCTCTCGGAGGCCGGCCGCGATGGACGACTTGCCCGAGGCGCTGTTGCCGCGCAGGACGACCAGCCGGGTTTCTTCGGTGCCCACCATCACGCCGGTCACGCTACCGGCGGCCGATGATACCGCCGAGGGCAGTTCGTTCGGTACAAGCCGGGCCGTCGATGTCGCGCTCTACACCACAGCGTCCGTCGGCCCGGTCATCTGCGCCCACCCCGAGGTCGACTGGGAGCAGCTGCGCGGTAGAGAAAGGCTGGCGCTCCCCGCTCGCCGCTCTGAATCCCACCCCGGCGAAGCGACGTTCCCGGCCTGGGGGCGGTGTCGGGCAACGCCCGCGTGGGCGGCGGCCAGCCACGGTCACCGCCCACGCGGACATTCTGGTGGGGTCTGTCAAACGAACTCGCGGGTGCGCCGCGCCGCGCTGGACGACGTGGACGCTGCCCGGGCGCGTGCTGCTCTTCGGGGCGGGCCCAGAACTCTTGGAAGGTCCGAGGTCTCGTGCTGCCGGTGGAAAGGCGAGTCAGTTGGTACCCAGGCGGGCGTCCAAGACGATGGGGGCAGTCGCTTTCCGTCAAGGGCTTCCAGGTCAACGCCGTCCAGCACCGTACCTGTGGCATCCCAGACGCGGCGGCACACAGCGCGGCGAGCAGCATCGACCACCGTGAAGCGGGCGATGTACGTGCGCTGAACGAGCCGCGCCAGGTCGGCTCCTTCCAGCTCTACGTGCAGAACACCATCCTCGTCAGGTCTGTGGTGGTTGGTCTTGTAGGGGAAGGTCTTGTGGTGACTGAACGGGTACTGGCAGTGCTGGTCCACCACCCGCCATGTCGCCGGAGCACAGACCAGTCGGCGCGTGAGACTCCGGCGGCCTTCAGTAACCGCTCGCGTTGCAGCGGACGCTCCAGACGCTCCTGCAGTGCCATGCGCATCCCTTCAATTTCAACCGTGGCTGGAACACAGCCGATTTCGGCGTTCGGCGTGATCCTGATTGTCTCGGGCGTGGCGGGTTCCTGTGGCGGAATGCGGCAAAGCCCTGGCCGGCCACTCGCGCAGCCCGATGCCTCGTAGTACGGGGGCGGCCCCGGCCGTACTGCGTCCCGTCACGGGGACCGGGGCCTTGCCCGCACACCCCATTCCGGTACGGGCCGGGGGCGAGCCTAGCCCGTCCGAGGGAGCAGGGTGCTGTGGTTCCGGTTTCTGGAGTCGTGCCCGCTTTAGCGTGCGGCCATGGAACCCACCCCGATGCCCGAACCGCTGCGCCGTGCGGTTCGCCAGCTCGTGTCCGAAGTGGTCATGAACTGCCAGGAAGTCGTGCGCTACACCGAGCCTGATGTCGCACGCGACTGGAAGCGGATGACGTTGTACCGGGCCACGGACGCGGCAGACGCTTTGGACATGGTGTCCATGCTGATCGCGGCGTGCTGCCAGCACGATGGCATGCCCATGGACACGCTCGCGTCGTATCTGCAGACCAGGCAGCAGCGCAGCCGGGCGGCTGGCCCGCGTGAATCGGACCGGCGGGACCTCGCTGCGGATGTCCGCGCCGGCCTTCGCCGCCGCCTTCCAGGCCCGGGACGCTTCTCCAGATACATCAGTACGGGGAGAAGAGGAGTTGCAACCGGCCGGGGCGGGCGAATCAGGGGCCTGATCAGGGACAACGCTCAGGCGCCAGCCACCGGTCGAACCAGTCCCTCGTACGGCGCAGGAGGTCGAGTTGGTGGTTGCGCTCCCGTATCCCATGGCCTTCTCGCGGGTAGACGATGTACTCGTGCTCGACGCCGAACCGGACCAGAGCGCGGTGGAAGAACTCTGCCTGGGCTGGTGAGACGTTCGTGTCGTCCTCGCCCTGCAAGATCAGTACCGGGGTACGGATCTTTGAGGCGAACGAGACCGGGCTGAGCTGGTCGTGCCGGTGTGGGCCTGTTCCCTCCCAACCGGTACTGCCGCCCAGAGCGGCCTCGAACGCCCCGTATTCGCCGGTTGCCGCTTGCATTCCCCAGTCCCTGATGCCGGCCCCCATCAGGCTGGCCCGGAATCGGTCCGTGTGCCCGACGGCCCAGGCAGCCATGAAACCGCCATGGCTCCATCCCCCGATCCCGAGTCGGTCCGGGTCGGCGACCCCGCCGGTGATCAGCAGATCAATCCCGGTGAGGATGTCGGTCCACTCATCCATGCCGACCGCACCCGCGACGCTCGCGGCAAAAGCATGACCGTGCCCCTGGCCACCGCGCAGATTCGGCAGAAGCACCGCGTAACCGGCGGTGGCCAACCACTGCCCGCTGACATGCACGCCCAGCATGAACTGGTCCGCGTACCGGTCGTCTGGACCACCGTGGACCAACGTGACGAGGGGGAAGGGCCTCTCGTCACGGGTCTTACCAACCGGGAGGATCAGCAGACCGTCCAGCGCCAGTCCATCGGACGCCTTGTAGGACAGGCGTTCCTGAGTACCCCATCGAATGCGGCGATACTCGGGCCTGGTATCGCTGATCCTGGCCAATGGTCCCTTCGGGGCCCCGGCGTAGACGTTTACGGGCTCATAGGCCGTACTCACCAGGGCAGCGACGACATCGCCGGATCGACTCGCGGTCAACGCCGTCAGCAGGCCATCCGTACGTGCTACTTCCACCAGAAACGGCCCGCGCGGGTCGAGTCGGTGGACAGCGGTGTCCAAGCCGTCGGCGACAACGACCAGCGGCGGACCGGAGGCGACCTGGGCGAGACCCAGCGGACAGGCGGTCATCCCGTCCGTCAGGTTGCGGGGCTCGGCCGCAGCCCCGGAGAGCGGCACCACAACGTCGAACACGGCGGTGCCGCCCACCAGCCCCGGTGGAGTGACGGCCAGATATGCCAGGTGCCAGCTGGCAGCAGCGCGCCACCAGGTGAGCGAGGACGCCTGTGCCACTGCCGGTCCGAGATCCTGCGTCGTCTCACTCTCCAGATCCAGCAGGTGGAGTCGGGGCGCCTGCGAACCAGGGTCCAGATCGGGCGTCGCCCAGGTGAGCACCGCCAGCTGACCACCGTCAGGTCGCTGGACCATCTCGACGGCGTGACGATCACCGACGGAGACCGGAGTACGGATCTGCCTGGTGCGCAAGTCCAGCAGCCGAATCCGGTCCAGTGGCACACGCTCACCCCAGACCCGGGCGTCGTCCCGCTCTCTCGCCCTACGCCTATCCCCATCGGTCGGTTCGTCCTGCGCGAAGAAGGCGACCAGATCGGGATCGCTCAGCGGCAGGTGGCCGTGGATCCCGCCGCTCCAAGCAGTCAGGGTCTCCACGTCACCGCCGGCCAACCGAATCCGATGCAATTGGGTGGTGCCACCCTCGGCCCGGTCCGAGAGAAAGAAGACTGCTTCCGAGTCCGGCGCCCACTGTGGCGCCCGGTCCGCCGTCGTGCCTGCGGTTAGTTCCTGGGGCGCCGTACTTCCGTCAACGGCCGCTGTCCAAAGGTGACTGACCGGACGCTCGCCTGCCTGTCCGATCGCCGCCACTTCGTAGACGACCCAACGGCCGTCTGGCGAGACCACCGGGGCGCGCGGCGCGGAACCGTCAGCCACCAACTCCGCAGTCAACTCAGTCGCAACGTCTTCCGTCATACTTGCTGTTTTTCCGTCCACCCGGCGCTACGGCCCCTCCTTCTATCACGAGAGCAGCCTGCTCCGACGAGGCATCAACTCATGGACGCCCCCCTGATCCATCTCCCGCGACATCTCAATGCCCATAGTCATCGCTCACGAACACGTGGCCCCTACACCTCGCCGACCTGGACACCACACGCAGCATGACCGCACGTCAATCCCCGAAGGTCGCGGACCTCCCACATGCAGGTGTGGCGTACCAGGACGCCGGGGCCGTCCGGCGAGGCCCACAGCGTGCTGGTCGTCGGCTCCGGCGGGGTGGCCGGCTCGGTCTCCTTCTTGCGGCGGCTCCGGCTGCGCCTCACGCCGCTCATGGTCCAGCGCCAGTAGTCCTCGGCTTCCTCGAGGAGCAGGACCCGCTGTCCGGTGTGTGCCCAGGCCGCCGCGATCCCTCCGGCCAAGTGGCAGAGGTTGGCACCGGCTCGTACGACTGCCGTAGACACGGCGGAACGCAGAACGGTTGGGAGCGGGCCCCGCAGGACCTTGACCTCCGCGTCCGGCGGCGTGGCTCCGGAAGCGGGCGGTGATCGGCAGTACGCCACTAGCCGGGCAGGATGCTAACCGGCACGGCAACGCCGGCCGAAGCCATAAGCCGCCGGTTCCCTCGAACGGGCGAGGTCCCCGGCGGCGGTGCGTGCTCGGTCGTAGGCAACCCGAGCCGTCAGCGGCTGACGGGCTCGGGGTAGCGCCGGCGGCGGCGGTCCAGGTCGTCGACGTCGATCTCGTACCAGGGCTCGCCCCGCTGGAGCCGGGGCAACGTGTTCACCCACACCGCGACGGTGATCCCCTTCACGTCGTCGGCGAGCGCCTGGAGGCGGTTGTCGAGCAGGTGCTCCTCCTTGCCCGCCAGGACAACATGCAGTCGCGGGAAGGTCTTCGAGCGGGTGTAGCGGTGGCGCTGCCAGAACGGGTACGTCCCGCCGATCGTGCCGCGGGCGCCTTCCCAGACGCGGTGCCCGGCGTAGCGCTCGTAGTCCCAGACTTCCTTGGCGAGGCGGGCCTGGGACATGGTGCCGTTGTCGAGCTCGAAGAGGCGCACCTCGCTGGTCTTGGTCGGCAGGGCGAGGACGGCGTCGGTGTTGAAGCTGAGGCCGGTCTCCTTGATGGCGTGGTTGACCTCCACCTGCCAGTCGGTCAGGTGCTTGCGGCCGCCGAAGGCGAGGATCATGTCCGTCACCGCGACGCCGTGCGGACCGAACCCGGCTCGAACGGCCTTCGCTCCGGTGCCGGTTTTCGGTCGGGGAGGCAGCTCGTTGCCGTCGGCCAGAGCCTTCTGCCCCGCCGGGGTCAGGTTCCAGATCGGGTGCCGTCCGGCCTTGCCGTTCGTCTCCGCCAGCCCGAGCTCCGCCAGCTTGTTCATCGCCCTGCGCACGTACGACCGGCCGTCGGCGTCTTCTCTCGTGATCACATGAGCCATCTGCCGAACCGTGGCTATCCGAACGCATCCCAGCGTCCGCAGCGCATCGGCACGCACCTTGGCCGCGGGGGTGGGCTTCTTCCCCTTCGCTGACGTCTCAGGGGAAGGGAGAGAGGTGTCAGCGTGCCGGGAGGCCCCCTGGCGGGCGGTGTGAGCTGCGGTGATGGGCACGACGTTGGAATCGTTCGCGGCACCGTTCACGGCACTGGATTCCTGGCCGCCCGGAGGCCGCTCGGCACCCCTTGTCCAGGTCGGGCGCGGCTCCGGTTCGGGCTGCCGGGCGCTGCTGGCGTACGTCATGACGAAGCTCCTCACGCGGTGGCGCGGGGGCCGGATGGAATCCCCCGTCACTTGCTAGAGGTGTGGCGAAAGTCGACGGTGTGACGCTCCACTGAGTGCCGTTACCGATCCGTGATCGTCAGGCAGGTGCGGCGCAGAGCTCGGAGACGATCGCGAACGAGGTCGTCACCATCGGCACCGCCATGGCCGGCGGCATCGCCGCGTGAGTGGTCTGGCCGTGCGCCATGCTGTTGCGGATCTGTCGACCATAGTCGAGGTACTCCGCCTGCCGGGCCGTCAGGACCCCGTCGGCGGCGCCCTGCTTGATGAGCTGGTGCAGCGGCTTCTTGCCCGCGTCCGGGATCCGGTCGCGCAGCACGATCTCCACCGCGATCAGGGAGTGCATGACCGCCACGGTGGAGAACTCGTAGCAGTAGTAGGACTGGCGCAGCAGCTCGCGGGCCGTACGCAGGACGGTCGCCGCGGCCTCGGGTACGCCGGAGGGCACGACCAGGTCCTCAACGAGGTCGTGCATGTCGGCGTAGCTGCCGACGAAGTAGTGGGCGCGTTCGTCCGGGACGGGGAACGGCAGCCGCTGCGTGGTCATCTCCGCAGTCTCCCAGTGGCATGGCCTGTCTGGCAGCGGCTTTTCCCAGGACGTCGCGCAGCGTGGCGGGACGGAGATTTCTCCCTTCCGAAATGGGTGGAATGTCGTAGGTAGCGGAACTGGACAAGGGGCAACGCGAGCGCCGACCAGGCGAGTCCGCTCACCGCCCGTGCGCGGACCCTGTCCACAGGGCCGCGGTTCGAGCATCGGGTTCGAGGCCGCCGCGATCAGCGGGGCGGCCCGTATGTGAGGAGCCGTCCATGTTCCAGAACCCCTTCAAGCCGCTCGTCCCGATGACGCCGGACGCGGTGCTCAGCGCCTTCAGCTACGTCCGGGCCGTGGAGGCCGGCGACACCGAAGCGGCCGCCGGGTTCGCCAGCGCCGATCCGCGGATGCCCGGACTGCTCGTGGACGCAGCGGAGCGGATCATCGTCCCGGTCACCGCCCTGTGCGGCATCGATCCGGAGCCGTGCGACGACTCCTTCGCCCTGGAGGCCGTCGGACGGGTCCTGGTGGGCACCCTGCGCGGCTGGGCGCAGGCCGGGCCAGAAACGGTGGAAGGCGTCGCCCGCGCGGTCATCGCCTTCGTCCGGCAGGTCCTCACCGAGGAAGAGTGCGGTGAGACCGTCGCCGATGTCCTGCGCCAAATGGAAGACGTCGGCTTCAGCCAGGCCGTCGCTGCGCACCCCGCACCGGCCGGCTCGCTTCCGGTGCGCCTGACCATCGCGTAGGTGCACCGGGACGGCGGTGGTGCGGTGCGCATCGGGCCCGCACCACTGCCGCCCGCACCGCACCAACCATCGTGGTGCGCTCCATCGGCATCGCCGCACCGCACCAACCGCGCGCCGGAGCCGGGCTGGACTCCTCTATCACACACCCTCTTGACCGCGACCTGATCGCCAGCCAAAACGCGCCGTGTCAAGACATCTCAGGGGTCTAGGAAGTCAAGCTGCCCTCCTCGGTAGTCGGCTTGTAGGCCAGGAAACTGGCGAACTTCCAGTTCAGTTCCTCGTCGGGCTCCTGCACCAGCTGGGCGGTGATAGTGAAACCGGCCTGGTTCAGCAGCGCAGCAAGCTGGTGTGTGGGCAGCCGATACGACGCGTAGGACACAGGGTGGCCGCCATAGCCGTGTGTCGGACGCCGGTGCTCACCGGTGCCTACGTGGCCAGCGAGGAGCAGATGCCCGCCGGGCGCCAGGGTGCGGTGGAACTCGGCGAACACGACCGGCAGCAGCTCAGGAGGTGTGTGGTGGGTGGAGTAGTACGCCAGGATGCCACCGAGCGTGTCGTCCTCGATCTCTAGCGCGGTCATGGAGCCCACGGAGAAGCGCATGTCCGGATAGGCGCTTCGGGCCAATTCGATCATCTTTGGGGACACATCGATGCCGAAGGCAGAAACTCCAAGTCTGGTCATGTGCGCTGTCACTCTTCCGGGTCCGCAGCCCAGGTCTGCGACCGGTCCTCGGTCGGATGCCTGCACGAGTTCGGCGAACGCGGTCAGCATCGAGCGTGACAACGGGTCCAGCTCGGACGGGGATTTGACGAGGGCGGCGTAGTCGTCGGCCACGGTGTCGTACGACTCCCGGACCCCGGCAAGGTAAGAGGGCTCAGTCACGCGGCGAATCTAGACAGGTGCACTGACATGGCCCGGCTACTGGGTCACGCTGGCGCTTGGAGGAACGGAGCGAAGGCGCGTTGTTCGTCAAACGGCTGTCGCGTCTTGAGGCAGTGGTGGAGCTGGCCGAGGAAGCGGTTCAGCAAGTGCCGCTGTGCGGCGGCATGCCAGTCTCCGTGCTCGCGTCGGCGTCGGTAGTGCGCGTTCGCACCCGGTGAGGCGGTGATGGCGGCGAAGGCCCAGAGGAAGCCGGCGTTGATGAGGCGGTTGTTCTTGACGAACCGTCGGCCGACGAAACGCTTCTTGCCGGAGGCCCGGGTGATGGGGCGGATCCGGCGTAGGACTTCAGCGCCCTGGCGTCGGCGAACCGTGCCCGGTCGTCGCCCAACTCGGCGAGGACGCGGGCGCCGAGCATGGGCCCCAAGCCGGGGAAGCTGAGCAGGATCTCGCCGTCGGCGTGCTGGTGAAAGGCGGCGGTGGCCGCCTCCGCGAGATCGTCGGCGGCCTGGCAGGTGGCGTCCAGCTGCTTGAGCAGGGCCAGGAGCTGGTGGCCGAAGGCGTCCTCGACGCCGGGGAGCTGGTGGGCGTACTCGGCGCGGAAGACGTCCCGCAGCCGCTCGGCTTCCGCGTCGCCGCCGCGGAGGCGGCCACTGCGTTTGAGGGCGACCCGCAGCTGGGCGAGGGTGAGCTTCGCGGCCTTGGCCGGGGTCGGCGCCAGAGTGAGGATGACACGGGCGTCATCCCTGGTCAGACCGCCTTGCTTGCTCTGAAAGGCCAGCAGAGCAGCAGGGTAGTACTCGCGCAGGAGCGAGCGGACCTGGTTGGCGACCTGCTGCCGAGTCCAGACGGCGTCCTGCTGCGCCCGGGCCAGGACCGTGATGGCCTGGGCGAGTTCGGAGTCGGCCGGCAGAGGCCGATGGGCGTGCATGTCGGTGCGCAGGATGTTCGCCAGGACAAGAGCGTCGCCCGGGTCGGACTTCTTTCGGCTGACGCCGTGGCGGTCCCGGTAACGAGCGGCGGCCAGCGGATTGATCGCGAAGAGCCGACGGCTGCCCGTGCGCAGGCTTGCAACCAGGAGGCCGTGGCTGGTCTCGATGGCCACGGGTATCGGATCGTCCGGGCTGTCACCGTGATCGGCCAAGAGGTCCAGGAGCTGGTGGTAGCCGGCCGCGTCGTCGGTGATACGGGCTTTGGCGAGCAGAGTGCCGGCTTCGTCGACGAGGGCGACGTCGTGGTGTCGCTCCGCCCAGTCGATGCCACAGAACACGATCAAGCTGTCCTCCCAGATCCGCCCGTTTATGCAGGTCACGAGCACATGCGGGTCACGCGGCGCCCTAATCCAAGGACTCGTTGGTCCGCCATCTCAGTAGCCGTTCGCGACACCAGCGCACTCCAGGGGCTCGATCTTCTGCAGAGCTCACGGGCTCGCGGATGAACAAGAGGTCGACCCTGTAGCGGGCTCGCGCCGTGACGATCAACGTCCGACCGGGCCCCGCGAGTTTCGCGGTGACCACGGAGGCGCCGGGCTGCGCCGCTCTTGACAGAGGCCTCAAGGGCCCGGGGAAACGGAGGCATCAGCCCGGCGCCCGCGTCATCACCGCGAACCCCGCAACGGACAGCGATGCCGCTCTTTGAGGAGGCATTGACGGCCAGGGGGGATCCAGGCATTCGCTGTCCTGCGTGAGCAGCTGCCCGGGCCGTTGCATGGTCCCGGGCCGTCTGCTTACGCACTGGATTAGGAGAAACGTGCCGAGTGGCCTACCTGGTCAAGGGGTCCGACGCGCGTCAGGCCGCACCCGGTCAAGGGGTCGGCCGACGGTGCGCGCACCGGTGCGGTGCAGAACATCGGGTGCGGTGCACCGAGGGCGCGCGAGAGTGCTGGCCATGGCCGGGTGGTGCGCACCTGGTGCGGTGGCGGACATCGCGGTGCGCCCCAGAGTGGAGTCCACTCGATGGCGTCCACTCTGATGGGGCCCATCGGGTGGACCCCACTCAGTGGGCTCCATCCGATGGCCTCCACTCGATGGGATGAACGATGTCCGGCATCGTCGAACAGGTGCACGTTCGTCCGGGACCGAGACCGGCAGCCGCTGCGTGGTCATCCCCGCAGTCTCGCAGCGGCGACATGGTGCGGCCACAGGGGCTGACGCTGGAGGAGATGGCCTTCCGTCGACGCGTTGCCTGCCGCACGCGCCGAGGAGGCCCGGAACGTGCGGACGTTGCCGGGAGCGGAGTGCCGCTGACGCCGGGGGGACTCAACGGCCGCTGCTGAGGCTGAGCGTGCTCATTGGCCGCCGCTGCGGCGGGCCTCGTTCCGGAAGTGGCGGACGAAGGCGATGACGCCCCACACGATCAGGACGTTGACCAGCGCCCCGGTTCCGTGGAACAGGGGGGTGAAGATGTTGAAACCGGCGCCCCCTTCGATCGAGTCGTCGCCGACCAGCAGGGCCAGCGGATAGAGCACGAAGACCAGCACCAGGACATCGCCTGGGAAGGAGATGGTGGTCAGCAGTGAGTCGGCGGCCTCGGGCCGCCCGGCGATCTCATAGGCCAGGGCGGTGGCCGTGACCAGGCCGACGTAGCCGACGGCGACGAGGCGGGCCTTGCTCCAGGTTCCGGGCTTGTTCCAGGGCGCGGCCTTGATCCAGGGTCTGGGCTTGTTCGGGGAATTGGGCTTGTTCATGAGGGTTGTCCTTCGCGCAGTGGTTCCGGGAGGTGCGGAGGGCCCGCGTCCCTAGGGGGAAGCGGGCCATCCTGCGCTCATCATTGAACACGTTCAGTTTTTTGTGTGTCGCGCGGCCCTAGAACTTGTTGCGGACCACCTTGCGCAGGTTGGCGCCGAGCTTGTACCAGTACTTCTTGGCCATCTTCTTGTTGAAGGTCCGGTTGAGGATGGCGGCGAGGCCGCCGAGCTTGCCGCGGACCTCCAGCTTCATCCGGCCTTTGGACTTGTACAGGTCGAAGCCGATCCAGCCGCCCGGCCAGTCGGGGTGTCCCCGCAACGCACCGAGCTGGAGATAGCTCTTGCCTATGCTGTTGGCCTTGACCGGGAAATTCTTGGTAATGCCCAGGATCGTCGGCTTGAGGGTGAACTTCTGGCCCTCGTGCGTGATCTTGTTGGGGCATCCGGGGATCGGGAAGATCGCCTTGAAGTTCTTCTTCCAGTACGAGAACACCTTCTTGTCGGAGGCGCCGGTCTTGCCGAGGTCGTAGTACAGGTAGTAGCTCGCCAGGCCGCTGGTGTCACGGCACCCCACGGGGTCGCCCCCGCAGTACACGTACGGGTTCGAGCCGCCCCCGTACTCTTGGTCGACTTGGAGGAAGCGGCCGGTCTCCGGCTCGTAGGCGCGCGCCTCGGTGAGCACGAGGCCGCTCAGGGTGTCGCTGGAGACCTGCGAGGCGCCCATCCAGCCGTAACGGGTGGAGCCGGTCTCGCCGAGCGGGACCCCGAACTCGTCGTACCGCTGCACCACTGAGCGCGAGAGGTCTGCCAGGTCCAGTCGGACCGAGATGTCACCGCGCACGTTCGACAGTTGGAGCACCACGTTGCCACCGGAGGTGGTGGCCCCGAGCGCGCCCGCGATGTCGTTGACGAAGCGGGTCCGGGTACCGTCGCTGTGCTCCTCCCAGTCGGGGGTGGGGGACTCGTCGCCGTAGTGCTGGGTCACCGTGCCGGTGGTGGTCCAGGCGCCGCCCGCACCCTGGGTCTGGGTGGTGGCGGTGGCCGTCCGGCCGACGCCGTCGATGTCCCAGGTCCGGCGCAGGCCGCCCGCAGTCTCGCTGCGCAGGCCGTCGCCGGTGAAGTACGCCAGCTGCACGCCGTCCTTGGCGGTGGTGCGCCCGAGGGCGTCGTAGGTCCGGCCGTTGCCGGTCAGCCGGTCGGCGCTGTCGTACGTGTACGCCGTCTGCCGCGTGACCGCGTCGTCGGTGGACGCCTCGCAGTCGTCGTCCGTGATGCGCGTTGTAGTTCGCAGCCGAGCCGCAGATTCGGCGTCAGGTCGTACTCGTCAACGCAGCGCCTGAGGTACTGCCCGATCTCCTCGCGCGGAGCGAAGCGCCGACTCCACGCGGGATTGGGCGCGAAGGAGAACGAGTACAGGCGTGAGGGAACGTCGCAGGCGCACCCGGGATAGGCGTTGTCCCGCCATGCGCCGCCGACCTCGTCAGCCCGCTCCAGTATCAGGAGCTGCGCGCAGCCGGCCAGCCCGTGCCCTCGGCGGCCGGGGCCATGACGGAAGCCCAACGGGACGAGCTGGACGTGATCGACCCCGGGTTGGTGCCCGGCATGGGACACCGCCTGGCAGCGGTGGTACCGTCTCGTCCACAATCACCTCCAGGCTGGCGGAACCCTCCCAGCGGCTGCGGGCGACGTCGTCGTCCAGGACGAGGGCCTCGGCCGGTGGGTCGCTGCACCGAAGGCTGCGAGGTCTTGCTCGCCCGCGACGCCGAGGGCCGGACCGCCTGGTCTCCCTGCTGCATCGACACCCCAAGGATGGGCATCCCTGGATCGGGCTGCTGATTGTGGACGGGAACCAGCACCGGCAAGGCGTAGGTCGGCTGCTGGTAGATCTGGTCGAGGACCGGTTCCGTGACCAGGGCCGAGATGGCATCCGCCTCGCGGTTCTGGAAAACAACCCGACAGCCTTGGCCTTCTGGAGCTCGCTGGGCTGGGAGGAGATCGACCGCCGTCCTGACGTCCAGCACGGCCGGCCCTGCATCGTGATGCACAAGCAACTGACCTGAACCCTCTGGAATAACTCGTCTAGTACTCCAGTACGGTTTCGTGATCTACCCAGCGGATTCGTCGGCGGCCCGTCGTTGGTAGTGGCTGTGTCGGGCTGTTGCCTGGTGGTGTCTGCGC
>NZ_JBEZVN010000060.1:0-18448 GCF_040636995.1 Streptomyces sp. NPDC032161 | reverse complement strand
GTGCCGAACTTCGCCACCAGCCTGGTGAACAGCTCCAGCAGTCTCGGCTCGGTGTTCGGCAGCCGCTTGTCGTGCACGGTTCTGCCGTCCCCGGTTCCCGGGACAGCACACCTAGGCACCGTGGAGTTCGACGCCGTCGAAGCCGAGGCGGCGCGCATCGGCCGCGGCCCGCCTACTCTTCTGCGTACGGTCGATGTCGGCCGTGGTCATGGGCTCGGCGATGGCTTCTCCGAGCCCGTCGAGGCACGAGGGGCCGGCGGTGCTGGTGGGCAGCGAGACCTCCGTGCCCGGCTCGCGGACGGCCCCGGCCCCCACGTGCCACAACTGCGGAAAGATCCGGCCTCTTTCGGCGTGCACGGCCTGCACGACCGCGGCCCAGCCCTCGAGGGCGGCGCCGTGGAAGCGGGGCGCGCCTTCCGGGCCGGCCGAGGAGGCAAGTGTGGTGCCCTCGGTGATGACGAGGCCGGCGCCGCCATGTGCCCGGCGGGCGTAGTACGTGGCCGAGTCGGGGCCCGGGACACCGTTCGGGGAGAGCTGGCGCGTCATGGGGGCCATGACGATCCGGTTGGGCAGGGTGAGGGTGCCGATCTGACGGTTGGCGTTGAAGGCCGCGCTGCCGATACCGAGCTTGGCGACCGAGAGGGCGATGGCGAGAATCAGTAGGGGGTGTCGGAACTGGACAGCGAGGCCATGGCGAGGCTGAGCACGGTGGTGGCGGAGAGGCCGACCACGGTGGGCAACCGGACACCTACAGTAGAGGCGTTCCGGGCGAGGGTGAGATTGCCGACGACGAAGACGATCACCATGGGCAGCATCTGCGCCCCGGCCTGGAGCGGCGAGGAGCCGTACTCACACTGGAGCAGCAGCCCAATCATGAACAAAGTGTTGAAGCAGGCCGTGGGTGGCGCCCGCGCCGTCGACGCGGACAAGGATCTTCGACTGGGAGGAGTGCGGTATCTGATCCAGCGCGGCGGCAAGGACGCGGGCGTGGCAGTCCACGGTGTTTGCTCCCGCGTTGCCCGCCCGAAGTTCCATCGCGAGGCTCTCACCGGTGTTCGCGGGCCAACTGCCCAGCGGGTGGAAGCCGAACGTGCCCTTGAACGGTTGCCGCGGCCCCTTCCTTGCGGGACGCTCTCGTGATGACCACGGCGTCCAGGCCGACGACGATCCAGCCCGTCAGTCTCCGTCCGGCGACCGTGAGCCACGGGAAGCCGCCGGGGCGCAGGTGGAGCAGCGTCCACACGTGCTGACTTACCCGCCGTCGAACCTTCGCGATCTTCCGCAGGGTCTTGTTATCCAGGTCGGCCAGCAGGCGCGCATCGTCGAGTGCGAGGCCGCAGGGCCGAACACGCCCTGGTGGTGGAGCTGGAGCTGCTCGGCCTCCAGCAGGCTCCGCGCCCCGAGCACCATCGCGACGGCGAGCTGGACGAGCACCCCGGTCCGCTTCCGCCACCCGGCGCGCTCGTGCTGGGGGGAAGCACCCCGGCAAGCCCTCGCGTCAGCCCCACCCGGTCCGCCAGTCGGCGCAGCAGCACCGCACCCGCATGCCCGGCCAGTCCCTTTCCGTCGGCTGCCACCGACAGCCCACGATGCCATCCTGTACGCTCGCTCACCGGAAAGGTGTCCTGGCTCCTGCACCGGATACGACCCAAGACACTCGCATCCTCGCAGGTCAGCGGTGCCTTTCTGCTGTCAGGGTGTCAGCTCGGCCCAATTCAGCTGAATAGCCGGGGACAGGCAACGGCGTTGATGACGTGTCTGGCCCTGCCAGCTCAGTGGTTGGGCGCCATACGGCATTTGCAGTGGTGGAGCGATGACAGCAGTCGCAGGTCCTGCGACACCCGTGTGTACGCTTGCGCCACCTGCCGAAGCCAGGCCAGTTCGTCTGCGAACTCACTGCCCGAGTGGCGTGATCCGGAGCCGGTCGGGTGACCGGAGGGCTGGAAGCCCGCCTTCTTGCGCCGTACCGCCAGGGCGAGGACTGCCGCCTCCAGGAGAAGGTCTGCGTTGTCGTCGCGTATCAGCCCCGTCTTCCGGAGTGTGAGCCGCAGTCGCTCCTCGCACGCGTCACACACATAGGGACGCAGCAGGCGCTGTCCGTCCCTGATCTCGATGACGATCCGGTACAACCATGTCTGAAGGTCCCTGCGGCACAGAGCCAGGTAAGGCGAGCGGGGCTTGTGGAGGGCGATACCCGGGGCGGCTCCGCAGAGCGCGGACCAGAGAGGGTGGAGCGTGCAACACGACCTCCATTGCCCGAGACGGGCGGAGAGAGCCGCCCCCCAACCCGGCAACGTGTAGCCCGCGGCGAGCAGGAGGGAGCCGGCGATGCCCATCAGGGGGCTCCACAGGATGGAGATCTGATCCCACCAGGTCACCCCACACCAGCGCCCCACGACCCCGATCAGCTTCCCCAGGATGAAGCCCCCCACGAAGAAGGACCCCACACTGGTCAGGAGCAGTGACTGCGACAGCCAGGGCCGGCCCACAGCACGCGAGGAGGGCCAGGTGTGCCGTGCCGTGTTGGCGAGGTTGAGGCCGTACGTGACGACGAAGACGACGACGTAGGCGCCCGCCGTCGGCTGGGTGGCGAAGTGGACCTCGAAGTCAACGGGGTGCACGCCGGGCAGGGGCGTGGCGAAGAAGAGGACTGACATGACAAGGATCGCGAGGAGGTACGGGAGTGTCACGTTCGGCAGGCGGCGTCTTGCCTCCTTGGGCGAGCGGAACCATCCGGTCACCATCACGTGCGCGGCCAGCGCGGCCAGCACGATGAGGGAGTGGCCCAGCAGCGTGGCGAGGTTGGGAATCCCCGACAACTCCCCGATCCACACGTACGTCACTGGCGCCAGGATCAGGTAGGCGAGTCCGTTGAAGAAACATGTGGCGCATAGTGCGCCGAGCGCGAGGTTCTTCGGATCGCCCCTGAAGTCACGCCACTTGTAGCGGAAGGTGGCCAGGCAGATGAGGCCGGTCAGGATGTGGGTGCAACTGAAGACGTATATGAGTGGTGTGGTCACCGCCGGTGAGCGCCGCCGTGCTGGAGTGAGCGCTCGAGCCGGGTGTCGAGAGCACTCATGTGGGGCGGCACGGCGGCCGTGTCGAAGGGCGGGCCGCTGACCAGCCGAAGGACCTGGGTGGCGAAGTACTCGGCCGCGTACTCCTCGGGCTGGCTGTACTGGGTTCGTCCTAGCATGTGTTCGATGAGGGTGGGGTCGATGTCTTCAGGTAACAAGGAGCCTCCCTCGTATGAGGCGCCATCCTCCTCAGGGGCGGCGTGGGTGTGGTTCCACAGAAGATGGCCCAACTCGTGGACGATGACGTGCGTCTGATGGGTCACCGTGGTGTGTGCCTCGTAGAACACGTAGTCCACGGCGGCGGTGGAGACGAGGAGTCCGACGGGGCCGCTGGCGGGGAACGCCAGCGGCGCCAGACGGATCGTGCGCTGTCGGCGCTCGGCGATCTGCCGACAGAGGTCCTCCACGGAGAAGGGAACAGTGAGGTCAAGGCTCTGTATCAGATCGCCGCATTTCCTGCGTATGTGACGGCGCTTCATTGCTCCCCGTTTCCCTTGCCATGGCACTGTCCCTGGCGCCCATCATGCGACAGGGGTGCCCTTCACGGAAGATCCGTCTCGGCCACTTGGTCGAGACCAATCCCGTTGCCCGTCACTGTTCGTTCAGTGAGCCTCTTTCATCCTGGATAGCTACAGGTCAGCAGCGTGTGCACGGCTCGGACGATGATGCTGATACGGCGGGTAGAGCATCTGGCTCGCCGGAGCAGTCGCCAGGACTTCAGCTGGGCGAAGGCGCGTTCACCGGGGGCTCTGAGCCGGGCATGGTCGCGATTGAACTGCTGGTAGTGATCGGGTTGTTGGCGGTGGTGGTAGTACGGGGTACGGACGGTGGCGCCGGCGCCCTGGTAGGCACGGTCGGCCAGGACGAGGATCTGCCGGGTGAGGCAGGCCTTGACGATGCCGTGGGCGCGGGCCGCGGTCAGGTCGTGGGTGCGGCCCGGTGTCGCGGGGGAGAAACCAGAGCGGTGTGCCATCGGGACGGGCGATGACCTGCACGTTCATGCCGTGCTTCTTGTGCTTCATCGAGTAGTACGGCTCGTCGGCGGCGATCCGGTCGGTGGGGATCAGGGTGCCGTCAGCGATGACGTGGTCGCCTTCACCGAGGCCGGTGAGGGCTTCATGGAGGCCGGGTGCCCAGCCGGCAAGGACGTCCAAGGTCTCGTCGACGTACCGCCAGGCGGGGGCCTGGGATATCCCGAAACCAGCTCCGAGCTGCGAGAACGTCTCGTTCTTACGCAGGTGCACCAGCGTGAGCAGTGCCTGCTGGAAGCAGCCGAGCTTGCGCCGTCGGGTGTTGAGGGCCCGGCGGTGCTCGTGCAGCAGCCAGGCGACATGCTCGACGAGCTCATGTGGCACGTCGAGCGTGGCAGGATACCGAACCAGCAGGGCCTCTTCGGTCGCCGGTGTGTTGAGTGGAATCACCACGCCAACGACGAGGGGCCCTGCCTTGTCACCCCACCCACTGACCAGCCCATTTCACCCTCCAGCACAGGATGAAAGAGGCTCAGTCGGCGAGGCCTATGAGCTGGGCGTAGAGGGCGGCCTGGGTTCTGTCGGTCGCTCCGATTTTGGGGTAGATGCCGCTGAGGTGGTTCTTCACGGTCTTCTCGGATATGTCGAGCCTGCGAGCGATGAGTCGATTGCTCAATCCGTCGGCCAGCAGGCGCAGAACCACGTTCTCCCGTGCCGTGAGGGTGAGGCTGACGGATGGTGTCGCGTCGCGTTGCTCCGTCAGGCCTAAACGCTGGGCGTAGAGGGCGGCCTGGGTTCTGTCGGTCGCTCCGATTTTGGGGTAGATGCCGCTGAGGTGGTTCTTCACGGTCTTCTCGGATATGTCGAGCCTGCGAGCGATGAGTCGATTGCTCAATCCGTCGGCCAGCAGGCGCAGAACTCCCATTTCCCGGGTGGTGAGATTCACGTCCGGTGCTTCTTTCACGTGCTGCTTCCCCCTTTTGTACTGCTGAAAGAAATGAGAAGACAGGCGCTCATCGAATGCGGTGCGCAAGATAGATCTCCCAGGCAACAGGATGAGCGCCGTTCGAAAACTGCACCATTCCTCGGGGAGTGGCCGGTCGAACCCGTCCGACGGGAGCTCCAGTGTGAATCATGTGCAAGTGCCGACACGGATATTGAGGCACTAGACGGCATGCAGTAGCCTTCGTGCGAAGCGCATTGGAGGTGCTGCTTTTGAACCCTCGTAGACGCTACGTTGCCACCATGATCCCGTCAACTGGTATGGTCGGTGCCCCTCTCGAGTGTGCCTCCAGTTGTCAGCCCAGAGATCAGAGGAGTGGGGGTAAATGGGGACAGATCCGTCTGGATTGCTGGCTCGACGACTGAATCATCTGTTCGAGACCGTCCACCCGCGTGGTCGCGGCCCCTTCAGCAACGAGGAGGTCGCGCGGGCCGTCCGGGCTCAGGGCGGGGACATCTCAAAACAGTACATTGCCTACCTTCGCAATGGTGAGCGAGGGAATCCGCGCATACAGCATCTTGATGCTCTGGCGAAGTTTTTTGGCGTACCGGTCTCGTATTTTTTGGATGACGATTCCGGAACTCTCACCGAGAAGAAGCTCGAAGAGCTGGCGGCATGGCGTGACGCCGGCCTGACGCAGCAGGATCTGCGATCCCTCGAGCGCGCTGGAGTCACTGGTGTGGCCATGCGCGCGGTGGGTCTCTCGCCCAAGGGCCTCGAGTTCGCGAAGGCCGTTCTCGACCAGCTCCGCCAGATGGAGGGCCTGGCACCCGGACACGATGGCCTGGGGCGGGACCACGAGCCGGACAGCCCTCGGGCATAGGGGCGGACAGGGTGATCGTCGGGGTGCCGCTGCCGCCGGACACACAAGGCGGGTGGACGGGCGCACGGGGGACGATCGCCCGCAGTGAGACCCCAATGGCTCGGCAACGACCGCCGCACGTGCGTCGGCCCTTCGGGACCGCCGGTGAACTGAGCTGCCCCGAGTTTCGTAGAGTCCGATCTTGATTGGTTCAGGCGGACTGCGGGGTTTGCTCCTGGCTCCGCCAGAAGGCTTCCTCGTACTCGGTCGGCGGTACGTAGTCGAGCGCGGAGTGGAGGCGTTCTTCGTTGTACCACGTGACCCACTGGAAGATCGCCCGCTCGACCTGGTCGACACCCTTCCAGGGGCCCTGCAGCTCGATGAGCTCGGCCTTGAAGGTGCCGTTCAGCGGCTCTGCCATCGCGTTGTCATACGAGTCCGCGACCGAACCGACAGAGGTCGAAGCCCCGATGTCGGACAGCCTGTCGGTATACCGAATTGATACGTATTGCGACCCGCGGTCGCTGTGATGGACGAGACCGGAGTCCTTCTTGATCCGACGTCTCCACAGAGCCATCTCCAGAGCGTCCAGCGGGAGTTCGGTCCGCATTGGTTCGCTGCCCGCCAGCCGACGATCATCCGTGAGTACACGTCCAGGACGAACGCCACGTATGCCCACCCGGACCAGGTGCGGACATACGTCATGTCCGCCACCCACAATTGACCGGGCCGCGAGGCGGTGAAGTCGCGGTCGACCAGGTCCGGCGGGCGGGGCGCGGACGGCTCCGGCACGGTGGTGCGGCGCCGCCGGCCACGGATGACGCCCTCCAGGCCCAGCCCGGCCATCAGCCGCTCGACGGTGCAGCGGGCCACGTCCACGTCCTTGCGCCGCAGGGCCCGGGTGATCCGGCGGGCGCCATATGTCCCGCCCGACTCCGCGTGGACCTCCTCGATCAGCGGCATCAGCGTCTCGTCGCGCAGCCGGCGAGCCGACTTCGGCCGCTTCTTGCGGGCGAAGTACGTCGACGGCGACAGCTCAAGAACCCGGCAGACGGGATCGACCCCGAGACCTCTGTCACGCAGGTGGTCTATCACCTGCTCGGCCTCGTCCGGGGACGGTCGATCTCCTGGGCAAAAAACACGCCGGCGGCTTTGAGGATCTCGTTCGCCCGCCTCAACTCCACCACTTCTTTGCGGAGTTGCCTGAGCTCATCCTGTTCGGCGGTGGTCAGCCGGTCGTCGCGTTCGCTGCGGTCGGCCTCGGCTTGGCGGACCCAGCCGCGCAGGGCCTCCTTGTGGATGCCCAGGTCCCTCGCAACGTGGGCGATCGGCCGGCCGGTGGCGTGGACCTCGCGGATCGCGCGTTCGCGGAGCTCATCGGGGTATTTACGGGGTGCTGCCATGGTGCTGGTGGTTCTCCTTCGCCAGGAAGGCAACCCTGGCATCAGGGACTCCACAAATCCCAGTACAGCTCAAAACGGCTTGTCGCCCGGGGCTGGCTGGCAGAGCCCGCGCCGGGCCGGTTCACGCTGGCTGCGGGCGCGGCCGGGCCAGGCGGCGCGTCATGAGCAGGGTCATCGACCAGTAGACCATCGCCTCGGCGCTGGTGGTGCGGCGTTCGAAGTCGCGAACCAGGCGGCGGGTGCGCATCAGGTGGGCGAAGAACCGCTCGACGATCCACCGCTTGGGCAGCACCACGAAGCCGCGCGTGTCGTCGCTGCGTTTGACGATCGCCAGGACCAGGGCGAGCGCGGCCAGGCAATACTCAGTGAGGCTGCCGCTGTAGCCGCCATCGGCCCAGATGAGGGCGAGGCGGTGGTGTGCGTCGGCCACCTGCTCGAGCAAGACCTGGGCGGCGGCGCGGTCGCCGGTATCCGCGGCGGTGACCATCACCCCGAGGAGCAGGCCGAGCGTGTCGACCACGACGTGCCGCTTGCGCCCGTTGACCATTGCCGCCGTCGAAACCGCGGCCGTCCGACCCGACGACGGCGTCCGCCTTGACGGACTGCGAGTCGATCACACCCGCACTCGGCTCCGCGTCGCGGCCCAGTTTCTCGCGGACCTCGGCGCGCAGCCGGTCGTGGAACTCCCTTGACCAAGGCGTGGTCGCGCCAGCGGCGGAGGAACGCGTATACCCGGTCCCACGGCGGGAAGTCGGCTGGCATCGACCGCCACTTGACCCCGTTGTCGACCAGGTAGCGGATCGCATCGAGTATCGCCCGGTGGCAGTACGCCTCCGGCTGCCCGCCCCGGCCGCGCATCCAGCCCGGCACCGGCAGCAACGGCCGGATCGCCGCCCACTCCGCGTCCGTCATGTCCGTCGGATAACGCGGCCGCCGGAACCCGCTGTCGGCGGCGTTTCCGAACCGGTGAGCCAGGCAGTCACACTCCAGCGTGACTGAACTGGACTCCACAGCTCTCGACACGGAACACTGCGGCACCAGGGCCTCGTGATGTTGCTCGATGATTAGACACCAACGAGCTGTTCAGGAGGCCCTACTCGTATGCGCCGAGCACCCCGCGACCACCCAATCGGGACTCCCGTTCGATCGGCGCTCCTCAAGATCGGTACGACAACAGCTACTTAAGCCCGCGATGTCTGGCGCATCACACTCGCCTCAAGCCGTCTGGAGGAAGGGGTAGTCGGTGTAGCCCTCGGCACCCTGTGTGTAGAACAGTTCCTGCCGCAGCTCGTTCTCGGGATGCCCGCCCTGCCAGCGCTCGACCAGGTCGGGGTTGGCTAACAGGGCCCGGCCCACGACCACGGCGTCGGCGTGGTCGGCCTCGATCCGCTGCATCGCCTCCTCACGGGTGGTCTGCCGGAGGAAGGCGCTGTTGACGATCAGCCTGCCGTCGAAGCGCTGTCGCAGCTCCTGCACCAGCTCGCCGCCCGGCTCTCTGTGCAGGACGGACAGGTAGGCCAGGCCCAGCGGGCGCAGCTGGTCCACCAGGGTGCCGTAGGTGGCCAGGACGTCATCCCGGTCGGTCTCGAAGACACCCTGGCGGAGGATCTCGGAGGTCATCCCCGGCGAGATCCGCAGCCCAACCCGCTCGGCACCCACGGCCTCGGCGACCGCCGTGACCACCTCGACGGCGAAGCGAGCCCGGTTCTCGGGGGAGCCGCCGTACTCATCGGTGCGCTGGTTGGCCCCCCGGTAGAGGAACTGGTGCACTAGGTAACCGTTAGCGCCGTGGAGTTCCACGCCGTCCGCTCCCGCCTCGACGGCCCGGCGGGCCGCTGCGACGAAGCCCTCCAGGGCCTCCCGAATCTCGGCGGTGGTCATCGCTTCCGGCACGGGGAAGGGCTTCAAGCCCTTCGCCGTGAACGGAGTGTTGGCGTCGATGGCGATCGCGCTGGGGGCGAGGATGCGGCGGCCGCCGTTGATGTCGGGGTGTGTGGCGCGGCCCGCGTGCTGGATCTGCATGACGATGCGGCCGCCCTCGGCGTGCACCGCCTCGAACACCTTCTGCCAGCCGGCCGCTTGCTCGTTGGTGGCGATGCCCGGCCCGCCGACCCATCCCTGCGACGCGTGGTCGGGGTAGGTGCCCTCGGTGATGATCATTCCGACGCTCGCCCGCTGGCGGTAGTACTCGGCCATCAGGTCCCCGGGGATGCCGGAGGAACCGGCCCGCACCCGGGTCAGCGGTGCCATGACGATGCGGTTGGCGAGCGCGATCTTCCCGAGGGTGACCGGGGAGAAAAGCGACGGAGCAGGCGAAAGTTCAGATGTGCTGACAGACATGGGTCTCCTTGCGCAATTCGGTCGATAACGGGCTAAAGGTCATCCGTTCCTCCATGGGAGCGGGTCGCGCGCACTTCGCGCAGCAGGATCGGTGCGAAGACCAGGAACAGGGCGATGACGGGCACGTTGATCAGGAAGACCGAGCCCCACCAGAACCGTTCGAGCAGGAATCCCCCGGTCGAGGGACTGGTCCGGCGCGGCTCAGCGGGCAGCCCAGGCTCGCCGATGTCCAATGCGCCGTTCTGGAATGCGAGGTGGCCAAGGGTTTCGCGTGCGTGGTCGTGCGCGTGCGTGGTCGGGTTCAGAGGCTGATTGAGGGTGCGGTCCTTCGCAGCCACAGGTCGAGCGAGAGGACGAGCTCGATGGCTGAGCGTCCGGTGTTCGCGTGCTCGCCCTCGGGTGGGGAAACGGCGCGGCGGACGGCGTCCCGGTCGAGGAGCTGATGTACCGGGGCCGTGGAGTCGGAGACAACGTCCGCAAGGGTCCGGCGGAGTTCCGACATGTAGGCGGGGCTCTGCGTGACGGCGTAACTGGCCTTCTTGCGCTGGAGGATGGGGTCAGGCACCAAGCCCTGCGCGGCCAGGCGGAGCAGGCTCTTCTCGCGCCCGTCGAAGGTCTTCATCGACCAGGGGATGTTGAACGCGTACTCCACGAGCCGGTGGTCGCAGAACGGCACGCGCACTTCGAGGCCGACGGCCATGCTCACCCTGTCCTTCCGGTCGAGCATCTCCGGAAGCCAGCGGGTGATGTGCATATGGCCGATCTCCCGCATTCTGCGTTCCAGGCGGCTTTCGCCGGGCAGCCTGGGCACCTCGGCCAGCGCTTGTTGGTAGGCGTTCTTGGTGTGCGCTTCCATGTCGAGGTCGGCCCGCAGCTCCGGCGAGAGCAGGGTGAGACGACTGGTGGCGGGATCCGCCAGGCTGAAGGTTTCGAGGCCCGCCCACGGGAACTGCGCGGAGTTCACGGCCTCGGGCCGGTGGAACCACGGGTAACCGCCGAAGAATTCGTCGGCGCCCTCGCCGGAGAGGGCGACGGTCGACTTGCCCCGGATGGCTCGGAACAGCAGGTACAGAGAGGTGTCGAGATCGCCCCAGCCGGTCGGGACGTCGCGGGCGGCCGCGACGGCCTCACGGATGCGCGGGTCCATTAACTCGGCGTCTTTCAGGACGAGGTCTGCATGGTCCGTGCCGACCTCGGCGGCGAGCAGCCGGGCGTACGGAGGGTCGGGCTCTCCGCGCATTTCCGAGGCCTCGAACTCCGCCTCGCTTTCGAAGTCCACAGCGAAGGACGGGATACGGGCGCCCTGCGCCTGCATCGCGCGGGCCGCGATGGCCGTGATGAGGCTGGAGTCCAGGCCGCCGGAGAGCAGGACGCACTGCGGTACGTCGGCGACGAGCTGCCTGCGGGTGGCGTCCTCCAGAAGGCCTCGGACCGTCGCGGCCGTGGCGTCCAGGCTGTCGGTGTGTTCCTGCGCGGTGAGCGACCAGTACCGGTGCACCTGGCTCCCGGTGTCACGAATGCGTACGACCGTGCCCGGTACGACCTCCTGCAGATGTGTGTAAGGGGTCCTTCCTGGCGTCCTGGTCAGCGAGAAGATCTCGCGCAAGCCGTCGATGCCGACGTCGCGACGGACGTCAGGGTGCGCGAGGATGGCTTTGGGCTCGGAGCCGAACAGCGCGCCCGCCGGGATCGGTTGCCAGTAGAGGGGCTTGACTCCGAGCCGGTCGCGCACCAGCAGCAATTCTTCCTTCCGCCCGTCCCACAGGGCGAAGGCGAACATGCCGTTGAGACGCTCGACGAATGCGTCACCCCACTGTAGATACGCGCACAGGACGACTTCGGTGTCGCTCTTCGTCTCGAAACGATGTCCCTGCTGTGTGAGCTCGGTGCGCAGTTCCTGAAAGTTGTAGATCTCGCCGCTGTACGAAAGCGCGACCGTGGCCCCGGCGCCGTGGCCGGCGACGTCGCGCCACATGGGCTGACGGCCGCCGGGCAGATCGATGATCGCCAGGCGCCGGTGCCCCAGGAGTGCGTGCCGGCCCTGCCAGATGCCACCGGCGTCCGGCCCCCGGCAGCTCATCGTCTCGGTCATCGCGTCCACGGCCGTCCGGTCCGCCGCGCCGAGGTCCCGGTCGAATCGAACTAACCCGGCGACACCACACATGACTTGTCCTTCCGTAGGGTGAGTACTAGAGCGTGAAGAGGATGTGGCCTGCCCCGGCTCCCGGTGGTCAGCGGCCGGGGCAGGAGACTCTGACCCGGCCGCCCGGGCCCACCGTGACCTCGGCCCGCTCGGTCGCCGGCTCGTCACGCCGCAGGGGCATGCGGGAAGCCGTACAGTGGGCACCGGCAGGGATCGTCCTCGCAGGGGGCCGCCAGCGCCAGACACCGCGCATACTCGCAGAGTTCGGGAGCGTCCGGGGCTCGCCGGTAGTCCTCTTTGAGTCGCTCGGCGGACAGCCAGGCACCGGGTTTGTGTCCTGAGGGCCCCGAAAATCCCTGTCGCAGCGCCACGACCTGGACGGGGGCCCTCACCGGGCGGATCTGCAGGCGCATGAACGCCGACAGGTCGCCCTGCTCGCGCATGGCCGCGATGTCGTCGCGGCTGCCTCGCGTGGTCTCGCCGTCTCCGCCGTCTGCGGGGCATCCGGGTGGCGGCCCTCCCGTGCATGGAACCGCCGCCCCGGCTCTCCCTGACCCGTCCCGGAGCAGGAGATCCCCTCACCCTGCCGGTCAGGTGAGCGGCCGGTGCAGCTGCGGGCGGTTTCTCCCAGGATCTGGCACACGCACCTGCGCAGGCGTCCCGCCCGACGGTCCGGGCGCCGGTTTCACGGCCCGGCGTCTTTTTGCGGGGCGGGGGCGAGTTCCCAGCGGGCCCACCTCTTGCGGGCCGCGTCCGCCGAGAGGCCGAAACGGTTCGCCGATGGCCGCCCAGGAGGCGCCGGCTGCGCGTTCCTGGATGACGCAGACGCGGACCAGGTGCTCGGCGCGGCGTTCGATGCCCGCGGAGGCCGGCGCAAAAACCGCCGTGCCAGGTGTCTTCCTACCAGACCGCCTGGAGCAGGACTTCGCGCAGTGCCGCCAGCTGTTGGGCATTGATCGTCCCTTCGGTCAGCGCCATCGTTGATGTCGGTCGTCATGTCGAACAACCGGGCAGGTGAATCCGAGCGTGGGCTCGGAGCTGAACAGGGTGCCGCGCTGCCGGTGTGGGACCGGGCCTCATACGCCGGACCGGCCAGTCGTTGGCGCGCCCGGCGCCGCACCGGTCTGCGGCCGATCCCGCGCTACTGGGCGGTCGGCGCCGGCCCGAGCCCCGCCTCCGCCAGCCGGGCGAGCACCGCCTCGCTCAGCGCCTGCGCGCCGGACAGCGGCCGGACAAAGACGCTGAACTCCTTGATCCGGCCGTCGTCCGCGAAGTACAGCTGATCGATCCCGTGGACCTCCTGGCCGTTCACGGTGCCGCGGAAGACCAGCACCTCCGAGGGAGCCTCGGTGCCATCGGCACTCGTCGCAGCGACGCCGGTGTACTGGGCGACGTAACGGAAGTCCTCGAAGGTGCGCAGCAGGACGTTGAAGAGGCCGAGGATCATCTGCTTGTCCTCAAGGGGCTTGAGTTTCGCGAGGCTGTAGAGGATGGTGTCGTCGGTGAACAGGTCCTCCAGGGCCGCGACGTTGCCCTGGTCGATGGCGGCTCGGAAACGCTCGCCGGTGGTCTTTGCGGTCACGGCTCATCCTCCACGTACGAACGCGTACCACTTCATGGCGGACACGTAATACCCATGAATATGACTGGTCTTGTTCATGAGTATCATCACCGCAGCGCCGGGCAACAGTGGGCCAAAGGTCCCGCAACAGTGGAGCAGGGCGGCCGATGGCGCTGCGGTATGTGGTGCTGGTGGCGTTGCGAAGAGGACCCGAGCGGCTACGAGTTGGCGAAGTCCTTCGACCTCGGAGTGGCCAACTTTTGGCACGCACAGCCCCAGCAGATCTATGCGGAGCTGACCCGGCTGGAGAAGGAGGGGCTGATCGCCGGACGCGAAGTGCTCCAGGAGGCACGGCCCGGCAAGCGGCTGTTCCAGGTGACGGATGCCGGTCTCGCGGAGCTGGTGGATCTGATACGCGCTGTGCGGCGGCGGTCCCGGCAAAGCGTCGGGGTGCCCTGGTCAGCGCTCGCTGTCGAGGCGCGCCATCTGCGCCGAGGGGTAGCGCCCGCCCGCCGCGGCCCCGGCCGGAACCGTCTACTCGATCGCGGTCAGGTCGGCCTCGTCGAGCACGACGTCCCGTGCGCCCAGCGCCCTCGGCCAGCCGCTCCCGGGCGCGGGCGCCGATCAGCGGCACGATGTCCTCGCCACGGCAGAGCGCCCAGGCGATCGCGGTCTGAGCGACCGGGGCCCTGGCAAGATTTCCGTGATACTGGGGTGTGCCGCCGTGCGCCGGTGACACTCCGTCACGGGTAGCGGCACTGTCGGCGAGTGTGATGACCTCATATGGATCATGTCTCCGCACGTTGATGCCGGTGGTGATCGAGCTGTCGGTGCGACGGTTGTTCTGTGACGGCCCGAGCTGCGGTCGGCGGACGATCGCCGAGCAGGTCGAGGGGCTGACGGCGCGCTACCAGCGCCGCAGCCCGCTGCTGCAGCACTTGGTGGAGATGGCCGGGGTATTCCTCACCGGCCGTGGCGGTGCCCGGCTTCTGCAGATCCTGCAGGTCCCGCTGTCGCGGACCAGCGTGCTGTTTCACTTGATGCGCTTGCCCCTTCCGTCGGCAGCGACCCCGCGGGTGTTGGGCGTGGACGGCTTCGCGCTGTACCTCGGACGTGTACGGCACCCTGCTGGTGGATGCCGACACCCGGCTGCCGATCGAACTGTGGGCCGGCCGCGATCGGCCACCCACAGCAACATCGGTCAACGCGCGGCCGTAGCGGCTGTGCACCCGCGCGGACCCGCGACCGCAGTCAGGACACACCACGGTCAACTCGCGGGTGCGGGCGGCGATGCGGACTACGCCTCCCGCCACCCATACTCGTTCCACCCGCACCGCGCGTCCGGGGCGCCGTCGGCGATGCCCTGTCGGTAGGCCAGCGAGCCGTCCCGGCAGACCACGTCAACACCGGGGTGTGTCCGCAGCCAGGTGGCCAATTGCTCGGCGTGCAGGTCAGCGACCGCTTCCATCTGTGGCAGGGCCTGCCGAAGCGGGTCAGCGATGTTGCCGCGGCGCACCGAGGATGCCTGTCCGCTGTGGTTCCCGAGCCCGAAGCTGCATCACCGCCGACGAGCCCAGGGGCACCGTCCGACGAGGCCGACACCCCCGCCCGCCGCCACGCGAAGCGGCTGTTCGAGGCGGTGCACGCGGTGACCGACACTGGCCGCTCGCTCAACTCGGCAGCCCGCGAGCTGGGTCTGAACCGCCGCACCGTGGGCAAGTACGCCCTGGCAGCCACCTGGCAGGAATGCGTACGCCGGGTCCCGCGTCGTCGGCCTACGAGTCTTGATCCATACCTGGAGTATCTGAGGCAGCGCTGGGAGGAGGGCGAGCACACCGCGACGGTGCTGCACCAGGAGATCGCCGCAAAGGGCTACGGCGGCCACTACCAACGGGTCAAGATGGCCATCGCACCATTACGCCGCGGCCTGCCGATCGACACCCCACGCGAGCGACCGCCCTCACCCCGCCAGGTCACCCGCTGGATCACCACCGCACCATCCCGACGCGACCTCCACACCACCGAGGCCCTCCGACGGCTGCTCGACCACTGCCCGGAACTGGCACGAACCCACAACCTGGTGCGTCAGTTCGCCGCCATGCTCGACGCCCGCGACGCCCGCCCGCTGGCGCACTGGCTCGAGCAACTGTCCGGCGCCGGCCTCCTGGCCCTGGCCAGCCTGGCCAACGCCATCCGCGAGGACCAGCCCGCAGTCGTGCAGGGCATCACCACGCCGTTCAACTCTGGCGTCAACGAGGGCCGCATCACCGACCTGAAACTCCAGAAACGGATCATGGCCGGCCGCGCAGGTGTCCCGCTGCTCCGCCACCGTATCGTCCTCATGGCCCTGCTCCGACGCCGCTACCCGTGACGGAGCGTCACCGGCGCACGGTAGCACACCCCAGCATCACGGAAATCTTGCCAGGGCCACGTTCGCTTGTACGCCGACACCATGCTCCGCGACGGCACCCTTTATCAGCCCCAGCCCACCCCAGCCCCTTGACCAAACAGATAGGGGCACCCCCTCACGCAGGCAGCGCCATCGCCCGCCTGCCGGATGATGCTCTGAACCCGTGGCAATGCCGGTCGGCTGAGGCGCGTTCGGCACCGGCCGAGCATCCCGCACATGCCTGCGGAGCCGACCTGACCCGGGAGAGCGCCCCCTCCATGGAACTCGAATCGGCCACTATGGCCGCGCTCGTCCACGTGCAACGACACCTTGGGGGTTTGCTCGCTGCGGGAGGCCCCGAGGGCACGACGAGCGCGGGGGCGTCGGTCCCCGTCGCCCACCACTTCGCCGATCTGCGCGCGACGGTTGCCATGCTCTTCCGGACCTGGCCCGAAGCCCGCCCGTACGCAGGCACATCGTGTCTGGCCGCCGTGCTCGACGCCGAGCATGCTTCCCGCACCGCGCAGGTCCAGCCTGCTCAACACCGCCGGGAAGAAGAAGACCTCCAAGCCCTACACCGCGCCGCCGACCGACTCCCTGGCAACGGGCGCGGTTCTGTAGATCGCGACGCGGTTGCTCAGAGCTGCGGATCCCTGCCGAGAGTCGATGGCCCCGCTCGTTCACAGACTTCGCGATGCCGACCGTGCGCTCAGGGTCTACTTGTGCCGCGCTTCTGGATTGTCAGGGTGTTTGTTGATCCACGCGCGCCCGGGCCCATTCGCGGGCCTTGGCCTTGTGCGCGGTGGAGGCGGTGACCTGGGATGCGGTCTCAGGGACGAGCCGGTCGACGGCTTGGAGGATGGCATCTGGCCCGTGCTCATCGACCAGGTTGACGAAGGGGTGCAGGTCACGGCCCGCCGGATCGTTTTCGGCGTACTCGCGCAGGGCGTTGCAGGTGGTGAAGAGCACGAGTTCGGGGGCGATCTCGCCGGCTGCCAGGCCTTGCGAGTACTTGCAGGCCTGTCAGTTCCCCTTTGAAGGCGAAGAGCGGCCCTGGTTCCCTCCAGGACAGGATGGTGGAACGTTTCGCGTCGGTGTTCTGCTGAGTCATGCCGCCTCCTTGATCGAACTCGACCAAGTGTGCTTCGAATATAGAAGCAATGTCGCAGGCCGGACACTACCGCTTCGAAATTCGAAGCAGAAGGATCGGCGGAGGTTTCGCGCCTGTCCCCGGCGCTCGGCCGAGCCACGGCGCCCTCGTGACCCGGCGGTCCCGCCCCGCCTCCGATCCGAGGCAGGTCGTCAGTCCACGGAGTCCCTCTCCGGCGTTCCGTCGCCCACGGTGTCCGGATGTGAGACACGGCTGGCGGATTGGTCCTCGGTGTGGTCTGCCCGTTGCGGGTCGATCGTGGCCGCCCAGCGTCCCGCCCAGCGGGCGAGGGGGTTCAGGGCGTGGCGCGCCTCCTGTCCCAGCGGGGTGAGCTCGTAGCGGCTGTCCGGTAGTTGGTGAATCACCTGGGCATCCAGCAGTTCGGTCAGGCGCTGCCGCATCACGCTGGAGGACATGTCGTCGCACCGCTTCTGCAAGGGGCGGAATCCAAGCGGACCCGCGCGAAGCTCCCACAGGATGCGCAGACTCCACCGTCGCCCGAACAGATCGAGTGCGGCCATGAGGGGGCGGCCGGTGGTCGAGCCGCGAACAGCATTGCCGGGTCTGGGGGTTGCCATGTCGGGATGTCCAGCTCTTCAGGATTGACGCTTCGAATTCCGACACGCTAGCATCGTCAACCGCTTCGGAAATCTGGCTCGTCCTCGCCCGTCGACGCTCACCCGAGACCAGTCCGATCGCAGCCCCAGCCGGTTGATCGAAGCCGTCCGGCTTCGACGCCGTCTCCGTCGGCTCGCTGACCCGCAGCGCGCCGGCCATGGATCTGATCATCCATTCCGAACACAGGAGGTACTGTGGCCAAGGGCTACTGGGTCAGCGTCTACCGCACCATCGCAGACCCCGAGAAGGTGGCTGCCTACGACAAGCTGACCGGTCCAGCCATCGAGGCCGCGGGCGGGCGGACGCTCTCCCTCGGCAGCCGGATTGTCGCACACGACGCCGGAATCGCCGAGCGCACCGTCCTGATCGAGTTCGACAGCTTCGAACAGGCGGTCGCCGCACGCGAGAGTGCGGCCTACCAGGAGGCGCTGGCCGTACTTGCTGACGCGGTCGAGCGCGACTTCCGCATCATCGAAGGCCTCGACTGACGACCGATGCCGCGTCAGGGAGGAACACGATGCCGGCTGCGGGGATCACCCTGGCTCGTCAGCGCGCCGCACCGTCGCGAAAGCGTCAGGCCGGTTGCATCGGCGGTGATGTCCTGTCCGGCGACGGTTCCTTCCCGGCGGCGCGGCGGCTCGGACGTCGGCCTCGATGTCGGCGGGGGTGCGTTACACGTGGTCCCAGCGGCCGATGTGGGTCATCAGGGCGGCGTACGGGTTACGAGCTCGTGCACGGTAATCGGTGAGGCGTCGAGCTTCTGATCATCGATCATGGCCATGTGGTGGGGAACGCATCTCGTGCAGCGATCATCAGCGACCGGAGGATCACGGGCCTGTCGGCCAACGTGATCGCTGAACTGGTCGCAGAGCTCGGCCGGTTGTGGCGCGAACGGCACTAGTACTCCAGTCTGGTTTCGCGATCTTGTGGCCGTACCCGGCCGGGAACGGGTACGGCCACCGCGTGATCATCGGTTGGTGTGTGGACAAAC
>NZ_JBEZVN010000059.1:0-18584 GCF_040636995.1 Streptomyces sp. NPDC032161 | reverse complement strand
CCCCCCAGGTCATCCACTTCGACAGGGGGCACACAGCCATACCGGACCCGGGGGCCAGGCACCCCATTGCGGGGCCACGAAAAAGGTAACGGGGGGGGGCGCCCGGTAGCGGAGGGGCCGCACGGCGGCGGGGTGGCGGTCCTCCGGCCGGGCGATAGGTTGGCTGATATGACCACCTCCGAGCACGGCCCCGACGACACGGCCCGCCCGGCCGAGCCGGTCGGTTCCGCCGAACCGGTCGGCCCGGTCGAACCGTCCGCCCCTCCCGCCCCGCCTGCCCCGTCCGATCCCGCGCAGCCGTCGGGACCGTCCGACGAAACCGACGGGCGGGAGACGTCCGAGGCATCGAACACATCCGGCCTCTCCGACCGCGACCGTGCCGTACTGGCCCTGGAGCGCCGCTCGTGGGCCGGCCCCGGGGCCAAGGAGCGGGCGATCCGCGAGCAACTCGGCATCTCGCCCACGCGTTACTACCAACTGCTGAACGCGCTCCTCGACGACCGCCGGGCGCTGGAGGAGGACCCGGTGACGGTGAACCGCCTGCGCCGCGTCCGGGACGCCCGCCGCGATCGCCGCTGACGCGCCTGCCTGGTTGCCCACGCCGCTGACGCGGCAGCCGACCACGCCCCCGTCGCGTAAGCCGCCGACGCGCCCGTCCGGCCGCGCACGCCGCTCATGCGCCCGTCGCGTACGCCTCCGGGGCGGCAGCCCGACCACTCCGCACCGCCGCGAATCCCGCCACCGCGGACGCCTCGCCGCGATCGCCCCCGCCCTCCGACCGCCGCCTATAGGCTCGCCCCATGGGCAGCAACCCGCACGCACCCGCGCCGAGCGCGACCCCGTCCGAGTTCCCGACCCCCACCACCCCGGCAGGCCGGGAGGCGCTCGCCGCGATCCTCGCGCGCCCGGACCGTGCCGTCATCGCACTCGACTTCGACGGGACGCTCGCCGACATCGTCCCGGACCCGGACCAGGCCCGTGCCCATCCCGGCGCCGTGGACGCCCTCGCCGCGCTCGCCCCGAAAGTGGCCTCCGTCGCCGTGATCACGGGCCGCCCGGCCGGCGTCGCCGTCCGGCACGGCGGCTTCGCCGGGGTGGCGGGACTCGACCACCTCGTCGTCCTCGGCCACTACGGCGCCGAGCGCTGGGACGCCGTCACCGGCACCGTCCAGGCCCCCGCCCCGCACCCCGGCGTGGCCGCGGCCCGCGCCGAACTGCCCGGCGTGCTCGACCGGCACGGCGCCTGGCACGGCACCTGGGTCGAGGAGAAGGGCCGGGCGCTCGCCGTCCACACCCGCCGCGCCGCCGACCCTCAAGGCGCCTTCGAGGCCCTGCGCGAACCCCTTGGCGAACTCGCCGCCCGCCACGGGCTGATCGTCGAACCCGGCCGCCTGGTGCTGGAGCTGCGCCCACCCGGCATGGACAAGGGTGTCGCGCTCGCGCGGTACCTCCGCGAGAAGGGCGCCGAGTCCGTCCTGTACGCGGGCGACGACCTCGGCGACCTCGCCGCGTACGCCGCTGTCGAGAAGCTCCGCACCGAAAGGACCGGAAGCGCCGAAGGTGCCGAGGGCGCCGGCGGCATCCCGGGCCTGCTGGTCTGCAGCGGCAGCGCCGAGGTCACCGAGCTGGCCGAACGGGCCGATCTGCTGCTGGACGGCCCGGCCGCCGTCGTACGCTACCTGGCGGCCCTGGCCGCACGCCTCTGAGCCGTCAACGGTCCGGTGCGGCGGAAGCCACGGCTGCCGCCCCCCGTCCCGGCCAGGAGGGGGGATGACGGGTGCCCGGGCAGACGCCGACCCACGGGCCGACCCAGGGGCGAGCCAGAGGGCAGAGCACCAGCAGCGGCAGAGACAGTGACAGAGACAGAGGCGGCAGCGGGGCGGGGGACGCGGTGGCGGTTTCGTGGGCGGCGCGGAGGTTGCTCGACGGGTACGCCGGTGATCCGACGACGGTGACCTGGCAGTGGGAGTCGATGGCCGTGGACGTGGTACTGCGGTACGGGTCCCGCTCCGACGCGGAGGCGCTGCTTCCGGTGTTCCTGGACGATCCCGGAGCACGTGAGCAATTGATTCCGGTCTTCGCCCGGCACGGAGACGCCGGCGTGGCCGAAAGGCTGCTGGAGGCGAGTGTCCGGGCGGGCAGGTTGCGTGACGGCGTACCGGCCGGTGTGCTGCACGCTGTCGGCTGCCTGGGGTGCGAGTCGGCCGAGCGGATGCTGTGGGAGCACGTCGAGGGCGGCTACGACGAGTCGGTGTCCGCCTGTCTGGGATTGGCGCACCTGCCGTGCCGGGATCTGCGCGCCGAGATCGCGGAGGCTCTGGAACGGCACGACGGTTCTCACCTGTTCCCCGAGTTCCTGCCGGTCCTCGCGACGAAGACGGGTGATCCGACATGGCTGAAGAGGCTCGTCGAATGGGGCGAGGGGGCCGCGTCCACGGACTGCAACGGTGGGCTGATCCTGGGCATCGCCCTGCACGGTGACGCCGGGCGCGCCGCGTTCACCCGGCTGCTGTGGAACCCGCGCTGGGAGGCCTACGGAGGCGGCACGGGATCGGACCGCTGGGCGTACGTGGGTGCGCGCGCGCTGGGCCTGGGAACAGCGGAGCTGTACGAGGATCTGGTCGCGCGGCTGACGTCCGGTACGGGTGCCGACGATCCGTGGCACTGCATCCGGACCTTTGCCTCGCTTCTGAGGCACCGGGTGGAGCGCAGATGGCTCGGTCTGCGCATGGTGGCCGATCGGGACGAGAGCAGCGAAGCGCTCTGCGGCCTGCTGTTCGACTGGTCGACGCCTCACGAGGACGACTCGTTGATCGGCCTTGCCGGTCGCGTGCTCGACCGCGACGACCCGCTCATCACCACGCTGCACCACTTGGAGGCGCTGTTGCGGAGTGAGGCGGGACACGAGCTGGAACTGCGCGCGGTCGCGTCTCGTTGACGGGAGCGCCCGCACCGGCTCCCCGGATCCCGGCCACACCGGATCCGCGGGTTCCGTTCACACCGGATCCGCGGGTTCCGGTCGTCCGGGACCGCCCGCGCTTCGCTCCCCGCCGGGAGCGTCAGTCGCGCAGCGCGGCCAGCTGGTCCAGGAACCACTGCTGCGGCGGCAGTGCGACCGCCGCCGCGGCCAGCCGCCGCGTGCGCTCGGCGCGTTCGCCGTCCGCCATCGTCAGCGCCTCGTGCAGGGCGCGCGCCGTGGCGGACACGTCGTACGGGTTCACCACGACCGCGTCGTCGCCCAGTTCCTCGTACGCCCCCGCCTCCCGCGACAGCACCAGCGCGCAGCCGTGGTCGGAGACGACCGGGACCTCCTTGGCGACCAGGTTCATCCCGTCGCGGATCGGGTTGACGAGGGCCACGTCGGCCAGCCGGTACGCGGCGAGCGAGCGAGCGAAGTCGTCCTTGACGTGCAGCACGACCGGCGTCCAGCCCGGTGTTCCGTACGCCTCGTTGATCGCGTCGGCGACCTGCCGGACCTCTGCGGTGTAGCCGCGGTAGACGGCCAGGTCCTGCCGCGACGGGTAGGCGAAGGCGACATGGACGACGCGCTCGCGCCATTCGGGCCGTTCGTCGAGGAGCGTGCGGTAGGCGAGCAGGCCGCGCACGATGTTCTTGGACAGCTCCGTCCGGTCCACCCGCACGATCGTCCTCCGTCCGGGGCCGATCTGCTCGCGCAGCGCGGCCATCCGCTCGTCCACGTCAGCCTCGTGCGCGCGCCGGCGCAGGAAATCGGCGTCCGCGCCGAGCCCGTGCACCCCGATCCCGGTCCGTCCCGTGCCGCCCAGGAACTCCGTGCAGCAGGCGGTGAACGCGTCGGCCCAGCGCCGGGTGAGGAAGCACGCCCGGTCGGCGCCCAGGATGCCGCGCAGGAGCTGTTCCGCGATGTCGTCGGGGAGCAGCCGGAAGTAGTCGACGGGCGCCCACGGGGTGTGCGAGAAGTGGCCGATCCGCAGGTCGGGGCGGAGCTCGCGGAGCATGCCGGGCACCAGCGCCAGGTGGTAGTCCTGCACCAGGACCGCCGCGCCCCGGCCCGCCTCCTCGGCGAGCGCCTCGGCGAAGGCCCGGTTGTACGTCTCGAAAGACGCCCACTGCCGCCGGAACTCCGGGTCGAAGACCGGCTCCAGCGGGGTCTGGTACAGCATGTGATGGACGAACCAGAGCACCGAGTTCGCGATGCCGTTGTACGCGTCCGTGTGGACGGCCGGGTCGATGTCGAGCATCCGCACGCCCGGCTCGCCGACCCCGCGCCGGACCGCCGCGCGGTCCCCGTCGCCGAGCGCGGCGCACACCCAGAGCTTGTCCTCGACGGCGCTCAGCCCGGAGACCAGCCCGCCCCCGCCGCGCTTCGCGTCGAGCGTTCCGTCCGTCCTCAGGGTGTACGACACCGGGCCGCGGTTCGACGCGACGAGAACACCGGCTTCGGCGGACTGGGCTTCGTGCTCGGAGACCATGTTGCGGAATCTAGCCCGATCACGAACCACTCAAACGTGCGAAGGCGGACAACGTTCGGTGGCGCCCGGGTGGCGTGCGCACGGCTCTCGTGGTTCCCGACGGTTCCCCGCGCCCCCACGGGCGCGCATGGACGGTCCCATGGTTCCCGTGGTTCCGCGGTGGTGTCGTACGGTGCGCGCTCGCGTCACGCTGCACGGCGCGAGACGTACTCCTCGATCTCGCGCATCGGGGGCCGCTCCTCGGTGTCCACCGCATGGGTGCGCGGTACGAAGCCGTGCTCGCCGCGCTCGAACTGGGTCAACGCCGGACGCACCAAGTGCCCCCGGGACAAGCGTAGTTGGGCGGTCCGGTAGATCGCCGCCGCCATCCGGCCGAGCGCCTGGCCGTCCTGGTGGCGGTGTCTGCGCACGCCCACGTCGACCTGGGCCAGCGCGTCCAGGCCCACCGTGTGCAGCGCGTCGACGAGGAGGCCCAGCTCCACCCCGTACCCGACGGGGAAGGGCAGCTGTTCGAGCAGGGAGCGGCGCGCCGCGTACTCGCCGCCCAGCGGCTGGACGAAGCCGGCCAGCCGCGGCCAGTGCAGATTGAGCAGCGGCCGGGCCACCAGTTCCGTGACCCGTCCCCCCTGGGCCGCGGCCCCGCCGGGGGCGGGTTCGGCGGGGCCGGCCGGGCCGTCGGGTCCGTTGTCGAATGGTCGGTCGTACATCGCCTTGACGAGGCAGACCTCCGGGTCGGTCAGCAGCGGGCCGACGATGCCGGAGACGAAGTCCGCAGAGAAGTCCCTCAGATCGGCGTCGACGAAACAGACGATGTCACCGTGCGTCACCAGGAGCGAGCGCCACAGCACCTCGCCCTTGCCGGGCACGGCGGGTATCCGGGGGAGTATGTCGTCCCGGTGCACCACTCGGGCGCCGGCCTCCAGGGCCACCTTCGCGGTGGCGTCCGTGGAACCGGAGTCGATCACCACGAGTTCGTCGACCAGCCGGATCCTCTCCATGAGCTCGCGCCGGATCGTCGTGACGATCCCGCCGACCGTCGCCTCCTCGTTCAGCGCCGGCAGGACGACGCTCACGCTCCCGCGCCGCGGGTCCTTCGCCTTGGCGGCCAGGAGGCGGTCCAGCGGGCGGTCGGCGGCCGACCAGGAACGCCTGGTCAGCCAGCGTTCGACCTCTTCCAGCACGGTCGATACTCCCTGTATGTGATCCATCTCGCGGTTCGGACGACTATCTCAACGGTCCGATGCTTCGGTTACAGTCTTGAACAACGCGGACGACCGTCGCATGCCGGGGTCGGTCCGCCGACAAATGCCTGGAGCATCGCTCCAGTGCCACAGCGCTCATCCAGAGGGACTGAGGGAACGGCCCGTTGACGTCCCGGCAACCCTCCTGCCGACCGCGAGGTCACGGTGGGGAAGGTGCCAATTCCGGCTTGCGGCGAAACGCGTCGCAAGGAAGATGAGGAGAAAGGGCCTCCGCCATCATGGCCGTGCAGACCGCTGCGACCGCTCCAGCGAACACCTCTTCCGCCGACGATTCCTCCGCCGGCACCGCGCCCGCCGACCTCGATCTCGGACCCGCAGCGGCGCTCTCCTGCCGCGAATGCGGCGAGCGTTTCGCACTCGGCCCGATCTTCGCCTGCGCGTCCTGTTTCGGGCCGCTCGAAGTGGCGTACGACCTGCCGAGCGGCTCCCCGGAGGAGCTGAGGAAGCGCATCGAGGCCGGACCGAACAGCATCTGGCGGTACGCGCCGCTGCTGCCGGTCCCCGCCGACGTCGCGGAGAAGCCCAACCTCAACCCCGGCTTCACCAAGCTGGTCAAGGCCGACAACCTCGCCCGCGAGCTGGGCGTCACCGGTGGCCTGTACGTCAAGGACGACTCCGGCAACCCGACGCACTCCTTCAAGGACCGCGTCGTCGCGATCGCCGTCGAGGCCGCCCGAGCCTTCGGTTTCACCACTCTCTCCTGCTCCTCCACCGGCAACCTCGCCGGTGCGGTGGGGGCCGCCGCCGCCCGCGCGGGCTTTCGCTCCTGCGTGTTCATCCCGCACGACCTGGAGCAGGGCAAGGTCGTCATGGCCGCGGTGTACGGCGGCGAGCTGGTCGGCATCGAGGGCAACTACGACGACGTCAACCGCTTCTGCTCGGAGCTCATCGGCGACCCGCTCGGGGAGGGCTGGGGCTTCGTCAACGTCAATCTGCGCCCGTACTACGGCGAGGGCTCCAAGACCCTGGCGTACGAGATCTGCGAGCAGCTCGGCTGGCGCCTGCCCGACCAGATCGTCATCCCGATCGCGTCCGGCTCGCAGCTCACGAAGATCGACAAGGGGCTCCAGGAGCTGATCGGGCTGGGGCTGGTCGAGGACAAGCCGTACAGGATCTTCGGCGCCCAGGCCGAGGGGTGCTCCCCGGTCTCCACCGCGTTCAAGGCCGGTCTCGACGTCGTACGGCCCCAGAAGCCGGACACCATCGCCAAGTCCCTGGCGATCGGCAACCCGGCCGACGGCCCCTACGTCCTGGACATCGCCCGGCGCACCGGCGGCGCGGTCGAGGACGTGGACGACGAGCGGATCGTCGAAGCGATCAAGCTGCTGGCCCGCACCGAGGGCATCTTCGCCGAGACGGCGGGCGGGGTGACGGTCGGTGTGACGAAGAAGCTGATCGAGAACGGGGTGCTCGACCCGTCGCTGACCACCGTCGTCCTCAACACCGGTGACGGCCTCAAGACCCTGGACGCGGTGGCCGCCACCTCGCAGGCGACCGCGACGATCCGCCCGAGCCTGGACGCGTTCCGCGCCGCCGGCCTCGCCACCGCCTGATCCCCACCGCGACCGAAGAAAGGCACACCCATCATGAGCGTCAAGGTCCGCATCCCCACCATCCTCCGCACCTACACGGGCGGCCGGTCCGAGGTCCCGGCCGAGGGCGAGAACCTCTCCCAGGTCATCGAGTCCCTGGAGCGCAACCACCCCGGCATCGCCGCCCGCGTGCTGGACGACCAGGGCAAGCTGCGCCGCTTCGTGAACGTGTATGTGAACGACGACGACGTGCGCTTCGAGGACGGCCTGGAGACGGCGACCCCGGACGGCGCCGGCATCTCGATCATCCCCGCCGTGGCGGGCGGCTGCTGACGGTCCGAAGGCTCCCCGCACCGCGGTCGGTCACCGTTCGGTCGCCGCCGTCGGTCATTGGCCGGTCTTCGGCCGGCGACAGCTTCACGAGTTATCCGAATTGCCCTCTCCGAGAGAAAACGGAGGGGGCAATTCTGCATGGTTGAGCGGGGTAGAGTGGGGGAAGTCCCCCCAGCTTCGCGTGCCGCCCGCCAATGAGAATGCGCCCGGTCACGATAAGAAGTGGCCAAAGTGTGCGATCTTCCTGCGTCATAAGTCACCTTTGCCCGGCCCGACTTGCCCCGGAATCTTGTGAATTCTTCAGGTCCGGGCGATCGGTGCTGCCCGGAATTCTCGTCCGATTGACCTGTTGCAGAGGGCAGTTGGGCAGATACATTCAGCCGCGGTCGACGCGTTCCGGCGCACACACCCTCTCCTGTCGGAGGGTGAGTTCTGACCCGGGTCCGCGAAGTGCGGTCCTGCGCAAGGGCCAGTAATAGGGGAGTTAGGCATGGCTCAGGGCACCGTCAAGTGGTTCAACGCGGAGAAGGGGTACGGCTTCATCGCGGTCGACGGTGGTGCGGATGTTTTCGTCCACTACAGCGCGATCCAGATGGACGGCTACCGCACCCTCGAAGAGGGTCAGCGAGTTGAGTTCGAGATCTCGCAGGGCCAGAAGGGGCCGCAGGCGGACATGGTCAAGCTCGCCGTCGGCTGAGTTCGGCGCGGTCGGCCACCAACGACACCACTCACGTACGCAGGGCCCGTACCCGGGGAGCACCCAGGGGCGGGCCCTGTGTGCGTTCCCGGAATCTTCCGGGAGCCCGGCCGCCCAGGAGCGTTCCTGGGCGCTCGGCGCGGCGGGAGACCGACCGGGACCACGCGCCCGTACGGGTTCCGGGGTGTCCGCCCTCCGCCTGGATCCGGCGTCCGGGGTTGTCCACATCCCGAGGGGGACGCTTGCACTCCCGGGGGTCGAGTGCTAATCATTGGCGTTAGCACTCTCCGGGTGAGAGTGACAGAACTTGGGCCGGGCCGGTGAGGTCCGCAGCTCCGGTGGGGCAAGGAACCACCGGTACGCAGGCCGTCCGTCGCGGGCGCCACTCGGTCCGGAGAAAATCCACCCCTGTCCGGGAGGACCACTTCACATGGCCAAGATCATCGCGTTCGACGAGGAGGCCCGGCGCGGTCTCGAGCGCGGCATGAACCAGCTCGCTGACGCCGTCAAGGTCACCCTTGGCCCCAAGGGTCGCAACGTCGTCCTTGAGAAGAAGTGGGGCGCCCCCACGATCACCAACGATGGTGTGTCCATCGCCAAGGAGATCGAGCTGGAGGACCCGTACGAGAAGATCGGTGCGGAGCTGGTCAAGGAGGTCGCCAAGAAGACGGACGACGTCGCCGGCGACGGTACGACCACCGCCACCGTTCTCGCCCAGGCTCTCGTCCGCGAGGGTCTGCGCAACGTCGCCGCGGGTGCCAACCCGATGGCGCTCAAGCGGGGTATCGAGAAGGCCGTCGAGGCCGTCTCCGCCGCTCTCCTGGAGCAGGCCAAGGACGTGGAGACCAAGGAGCAGATCGCTTCGACGGCCTCCATCTCCGCCGCCGACACCCAGATCGGTGAGCTCATCGCCGAGGCCATGGACAAGGTCGGCAAGGAAGGCGTCATCACCGTCGAGGAGTCCCAGACCTTCGGTCTGGAGCTGGAGCTCACCGAGGGTATGCGCTTCGACAAGGGCTACATCTCGGCGTACTTCGCCACCGACATGGAGCGTATGGAGGCGTCCCTCGACGACCCGTACATCCTCATCGTCAACTCCAAGGTCAGCAACGTGAAGGACCTCCTTCCGCTGCTGGAGAAGGTCATGCAGTCCGGCAAGCCGCTGCTGATCATCGCCGAGGACGTCGAGGGCGAGGCCCTGTCGACCCTGGTCGTCAACAAGATCCGCGGCACCTTCAAGTCCGTCGCCGTCAAGGCCCCGGGCTTCGGCGACCGCCGCAAGGCCATGCTCGGCGACATCGCCATCCTCACCGGTGGCCAGGTCATCTCCGAGGAGGTCGGCCTCAAGCTGGAGAACGCCGGTCTCGACCTGCTCGGCCGCGCCCGCAAGGTCGTCATCACCAAGGACGAGACGACGATCGTCGACGGCGCCGGTGACAGCGACCAGGTCCAGGGCCGCGTCAACCAGATCCGTGCCGAGATCGAGAACTCCGACTCGGACTACGACCGCGAGAAGCTCCAGGAGCGCCTGGCGAAGCTGGCCGGCGGCGTGGCCGTCATCAAGGCCGGTGCCGCGACCGAGGTCGAGCTGAAGGAGCGCAAGCACCGCATCGAGGACGCGGTGCGCAACGCCAAGGCCGCCGTCGAGGAGGGCATCGTCGCCGGTGGTGGCGTGGCTCTGCTCCAGGCCTCGGCCGTCTTCGAGAAGCTGGAGCTCTCGGGTGACGAGGCGACCGGCGCCAACGCCGTCAAGCTGGCCCTGGAGGCCCCGCTGAAGCAGATCGCCGTCAACGGTGGTCTCGAGGGCGGCGTCGTCGTGGAGAAGGTGCGCAACCTGGCCGTCGGCCACGGTCTGAACGCCGCGACCGGCGAGTACGTCGACATGATCGCCGAGGGCATCCTCGACCCGGCGAAGGTCACGCGCTCCGCCCTGCAGAACGCCGCGTCCATCGCCGCGCTGTTCCTCACCACCGAGGCCGTCATCGCCGACAAGCCGGAGAAGGCCGCCGCGGCCGCTCCGGGCGGCATGCCGGGCGGTGACATGGACTTCTGATCCCACGGGATCGGCAAGTCCGGCACAGCTTCGCTGTAACGCAGGCCCCCGGGACCTCCTGGTCCCGGGGGCCTGCGCCGTATCCGTGCCGTGAAGCACGACGTTCCCACGACGTTCGCGGTCTTCGTGGGTCCGCGGCGTTCGCGACGCTACGGGAGCCGGTCGAGGAGCCAGGTGCAGAGCTCCTCGGTCACGAGGGTGTGGCCCTCGTTCCGGGAGGCCAGTCGGAATTCGTCGAGCCCGCTGTCCTCGGGCGGGAGCGCGGAGATGTCCGCGTACAGATCCTCGTCGGTGTCCAGGTCGCGGATGTCGACCGCGCTGACGGACGGCACGAAGCAGTGCGAGCGGATACGGACGTCGGTCTTGAAGCCCAGGATCGGATTGAGGGCGTTGAAACCGTCGGCGAGGATGCCGAAGCCCTCCAGCGAACCACCGGGGGCACCGTCGATGGACGGCAGGCCGGACGTGCGCACCTCGTTGGACTTCAGGGTCACCACCCGCGGCTTCGCGACGAGTTCGCCGTCGCCCGGCGCCTGGGTGTAGAGCTCGGTGCCGACGACCGACAGCCCCTTGCCCTCCAGGGCCAGTTCCCCGGCCCGGACATCGGTGCCGTTTCCGTCGGCCGTGCCGTTGGCGACCCCGATCAGCCGCGGCCTGCGCGGCCATTCGCCGATGTTCCTCATCTCGGCGAGGAACGCGGTGCGTTCGTCGCTCCGCGCCGGTGCGCCGTTCCATTCCTCGATGTGCCGCCACAGCGACTGGCGGGCGGCCGGGCTGTTGATCTGGTCGGAGAACCGGCTGTCGAGCACCCTGATGTAGTGCGCGAACGCCTGGAGCGCGACCGGGACCCAGGCGCCGCGGTGCGGGCTGTCGTACGAGAAGTACAACGCGGTCCGGTGGTCCACGCGCTCGTGCTCCAGCTTGGCCAGCGCGTGCCGGGTGACCAGGCCGCCCATGCCGAACCCGCCGACGGCCAGTGGTGTGTCGCCTTGCCGCTCGGCGATCGCACGCATGATCGCGGCCTGCGCGGTCCGGGAATTGTCCAGAATCGACGCACTGCGTTCGTGGTACCCGAGGAGGATCACGTCGTGTCCCCGGCGGCGCAGTTCGCTGATGAGCGCGTAGTCGCCGAACTCCAGGCCCTCCCAGGAGAAGTCCAGACTGCTCGGCCCGGTGTTGAATCCGTCGGCCAGGATCACGGGCCGTACGAGATCCCGGTTCCCCTCGCCGAAATACACCCAGGCAGTGCCGCCCGGCAGGTCCCACACGGTACTGGGCGGCAGCGGAAGGGCGCCGTGCGGCTCGGCCTCCAGACGGAGGCCGGGAGTCAGGGCGATAGGAGGCTTGCTCCGCAGCGCCGAGGCGATCTGCTCGCGGGTCGGTTCGGACACAGGTCGTTCCCCTTTGGGCCGGTTCATCACAACAGGCGTCATGGTGAACACGAGGAGTAGCGACCGGGTGGAAGAAGTGGATCAAACCACTCCCAGGTGGGAGCCGGATTCGGACATGTGGGGGCTGGCGAGGCCGTGCGGTGCGCCGAGCGCTGTGGCCACACCGCCCGGCACCGTCACCCCGACCGGTACAGCGGTTCCGGCCGACTCCGGGGGCGGTGGTTCTCACCAGGCCGGGGGCCGGGACTGATCGCCTCCCTCGATCTCCTCCGGCCAGTCGACGGGACCGGCGTCCGTCCGGCTCAGGATCCCGGGGTCGGGCGCGAACTCCTCGTTGTGCGGCCCGCACCAGCACGATGACCTCAGCGATTCTGCTCATGTCGGGATATCACCGTGGGACGCGGACGCGCCGCAATCGAGTTCCGCCCCGGCCGGAGCGTGGCGTTCCGCTACGGCCGCGGCCTGGACGGCCGTTCGGAGCGCGGGATCAGCGCGGCCCGGACCTCGCTCATGCGGTCGCGGACATGGGACGGGGGAACGGCTCCGAGCGGTCCGGCGGGGGCCGCCTTGCCGGCAGTGCCGCGGCAGGGGCCGCAGCGGCCCCCGGTCAGGGCCTCCGCGGGGCCGGGGGCGCGGCACTCGCCGCATTCGAGGGTGCGCAGCAGCGGGCGCGGTGCCGCCGCCGCGGTCGGGGCCGCGAGGCGTGCGCGATCGGGCGGCATCTTGTCGACCAGCCGCGTACGGACGAGGCCCGGGGCGTGGTGGACGGGGTTGGGGAGACCGTCGGTGAGGGCGTGCAGGAGCTCCGCCTCCGTGGCGCCGCGCTCGAACCACTCGGTGACCAGCGGTTCCAGCGCCGTGCAGTCCTTCTCCGCCAGGGTGAGCGAGGGGGCGGTGTGGCCGAGGGCGGCCAGCAGCACGAACGCCCGGGAACGGGTGGGCCGCCGGCGCTGTTCCGGGGGAACGTCGCCCCGGGTGAACGCCGCCCACCAGTCGTCGTCCCGTGCGGTACGGGAGAAGAACGTGCGGGTCACCCACAGCAACGTCCGGTCGTCGGCGAGGCATTCACTGCCGCGTCGCAGATGCCCGGCGTCCTGGAGCCTGTTGAGGGAGGTCCGCAGGGCGCACTGTCCGTACGGGAGGACCTTGGCGAGCGTCTTCACGGAGATGTCGGCGCCCTCGGGCAACTGGTCGAGGTAGGCGGCGATGGACGCCTCGCGGGCCGGAAGGTGCACGAAGTCGTGTCCGGTGCGGGGGAGTTGCGAGGGGGCGGAACGCTTGCCGTAGCCCGGGTTGGCCATCGGGTGCGGGGGCGCGGGCGGGGTCGCGGGCGCGGGCGTCGGTTGATCCGGTCGCGCGGGCGGGGTTACGCGCGAGGTGTGCGGGGCAACGTTAAGCTGGCTGGCAGCCATGGATCGACTCCTACTCGATTGATGGTCAGGCCCCTGTTTGGTGTTCCTGCACCGGCAGGGGCTGCTTGCTGTTCGGCACGCTAGAGCGTCAGTACCGTGCGTCGCAAACCGATCACAAACGGTCAACTCTGGTGGCAGGGAGGGTGGGTGGGGAGAGGCCCACCACCCATTCCTCAGAAAGAGCGCTCGGACTTCGGGGCTTGAGCCCCGGGGCGGCGGGAATCCGTTTGCCGAGGTCGCTGGGGTGGGACGGCGTCGACGTCTTGGAGCTCGGAGCCCGGTGGCCGGGGTCTGCGGTCCGGGGTTCGGAGCCCGTTGTTCCGGGTCAGCGGTCCGGAGCCGGTGGTCCGTGGTCCAGGGTCCGGGGTCCGGCGGGAGGTCCGCCGGACCCCGGGCGGGGCTCAGTCGCGGCTCGGGGCGATGACCGACGCGCCGTCGTGCACGGTGATCGCCAGCGCCGGACAGATGTCGGCGGCGTCCAGGACCCGCTCGTCCGGCTCGATCCCGTCGGCCTTGACCCGGGCGTGCTCGCGCCCGTCACGCATCCCGTCCAGCGCGAACACCTCGGGGACCGTTCCGGCGCACATGCCCGATCCCTGGCAGAGCTCCGGATCGACGCGTACGTTCCACCTGGTGACATCGGTCATGGCGGTCACCAGCCGATGGGCATGACGCGCGGGCCGCGCACCAGCATCTCGGACTTCCAGGTCACGTCGTCCGCCAGCCGCAGCCCCGGGAAGCGGGCGATCAGGGCGCTCAGCGCCTCCTGGAGTTCCAGCCGGGCGAGCGGGGCGCCCAGGCAGTGGTGCACGCCGTGGCCGAATCCCAGGTGCTGATTGCCCTCGCGGGCGACGTCCAGCACGCCCGGGGCGGAGAACCGCAGCGCGTCGCGGTTGGCCGCGCCGATGGCGACCAGGACCGGGCTCCCGGCCCGGACGAGCGTTCCGCCGACCTCGATGTCCTCGGTGGCGTAACGGGGCTGACCGGATCCGCTGCCCAGCGGCACGAAGCGCAGCAGCTCCTCGACCGCGTTCGGGATGAGTCCGGGTTCGGCCCTGAGCCGGGCCAGCTGGTCCGGGTGATCCAGCAGCGTGAGAACGAAGTTGGGGATCTGCGACGCCGTGGTCTCGTGTCCGGCCACCAGGATGCCGACGCACAGGTCGACGAGTTCGAGCTCGGAGAGCCGGTCGCGGCCGTCGCGGGCCTCGATCAGGGCCGTCATCAGGTCGTCGCGCGGTTCCGCCCGGTGCTGCGCGATCAACTCGGCCATGTACGCCCGCAGTTCCTCGCGGTTGCGGTCGAACTCCTCGGCGGTGAGCGAGCTCGTGGACAGCGCGGCATCGCTCCACACACGGAACTTCGGGCGGTCCTCGGTCGGGACGCCCAGCATTCGGCAGATCACCGCGACCGGCAGCGGAAGCGCGAACAGATCGACCAGATCGGCGGGTTGGCCGGCCGCTTCCATCTCGTCGAGCAGGTCCGACGTCAACGCCCGTACTTGCGGGCGGAGCTTCTCCACTTGGCGCACCGTGAACGCCTTGGCGACCAGGGAACGCAGTCGGGTGTGGTCGGGCGGGTCCATGCTGAGGATGCCGCTGTCGCGCCGCCCCTCGGACTGCCGGGGCTCGTCGTGCGAGAGGGCCGCCGCCCGGCTGAAGCGCTGGTCACCGAGGACCAGCCGGGCGTCCGCGTAACGGGTGACGAGCCAGGCCGGCTCGCCATAGGGCATCTGGACGCGTAACAGACCCTGCTGGTCGCGTACGCGCTCGTACTCCTCGGAGAGTTCCAGCCCTGCGGCGGTGTTGAAGGGATAGGCGAGGGGGGTGACGTCTGCTGTGGTCACTGCGACCTCCGGTGGCAAGCGGCTTTCGGTATGTAAGCAGCTGCTTACAACGGTAGGAGTGGCCGTACGGCAGGTCAACGGCGCATTACGGCCGTTATCCTTACGGGCCGCTCCGAGAGGTCCGAGAGGAAGGCCGACATGGAGTCCGCCCCCGCCCTGCCGCCCCAACAGCGCCGCCGGGACGCCGCCGCCACGCCTCGCCGGGACGCCGCCGCCACACGCCGTCGTCTGCTGGACGCGGCCCACGACCTGTTCGCGGAACAGGGCTACGAGGCGACGACGGTACGGAGCATCGCGGCACGGGCCGGGGTCAACCAGGCACTGCTGTTCCGCTACTTCGGCTCCAAGCAGGGGCTGCTCACCGAGGTCCTGGCCCAGGGCGGGCTGGAGCAGCTGCGCGCCACCCCGCCCGAGGAGCTTTTCGAGACCGCCCTGCGCTCGATGCTGACCCGCAGCGCGGGCGATACGGGAGACCGCACCCTGGAGGTCTACCTGCGGTCCATCGGTCGCGGCGACGAAGCGGCCGGAACCCTGCGGGAGCTGGGGGAGGAGTACCAGAAGGCGCTTTCCGGGCTCTCCGGTACGGCGGACGGCGCCCTGCGCGCGGATCTGGCCATGGCGTGGCTGCTCGGAATCGGACTGATGCGGACGGTCGTCGCCCGCGAGCCGCTGGCCGGGGCGGAGCCGGACGACGTCTGCCGGCTCGTGCTCGGCGCGCTCGGGCATCTCTGGTCGGCGCCGGAACAGGGGCGGGAGCAGGAACCGGGAGCGCGGGAGCAGCGGGTGTAGCGGGAGCGGCGGTGGGGGAGTGGGGCGGGGAACGGGACGAGGAACGCGGCGGGCCCGGCCCCGGAGCTCAAGTGCCGGCGCCGGGCCCGGCCATGTGCGCGCCGTGACCGGCCCGGCCATGTGCGCGCCGTGACCGGCCCGGCCATGTGCGCGCCTTGACCGGCTCTCGCACGCGCGGGGGCAACGGTGTCGCGGGGGCACCGGGGTGGCGCGCGGGGTTACCGGGGTCGTGCGGCGCCGTCGGTGGCGTGCGGCGTGTCCGGTGCCGCGCGGGGTTACCGGTGGCGGTTCTCGAAGGCGGTGAAGGCCGCCTCCTGGCGCTACTCGGTCGCCGCCTTCGGGTTGTCGGCGAGGTAGCGGGCGCAGCGCGTACCCGGGTGTCCCTCGCCTGGGCGGTCGGCCCGGCAGGCGGCGACCATGCGGTAGCCGGTGGGCGCGGAACCGCGGCCCCACAGGCTGCGGCCGTCGCGGAACGTGTACTCCAGCGAGGTGCGGGCGAGGTCCTTCAGCTCGGTGTAGCGCAGGCCGTACGTCCTGGCCGCGTACTCGTACTCGTGGCTGATGTCGATCCGTGAGACCCCCGGGTCGTCGGTGGACAGCACCACCGGGACGCCGTAGCGGCGGTACGCGTTGAACGGGTGGTCGTTGCCCGCGATGCCGAGGATCTGCTTGTTGCTGCTGAACGGCACCTCGACCGCGACGCCCCGTCGCGCCATCGTCCGGGCCAGCTGCCGCCAGTCGTTCTCGTGGACCAGGTCCACGCCGTGCCCGATGCGTTCGGCACCGGCGACGAGCACGGCCTCACGGATGTGGAACAGCAGATCCTCCGGCTTCACCGTCCCGGCGCCAACTCGCCTGCGTGCAAGGTCAGATGAGCCATCGGGTACACGCCGCGCAGGTCGGACGTCCCCCGCGGACTGGGGCCTGACCGGCTTCGCCACCTGGAGCCTGTCCAAACTCGCCGAGCACCTGGTCGACCGGCACGTGGTTTCGAAGATCAGCCGGGAGACCCTGCGCCGGATACTGCACGGTGGCAAGGTCTCCAGGCAGACCACCACGACGTGGAGATCATCCACCGACCCGGCCTTCATCGCCAAGATGCACCGAGTCCTGGCCCTGTACGACTCCCCGCCAGCCGACGGCCGGGTGGTATGCGTCGACGAGTTCGGTCCTCTCAACCTCCAGCCACGCAAGGGCAAAGCCTGGCGCCCGGCGAGCAGACCCCGTCGGCTGCGGGCCACCTACAACCGCTACGGCGGAGTGATGCACATGCTCACCGCCCTGGACCTGGCCACCGGGAAGCTCTACTACCGCATCCGGCAACGCAAGCGGTGGCGTGAGTTCCTTGGCCTGCTCAAGACCCTGAGGGCCCGCTGGCCCGGGGAGAAGCTGTACATCGTGCTGGACAACTTCTCCCCGCACAAGCACGCCAAGGTCCGCTCCTGGGTCGCCGCCGACGACGTTGAACTCGTCTTCCTGCCGACCTACGGTTCGTGGCTCAACTGGATCGAATCGGAGTTCGCGGCCCTGCGCTACTTCGCGCTCAACGGCACCGACCACCGCAGCCACGGCGAGTAGAACGCAACCATCGGCGCCTACGTCCGCTGGCGCAATGCCCGCGCCGATCCGAAGACCAACTTCGCCCCCGACTCACCGATCCGTGAGTGGACCAAGTACCCGGCCAAGGCTGCGTGACGAGCCACTAGACAGCCACGAAGCGGCGGTCACCATCCCCCACGACGACGCGCCCGAAGCGCATGCCAGGGAAGTGCGCGGCTACCAGCAGGTCGTCTCTGTCCGCCGCTTGGTCCGCGATTCGGTTGCGCACCGCCGAGGCGGCGGCAGGGTCGACGTCCCAGACTACCTCCCAATCCCGTTCGCTGAACTGGACGACGGAATGCACCACGTCCCCCAACAGGACGGCCCTCCGGCCACCGGATGAGACCACGTACACCGTGGAGCCGGGGGTGTGGCCCGGCACGTGGCGCGCATCGACACCGGGCGCCACCGTGAAGTCCGCGTCGAACAGCTCCAGCCGCGTACCGAGCGGAGTGAGCTTGTCGACAGCGCTCGGCTGCGCGTTGTCGCCAGTGACGAAGTACTCCCAGTCGGCCCGGTGCGCACGGTAGGTCGCCTGGGGGAACACGGCCGCGCCGTTGTGCGTCACCCAGCCAATGTGGTCGAAATGCAGGTGGGTGAGAACGACGTCCGTCACGTCCGCTGGGGTGATTCCGTAGTCGGCCAGAGAGGAGAGCAGGTCCCCTCCCGTGTACCGGCCGTCGTCGAACGCGCCCACACCGGTGTCAACGAGTACGGTCCGCTCGCCGGTGCGGACGCAAAAGCCGCCGAGCGGGAGACGCAAGGTGCCGTCCGCTTCAAGATGCTCGGTGTGGCAGGTCCACGGATCCTCCACGCCGGGACGGGACAGGATGTCCGCCGCGACCTCGACCCCCACCCCGTCCCACACCGGCAGAACCTGTATGTCACCGATCTTCACGCGCACTCTCCCGTCTCGAGCAACCGCCTGGTAGCAACCGGCTGCAACCGCTCGAGGCACCAGAACATTCCGGACCACTCAGCGCTGGATCTGAGCTTCCTCACCATGGGCTCGGCCCTGCCCGCCGCTCCCCATTCCGCCTGCTGTAGTGCATCCACCCCTGGAACTCGACATCCGACTCCAGCGGTCCGACTCGCATCGATTACCCGGCCAACGATGCGAGACGGGCCACTAGTAGTGCTTGGTCAGGTTGGTATTGGGGTGGGTATGTCGCGGTGGCAGGTGGGGCAGGCGCCGGTCCAGACCGCGAGCAGGGTCTGCAGT
>NZ_JBEZVN010000058.1:0-18854 GCF_040636995.1 Streptomyces sp. NPDC032161 | reverse complement strand
CGCAGTCCCATCGCCTACGAGACAGCACTCGACACAACATCAATTACCCTGGCCCAACCCGCATAGCCCGTGTCCAAGATTCCGGGTCAAGGCCCAGTGCCATCTACCGGTACACCAACTTCGACGCCAACCCCTGGATCAACATCCCCGGGGGCCTGAGCGACATCGGGGCTGCCGCGGACGGCACCACGTGGGGGGTCAACGGCGGCAACCAGATCTACCGCTACCACGGCGACCAGGACGGCTCGAACCCGTGGAAGGGCATCGACGGCAGCCTGGTCCGCATCGACGCTGGCTCGCGCACCAGCGTGTGGGGCGTGGACTCCGCCGGCGCCATCTACCGGTACACCAACTTCGACGCCAAACCGTGGGTGAAGGTCCCGGGAAGCCTGAGCGACATCGGCGCCGGCGCCGACGGCACCGTGTGGGGCGTCAACAGCGGCAACCAGATCTTCCGGTACACCGGCGACCAGGACCCCAACAACCCGTGGGTGGGCGTCCCCGGCAGCCTCAAGCGCATCGCGGTGGGCTCCCGCACGAACGTGTGGGGCGTCGACCCGGCCGGCAAGATCTACAAGTACACCAACAACGACGCCAGCGGCTCCAACCCCTGGGTCAACATCCCCGGCACCGCCACCGACATCGCCGCCGGCGCCGACGGCACCGTGTGGCACATCAACAGCGGCGCCGAGATCTACCGCTACACCGGCGACCAGCCCAGCTGACCCCCGTCCCTGCCACCGCTACTGCGGCCCCGGCCTGGAACAGGTCGGGGCCGCAGACTGCCCAACTGCCCCCAGGCGACCTTGCTCTCCCCCGCCGGACCTGCCCAGCAGTTACCGGACGCGTGCACTGGTGCCCCCTTTGCCCCTCCAGACCGCCCAGTCCCGCCCGGTTAAACTTCAGTGGCAATCGGTCAAGGTTCAGTGGCACCGGACAGTCCGTTCGACCAACTGAGGGAACGGCGGGAATCGGCTGGGGACGCCCTCCGGTCGGCAGTGGCTGGAGACGTGATGATCACGGCACAGCTCACCACCCGGAGGAACACCCGATGAGCGACACCAAAGTCCCCCTGAAGCAGCGAGTCGGCCGGTACGGCGCCTGGAGCGTCGAACTGCGCTCGGAGGACCCGGCCCGGCGCGGCGAACTGGACGAGGCCGCGGCCGAACTGGAGGAACTCGGGTACGGCGCCATCTGGCTCGGCAACAACAGCACCGCCGACCATGCCGCCCCACTGATCGGGGCGACGCGCCGCATCGTCGTCGGCACCAGCGTCCTGAACATCTGGCAGCAGGAGGCCACCACGACCGCGGTCGGTTTCGCCGAGGTGGAATCGGCTCACCCCGGCCGCTACCTGGTGGGTCTCGGCGTGAGCCACGGCCCGCTGGTGAAGGACTGCAGCCACCCGTACGCGGCGATGACCGGCTACCTCGACGAGCTGGACGAGGCCGGCGTCGCCGCCGACAGCAGGGTGCTGGCCGCGCTGGGCCCGAAGATGCTGAAGCTGTCCGGCGAGCGGGCGGCCGGCGCCATCCCCTACCTGGTCACGCCCGAACACACCGCCCAGGCCCGCGAGATCCTCGGCGAGGGCCCACTGCTCGCCCCGGAGCTGAAGGTGGTCCTGGAGACCGACCCGGCCCGGGCCCCGCGCGCTGGCCCGCGACGCCCTCGCCATGTACCTCACCCTGCCGAACTACACCAACAACTTCCTGCGGCACGGCTTCACCGAGGCCGACCTGGCCGAGGGCGGCAGCGACCGCCTGATCGACGCGGTCTTCGCCTGGGGCGACGAGGACCGCATCCGCGACCGCATCGACACCTTCCACCAGGCGGGCGGGGACCACGTGGCCCTCCAGGTGCTCACCGGCACCCACGGGGACAAGCTCCCGAGGGAGGAATGGCGCAGGCTCGCCTGTCTATTGGGATAACGGCCTCGGGGAACACCGGAACCGTGGTCATCCTCGCCGAGGGCGAAAGGGTCGAGCTCCCGACCTGGCTCACTTCGGGGCCTACGCGCCTTGCTCTGCGAGTGTGACCTTCCGGCCCGCGCGCGCCGCCTCTCGGATCCGCTCCAGCATGCGGTGTCGCCGGACGGCGTGCCGGAAGTCGGGAACGCCGTCCTCATCTGGCGCAAGGTTCCCGGTGATCTGGTCGCGCAGAAGCGCGTACGCGTGTGCGACGTTGCAGGCAGGCTCAGTGGATCGCTCGGTCCATTGCGTCAGCGATCGTTGATAGCGGGCGGGAACCGGTAGCTCGGCCAACGTGCCGTCCTCTCCCCGGGCTCCGATGAGCCGCAGCCCCGCGTACCACCACTGAGCCTCGTCGGCCTTGACGACGAGATCACCCTCCGTGCCGTTGATCTCCCAGTGAAACGCGGTTGCGCGTGACGTCCCACCGCGGATGTGCACCGCGGCCACGGCCCCCGACTCCAGCATCCCGGTGACGGCGATCTGGTCCTCTGCAGTCTTGGCCGCGACCGCCCCGCTCGTGACGTGGGTGACCTCGGGGCGCAGGTTCTCGATGAGCACCGACACCTCGCGGAACTCCCCGAGCACCATGGTCAGCGCGTCGACGGAGTGCCCGAAGGGGATCGACAGCAGCGTAGCGCCGCTCGTGCCGTCCAGCACGTACGCATAGTTGTCGTCGTAGGTGGCGCCGCCGATCCAGCCGGACCCGAGCATGCTGGTCGACAGCACCCGCCCCACGTAGCCGTCGGCGACCAGGTCCCGCAGGTACCGGAGCGGTGGAGCCGACCGGGCCTGCAGGCCGACGGCCGTGAGCACGCCCCTGTGGTGCGCGAGGTTGGACAGTTCCTCGGCCTGCGCAAGGTCGGCACCGAGCGGCCACTCGCTGAACACCGTCTTTCCCGCTTCCAGCGCGGGTCGGATGAGCTCCAGGTGATGAGGCACCTTCACCGTCACCACCACGAGATCGACTTCCTCGCTGCGGGCCAGCTCTTCTGCGCTGCCGAAGGCCAGCGGCACCGCGTACTTCTCGCCGGCCGCACGTGCTGACACGGCGCTACTGGCGCTCAACGCCCGCAACTCGTATCCGTCGAGTCCTGCCAGCGCCGGCACATGGGCGGTGGCCGCCCACCCGCCGCTCGCGCTCAGTCCTACGATACCGACGCGGATCGGCTCCTGATGAGGGGAAGTGGACGTCATGTGCACCCCAGCGTTCACGGTCACCTGCTCTCTCACCTCGAAACGGCCCATAGCCATGGAGGACACGGTCTGAGCAACCCGGTCAGCTACGTGCCGATCGGCTTGCCGTTCGTTTTAGCGGCATCTCACTCGGCGAGTTCGCTCCGCCGCGCCCTGCCCTGCGGCTCGTCGGCGCTCCGAACCGGCCGAGGAACAACCGAATGAACGACCGGCACTGCTCTACTTTGCATCCTGGGGCAGGGACAGTGGCCCACATGCTCCGGCACGCGATCGCCTGCTTCGCCACCGTCAGCGAGATCTGGCTACCGTCTACCAGCGCGCCCGCGACTGAGCAGCTCCGTTCCGCGTGCCGCCTCGTTTCCATCGCCACGGCGAGGCGGTTCATTGCGTCTACGGCGACGGGGTCAGCTCGATCGGAAGGTGCCGGGGGCCGCGCAGCACAGCGCTGTGCCGGTAGGGGGGAGGGTCTTCGACCAGGGTTGTGGTGGTGAGCCGGGGAAGGAGTGCTCCCAGGGCGATCTGGGCTTCGACCCGGGCGAGAGGTGCGCCGTAGCAGATGTGGATGCCGCTGCCGAATCCGAGGTGCTGGTTGTCCCGGCGGGTGGGGTCGAACCGGTCGGGGTCGCGGAACCGCTTGGGGTCACGGTTGGCCGAGGCCAGCGCGAGCACCACGGGTACGCCCTTGGGGATGGTCGTACCCGCGACGTCGATGTGAGTGAGGGGCGTGCGGTCCAGCAAATGGACCGGGGGTTCGTAGCGCAGCAGCTCCTCCACCGCGCCGGGAAGCAGGTCGGGTTCGCGGCGCAGGCGCTCCAGCTGGTCGGGGTGGCGCAGCAGGGTCAGCACGCCGTTGGTGATCAGATTGACCGTGGTCTCGTGTCCGGCGACGAGCAGCAGTACTGCGGTGGCCGCCAGTTCCTCGCGGGTGAGCTCTCCGGTCGGGTCGGGGTCGTTGACGAACGCGGACAGCATGTCGTCACCCGGGTGGCCGCGGCGCTGTTCGGCGAGGTTCACCAGGTAGCGGCCCATCTGCGCCCGGGCCTGGTTGCCGGCCTGTTGGCGCATGGTGAGGTCTTCGCCGGGCCGGATGTCGACGGAGTCGGTGATGGCGTTGGACCACTCGCGGAAGGTGGGCTCGTCTTCGCGCGGTACACCGAGGAGTCGGCAGATGACGGTGACGGGCAGGGGGTAGGCGAAGTCGTCGACGATGTCGATCCGCGTACGGCCCTGGAGGGACTCGATCAGTTCGTCGGTGATCCGGGTGATTTCGTCTCGCATCGCGTCGATCCGGCCCGGGCTGTGCGGGGGACCGAACGGCCGTGTGGCCAGGCTGCGCAGCCTGTGGTGTTCGGGGTCGTCGAGCCGGACGAAAGGGTGGGGCTCTTCCTCTTCCGCTGGCAGGCCGCTGTAGGTGCCGGCGCGGTTGCGGCGGTCGGAGCTGAGCCGTGGGTTGTGGAAGAGGGCGACGATGTCGTAGTACCCGCCGACGAGGTAGCTGCCGTCCGTCTGCCGCGCCACGCCCGCCTCGCGGAGTTCCGCGTACAGCGGGTAGGGGTCGGGGCGGTTGGCGTAGTCGGTGATCCGCTCCAGCAGGGTGTCGACAGCCATCGACGGGCTCCTTGTGACAGGAAGGACGGAAGGGTCAGCCAGTGGGCCGGACCACGGTCAGTCGGCGGTCCGGCAGGTGACCGGTCAGCGCGACGGTGGGGCCGTGGGACAGTCCCTTCGAATCCGGCACGTCGGAGGGGAGCGCGAATTCGGTCACCAGCGGGTGGCCGTCAGCCGCGCCGGGCGCGGGCGGGAACGGGGCGGCGGTCTCGATCAGGGTCTGGTAGTACTCCAGCCACTTGGCCATGTTGACGGTGACGGCGGCGGTGATGCGGCCCCGGTAGCCGTAGACCGCCACCAGACGGCGTTCACTGAGTGAGCCCTGGGCAATGACCACCTGGTCGGAGTAGGTGGGGACGCCCACGGACTTGATGTTGACCCCGAACTGACTCGACCAGAAGACCGGAACCGCGAGGTGGGGCCGCCGCGGCGGCCCGGGACTGATCATGTTGTGGGCCGCCACCTCGGCCTGCGTGACCGCGTTGCCCCAGTGCTCCAAGGAGAGCATCTGGTAGTCGAAGAGCGGGTGGGGGAAGCGGGAGACGTCGCCGGCCACGAAGACGTCGTCGGTGACGATCCCGTACATGTCGAAGGCGCGGCACCCCGCATCACAGGCGACCCCGTGCGGGCCCGCCGCCAGCCCGGAATCCGCCAGCCACTCGACGTTGCGGACCGCGCCCATGGCGATGACGCACACGTCCGCGTCGATGTGGCTGCCGTCGGAGAGGTCGGCTCCGGTGAACCGCCCGATGTCGTTCCCGCACAGCGCGGTGACCGTCACTCCGCAGCGCAGGTCCACGCCGTGGGCCCGCTGCAGGCCGGCTGCGAGCTTCGCCAGTGTGCCGCCGAGGGCGCCCACCAGCGGTGCGGTGCCGCGTTCGGCGACCGTGACCTCAATGCCCCGCTCCCGGCAGGCCGAGGCGATCTCCGAGCCGGTGAAGCCTGCGCCGATGACCAGCACCCTGCGCGGCCCGGCGGCCAGCCGCTCGGCCAGGCACCCGGCGTCGTCACGAGTGCGCAGGGAGAAGACTCCGTCCAGGGCAGCCTGCTCCCGTTGGGGCCAGGGGCGCGCCCGGGTTCCGGTGGCGATCAGCAGCCGGTCGTAGGGCAGGGACTCGCCGTCGGCCAGCAGGACCTGACGGCCGACCGGGTCGAGCCCCGTGGCGCGCACTCCGAGCCGCCAGTCGGCGTCCGGGTCGCGGCGCATCGGCAGCCCGGTGGTGTCCGCCGCCGACATGCCGAGCAAAACCTGCTTGGACAGCGGCGGCCTGTCGTAGGGCGGGTGGGGCTCGTCCCCGACCACGGTCAGCGAGCCGGTGAAACCCTCTTCGCGCAGCGTCTCGGCAGCCCGCAACCCGGCCAGCGACGCGCCGACGATGACGATGGGGCCCTCCCGAAGGTCACCGGGCACCGGCGCTCACCGCCTCACCCACGAGGATCGCCTGGACCGGGCACGCCGCGGCGGCCTGGCGCACGCGCTCCAACTGCTCGTCCGGGACTTCCTGGCGGTACAGCAGCGCTTCCTCGCCATGCAGCTCGAACATCTCCGGTGCGAGAAACACGCACTGCGCGTAGGCCTGGCAGCGGGTGAGGTCCGCGACGAGCCGCATCCCAAGCCTCTCCCTTCGTCGCCTTGAGCTCCCTGTCTCTTTCTAGGCTCGGAATGCGTCAGGCGCTCGCCCGGCTACTCCATCGGGATCAGATCCAGCGGGCAAGGGCGTTCGAGAACGCGCAGGTGGGCCGGAACGAGGCTGCGATCGGGCACACAGGAACGGAGGCGCCGTGAAAGAGATCGGTGTGGGGATACATCAGCGCCAGCCCGACAGCGGGTACACGATCAGACAGAGCTCTACCATCACGTCCGCCCCGCCCGGACCGGCCCTGACCGCATGCCGAAGAGTGCAGACCGACAGTGACCGGCATGGCCACCAGATGCTTGGGCAGCGATCACCGTCCCGCCGGCTGCTGCCGTAACTACACCGCGTCAACTGCTCACGTCAGGATCAGAAACACTTCTTACGGGTCGAGGCAGCCGTCGCCGAACCGAGCGCCCGGGGACCTCCGCCTCGTGCCCGAACGGGCCGCTCCCGGGCATCAAGCCGCTGCTCGTGGTGTGGGCCTCTCCCGTCAGACATGCCGACCAGTCCATGGACATCATGGGCATGAGTTTCAGGTTTGGCATGCCCATCGCGGCCCAGCCCGGAGTCAGCCGATCGCGAGTTGTCCGCCGCGTGCCTCGAGAACCGCGCCGGTGATGTAGCTGGCGCGGGAGGAGGCAAGGAACACAACCGCTTCCGCGATTTCTTCAGGGTCTGCGACCCGCCCCAGTACGGTGGTTCGCCCGATCACCTGGAGGGTTTCACCTCCCATCTCCTCCGTCCCTGGGGTATGGACAGGGCCCGGGGCCACGGCGTTCACACGGACGCCCTGGCCGCCGAACTCGTCAGCCCATACTCGTGTGAGCAGTTCGAGTGCCGCTTTGGAGGCCCCGTAAGCGCCCGTTCCCCGCACCGGCGTGGTAGCCGCCGCTGTGCTCACACTCACGATGGCGCCACGCCCCCGTGCAGCCATTCCCGGGGCGAGGGCACCGACCAGGAGCATCGGCGCGCGTGAGTTGACGGCCATCTGCGTATCGAACATCTCGGCGGTGGTGTCCGGCGTACTGGCGAACCGGTAGATACCGGCGTTATTGATCAGAATGTCCACCTCGCCTGCTTCGGCGGCAAGACGCAGGACATCTTCAGAGCTGCTCAGATCCGCAGCAACGAACCGGGCCTTCCCGCCTGCGGCAGCGATCTCCTTGACGGTCTCAGCACCTCGCTGCTCGTCCCGCCCGTGGACGATGACCGAGGCCCCCAACGCTGCCAGGCGAAGGGCAACGGCCCGGCCGATGCCAGCGGTGGCGCCGGTGACAAGAGCGGTGGATCCGTCCAGTTCTGCAGTCATGGAACGCTCCTCCAAGTCGAGAGGAACGACATGCTGTCGGTCGTTCCTCGTGTAACTGATGATCCTGATGGTTCATTCCATGGCGAGGACGGACCCACGCCGGGCCGATCGTTGATCACGGTCCTGCCCGGGGCCGTGGCCCACGTGGTCTTGGGAGGCCGGTGAGCTCGCCTTCGCTGACCACGTCCACTCGTACTCGTCGTCCGCGTCCCATCGGGCGTCGCGGTCACCATCGAGTAGACCGTTGATCTCGTCCTCAGTGAGGACAGTCGCGCACATCGTCCATGGCCATCATGATGCCGACCTGCCCCCTTCACGCGGCCTGGCTGAAGCCCGCCGCGGCCGGGTCCTGGTCACGCAGCTGCGTGAAATCCACATCCAGCTTCGGGTCGTACGCCGCCGGCTGAATGCCGAGCTCGTGCGTGGAGTACTCGCCGAACCGCTGGAGGTGCTCGGTCAGGTACGGCGAGACGTGCGCCAGGTCCTCGGGGTTGATCTCCCAGCCCTCCTCCAGCAGCTGGCGGACGATCTCGGCGACGTCCAGGGCGTTGTGGAAGATCACGGCGTTCGTGAGCAGCGCGTTGAACTTCATCGCCTTCTCCTGCTCGACGGGGTCGTTGTCGGCGATGACGCCGCGGTTGCCGAAGCCGACCCACTGGGAGAACCGGTTGAACGACTCCACCTTGTTCGTCGCCGCCGTCACCCGCCGACGCAATGGGGCGTCCGTCAGATACCGAAGCAGCTGCACGGTACGGATCATACGGCCGACCTCGCGGAACGCGGTGTAGGTGGCGTTCTTGTGGGAGCCGGAGCGCAGGCGCTCGAGCAGCGTGGACGAGGAGATGACGCCCTCGCGGACGGAGACGGCCACCCGCATCAGGTGCCGGAACTGGGACTCGATCAGGTCGAAGCCGATGACGCTTTTACCCGCCTCGCCGAACAGCGCGTCGATGTGCACGTACTCGGTCTGCTTGGACGGCCGGTAGAAGACCAGGCCCTTCCAGTTCCTGATCCTGGGCATCAGGTCGAAGCCCAGCAGGTGCGCCAATGTGAAGACAGGCAGCGACTGGCCCTGGGTATCGGCATGCACGGTGGTGGGCTTGACCTCGGAGGCGTTCTTGAGCAGGCCCTCGATGATGTAGACGGCCTCCCACACCCCGCACGGGATGAAGTGCGTGAACAGCGCGATGTAGGTGTCGGAGATGTGGTGGTAGGCGATGCCTCCCGGCTTCCCGTACCGGACGGACGTCTCGGCGAGCAGGTTGTCGAGGTAGGTGTCCATGTGGGTGCCGTCGGCGGCCACGGCGGTGCCGTCGCCCCACGCCTGCGAGATGTCCAGGCGGGCGTGGGCGTTGACCAGGTCGGCGATGGCCTCGTTGAGCAGCACGAGGGAGAAGTGCCGGTTCGCCGTGTACGCCAGTTCGTGCCCGCTCACGCCGGGGATGTGGCGGGCGGCCTCGTAGGGGCCCATGTTGGTGCCCTTGACGAAGGTGGTGAGGACGTACCGGCCGAACGGGTCGGTGAGTTTCGGGTCGTTGCCCGAGGGCGGGCCGAAGCGGCGCCACCACTCCACCCAGTACGCGGTCCTCGCGCAGATCCCGATCAGCGTGCGCTCGGGCATACGGGCCTTGATCTCCTGCTCCAGCCGTTTCGCCGATGGACGTTGCCCTTCCGAGCGGTGCTGAGCGAGGGGATGCCGGTGGCAGGGTCGATGACCAGGCTCTCGTTGTCCGGGTATCCGGCGTCCGCCGCCGCGGCGGCGGCCCGCAGCCGGTCCTCCAGCTGGCGGCGGAAGGAGGCGGCGTCGAAGGCGGCGGCCTGGTCTTCGTCCTCGGCCAGCCCGACCTCTGCCAGGTAGGCGGGCAGTTTCTCCTTGACGACGTCCCACAGGAGCAGTTGCCCTGACCAGTCGACGTACTCTTCCGAGCCGGTCACGGCGATGTCGCCACAGCGGAGTTCCTCGGCGAGGTAGGTGAAGACCATCGCCTCAAAGTACCGGCGGACGAACTGTCCCGGCCTGCTCTTGTCGACCACGGCCTTCTGCCAGTTCTGCGTGGCGAACGAGGTGTCGATGCGCCTGCCGTCCTCGCCGATCGCGCTGATGTACTCGCCGCGGGCGGCCTCGTTGCGCCGTGCGTGCGCGAGCGCGTCCAGTACCCGCCCGTCCTCCGAGGTGGCGGTGAACTCCAGTTTCTCGGCCAGGTCGAACATCAGCGCCCGGTCCCGGCCGATCTGCCCGTACAGCAGCACCTCCCAGAAGTTGCCGTGGTGGGCGGAGACCTTCTCGATCTGCTCATACTGCTTCGCGAACCCGCCGAGCCCTCCACGGTCTTCGTGACCGTGCCGAGCCCGCTGGCCTGCACCAGCAGGGCCTTCATCAGCGCCAGGACGGCCGGGGAGACCTCACCGCCCAGGCGCCGGGCCACCTCCTCGGCCGACGCCTGCTCGTCCAGCCCTTCAAGGGCGGCCACGGCCTCGGCGGTCATCTCGGCGGCCTTCGCCAGCGCGGCCTGAGCCGGGCCGCCGTCGTCGATGTCCTTGAGCACACTGCGGTAGTTGCCGATCAGCGCCTCGGCCAGGGCCCGATGGACGACAGCAGCATCTGGAATGCCGCCGTCGCGGCTGGCGCGGACAGTCTCATCCGCGAGCGACCCGACGGCCTGGAGACCTACCTCTCGCCCTCCCAGTGGGGCGGACGCGACCTGTCTCCCGGCCAGTGGCAGAGACTCGCCGCAGCACGAGCCTTCTACCGTGACGCGGCACCCATCCTCATCTGCGACGAACCGACCTCCGCCCGCGACCCCCGCGCCGAAGAGGCGATGTACGACCGCATCCGCGCACTCGCCGTCAACCGCACAGTCATCCTCATCACTCACCGCCTCGGCTCCACCCGCAACGCCGACCACATCGTCGTTCTCGACGACGGAGGCATCCGCGAACAGGGAACCCACAACGCACTCATCACCACCCCCGGTTCCGAGTACGCGGCAATGTGGACCAAACAAGCCGCAACCTACGGATCGAACTGAACCAGGTAGGGGGCGGTGTACCACTGGCAAAAGCCCTCACGGGCACCGTTCCCATCGCCGCCACGGTGCCCGCCACCAGCCGCTTGCGGCGGCGCGCGCCGTGGTCACTCGGGCCGGCGGTCCGTTCACCGCCCTGGCCGGGCAGGCGAGCTGATGATGGACGACTGCATCCCCCGCGGCTTCCGGCGCATCGGAGTCAGTCAGGTCCGCGAGGTCGTCGGGCTGGGCCTCGACGAGTTCGCCCCGGGGCTGGTCATTGAGCACCGGCCAGCGCGGACCGTGACCGAGACCGAGCACGTCCAAATCCTCGCGCTGATGGGCAACGAGGCGCCCATTCACTCCGACGCCGAGTTCTGCCGGCACATCGGGCACGAACGGGTCCTGGTGTGCGGCATGCTCACCCTGAACATCGTGCTCGGCATGACGGTGCGCTCCACCAGCGGTATGACCATCGGCAATATCGCCCTGGATGAGGTGCGCTTCGAGAAGCCCGTGTACGTCGGCGACACGCTGCGTTCCCAAAGCACTGTGCTGACCGCCCGCCGCTCCTCGAGCCGCCCGGACCAGGGCATCGTCACCTGCCGTATCGAGGGGTTCAACCAGAACGACCAGCGGGTCGTCAGCTGCACCCGCACCTTCTTCGTCCCTGCGGCCCCAATCGCCCTGCGCGATGCTACCGACTACTAGAAGGGAGCACTGGTCCATGGAGTTGACGTTCGCCGAGGCCGACGCCGCCATGTGGGAGGAGTACGACGCCCTTGCCCGACGTGCCTACGGCCAGGCGGTGCCCGACATCATGCGCCTGGGCGGGCATGCTGACCGGCGGGTGGCGCTGCGAGGCGGCAGGGTCGTCGCCGGCGGCCTGGGCCTGCTGATCCCGCAGTGGTTCGGTGGCCGCCCGGTGCCCAGCGCGAGCATGGCGTGTGGTTGCGTCGCCCCGGAGGAACGGGGTGGCCGGCTCGCGGCCCGGCTGACCGATGAGCGGCTGCACGCGCTGCGGGAACAGGGCGCGGTCCTCGCCACGCTGTGGACGGCCTCCAACGGCTACGTGCGCCGGATGGGCTGGGAAGCCCCGGCGCAGGTGTTTTCCTGGACGGTGCCGACGGACGCCCTGAAGCAGTTCGGTGCCGAAACAATGGAGATCACCTTCGGCGACAGTGACCGGCTGGCGAGGCTGCGCGATGTCCTGGCCGGGCGGTGGAACGGCCCATGGCAGCGGCCTGCCTGGTGGAGCGGCTGGCAGCAGGAACAGCACCCGGACCTGTCCACGTACGCGTTCGCCGCGCCGGGCGGGCCGGCGAGCGGGGTGCTTGCACTGGCCGCGCAGCGGCACCCGGTCGATGGGCGGCAACTGGTCGTTCACGACTTCTGGGCGGCCGACCACCCGACTGCCGCCGCAATGCTCTCTTTCCTCGGCCGCCACCACAGCCGCATCCCCACCGTGGCGTTCGAGCGCACCGGCCTGCCGCCCGGCACGCTGCTGCTGCACCGGCTCGGGAAGGGCGGCGCCGCTGCCGCCCGGGCCTGGCACCCCTGGATGCTGCGGGTCCTCGACCCGCGCCGCGCCGTGGAACTGCGCGGCTGGCCCGAGGACGTCGACGTCGAGATCGTGCTGGACCTCGTTGCGGCGGACGGCTCCGGCGCCGACCGGTACACCTTGCGGATCGGCGGCGGCCAGGGGGAGCTCCGCCCCGGCGGCGGCACCGTCGGCGTCACCTTGACGGAGGGGCAGTTCGCCGTCTGGTACGCCGGCGGGTACCGCAGCGTGGCGGCTGCCGCGCTGGCCGGGTTGTACGGAGAACCGGCCGCGATTGCCCGCCTGCTGGCCGCCACCGGCGACAGGGAGCCGTGGCTCGCCGACTACTTCTGACCCTGGTGCCTGCCGGCCGTCGCACCCGCAGACCATTCCGCCCGTTGGACCCGCCGCGAGGCAAGCCGTCCTGAGCCAAAACGGGCTGATTGCGCGCACGCCCCGATACCCGTCCAGACCAGTTCTTCCGCTTCCTGTTCGGAGACGTTCATCCCATGACCGACAAGCCATTCCCGCCCGAGCTGCGTGCCTGGACCGCCGACTACCTGTCCGGTCTGGACACGATCGAGGATCGCTCCTGGCCCCGGAGTAGCTCGCGCGTGTGGCGCGTGGCCGCCGGCCCGCGCTCCGCCTTCGTAAAGCTCAGCCCCAGCACACTCGACTACGACCGCGAGATCGCCGGATACGCGTACACCGGGCGGACCTTGACCGAACACCAGGCACCACGTCTGCTGGCCGCCGACCCGCAACTGCGTGCGCTCCTGAGTTCGCCGCTGCCGGGCCAGGTCGTCCGGGATCTGCCGCTGGACCTGGATGTCGAGCTGCGCCTGCACGAAAGCGCCGGACGGCTTCTGCGCCTCTGGCACGACGCCTCGGACCCCGGGTCGGCCGCAGATCGCGCCGCCGTGCGCGCGGCGATGCAGGAACAGGCCCGGGAGGCCGCGGACTGCTTGGAGGAAACTGCGGCGCACCTGGCCGCCGACCGGGTCGCGCTGGTCGAAGCCGCGTCGAAGAACCTGGTGGAACTGGCCGAGCAACTGCCGCTGGTATTCCAGCACGGTGACTACGCAACCCGGAACTGGCTGTACGACGCCAAGACCGGCCGCCACGGCCTGATCGACTTCGCGATGGCCCAGTATGGCGTCGCCGCCGAGGAGTTCGTGTGGCTGGGTGGCGCCGTCTGGCCCACGCGCCCCGACCTCAAGAACGCCTACTTCACCGGCTACGGCCGTCCCCTCACGCAGGAGGAGGAACGGCTGCTGCGGCTGCTGATTGTCCGTCTCGGCGTCTCCTACCTGCGCAACGGCCTGGTCAAGGATCGCGGGGACCTCGTGGCGCGCGGTCACCTCATCCTTGACCGGATGGCCTCCCACAGCCCGTAGCCGATCACGCGCGGGGCCAGGCCCGCTGCGGCGCCCACGCACCATTGCCGATCCCCACCCCGAACTCCCCCGAAGCCACAGGAGTTGGTCATGACCCTCGCGTCCGACCTCTCCGGTGGTCCCATGCCCGCTGTGTGGAGCGGTGTGCCTGAGGCGCGCATCGCACCGGTCGTCGCCGAGCCCATTGATACCGCCGTCGCCACACTGGCCCGGCACCGCGCCGAGCAGGCCGCTACGTGTACTCCCGAGTGCCGCCCGGAGCGGGACAGCGAGCTCTGGTCGGCGCAGCGCTGGCACCGCTTCCGCATCCTCACCTGATCCGCCTCGTCCTGTTCTTCCGGCCGCTGCTGCGCGGCCGGTGCGTTTCGTCCACGCCGATTCATAGGGAAAGCCATGTCTGAAGCCGCCCGCCACAGAAACACCCGAGGCTCCGCGCGGCCCGATCCGGGCCGGGTGGCCGTGCGGATGCCGATCAGGGAGCTGGAGTCGCTGATGGCCACGGTGTGCGCCGCCGCCGGTGTGCCCGAAGAGGAATCCAGCCGGGTGGTGCGCCACTACCTGGCCGGGGAACTGCGGGGCAAGCCCTCGCACGGGGTCACGAAGTTCGCCTTCGAGTCGCGGTTCTTTCCCGAGCGGCAGGCCCCGCCCGAAGTGGTGCGTGAGCGCGGCGTGTTCGCGGTCATCGACGCACGCCGCGAGATCGGGCCGCTCAGCGCCGACTTCGCCGTCTGTGTGGCAGTGGAGCGGGCCAGCCGGTTCGGCGCGGGCGTGGTCGGGATGATCAACACCCAGCGGTACGGCATTCTCGCCGACTGGAGTGAGGCGATCGCCCGGCGCGGACTGATCGGGATCGCCACGAACACCTCCCGCGCCGACGCCGTCGCGGCCGGCGGCCGCACCCCCGTGGTCGGCGTCAACCCCCTCTCCTTCGCCCTGCCGACCCTCGACGAGCCGCTCGGCGCGGACATGGGCACCACCCTGGCGCCGATGGGCGTGCTGTGGGAGCACCGGCGCTCCGGCCGACCGCTGCCACCCAGCTGCTTCGTCAACGCCGATGGGCAGCACACCCGCGACCCGGACGACGCGGTCTCCGCCGTCGTGTTCGGCGACCACCGCGGCTTCGCACTCTCCCTGCTCCTGCAGGCCCTGACCGGCTCCTTGTTCGGTTTCCCCATGGGCAGCGACGTGGACGGCACCTATACCACCGGCTACACCTTCATCGCGCTCGACCCCGACTTCGCCGACCCCGGCCGCAAAGCCGCCGCCGCGAACACTCGCCTGCGGGAGCAACTGCGCGCCGCGAGCATCGCCGACGGCGACACCTGGCGCCTGCCGGGCGAGCAGGCCCGGGTCCTCGCCGCCGCGGCCCGGGCGTCCGGCGCCGTCGAGATCCCCGCCCCGGTCCTGGCACGCCTTCGCGCTCGCGCCGCCGGTGACTTCACCTCCGACTGACAGCCGCCTGGAGTCCACTATGCAGTTCCACTGGTTCCTGCCCACCGCCAGCGACGGCCGCACCCTGACGACCGGGATGCGAGGCACCCACGGCCCCGGCCACGACAGCGACTTTGCGGACACCGGCTCAGACCGGCACCGTGCCCCTGACCTTCGGTACATGACGCAGATCGCACAGGCTGCCGAGCACATGGGCTTCGAGGCGATCCTCACCCCTGTCGGTACGTTCTGCGAGGACGCCTGGCTGACCTGCGCCGCCCTCGCCCAGGAAACCGAGCGCCCCGCCATATCCCCCCACCTTGGCCGCCCAGATGGCCGCCACCTTCCAGCGCCACTCCCGCGGCCGCCTGCTGCTGAACGTGGTCACCGGCGGAGAGGCGGCCGAGCAGGCCCGCTTCGGCGACCACCTGGACAAGGCGCAGCGGTACGCGCGCACCGCCGAGTGGCTCACCGTGCTGCGCGGCGCCTGGTCCGACGAGCCGTTCGACGTCACCGGCGCGTACTACAACGTGCGCGGCGCCACCGTCTTCGCCCCGCCCGACCCGCTGCCCGGCGTGTACTTCGGCGGCTCGTCGCGGGAGGCCGGCCCGGTCGCGGCCCGGCACGCGGACACCTACCTCACCTGGGGCGAGCCACCCGACCAGGTCGCGGCCAAGCTGGAGCGGATCCGTACCCTGGCAGCGGCCGAGGGGCGCACCGTGCGGTTCGGTATCCGGTTCCACGTCGTCGCCCGCGACACGTCCGAGCAGGCGTGGGCCGCCGCCAAGCACCTTGTGACGGGGGTCGACCCGAAGCAGGTCGAGCGGGTGCAGGCCACGCTCGCCGCCAGCCAGTCCACCGGGCAGGCCCGCATGAGCAGCCTGCACGCCGCCTACCGCGGTAGTGGCCGCACCGCGGACCTGGAGGTCTACCCGAACGTGTGGGCCGGGGTGGGGCTGCTGCGCGGCGGGGCGGGCACCGCGCTGGTCGGCTCCCACCGCGAGGTCGCCGACCGAATCGCCGAGTACGCGACCCTCGGTATCGAGGAGTTCATCCTGTCCGGGTTTCCGCACCTGGAGGAGGCGTACCAGGTCGGCGAAGGCGTTCTGCCGCTGCTGGGCGCGGGCACGGCGGTGGGCCGGTGAGTGCCGTCAACGTGCTGGTGATCGGCGTCGGCCCGCACACCCGCCTCAACCACCTGCCCGCGCTCGCCGCCGCTCAGGAGGCGGGCCTCGCGGGCACCCTCACCGGCGTCGACCTTCCCCACCTGGCCGACGCGCTGGTCGAATACAGCGCGTCCGGCCGCCCCCGGCGGATGCCGGTCATCGCGGTGGAGGCGTTCCCCGTCACCCGCCCGACCCTGCCCCACCGGGTGCGCGGTGTGCTGGACGACGTGGTGGCCCGTGAGCGGATCGGCGCCGTTGTCGTAGCGACCGAACCGTCCGTACATCTGCCGTACGCGCTGTGGGCGATCGAGCGGGGCCTGCCGGTGCTGCTGGACAAGCCGCTGACCGTCCACCCGGGCGCATCCACCGACCCGGCGGCCGCCATGGCGATCGCCGATGACTTCGACACCCTTCTGGACGCCTACCGTCGGGCGCTCCGGCGTGATCCGCGGATGGTGGTCAGTGTGCTGTGCCAGCGTCGCTGGCACCCTGCCTTCCGCACGATGCGGGAGCTAGTCGCCGAGGTCGCCGAGGCCACGAACTGCCCGGTCACCTCGGTCCAGTCCAGCCACGGTGACGGCCAGTGGAGGCTGCCGGACGAATTCGTTGACCTGAGCTACCACGGCTTCGACCGCGGGTACGGCAAGGCTTCGCACTCCGGCTACCACCACTTCGACACCGTGCCGTGGCTGCTGGCCGCCGGCGAGCGCCCGGGAAAGGAGATCGATGAGATCGAGGTCCACGCGGCCTGTACCCGTCCTCCCGACAGCCTCGCCCAGCTCACCGTCGCCGACCATGAACGGATCCTGCCCGGCTTCACCGCCCGGAACCCGTATTCCGTCGCCGACCTCGAACGGCTCACCACCGGGTTCGGCGAGGTCGACGTGTTCCTCAGCATCGCCTACCGCAGCCGCGGGCGGACGATGACGCTCGCCAGCAGCAACCTCGCGCACAGCACCTTTTCCCAGCGCGGCAGCCTCCACCCGGCGGTGGACGGCCTCTACAAGGGCAACGGCCGCATCGGGCAGGAGACGCACATCATCCAGCAAGGCCCTTTCCAGGCCCTGCACCTGCACGTCCTGCAGACCCTCCATGAGGACGAGGACGGCGTCGATCCGACGGCGCCAGGCGGCGCCGACCACATCGCCCTGCACGTCTTCCGCAACAACCGTCTGCGCCCCGACTGGGAGCGGCACCGCACCCTCGGCTTCGCCGACCTGAGCCGAGGCAACGGAACGGCGGCGGTGCTGCCGACCCAGCGCTCGGCCCGCACCCGCGCCGTCACCGAGTTCCTCACCTACCTCACCGGCAGCATCCCCCGGACCGGGCTGACCTCCGATCTGACCGACCACCGGCGCTCCGCCCGGCTGATGGCCGCGGCCTACCTGTCGATGGCCCACCGGTTCACCAACGGCCACCCCGCCACCGCGGCACTCGACTTCCACCCCGCACCTGCTCTGACCGCCGAACGCCCCCTCGCCACCCTGGGAACGGCACGATGACCGAGACCATCTCCACCAGCGCCATGTCCGACCTGTCCGCGCTCCTCGGGCCGCACCTTCAGCCGGTCCTCGCCGCGTGCCACCCGCACACCGGGACCGTCACTCGGATCCGGGCGTGCACCGGCGGCAACGTCAGCCACGTCTTCCGCGCGTACGGCGAGAGCGGCTGTGTCATCGTCAAGGTCCGCGGTCGCCGCTTCTCCCGGATCGGGCACCTCGCCACCGACCCGGCGCTGATCGCTGTCGAGCACCGGGCCCTGACGCTCTACCACCGAGCGCTGCCCGACCTGTTCCCGCAGGTCCTTGCCTTCCTGCCCGACGCGCACGCCATGGTGATGACCGACGTGTTCCCCGACGGTCGTACCTGGCGCGAGCACCTCGACGAACGGCCGGCCGACATCGAGGAATGCGCGCGGCTCGGCTACGCCCTCACCCGGATCCACCACGCCACCACGGGCCTTCCCCCTGTCAGGGAAGGTGACGGTGACGACCGTTTCCGCGAGGAACACGCCTACGACTTCTGCCTGCGCACCGCCGGGCACCCTGCGCTGGCCGACGCCTGTCGCCGCCTGGATGCCCTGCCGGGCCACCAGCTCGTCCTCGGCGACGTCGCACCCAAGAACCTCAGCCTCGCCGCCGGGCGCGCTGCGTTCGTTGACCTTGACAACGTCCACCGGGGCTCCCCGCTGTACGACGTGGGATACCTCCTCGCCCACCTCGTGCTCCACCACCTGACCCGGCCCGCAGTCCAGCACAAGACGACCGCCGCGTTCCTCGACGCCTACACCCTCCCCAGCCCCACCCGGACCTGGCGCTCGGACGCGCTGCTCGCCACGATCACCGCCGGGGTCCTGCTGTACCGGCTGGAGGCCCGCGTCGTCCCCTACCCGCCCACCGCTCCGCCCGCGACCGCCGATCGCTTCCGCCGCCAGCTCCTGCGCCTGCTGGACACCGGTCCGTTCACCGTCGCCGACCTGCTGGACACCGCCGCGCAGATGGAGGCTTCCCAATGCTGATGTCAAGCCGCGAGGGTTACTGGTGGTGCGACTTGGTAGCACCGTCGGTCACGGATGAGTGCGCAGATGACGTTGACGC
>NZ_JBEZVN010000057.1:0-20356 GCF_040636995.1 Streptomyces sp. NPDC032161 | reverse complement strand
GGGGGGGGGCCCCCGGGGGGGGCGCGGCCGGGGGGGCGTGCCCCCCCCTCGGGCGCCCCCCCGGGGGGGGCGCCCCCCCCCCCACCCCCGGGGGCCCCCCCACGCCCGTCCCCGGGCCGTACCGCCGACGCCGGACCGGCCGGACGGCTCACCGCCCGGCCGCCCCGACCACCTCGCGTCCCGACCCCGATCGCCGCGTCCCGCCCGGCGGATGCCTCGTCCCGGGACGCGACCGTTCCGTCCCGCTCAGCGGCCGGTGCGGCCCGGCTCGGTGTCGAAGTCACCGGAGAGCGCCGCCGCCATCCGCAGATGGCCGGACGCCTCCGCGTCCCGCCCCTGGCGCTCCAGTGTGCGGCCGAGCATCAGCCGGGCGTAGGGCTCCACCGGGTCGCGCTCCAGCACCGCGCGCAGTTCCTCCTCCGCCCTGCGCAGCCGCGCCGAGTGGTAGTAGGCGCGGGCCAGCAGCAGGCGCGGCGACACCTGCTCCGGCACTTCCTCGACCAGCCCTTCGAGGATCCGGGCGGCGGTCATGTACTCCTTGGTCTCGAAGAACATCTGCGCGCGGTCCCAGCGGTCCGCGGCCGTCCCGTACTCGAAATAGCCGTTGCTCATGTGATCTCCTCGTTCACGGACCGTTCGTGGAGCGCCCCGGTCCCGTCCGGTCCCGGACCGGATGTCCGGTGTGCCCGGCAGTTGTTCCAACCCGGCATGATGATTGAATATTCCACTAAGTCGTCGGCGTGGGTACCGGCACCCCCGGCCCCCACGGGAATAGGTTGAGCGCCATGAGCAATCTCGATCGCCAGGCCGTGCCCTCCGTCTGCGGAGGACGGGGTTTCGTCGTAGCCGAGCCCGTACGTGAACTCCTCGCACCCCGCCGCGTCCAGCTGGGGGAGTCCACCGAGGTGCGCAGGCTGCTGCCCAACCTGGGCCGCCGGATGGTCGGCGCGTGGGCCTTCGTCGATCACTACGGGCCCGACGACATCGCCGACGAGCCCGGGATGCAGGTGCCGCCCCACCCCCACATGGGACTGCAGACGGTCAGCTGGCTGCACGAGGGCGAGGTCCTGCACCGCGACAGCCTCGGCAGCCTTCAGACGATCCGCCCCCGCGAGCTGGGCCTGATGACCTCGGGCCGGGCCATCAGCCACTCCGAGGAGAGCCCGAAGAGTCACGCCAGGTTTCTGCACGGCGCCCAGCTCTGGGTCGCCCTGCCGGACGCGCACCGTCATGTGGAGCCGCACTTCCAGCACCACACCGACCTGCCGGTCGTCACCGCCCCCGGTCTCACGGCCACGCTCATCCTGGGCGGGCTCGACGGAGCCGTTTCGCCCGGCACCGCCTACACCCCCATCGTCGGTGCCGACCTCGCCCTCACCGCCGGTGCCGACGTCCGCGTGCCGCTCGAACCGGACTTCGAGTACGCGGTGCTGGCGATGTCCGGGCAGACGGAGGTCGACGGCGTGCCCGTCCTTCCCGGCTCCATGCTCTACCTCGGCTGCGGGCGCCGCGAACTGCCCGTGCGCGCGGACTCCGACGCGGGCCTCATGCTCCTGGGCGGCGAGCCGTTCGAGGAGGAGCTCCTCATGTGGTGGAACTTCATCGGCCGCACCCAGGGGGAGATCGAGGCGGCCAGACAGGACTGGACGGAGGGCTCCCGCTTCGGCGAGGTGCACGGCTACGACGGCGGTCGCCTGTCGGCCCCCGAACTGCCGCCGGTGCCCCTCAAGCCGCGGGGACGGGTGCGCTGACCTGGGGGTTCGCCGTCCATTTCGGTATCTGGAGCCGACTTGCCGGGAGAGACGTCCGCGTGGCCGGCGAAGCGCTTTCGCACCACCCGGCCCCGGTGCGCCTCCCGGGGATCCCCTCGGCTCGACGGCGCCCCGCGCCCGCCCGGAGCGAGGCGAGGCCCGATCGGGGCTGCGCTTCGACCCCTTGGAGCCGCGCCTCGACCACGTGGAGGAGTGAGAGGGCGAAGCGGGCGCCATCGCGTGCATCGGGGCGGGCGACAGGCTCGTCGCGGCCGTGTCGCCCTGCCGGTCGGGTGAATCGCGCACCGGGCCGGTTCCACCCCGCGGTTCACGACCGTGCCGGGCTCCCCGGACGGCGCTAACGTCGAGGCGTTCCCGATCCCGATCCGTCGCGGTGGCCGTACTCCCGGCCCGGGCGGAGAACGGCGACGACCAGATGAACGTCCCTCTCGTTCCCACGCTCATCGTCACGGCCCGCGGATGACGACCCCACTGCCGCAACTGGCGGCCCAGCTCCGGGCCGGTCTCGATCCGCTCCTCCCCGTCCTCGTGGGCCTGCCCGACGAGGCCACCCGCAGACAACGTCTCGCGCAGGCGCTCGGCCTTCCCGGCGGCGCCCTGACCCCGGACGCGCTGCTCGTACGGTTCGCCCTGCCGGACGCCGCGTCCCACGGGGACGTGTGGCCGGTGCTCGTCGAGCTGCTGCGGACCGCGGTCGTGCAGTCGCCGCCCACGTGGCAACTGGTCATCCAGGACGTCCTCACCCTGGGCCCCGGTCCGGTGCCGACGCCGACCACCACGACCCTCCCCCCGACGCTCGGCCTCTCGTTCGACCTGACCGGCGCGCTGACCCTCGTACCCGGTCTGGCCGTGCGCGACGGGATCAGCCTCGTGCTCTCCCTGCCCTCCGCCACGCCCGACGACTGCTCGCTCACCTTCCGGGCCGACGGCATCGGCCTGGCGCTCACCGGCGACGCGCTGCTCGGCCTCCTCGTCCCCGGCGGCCTCGCCCTCCAGGGCAGCCTCGGGGTCCGGCTCGACAAGAACGGGATGCGGCTCGAAGGCGGCGCCGCCGGCAAGGGCGTCGCGATTCCGCTGAACAAGGCGCCGTCCGTGCTGCGCGCGCCCTCGTTGTACGTGTCCGCCCGGGACGGCGGACTCCGGCTCGACGCGTCGTTCGGCGCCTCGCTGCTCGGCCTCGGCGACGCGACCGTCGACGGCGTCGGCCTCGACATCAGCCCGAGCGGCGGGGGATTCACGGCGACCCCCGTCGCGCCGACGGGCTTCGGGCTCACCCTCGACGTCGGCCCGGCCAAGGGCGGCGGGTTCCTCGCCGTGCACGACGGCCGGTACGAGGGCGCGCTCTCGCTCAGCCTGGGCGTCGTCGAGGTACGGGCCTTCGGGATCCTGGACACCCGCCCGGTGTCGGTCCTCGTCGTGCTGAGCGCCCTGTTCACCCCGCCCATCGAGCTCGGCCTGGCCGTCACCCTCAACGCCGTCGGCGGGCTCCTCGGCATCGGCCGCGCACTCGACCAGGCCGGCCTCGCGCAGGTCGTCCAGGCCGGTCATGTCGACGACCTGCTCTTCCCCGCGGATCCCGCGGCCGCGGCGCCGCGCATCCTGGCCACCCTGGGCGCGGTCTTCCCCGTCCGCCCCGGCAGCACGGTCGTCGGCCCGATGTTCCGGATCGGCTGGGGCCGCCCGGTCTCGTTCGTCACCGCCGACATCGGGGTGGTGCTCGAACTTCCCAGTGGTGTGGTGGGCATCCTCGGCCGGCTCCGGGTCGCCCTGCCCGCTCCCCAGGTACCCGTCCTCGACCTGCGGGCCTCGGTCGCGGGCGTCGTCGACGCCGCGAACGGCCTCATCGAGATCATCGCCGACCTGGCCGGCTCCCGGCTTCTCACCGCCTCCGTCGAGGGCGGTCTCGCGCTGCGTGTGAAGAGCGGGCAGGACGCGACCTTCATCCTCAGCGCCGGCGGCTTCCACCCCCGCTTCACCCCGCCCGCCGGCTTCCCGACCCCGAAGCGCCTGACCATCGCGATCGCCAACAGCCCCCTGCTGCGGGTCGTGTTCTCCGGCTACTTCGCCGTCACCCCGGGCACCGTCCAGGCGGGCGCGGAGCTGTCCGCCGTCATCGGCTCCCGCAGCACCGGTGTCACCGGACGGCTGTCCTTCGACGCGCTGGTGCGCTGGGAGCCCGGCTTCGGCGTCCAGCTCGACCTGGGCGGCTCCTTCGAACTGCGCTTCGCCTCCCGGACCCTGTGCTCGGTCGGGCTGCGCGTCCACGTGGACGGACCGACGCCGTGCTGGCACGTCGCCGGCCGGGCCAGCGTGTCCCTTCTCTTCTTCGACGTCAGCTTCCCCTTCGACGAGCGCTGGGACTGCACCGGCGAGACCGCCCTCCCGCCGCCTCCGGACGTCTGCCGGCTCCTGGAGCAGGCGCTGGACGACCCGCGCAGCTGGGAGCCGGTCCTGCCGGACGGCACACGCACGATGGTGTCGCTGCGCGCCGACGACGCGGCCGGCGGGCGGCTGCTGCATCCGCTCGGCCGACTCCGGTTCAGCCAGCGCACGGTCCCGCTGGGCATCGAGGTGGTCCGGTACGGGCCGGGCCGGCTGCCCCAGCCGACCACGTTCGGCGTCGCCGTGACGTTCGCCGGCGGGGCGGGCACCGCGCAGCCGGTCAAGGAGGACTTCGCGCGCGCCGACTTCTTCGATCTCACGGACGACCAGAAGCTCACCCAGCCGGCCTTCGAACAGCTCTGCTCGGGCAGCGAACTGACCCCGCCCGCCCCCGCGGTGACGGCCCCCCAGTACTCGGTGCCGGTGGAGTACGAGACCAAGTGGCTCGGCGGCCCGGTCAGCATCCCCAAACCCCCGTGGCGGATCACCGACGCGGCCTTCACCGCGGCGCTCCCCTTCGGGGCCGTGGGCCGCAGCCTCGTACACGCGCTGGCCGACCGGTATGTCGCGCCGCCCATCACGGCACCGGACAAACCGGTCCTCAAGGACCGCTCGTACGCGATCGTCCAGACCGGCACCCTCAAGGACGCCGGATTCCCGCGGACGTCCACCTTCACCGAAGCCACCGCCCAGCTGGAGACCGTGTCGGGCCGGTCCGTGCTGCACCAGGTCGTGCCCGCATACGAGGTGAGGCCATGACCACGTACACCTTCGCGTCCTGGGCCCGGGCCGGCGCCGCCGCCTCCCTGGCCGACCCCGACGACCTGGTCCGCACCACGCCGGTACGGGGCGCGCTGGCGGCCACCGCCTCGGTGAACGGCAGGCCCGGGCGATCGGTGCCGGTCCCGGCGCTGCAGCTGTACGGGCCCGGCGACGTACGGGCGATCGACCCCAAGGAGATCGTGCGGCTCTTCCCGTTGCCGGGCACACCGGACGCGGAGACCACCCGCTTTCCGATGGTGGAGTTCGAACGGACCGAACTGCCCTGGCTGTTCACCCCGCTGACGCAGGGCCCCACCGGGGCCCTGCGCCCCTGGCTCGCGCTGGTCTGCGTGCCGCAGCCGAAGGGCCGGCCCCGGCGCAGCCCCGGCGTCCCGCTGCCCGTCCTGCGCGTCGAGGGCAGCGAACTGCCCGACCCGGCGACACTCCACCTCTGGGCGCACGCCCAGACGCTGCCGGGCCACGAGACCGACCCGCGGCGGTCCGTGTCCCGGCTGCTCGCCCCGCGCCGCCTGCTGCCGTACACCAGCTACACCGCCTGTCTCGTACCCGCCTTCGAGGCCGGGCGGCTGGCCGGGCTCGGGCAGCCCCTGGACAGCGCGGGCCTGGCACCCGCCTGGGGCCCCGGGACGGAGACGCGCGATCTGCCGGTCTACTTCTCCTGGACGTTCGCCACCGCCGAGGGCGGCGACTTCGAGACGCTGGCCGACCGGTTGCGGGCCCGCCCGCTGCCCGCGCACGCGGGCCGCAGGCCGCTCGACATCAGCCGCCCGGGACTGTTCGCGACCGGCCCCGGGCCGGTCGTCCAGGAGGTGGAGAGTGCCCTGCGCGCCCCGGCCACCCCGGCCCCGGACCCCTGGCCCGTCGGCCCGCAGAGCGCGCAGTGGCAGCAGCGGCTCGCCGACGCACTCGTGCCGATCGCGGACGGCACGGGCGACGAGGACCCCGACGTCCTGCCCCCGCTGTACGGAGGCTTCCACGCGCTGCGCAAGCGCGCCGACCCCACGTCGCAGGGCTGGCTCGACACCCTCAACCTCGACCCGCGGTGTCGGGTCGCGGCCGGGCTCGGCGCCCGTGCCGTCCAGGCCGACCAGGAGGCGCTCATGGCCTCGGCGTGGCGGCAGCTCGCCGACGTCCGCGCCGCGAACCGGGTGATCGACCTGGGCCGGTTCGCCCGGCTGGTCGCCGGCCGGCTGCACCTGAAGCATGTCAAGCCGCTCTCCGCCGACGAGGTACTGCGTCTGGTCACCCCGCTGCAGAGCCGGCTCCCGCTGGCCGCGGACACCACCCTGTGGTCCTCGATCCGGTCGAGCCTGCTCCCCAACGCCATGGCCACCACCTCCTTCTTCCGCACGGTGCGCCCGATGGGAGTGCTCAGCAGGCGGGTGGCGCTCACCGCTGGGCTAGCGGCCGGACGGGCGGTGGACGCCTCACAGCCGCCGCCGTTCGCCACGGTGCTGACCTCGGTCGCAGCGTCCCCCACCGGACTCGCCGTCACCCCCCGGGATCCGGACGGCGCGGTGGGCTTCACCGTGGCGCCCGAGCAGGTCGTGGCCCCCGAGCGGCTGGACGCCGTACGGAAGGTCTTCGCGCCCGCGGACGGGGCACCGGACGCCTGGAAGCAGATCGCCACCGACGCGGCCGGGCGCTTCCTGAAACGGCAGGTGACCACCGAACAGCTCGCCGCCACGCCGCCGGTGCCCGGCGTCGCGCTCAACCGCGCCTTCCGCATCCCGGACCTGCCCGAGGCCGAGGCCCCCGCGGACTTCCTGGCCCGGACCACGGTGACCCCGCAGGGCGACCTGGTCTTCCCCAGCGGCCGGACCGGTCCGGCCGGCCTCGGCCTGTTCACCGGGCAGCCGGACCCCGGCACGACGCGGGGGAGCTTCACCGGCCAGTGGATCGGACCGTGGGACTCGGTGGCCCACGGGGACGCCGCGGGCTACTGGAAGGGCTCCTGCCACGGCGACTGGGACATGGGGGGCGGCAGGTCGGGCAGTTGGAAGGGCGACTACGCGGGCACCTGGAGCGGCAGGCCCGGTGCGGACGGCGGCGACCCCACCTGGCTCGCGCTCTACACGGGGACGTGGGAGTCCGATGCGGAGAGCGGGACCTGGCGCGGCGTGTGCACCGGAACATGGAGCGAGGGCAACAACACCTCCGACGGAGTCTTCACCGGGACCTGGCGGTCCACCGTCCGCCACGGCACGTTCCGGGGCAACTGCCCGGGCTCCTGGGACTGGGTCCCGAGCGGTGACAGCGGCCAGTGGTGGGCGGACTGCTTCGGCACCCTCCAGGTCACCGGCGACGGCCCGGGAGGGGAGCAGGATCCCTGGGACACCTCCGTCATCAAGGGCCTCGTCGACCAGTGGGGCGAATCCGGAAAGCTCGGTCTCGGCGTCTTCACCGACCCGGACGTCCTCGTCGAGCAGCAGGACCAGCTGCCCGTCCCCGTCGTGGTCGGCGCCCAGCCCGAGGACCTGAGGGACATGGTCGTCTCGGCGCACGACCGGGTGCTCAAGCCCTCGGACGCGCCACCGGTCCCGCGCCGGGACAACTTCCCCGCCCAGCAGACCCAGCAGACGATCGTGGACCTGACGGACCCCGCCGTCACCGTGCCCGCGGTCGTGGGCGCGCGCGTGGACCGGCCGGACGGCGGCGCCCCGGAGACCCCGGTGCAGTGGGCGCCGGCCTTCCCCGACGCCATGTGGCCCCCGCTGTCGGCCCAGTCCACCGAGTGGATGTTCGGCGGGCTGGACCACGTCCCGGCGGACACGGCGCTCCTCGCGCTCACCAACGCCCCCTTCGTCGCCGCGTACATGGTCGGCCTCAACCACGAGTTCGCCCGCGAGCTGCGCTGGCGCGAATATCCGACCGACCAGCGCGGCACGTACTTCGCCTCGTTCTGGGGGTACGGAACCGATCTGCCGCCGCTGCACACCTGGCAGCTCGACCTGCCGCTGGGGGCGCATCCGACCGCCCCGCCCGACCGCGTCGTACTGCTCCTGCGCAGCGCGCTGCTGCGCCGCTACCCCGGGGCGATCATCTACGCGGCGCCGCTGAACGGCACCGACCCCGACGAGGACCATGCCCGCCATCCGATCTTCCGCGGCGGCCTGGACCCCGACACGGCCATGCTGGGTTTCGACCTCACCGAGGCCGAACTGGCGGCGTCCCCCTGGTGCTTCGTGATCGCCGAGCAGCCGACCGAGCCCCGGTTCGGGCTCGACGATCCCAATCCCGCCTACGGCTGGGGCAGCACCTACCAGGCGCCGGACACCCCGGGGGACGAGGCGGACGACTGGAACAACCTCAGCTGGACCCACCTCTTCGACTCCGAGGCGGCGTACCTGGCCGCCGCCTACGCCCCGGGCACCGTGCGTCCCAACGTCGCCTACAACGGTCTCGTGTGGGGCACCAGCGCCGCGGGGACCGCCCGACAGTGCTTCCAACAGCCCGTCAGGATCGTGCTGCCCGCCGAGCGACTGCTGCATCCCGAGGAGAACGACCGATGACAGAACTCGGCGCGCTGCGCCGGGCCGTGGCCGAGGCCGATGAGCACCGTGCGCTGCTCGGCGCCCACGCCACCGCCGACGACCGCCGGGCCGCCTACACCCGGCTGGAGAAGGCCCGGCGGGCCCTGGACGCCGAGGTACGCGCCTTCGTCGGGAAGGGCTTCGCCCCGCTCCTCGCCGGGCTCGACCCCGAGGTGCCCCTCGTGCTCATGCCCGTACGGCTGGAGACGAGGCTGCGGCTCGGCGGCGGAGGGACGGACGTACCGGCGGCGCACGGACACGGGGCGTACGGCCAAGGGCACCGGGCGCACCGGCGGCGGGCCGACGGGACGGCGACGGACGGTACGGCGGGAGACACTCTGCTCGTCCGTGTCTTCCCCGACGACATCCACGTCGAGTGCCACGAACCCCTGCCGACCGACGCAGAGGTCCAGGAGGGCCGCCGCTACTGGCGGACCGTGTGGCGGGCCGGCCGCACGGAGAACGCGGAAGGCGACCGCGCGCGGCTGCTGCTCGCCGCCTGGGGACAGGTGGCCGGGACGCTCGGCGTCGAGCGGGCCCGGTGGCTCGTCCGGCTGCTCACCCCGCTGTCGGACACCCGGCCGCAGGCACCGGTTCCGGGAACCGATCCGGTGCCGGAGCCGGACTGGCCGGCCGTACCGGTGCGCGCGCGGGGCTGGAACCGGGCGGCGACCGCCTCGACCCTGCCGGACCAGTTCGTCGTACGGGCCTACCAGGGCGACGTGCTGGTCGGCGAGGAGCAGGGCAAGCCGGTCCCGGACGTGGTGCAGATGGGCCCCGACCCGGACGCCGTGCCCCCGTCGAGCGGCCTGCCCCTCGACCCGGGGCTGCGCTGGCTGACGGAGTACACCGAGGCGGAGGCCAACGGGCTCGCCGTCACCGTGCCATTGCGCGCCGACTGGGGCTACGACCGGACCCGGGAACCCCTGCTCACCCGCGTGGTCGTGTTCGGCGTGTCCGCCACCCTCACGCCCGAGGCGTCCGCCGACCGGCTCGCCCGACTGCTGTCCGGGCGCGACGGCGACGGCGAGGCCGCCTTCGTAGCGCAGGGCACGGCCACCAACCTCCTCGCGGGCGGCGCGAGCGCGTCGCCCGCGCCGCCCGACGTCGACCGGCTGCTCGGCGCCACCCCCGCAGCCGCGCCCGACCCCTGGGCCAACAGCGCCCGTACCGCCGCCGCGCTCGGCGTGCCGGCCGGCCCCCTCGCCGCGCTGCCCGGCGCCGACGAACCCGAGCAGGCCGACGCGCGCGCCCTGCAGATCGCCCTGTGGAGCGCCACCGGCGACTTCTACCTCGACGAACTCCTGGAGAGCGACCAGGGAACCACGGAACTCCCCGTCGACCGGAGCTGGCTGCGCCGCCACCACATCGAGCACGTCCGGGCCCGCGGCCCGCTGCCGGTGCTGCGGATCGGCAGACAGCCGTACGGCCTGCTGCCGGTCACCGCCACCGCGCGGTGGCAGGCGGACGCGCTCGAGCCATCGGGCCTCGCGGGACTGCACCGCGTGCTCGGCGTGCTGCGCCCGTTCTGGGAGGTGGGCGTCGGCACCCTGCCCCGGGTCGGCGGCCCCGACCAGCCCGGGGACACCCTGCCGCTCCCCAAGCCCGAGCGCGACGTCCTGCGCGCCCTGGGCATGGCCCCGGTGTCGCGGACGGTGTCGGTCCGGTCCGTCCAGGGCGGGCTGCTCGCCTGCTTCAAGGACATCGGACTCGGTCTGGCCGGCCTCGACTTCACCACCACCGGCTTCTGCATGGGCGACACCCCGGAGGACGTGCAGTCCCGCGCCCTCGACGAGGCCCTGGGCATCACCCACCGGCCGCGGATCAGTCACCACGTCAACGGTGCGGCGACCCGGCTCTGGCTGCCCTCCGTGCGGCCGAACCTGCCCGAGGGCCAGGACCCGGTCGCGGCGCTGACGGACTTCCTGAACGGGGTCGTCACACGCTTCGACACGCTCAAACTGGTCGTCGGCAACCAGGAGGCGCGCACCCTCCTGGAGGCGCTGCTGAAGCACACCGCCAACCTGGAGTACGGGCGGGCCGCCGCCGGGGTCAAGGACCCGGAGGAGATCCAGGCCCGGTTGCGGTTCGCCCAGGTGCTGTTCAATCCCGACAAGTTGCTGCCCACGCTCAACGCGTCCGGCCTGAAGGCGAAGCCCTTCACCCTCGGCACGATCATGCAGCTGCCCGCGCCCACGTCCACGGTCAGGCCCGCGACCGACGGGGGGCAGGGCGTCGATCCGGCTCCGACGGTTTTCCAGACCGTCCTCGACGCCCGCACGGCCATGGCCGGTCAGGTCATCGAGGCGGTGACCCGGAACCGCGGGGTGCTCACCCTGACCGGCACCGAACGGCCCTGGAGTGTCCGGCTCGCGGAGATCGACGCGGCCCTGCAGTACCTCGCGGGACGGGTGACGGACTGGAACGCCCGCGGGGACGCCTTCGGCCCCCTGGAGCGGCTGCTCGGCGAATGCCTCGACCTGGTCTCCCACCGCCTCGACGCCTGGATCGGCTCCCTGGCCACCGCCCGGCTCGCCGCGCTGCGCGAACGACGCCCGACCGGGGCGCAACTGGGCGCCTACGGCTGGGTGGAGAACCTCTCGCCGCGCACCGAACCGCTCAGCCGGGGCTGGGTGCTCGCGCCCTCGCTCCCGCAGGCCGCCACCGCCGCCGTCCTGCGCAGCGGCGCCCTGTCGCACCCCACCGACCCCGGCGCCTTCGCGGTCGACCTCTCCTCACGGCGGATGCGGGTGGCCATGACTGTCCTCGACGGGATCGCCCAGGGGCAGCCCTTCGGGGCACTCCTCGGCTACCGGCTGGAGCGACGGCTGCACGACGAGGGCGAGGCGCCCGGCTCGACGCTGGTACTCGACCGGTTCGTCGCCCCGCTGCGCGCCAAGTGGTCGGTGCAGGGCGTGCAGCACCCGGGCACGGGAGCCCAGGAGTTCATCGGCGCCCACGACGTCACCGACGGCGCGCGGCTCGCCGACGTGCCCGAGGACGACGTCATTGCGTATCTGCGGGCGAACGCGGGCGACCCGCAGATGAGCGGCCCGGAGGAGCAGGCCGTCCGCCGGAACCTCGCGGCGCTGCGCGACGACCTCGACGCCGTCGGGGACCTGCTGCTCGCCGAGAGCGTCCACCAACTGACCCAGGGCAACCCGGACCGGGCCGGCGGCACCCTGGAGTCGCTGGCCGCCGGCGGACAGCCGCCGCCGCGGCCCCAGGTGCTCGACACACCGCGCCGGGGCGTCTCGGTGGCCCACCGAGTCCTGGTCGTCGTGCCGGAGGGGACGCCGCGTGCGACGGGCTGGGACAGCACACCGCAGACCGGCCGGCCACGGGCGCAGGCCGAGCCGCGGCTCGACACCTGGGCCGGGCACCAGCTCGGCACCACCGACCGGATCGGACTCCGGGCCGCCTGGCTGCGCCCCGGCCAGGAGGACGCGCCGGGGGCGGCCACCGTCACCGAGCACGCCTGGCCCCTCACCGGGCACTGCGCGCTCGACGTGGTGGCGCTCGCCGCCGGCGGCAGGCTGCGGGCCGCGCTCACCTCCGCGCTCCTCCCGCAACGGCCGCCGAACGTGCCCGCCGACGCCCTCCCCGTCCTGCGCACGGACCGGGGCGCGGGCTGGTCCCGGACGACCCTGGACATCCTCCAGGTGGAAGCGCTCGGCTCGGCGGTCGCCGGGGTGCTCGCGGCCGGCCGGCCCGGCACCGCCGCCGACCTGGCCCACGCGTACACCGCACCACCGGACGCGGCGGACCCGGAGTTGCACGCCCGGGCGGAGCAGGCTCGCGTCGGCCTCCAGGCCGCCGTGACCGCACAGGACCTGGACGAGCTCGCCGCGTTCGGGGTGACCGGGCCGCCGGCCGGAACCGCGGATGAGCGGGCCGATCAACTGGCCGCCGCGCTGCGCGAGGCCCGGACGCGGCTGGCGGCGGCGGACGCGGCGGCGACGCCCGCCGGGCCGCGGGCCGACAGCGCGGTCCTGGAGGCGGTCTTCGGCTCCGGCTTCCGGGCCGTGAGCCTGGTGACGCCGCCCGACGCGGCGACGCTCGACGCCTCCTTCGGCACCGGACTCGACCGCGGCGGCGATCCCACGCTCGTACCGGGCGACTGGACGGAACTCATGGGCACGGTCCGTGCGGGCACCGGCGCCCTCGCCGACCTGCTGCTGCACACCGGGGCCGCGGCGACCGGCATCGGCCACACCCTGCGCATCGGCCAGATGCCCTTCGCGCCCGACGACCGCTGGGTGGGCGCCCTGCGCACCCCCGCCGACGAGGAGAAACCGGCCACCGGTCTGGTGGTGCACGGCCCAGCCCAGTCGCTCGCCTCGGGAAGCGCGGCCGTACTCGTGGTCGACGCCTGGTCGGACCTGATCCCCGCTCAGCAGCACACGGCGGGCGCCACCTTCCACTTCGACGCGCCCGGTGCGCGCGCCCCACAGGCCGTACTCCTGGCCGTTCCGCCGGTGGTCGGCCGGCCCTGGACCCCGGACGTGCTCGCCGACACCATCGGCGAAGCGCTCGACCTGACGAAGCTGCGTCTGGTCGACCTGGACGCGCTCGGCTGGCTGGGGCGCTACCTGCCCGCCGCCTATCTGCCCGAGTCGGCGATGGGGACGGCGCCCAGCGTGCACATGAAGGACCTGATGATGCGGCCGGATCTGGCCACGGTCATGGCGCAGCTGATCAAGAAGGAGTCCTGATGACGTTCGACGTCATGGCCTTCGGCCAGTTCCACCGCGTGGAACCGGTGGTCCGGCCGAGCGGCACCGGCGGTCAGCTCGACGAGGCCCTCGCCGCCCGGGTCGCCGACCCGCTCTTCCTGCTCGCCCGGCAGTGGCAGCTGGCGGAGTTCGCGGGCGAGGACACCGGTTCGCCCGTCAGGTGCCGGATCAGTACCGAGAGCACCCCGCTCGACGCGTTCCGCGCGGGCGGCGACGCGCCGGGCGTCAGCCTGCCGAAGGGCATGCCGCTGGAGTACCTGGCGGAGGCCGGGGCCGCACCGGGCGAGGCACTCCAGGGGCTGCCGCTGCGAGCCGCCGCCCGGGCCGGCCGGCGCTTCCTCGACACGCTGCGCACCCAGAGCCTTCCGGCCACCGTCCTGGACCAGATCGACGCGGCGGTGCTCGCCAAAGCGCCGCTGCCCGGGCCGCCCGCGAACCCGGACGACGATCCGCTGCGGCGCGACCCGGGCGGGCAGGCCCTGCGCGACGTGCTCGCCGAGCGGGCGCCCGACGGCGTCGCGCTCGCCGGGTACCTGGACGGCGGCTGGCGCCCGCCGGGGCTCACCGGCGCCCAGCGGACCGCCTTCGACCAGGCGGCACAGCTGTGGCGGGACTGGTTCCGGGCCCGGTACCAGCCGCCGGTGGCGTCGAGCTGGGTACGGGAACGGCTGGAGCACCGCTTCGCGGTCACGGCGGCGCCGGGCGGGCGGCCCGTGACGCTGACGGCGCCCGAGTACACCGGCGGCACCGCCGACGCGTACCAGTTCGACCTCGACGTCGGTACGACACCGCTGCCCGAGCCGGCCGGCGGCACGCCCGCGGAGGTGCTGCCCACCCGGGTCACGTATCCGGGCATGCCGGCCGAGCGCTGGTGGGAGTTCGAGGACACGACGGTCAATCTGCCCGCCATCGGGGCGGGCGTGCCGGACCTGGCCCGGCTGCTGGTCGTCGAGTTCGCGAACATCTACGGCAACGACCACTGGATGGTCCCGGTGGAGCTGGCCACGAGCGCGCTGCACCGGATCGCCGGGCTCACGGTCGTCGACACCTTCGAGGACGAGACGACCGTCCACCCCGTCCAGGACGACCACTGGTCGGTGTTCCGGCTGACGAGCGCCCAGGACGGCACGCCCGGACCGCCGTTGCTCCCGCTGCTGCCGACCGCCTCGGCACGTCTGGAGGGCACCCCCGTGGAGGAGGTGCTGTTCGCCCGCGACGAGATGGCCAACCTGGGGTTCGCGATCGAGCGGACGGTGCAGAGCGCCACCGGTCGGCCGCGGGCGCGCGGCGACGAACCACCCGACGACGATCCGCAGGTGCCGCCGACCGACCCGACGGCGCTCGCCTACCGGCTGGTCACGGCGGTCCCGGCGTACTGGATTCCGCTGGTGCCGGTGCCGCTGACGACGGGCTCCGCGGCGGTGTGCCTGCGACGCGGACAGATCCCCCGGTTCGGTCCGGACGGCACCCGGCTGCCGCAGCTCAAGGCGGCCGGCCGGATCCTGGAGCCGGAGGTGAAACGGGTGTTCTTCCGCGACGAGGAGGTCCCGCGCTCCGGAGTGACGGCCGGCCGGGTGCCGGTGGTGGCGCGCGGCGAGGACGGCCGGACCTACCCGTGGGTCGGCCGACGGGTCAGGGCCGGCCGGGGCGAGGCGTCCAGCGCACTCGCGTTCGACGGCGCCGTACCGCCCGGAGGGACGTCGGGATGAAGGCGAACATGTACGCGCTGACGATGGCCGTGACCTCCGACGCGGTGGAGATCGTCGCGACGGACTCCACCGGACGGCTGTTCCGCTGGGACCGGGTGGGCGAGACCCTCCTGGCCGGCCCGGTGCCCCTGGTGCCGCACACGATCTGGGGCATGGTGCTGACGCCCGACGACCGGGAGGTCGTCACCGCGTCCAGCGACGGCACGGTGGGCCGCTGGGACCGGCTGACCGGCCTCTCCGTGGCCGCGCCGATCGCTGCCCACGAGGGCCCGGTCCTGGCCCTGGCCCGTACCCGCGACGGCAACGAGATCGTCTCCGCCTCCCAGGACGGCACGGTCCGCCGCTGGGAACGGTCCACCGGAGCGCCGTTCGGCGAGCCGCTGCGCGGACACACCGGCACGGTGCAGGCGGTCGCCGTCACCCCCGACGACGAAGAGCTCGTCTCGGGCGGGGTGGACGGCACCGTTCGACGCTGGGACCGGACATCCGGCACACCGATCGGCGGGCCGCTGCTCGGCCACAGCGGTCCCGTCCAGGCCTTCTCGGCGGGCTCCGCCGGGCGACGGTTCGCCTCCGGCGGCATCGACGGCACGGTGCGCCGCTGGGACCGCGACACCGGGCGGCAGGTCGGTGGCCCGCTGGTGACGGGCTCACCGGTGCGGTCGCTCGTGCTGACCGGGGACGGCGAGATCGTCGCCGGCTGTGCCGATGGCACCCTGCACCGATGGGACGCGAACGGACAACTCGTCGGAGCGGTCCTCCAGGCCCACGGCGACGCCATCTGGGCCATGGCGACGACGCCGGACGAGTCCGAGCTGATCACGGCCGGCTGGGACACGATCATCCTGCGATGGGAGCGGGTCACGGGGGTGCCGCTCCGGCCGGTGCGGGCGGAGACCCGGATCGAGTCCGTGCCGCGCATGGAGCTCCGTGGCAGTACGCCCTTCTGACCCCTCTCCTCTGTTCCGACGGGAGCCCCGATGCCGGCCATCTCCATCGACACCTCGCAGTTGACGTACCCCTGCGTCGCCGTCTCCGGAGCCGGCGACGGGGCCTGGCGCGGACTTCGGGACGGCCTCGTCGACGGGGCGGCCGACCCGCCGCCCGAGGTACGGCTGCCCGTCGGCTCGGGCTACCGGCTGCGGCTCGGCGAAGGCACGACCGCCGCCGCCGTCTTCGACGTACGCGGGAACGGCACGCTGGACTTCGCGCCGGAGTACGACGCCTTCCTCGCCGGCCGCGGCACGCGGCGGCTGACCGTACGCGGGGTGCCGGTCCTCGTCGACGCCCGGGGCCTGGACCATCCGCTCACCCCGGACCTGCCGGGCGCGGCTCCGCTGGCGTCGGACCGGACGCACGAGCTGCGGTTGCTGCCTGCTTCGGGGTACCGGCTGCGGGTCGAGGCGGGCACCGCCGCCGGGGGTCTCGGCTTCTCCGTCACATCCGGCGGAAAGGTCCGGCTCACTCCGGAATCGGATGGTTTTGCCCAGGCCGTCGGGAACACCCTGACGGTCCGGGGACGCACCGTCACCATCGATGGACGCGGCCTCTCCCACGGCCTGCTGCCGGTCGGCGTTCCGGACGCCGCCGCGGGGGCCTTTCTCCCCCCGGTCACCGTGCACCGGCTCATGCTGCTCCCGGCCGCCGGGTACGTCTTCCACGCGGGCCCCGGCGTGCCGGCCGACTTCTCGTACACGGTCCGTCCCGACGGGACGGTGGACTACGACATGTCCTGCGACCCGTTCCTGACGGGGCGCGGCACGGACACCCTCGTCGTGGGCGGCTTCCCGGTGGTCCTGTCCGCGGCCGATGCGGACAGCGACCTCCTCGGTCTCGCGGTCCTCGACGGCCGGCCGGACCCGGCGCCCCGCACCCCCCGCGAACTGACCGCCGTCCTCGTGCCGGCGAAGGGCTATCAGCCGCGCACCGTGCACGGCGTGTGCAGCGGCTTTCACGTCGCCCGCGACGGCACCCTGAGCGTCGATCCGGCGGACGCCGATTCCTACGGCGCCAGGACCGTCGGCCTCGCGACGACCGTGACGGTCCGGATCGCCCGCACGGTGCCCGGCGGACCGGCACCCCGCGGCAACGTGACCTTCACGACGGACGGGCGGCTCCTCGGCACGGTCCCCCTGGACGAGGTGGGCCTGGCGAGCCTGCGCACGGCGGTCGTGCCGAGGGGCGTCCGGGAGGTCCTCGTCGCGTACGAAGGGGACGACGAGCACCGCCCGTGCACCGCGATGCTTCCGCTCCCGGGCGGGGAACGGCGGCCGTACGGGCCCTAACCGGTGGGCGGCTCATCGGGCTTGGGGATCGGCTCCGGGTTGGGGACCGGCGGTGAGTCGCTGACGATCCGCTTGCCGTCCAGGGTGTAGTCGCGGTGCCGGCGCCGGGGCGTGTAGCCCTCGGGGCAGAGCCTTCGGCCCGTCACGGCCTCGGAGGCCGGGGACGGTGGCGGCTCCGGTGCCTCGGGAGGCGGTGGCGCCGCGGCACGACCCTTCGCCAGGTCGAACCGGACGCACTCGACGTCCGGATCCACCTCGGAGGGGATCACCTCGGGGCGGTCGTCCTTCGCCGGGATGTCATTCGACGCCACCTGGTCCTCCCCAGTAGAAGTTCGATCCCCAGGTCGTCGTCCCGGAGAAGTCGACCGCGATCTGATAGGCGTTCGGGTTGGTCTGCGAGGGATAGCCCACCAGCGGCTGCATCGTGCCGGCCGCGTCGGACTGGTAGGCCATGTTGCGCATGTAGGCGGCGTGGCTCCAGCCCTCGTACGGGAAGTGCCCGCTGCCCATCTGGGTCCAGGTGGCTTCGGGGTGGTGGACGACGTCGTCGACGATCTCACCGCCCCAGTCGACGATCCCCGCCTGGTTGTACAGTCCCGAGGCATTGAACAGGCTGCGCGGGTAGCCGCCCATCCATTCGTTGCCGATGCGGACCCACCACTTGTCCAGGTACAGCATGACCTTGATGGACAGTTCGTACTGGTCGCCGCCGTAGACGCTCTCCGCCATCCGTATGCCGGGGTAGACCGTGCTCGACAACTGCTCCCAGCCCTTGACGTCCCGGTTGTAGCCGCCGAGGTAGTCGCCGCTCTGCGCGTAGTTGTTGGTGGTGTAGAAGATGAACAGATGCGGATACCAGTCGCCGTAGAGGTCGTAGTAGGTCTGCACGCCCACCTCGACGGTCTGCACATCGGTTCCGGCCCCTGATCCCCCCACCACCCACAGCTGGCCCAGGGAGAACTCGTTCGACCACTGGACGTAGGGTCTCCACGTGTTGATGACCCCCTCCGTGCCGTAGTGGTTCACCTGCTGGCGAGCATGTGCGTACTTGTGCACGTCGGGAGAGGCAGCGGACGAGGTCAGGCCGAGGTCGTCCGGCGGAGTGGTCCGCTTCGCGTAGGGCCCCTTCGCCAGGTAGTCCTGCAGGGTACCGACCGGGGTGATGCGGTCCAGCGGCTTGCGCAGCATCGGGACGGTGCCGGGCGGGCCGGTCTCGGCGTCCGGGTCGGGCGATTCGAACGGCTGCGAGAGCCCGGGACGCTCGGAGTCGTACGGCCGCTCCGGCGGCTCGACGTCGGGTGGTTCGCCGCGGCACTCGACAGGGACCCAGTCGAGTTCGTCCCCGTCGGCCGTCGTGGTGTGGGCGACCGCCTCGCGTCGGGTGTACTGGTCCTCGAAGTACTGCCGGATCTCCTTCAGCCGCTCTTCGTCCGCGCGATCCAGGTCCCGGCCGGCTCTCGGCCGGGGCGGGGTCCGGGGCGCGTCGGGGTTGCGCAGAATCCTGCCCGCTTTCATCGCTCTCTCCTAGATGCTCGTTCGCGGTGGCGACGTCGGGGTGACCGAACGAGGTCGCCGTGGCCCAGCGGTGCCGAAGAGACCGGGGCCGAAGTCCCGGGTGAACCACGCCCCGGGGCGGGTCGCCCTGTCGTAGATGTTCCTGGCCACGAGGACATGTCCCGGGAACCGGGCGGCACATCGGTGGGCGCGACTTCGCGGACGTACATGAGGGACTTCCTCACACCGCCGTTCGCGTCTCGCGCGTTCGCGCCGCTCCATGTCCTGTTCCAGCAGCGGTTCACGTGACCGCTTCCCACCGTCCTCCGGGCTCGCCGCCGGGATGGCGGAGCCGGGCCGCGAGGGCTCGTGCCCGGGAGGTCCGCCCACAGGGAGTTCGGGCGCGTCACTGCTCATGGAAGCCTCTTGCCGGCGTCGAGTGCGGGCGAGGAGGTCGCGAACACATCCGACCGCTGATGTCCAGTCTCCTCCCAACCGGAAGCCGGCGCAGCTCGATGCCTGCGCGGTCGTCCTGGCAGAGGCTCCCTGAACGGAGCGGGCGGCGTCCGGGCCGTGAACGGTCCGGATCCCGACGGCTACGTACCTCGGTGCTGTGCCCCATGGTCGAGCCCCGGCTGTCCACGGGGTCCGGAGGCAGTACGTGCGGGGCGCGGGAGCGACGGGCTCCGCCCGGGGCCGGTGCCCCCGGGCGACGCCGACCTTCTGCTGACCTCGGACTGATCAGCGCGGCGTCCACCTGTCGGAAGTGGCAACCGTGCGACTTGTGACGGAACTTCACCGGCCGCACCCAGGAGGAGGTCCAGGTGGCCGGGCAGGACCGGACGGAGGCCTCCCGCCTCGGCGAGGTGTACGGCTACGACGGCGGTCGCCTGTCGGCCCCCGAACTGCCGCCGGTGCCCCTCAAGCTGCGGGAAGGGTGCGCTGAGCCGGGCCGACGCGCTCTTCGTGAATTCCCGTCAGGTCCTCCTGACGTCGCCCTCTGCCGTGTCGGCACGGGGCGACTGTCGTATCCGGATCCCGCGCCGGGGCGGAGCGCCCCGGTTTCCGCTGCCGCGACCTTCTCGCGCCGACCCCGCCCCCTTGAGTGAAATGAATATTTCATGATAGGTGTCAGCTGCTTGTTGTGAATGGTTGCTTTCGGTCGTGCCGCAAGCGGACGGCCGGGAAGGCGGAGGTCGGAATGAACCGGATCGGCGAGGGGCGCGAGGGCATGGACGACGAGACGGGTACGGCTGCGCGCCTTCCTTCGCACAGCGCGCGGGAGCATGTCGAGCAGACGGAGCGCTTCGCGGCGCGCAACTACCATCCGCTGCCCGTCGTCCTGGCCTCCGGGGACGGTGCCTGGGTGACCGATGTGGACGGGCGTCGCTTTCTCGACTGCCTGGCGGGCTACTCCGCCCTGAACTTCGGCCACCGCCCGGCGCGTCTGCTGCGGCGCGCGCATGAGCAGCTCGACCGGCTCGCTCTCACCAGCCGGGCCTTCTACAACGACCAGCTCGGTCCGTTCGCCGAGGCGCTCGCCCGGCTCACGGGGAAGGACCGGGTCCTGCCGATGAACAGCGGTGCCGAGGCGGTGGAGACGGCCATCAAGGTGAGCCGCAAGTGGGGCTACGTCGTGAAGGGCGTGGAGGCCGGCCGGGC
>NZ_JBEZVN010000056.1:0-22052 GCF_040636995.1 Streptomyces sp. NPDC032161 | reverse complement strand
CGCAGCCACCTCATAGACGGCTGCCTCGCCGAGACCGGCCTGACGACCACACCTACCTGAGGAAGCAGGGCGACATCGCGAGTTCAACCTCAGTAACCGTCCGAGAACGCAACGCCCCTGCGCCTTCTGCTGCCTCCAGTCGCGCTAATCCCGGAGCCCGTCCCAGGGCTCGGCCGCCAGCCCGTCGACGGCAAATACCGTGCTTATGAGGCTGTCGGCGGGGCGTCGAAGCATAGCGACAGCCGACGATGGGTCTTAAGTCCTATGTACGGCCGACTTGGCAATCTGACAACCTGCCTATGGTTCCAATCCACCACTTAGGAGGGCTGCAGAGTCGTGAACGGCCCCCGGTGGTTGGGTTTTACATCCCCGCACTAATGCATGTGGTCAGACACACGTCGGGGCCGGGTGTGCGCCGCGCAGCCGGAGTGCGGTGTTGCTGCCGCACGCACGGCCGAGGTGGTCGTCAGAACCGTGCAGAAATTACAGCGAAAGAGAGAGTAGTGACGATCGAACTGCAGCGGCTGGTGGACGATCCGATTGTCGTCGATGATTTAGAGCGCCTCTCGTTCCGGGTGGATCGCCGCGCCTACACCGACGACGACCTGGCCGCACGGGAGATGGCCAGGATCTTCGATCGCTGCTGGTTGTACGTCGGGCACGAATCGGAGGTGCCAGGGCCGGGCTCCTACGTGGCACGCGACGTCGGCGGGCGCCCGGTGATCATGGCGCATGGGTCCGACGGGGTGATCCGGGTGTTCGCCAACAGCTGCACTCACCGCGGGGCTCTGCTCTGCTCGCAGCCGGCCGGACAGGTCAAATCGTTCCGGTGCCCTTATCACGACTGGACGTTCTCCAACAAGGGCGACCTGACCGGGGTTCCGATTCCGGACGGTTACGGGCCGGGCTTCCGGAAGGCGGACTTCGGCCTGGCGACGCACCGTAGTGACAGTTACCGCGGTTTCGTCTTCGTCACCTTCGATCCGGAACAGTCGCGCACCCTGACCGAGTACCTGGCGGGAGCCACGGAGTACATCGATCTGGTCGCCGACCAGTCCGAGACCGGAATGGAGGTGATCCAAGGCGCGCAACTCCACGGGGCTCAGGCCAATTGGAAGCTCATGATGGAGAACAGCGTCGACATCTACCACTTCCGAGCACTGCACAAGCGTTACGTCAGCTACATGCAGTCGCTCGGGTCGGTGCCACCACGACGACGAGGTGGCTTCGGCCGCGCCCTCGGCCTGGGTCATGGAGCCAACGAGCTGCCGCCGGCCGCAGCCCGCCCGCTTGCCCACTGGACGCCGATGTTCGATCCCGCGCTCCGGGCGCGAATGGAGGCGACCGCCGCACGTTTCGCCGACAAGTTCGGCGCCGAACGCGCCCAACGGATCACCGGCATGAATCGCGCGTTGTTGATCTTCCCCAACTTGATGATCATCGACGCGATTGCGCTCACGATTCGCAAGATCGACCCGGTCGGCGTCGACCGGATGGCCATCACCTCGGTTGGGCTGGCTCCCAAGGACGAAGATCCGGAGATCAGGGAACTCCGCAAGAGTCACTACCTGACGTTCCTCGGTCCCGCTGGCTTTGCCACTCCCGACGACATCGAGATCGTCGAGTCGTGCCAGCGAGGTTATCTCAACCGCACGGTGCGCTACTCGGATCTGTCACGCGGTATGAACAAGGAGATCCCCGAGACGACCGACGAGCTTCCTGCCCGCGAATTCTGGCGGCAGTGGGACCGGATGATGCACGGCGACGACGGTCACTTCGAGGTCGCTCACCAGGTCGAGTTGCGAGGGGCGGAAAAGTAATGACCAGCGAACTGATAGTCGACGACGCAGCCCAGGTGAGGCTGTGCCACCGGGTGAGCCAGTTCCTTTTCCGTGAGGCTCGGCTGCTCGACGAGTGGCGTCTGATCGAGTGGTACGACGAGATGCTGACCGAGGACGTCCGCTACGTGGTGCCGGCTACCGACGTCCGCAGTGAGTCGGCCGACGCACTCAAGCTCATCGACGACGATGCTGCCCGGCTTCGCCAGCGGATCGAGCAGATCCTTAATGGTGAGGTGTGGTGCGAGGACCCTCGGTCGCGAACGAATCGCGTGATCAGCAACGTGGAAATCCTGGCTGATGAGGGCAGCTACCTTGAGGTGGCGGCAAATGTCGTCGCATACCGTTTCGGGCACGGGCGCTCCGACGCGTACGTCGGGAAATATCGGTTCGAACTCGTCCCTGAGGGCGAGTCGTTCCGGATCCGGAGGCGGGTCGTGGTGCTCGACCACGAGACGTTGTACGAGCACGGCAAGATCAGCATCGTCCTGTGATGGGCCGATGACAGCGGCCGGCCCCGGCGGCTTCCCAACCGCCGCCGCAGCCAAGCCGGATCTCCCTCGCGAGGCCTACGTGCTCAGTGTCGTCGACGGCTGTGCATGCCAGGGCTGGGACTGATCCTCCCGGTGCTCTTGGTGTACGCGGCGACGTTCGGGGCCGGACCCGCCCGGATCGGAGCGCTCGTCGCCTGTCCGCGTTGATGTGAATGTTTGGAGGAGTTGATCGATGAATCAGCCGTCTGCCCGGCACGAGCGGGGTGAAGCCCTCTTCAAGGAGGTCTTCGGCCGCGAACCGCGCCCGGGTAATTACCCGGAGTTCCTGCAGATCACCGTCGGCCACTTGTTCGGTGAGATCTGGGCCCGCCCGCAACTGAGCCTCGAGGAACGCGAACTGGTCGCACTGACCGCGGTCGCGCTGGCGCGGACCGATTGGGAGTTACGGGGCCACATCGGTGCCTCCCTGAACCTCGGGATGTCGCGAGAGAAAATCGTCGAAGTCATCATTCAGCTCGCCTACTACGGCGGCTGGCCGGTCGCCAACAACGGACTGCGCGTCGCCCAGGAGGTCTTCGCCGAGTTGGACGACGTCACCGGGAAGGACGCGGACCATGACCAGTGAAACGTCTCCTCTCGACCCGGCGGAGAAGGTCGACCTGTGGCGCCAGCGGTACTTCGAGGCCCAGGCGGCCGCAGAAGAGTTCGTCCTGGGAGAGCACGGCGAAGAAGGCCTGGCCGGATGGATTGAGGCGAACTCCCGCATCACCGCGGACTTGCTGCGAGCGCAACGGCCCGACGGGGTATCGGCTACCGATCACTTCATGGGCCGGATGCAACGTCAGCTATTGCTGTACGACTCGGCAGTGTCCATTGAGCCTCAGCCCTCGGGCACTGTCCTGCGTAACGCCGACTGCGGGATCCTTCGGTACCGCAAAAAGGCTGCCCGCGCCGGCGTCGTCCTGACGTTCAAGTCACCGTGCGGGTACTGCCAGAAACTCCACACCGCCATCGCCGACCGCTACGTGGAACCCGACGTTACGGTGTCATGCGAACAGGCGGGCGACGGGTGCACCTGGCACGCGGAGCAACTTCACGCTCCAGGGGAGGACTAGGCCGGGCCACCGCACCGCGGACGAGCTGCTGATTGAACCGACGGCGGTCATTTTTTCGCGACTTTGCCGGACCCCCGACCGAAACGCCTTCCAGTACCTCTCGTACCAGTCTATCGGAGTGATTAGGCATGCCTTTGTCGATGGTCGACAAAATGATCCGTATCAATCTGATGTCCTTCTCGCGCCCCCTTAATGTGATGGAATTCATCCCGGCGCTTTCAACATATAGCGTTGAGCAGCCTTTTTCGCTTGACGATATTCGAGGCGCAGTCGGTCACTATTTTGACGAGAACCCACTCTTTTCGAAGTGTTATTTGATCGAGCGGCAGTTTGAAGATCCGGAAGAATTTCCGATCTCATCCTTTCAGGGGGTCGTACTCGACGAGTATCCCAATTACTACGACGGCTTCCTGTTGATGTCCGTCACGTACAAGTCGAATCCCAACATCCAGGGGATTTTTACAGCCTTCCCCATGTCAATGCAGGACGGCTACAGGTGCTTCCGCTTCCACCAGGCATTGATGGGCACCATGAAGACGGGCAAAGACCAGTTCCGCATTGCGGAGGCGATAGCGGAGCTCCAACTGCAGACCGCTGACCTGGACCAGTATCTCCCCGAGAAGAAGCCGTTCGTTGACGAGGATGAAGCGCCGCGCCTCATGCCCTGGGAGCTTCGAGAGACCGTCGAGCCGGGCCAGAAGATCGGTCCACATCTCGACATGGTCAAAGCGGAATTTATCAAAAGGTCCAGTGAGAACCTTCTCGTGATGAAGAACGCCTCGTATGCCTCAAGCCTCCACTTCGGAAATCATCTCATGTACCTGATTGTTCCGGGCGAGGTGGTTGTTCGAAGCAGTGGTAGTCAGATTCGCGACTACTACAAAGCACAGGCAGCCGAAACGGAGAAATCCATTGCGCAGTTGGAGACGCGAGAGGAACTTACAACAGCCGGCGAGGCTGTGATGCCAGGGATAATCTCAAACCCCCGTCGATTTGGCGTCAATAACTACGGTGACGTCTCGCGATATGACGGGTCTGATTTCTGTTCGTCAAAGGGAACCCTCCTGAAATATCAGTGGCACATGCCATACGCCGTCTCGCGGGGAGCGGCCACGGAAGGGTCGGGAATGCACATGACCTTCACCCTCAACGGTAAGGCGCATCATTTCCTGACGGAGCGGCGGTAGTAGGGAACCTGCGCCTACGGAAACAAGAACCTGGCTTCGGCGTGCGTCAGCCAGGGCGATCAGTTCTACCCTGTATCGGTGCTCAGTCAGGACGGTAAAATGCAACACAAGAAACAAGCAATGGCTTGAGTCGGGAGTAGCCATGAAGATCCTCAAATCTTTTTACAGGATATACCTTCGAAAGACGGAACTCGAAGCATGTAAAAAGTTCTACATGGCACTCCAAGGAGTGGACCGTCCGCACCACGAATTTTATTACGAGGAGTTTAGGCTCGATATCGTAGGGATCGGAAGTTTTCTCCTGATCGCAGGAGACAAGACTGACACTGCGCGGTTCGAGGCTACCAAGTTGACCTGTTTGGTGGATGACCTGGACGCCGTGCGCGCATACTTCATCCAGACTGGGGTCAAGATCATCGACGATATCAAGGTAGTTCCTTCAGGGCACAACTTGCGCGCCATGAGTCCGGACGGAACGATCACCGAGTACGTCGAACATAGCGATGACTTCAAGCGTAAGATGGCTGGAAACGCTTACGATTGAGAATGCCGGATCGATCAGGCTGATCCCCTCGAAGCGGGTGATTGGCGCGAGGTATGACCGTTCCAATCGATCTGGTGCGCGACCTCCTGCTCACCTGAGTAGTTATCCGCCTTCGCCTTCCGGAGCAGGCCAGGTGCCGGTTGGATATCGGCGGAATGTCTGCAACTTAGCGACGAGCTTCCAATACGGGGGATCAAATCCGTGACTACGCCCCTCACCCTCACACCGTTAGATGAAACCGATTTCACTTCGGATGCGGAGCGCGAGGGTCAATGGCTTCGCACTCTGCCGGCCCAGCAGCAACCGCGGTGGAAGGACCGCAGTCTGGCTGAACGACTCAGCAGCGAACTCAGTGACCTACCTGGCATGGTGATCTGGGACGAGGTACGCCATCTGCGGCTGATCCTCGCCGAGGTCGCGGCCGGCGGACTGCAGATCCTGCAGGCGGGCGACTGCGCCGAGGACCCCGCGGATTGCGTTCCCGAGGTGCTCAGCCGCAAGGCCGGCATGCTCGACGTGCTGGCCGGGGCGATGCAAGCCCGAACCGGCCTGTCCGTGGTGCGGGTGGGTCGGATCGCGGGTCAGTTCGCTAAGCCCCGCTCCGCCGACCTGGAGCGGCACGGAGAGCTCGAGCTACCGGCGTTCCGCGGCCACTTGGTCAACGACCCGCAGCCCGATCCGCAGCTACGCCAGCCGGATCCGGCGCGCCTGCTCACCGGCTACCGGGCCGCTCACGCCGGAACGGAATTCCTGCGCCGACTCGGCGGCGCCTGGGGACTGCCGACCGCGGCACCCGTGTGGACGAGTCACGAGGCCCTCGTGCTGGACTATGAGCTGCCGCTGCTGCGTCAGGGCCGGCAAGGCTTGCTGCTGTCCTCCACGCATTGGCCGTGGATCGGGGACCGCACCCGCCAGCTGGACGGTGCCCACGTGCAACTGCTGGCCCGGATCCAGAATCCGGTGGCCTGCAAGGTCGGTCCGACGACGACACCCGCCGAGCTGACTCAACTCTGTTCGGTCCTGGACCCGGCTCGTACGCCCGGCCGACTGACGCTCATCTCCCGGATGGGCGCGGATCGGGTCGCAGAGTGGCTGCCACCGTTGATGGCCACTGTCCGCGACGCGGGGCATCCGGTCATCTGGCTGTGCGATCCGATGCACGGCAACACTCAGCGCGGCCCCTTAGGCCGCAAGACCCGCCTGCTGACCAGCATCACGCGCGAAGTGGAGCTCTTCCAAGAGGTGGCCGCCGCAGAGCAAGTGGTCGCAGGGGGGCTGCACCTGGAAGCCACGCCGGAGAACGTCGGTGAATGCGTGGCGGACGAATCATGTCTCGATGACCTCCTCGACTCACTGCGCTACACCACCCTCTGCGACCCGCGCCTCAACATCGACCAGGCCGTGGCAGTCGTGTCGGCCTGGCATCGCTGAGCGACGCGACCACCGCCCGCAGAACGACGACCGGCCGCTGGACACCTTTTGCGATCAAGGTCTGATCGGTAGCGGTGGAGACAGACCTGTTCCGGTGAGGTAGCCGTCGATCAGAAGGGTGCGGTATTGCATGGGTTTGAGGTGGTTCTACACCGCGGCGGCGAGCTCGCTGGCGGTGCGGGCGGCGAGGTTGGCCGGGTTGCCTTTCATCGTTGACCAGACCTTCTCGACCCGGGTTGAGCTCGGGCGCGTAGGCGGGTAGCTGGTAGACCAAGGAGTCATCAATGATCCGCACCATGGCGATCGTCGGCACTGCGCTCATCGGCACGTCCGTGGGACTCGCGGCGGCCCGACGCGGAGTGACCGTGCACCTGCGGGACACCGACGTGGCCGCCGCCGCACTCGGGGCAGGCGTCCTCGAGCACCCCGAGGGACCGGTGGACCTGGCCGTCCCACCGAGCCACGTCGGCACGATCCTGGCGCAGGAACAGCGTCGTGGCCTGGCCCGCAGCTACAGGGACGTGGTGAGTGTGAAGGCGGGGCCTGTGGCGGCAGGCTTACGTCATGCTCCCAGCCCGGCCTCCTGCATCAGTGGGCACCCGCTGGCCGGACGGGAGAGATCCGGCCCGCTCGCCGCACGCGCAGGATTGCTCACGGGCCAGCATGGGTGCTGACACCAGTGCCGGAGACATCACAGGAGACCCTCGAACGGGAGCTCGAGCTGATAGCCATGTGCGACGCAACCCCGGTGCTGGTGTCGGATGAAACGCACGACAACGAGGTCGCGCTGACTTCCCACGCACCGCATGTCATGGCTCCCCCGATGGCGGCGCGTCTGGTCGACAGTTCCAACGACGTGGCACGTCTTGCCGGGCAGGGACTCCGGGACACGATCCGGATCGCGAACGGTGCTCCAGCAGGATGGGCCGACACCCAGTCGCGCAGGAACAGCCCGCTCACCGACCGTGTGCTGATCACTGTCGAGGTCGGCAATGAGCCAGGTGATCTCGCACGGACGCTGTTCGTTCCCCACGACTTCGATGTCACGTCGGACGATGTCACGCTGCACGCGGCCGGTGAGGAGACCCCGACGGTGTCAGTTGCCATTCCTGCGTCCGCCGAACGTGAGGTTCGACGGAGCTTGCCCCGCGCAGGCTGGGGGGCCGAGTGAGAGATCGACGCACTGGGCGGCGCCCTGAGCCCCGACCCCACCACTGAGGCAGGAGCCCTTGGCGGAACGAGCCCTTTGTGAGCACGCGAGCATGAGGAGCACTGTTGAGCAGGTTGCGCTGGCCGACGGCGGGGGAGTCGCACGGACTCGCACGTGTGGCGGCGCTGGAGGGGCTTCCCGTCGGCGTTCCGATCACCACGGAGATGGTGGCGGACCATCTGGCTCGCAGGCGCCTGGGGTTTGGGCGCGGTGCGCGGATGAAGTTCGAGCGGGACGAGGTCACCTTCCTGGGCGGGGTCTGGCACGGGCTGAGTCCGGGTTCCCCGGTCGCGGTGAGGGTGGGCGACACCGAGTGGCCGAAGTGGGAGCAGGTCATGGCGGCCGACCCGGAGACGCTTAAGGATCTGGCCCGGAACGCGCCGTTGACGCGGCCGCGACCCGGTCACGCGGACCTGGCGGGGATGCAAGAGCACGGGTTCGACGACGCGCGGCCGGTCCTGGAGCGTGCCTTGGCGCGGGAGACCGCGGCCCGTGTCGCGCTCGGCGCGATCGCACGGTCGTACCTGAAGGAGACCGTCGGGATCGCGATCGTCTCGCACGTTGTCGAACTGTGCTCTGTGAAGGCCCTGCAGGGTGTGTATCCGACGCCTGCTGACGTCGAGAAGCTGGACGCGGATCCGCTGCGCTGCCTGAACGCGGACGCGCCGGAGGCGATGGTCGCCGAGGCCGACCAGGCCCACAAGGACGGTGACACCCTCGGTGGCGTCATCGAGGTGCTCGCCCACGGTGCACCCGTGGGCCTCGGTTCGCACGGGCACTGGGACCGTGAGCTCAACGCCCGCCTGGCCGGTGCGCTCATGGCGATCCAGGCCATCAAGGGCGTCGAGATCGGCGACGGGTTCGAGCGGGCGCGGGTTCCAGGCTCCCAGGCGCACGACGAGATCGTGAACACATCTGAGGGTATCCATCGGGTCTGCGGGCGTGCGGGCGGTACCGACGGCGGCCTGACCACCGGTGAACTGCCGTGCGTACGCGCGGCGATGAGGCCGCTCGCGACGGTGCCGCGTGCTCCGAGGACGGCAGACGTCGCCACCGGCGAGGCCGCACACGCCCATCACCAGCGCTCCGACGTCACTGCGGTCCCCGCCGCCGACAGCATCGCCGAGGCCATGGTGGCCCTGGTCCTTGCGGACGCAGTCAGGGAAACAGTGTGGCCGAGGCCCGCCGCAACGTGCAGTCCTGCCTCGACCATCTGCAGATCCGGTGAGCGCGCCGGAGGTCCTCCTCGTCGGGCCGAATGGGCCGGCAAGCCGACGGCGGGCGAGCTGCTCGCGGAGCGGCTGGAGTGCGCGTTCTGGGGGTGCCGGCGCGGACATCGTGGCCGCGCGGGGCCAGATCATCGAGGGCCTTTTCGTCATCCAGAGCGAGGCGCACTTGTGGGCGCTGGAGAAGGCGGCCGTTGCCACCGCGCTCACGGAGCACGAGGGGGCCTTCGCCCGGGGCGGCGGCGCGGTCCTCGATGCCGACACCGGTGCGCTTCTGGCGGGGCAACGGATTGTCCATCTGCCGACGGACACGAGGAGGAGGCCAAGTGCACCGGCCTGAACGCGGCGCGGCCGCGACCGGCTGTCCACCCGCAACAGCAGAGGCTGTTCAAGCCGCCCTCAACGCATGGGAGGTGACACAAGCATGACGCGACAGACAGCTCTCTCACCGCCTCCCTTCTGCGTCCTGCTCGGCCCCGACTACGCAGGCAAGTCCTCGGCCCTGGACCAGCTGGCCCGAACCGCACCCCAGTGGCAGCTCCTGTCCGTGGACGACACCCATCTCGCCCCCGAGCACGCCCTCATCGGCCGACTGCGCCGCAACGTCGTCAAGGAGGTGGCACCGCACCGCAGCGCCTGGTCCCCGGAGTTCTTCGCCACGCTCCTGCAGACCGCCGTCGTCCACCTGCGCGACCAACTGCTGCGCACCGACGCCGCCACCCCCGTCGTCGTCGACTCCTACTACTACAAGCTGCTGGCCAAGTGCCGTCTGTTCGGCGCCCCGGACAGCCCCCTGTTCGCCTGGTGGCGCAGCTTTCCCCAGCCGCGCCGGGTGATCTATCTCGACGTCCCGCCCGAAACGACCTGGCGGCGCAGCCGGCAAGGGGCCGATCTCAACCTCCTGGAGTACTACGGGCCGCAGCTGGCCTGGGACAGCTTTCGGCGCTACCAGAGGGATCTGGCCAAGGTCATGCAGGACGAGATCCAGGGCCTGCCGGTGACCGTGATCGAGCAACAGGACCGTCCGGAGACCACCACGGCGGCGATACGAGAGGTGCTCACCCATGAGTTCGGCTGAAGCCTGGGCAGACCCCGACCGGCTGCGGCGATACCGTGACCGCGTATTCGCCGAACAGCAGGTGCTGCGGAACGCGTTCACCGACCCGCCCGGCCACCAGCGGCGGGTGCTGAATGATCTGCTGGAGTTCAATGCCGGTACACGGTACGGCAAGCAGCACGGCTTCGGCCGTATCCGCACCCTCGACGACTACCGCAAGGCCGTCCCCGTACAGACGTACGCGGATCTCGAGCCGTGGATCGAGCGGGCCGCGAGCGGCGAGCCGAACGTGCTGAGCGCCGACCGTCCCGCGGTGTTCTTCACCAGCAGCGGCAGCACTGGCGCCCACAAGAAGATCCCAGTGACCCCGCGCTTCATGCGCACGACCTTCTTCCCCTTCTACTACGCCGCCTGGTCGCCGCTCATCGAGCACTTCCCGGACGTCCTGGACCACCCCGGCGCCGTCCTCAATCTCAAGCACGACCCCCTCGCGGCCCCGCCCACCACCGCCTCCGGGCGACCCCATGTCGGCGCCAGCCAGGTCGACTTCGGCACCGTCTTCGGGGAACCGCTGTCCGCGGAACCCGGCACCGGCGCCCCCTGGGCGACGCTGCCCGTGCCCCTCGCGGCGGATCAGCACGCACAGAAGATGTATCTGCGGCTGCGCCTCGCGGTGGAGAGCGACGTCCGCTGCGTCATCGGCATCAACCCGGCGATGGTCGCGGCCCTGCCCTACCAGTTGAACCTGTGGTGGTCCCGCATCGTCAAGGAGGTCCGCGACGGCACCCTCGGCGGGCTTGCGCACTGCACGCCCAACCCCGCCCGCGCCGCCGAGCTCGAGCACCTCGCCGACCGCCACGACACCGTACGCCCGGCCCACATCTGGCCGAACATGCGCGCCCTGTTCTGCTGGACCACCGGTCTCGCCTCGCTGTATCTGCCGCGGCTGCGCGAGGAGTTCGGCGCCGGAGTGACTGCCCTGCCCGCCCCGGTGGCCGCCTCCGAAGGCCCGATCGGTGTCGCCCTGGACCGGCATCGCTCGGCCGGCAGTCTGGTGGTGAACGCCTCCGTCTACGAGTTCGCCGACGCCGAGGAGGACCTGGGCCCCGACACCGTCACCCTCCAGCCGCACCAGCTGGAGCCGGACCGCGACTACCACGTGGTGTTCAGCCACGTCGGCGGCCTCTACCGCTACGCGGTCGGTGATGTCGTACGCGTCGTCGACCACCAAGACGGCGTCCCCCGCCTCGAGTACGCCGGCCGCGGAAACCGCTCCGACCACGCCGGCGAGCGGCTGCGCGACGCCCAGGTGATCAGAGCCCTGCACAGCGCGCTCGACGCCACCGGTCTCGAACTGCGCAACGTCGCCTGCCGGGTCACCGCATCCCCCGGCCAGTCCGCGGGCTACGAATTCGCCGTCGCCGAGCGCACCTCGTGGAGCCAGGACGAGTCCGACCGGTTCACCGCCCGCCTGGACGAGGCCCTGCACCAGGAATCCGACGGCTACCGCACGGCACGCACCCACGGCCGGCTGTCGGCACCGGCACTGCTGCGCATGGACCCCGAGGCCTTCCTGCGCGACTGGCAGGCCCAGGTCGAGAGCGGCATCAGGCCCACCCAGGTCAAGGACCGGCTCTTCAGGCAGGACCCGCAGCAGTGGGCCCGGCTGACCGGCCAGGTCCCGGACGGCCCGGTGTAGGTCCTGCCATCGCCTTCCCGCCTGCCACGCGACGCCGGCCCGGCCCTTCTCCGGGCGACGGCAAGAACGTGACGACGGGACCTGGTACCCCTTTCCGGCCGGGGCCGGCGACGAGCCGGTCTTGGGCGAGGCACCCATCGAACCCGAGGACTGAGACAGACATGACCACACCACTGGATGCCGTGGAGCGCACCGCGCTGCTCACGGCAGCCCTGCGCGCCGCCGAGACCCAGCGCCCGGACCGCCTGTACGAGGACCCGCACGCCGCCTCCCTCGCCGGGGGCATCGGCCCAGAACTGCTCGCCGAAGTGCGGCACGCCACCTTCCCGACCGGCCGCGAGCGCACCCTGCCGAGCACCCCCGACTACAACGCGATCCGCACCCGGTTCTTCGACGACTACCTCCAGGAAGCCGCCAAGGACCCGGCAACCACCCAGATCGTGCTGGCCCCGGCCGGCATGGACTCCCGCGCCTACCGCCTGAACTGGCCGGGCCGGGTGCGCTGGTTCGAGGTCGACCGGCCGGCCGTACTCGCGTACAAGGAGGAGCAGCTGGGGGCGGCCAAACCGCGCACCGACCACCGCAAGGTCGCCGTCGACCTCACCTCGCCCGACTGGGAGGCCGACCTGAAGGCCGCGGGCTACGACCCCACCGTCCCCGCCACCTGGCTGCTCGAAGGTCTCCTCTACTACATCCCCGAGCCCGACACCCACCGCATCCTGGAGCGGGTCGCCGCGATCTCTGCCCCCGGCAGCCGCATCGCCGCCGACATCGTCAATTCCGCCGCCCTGACCCTGCCCGAGATGCGCGGCCTGCTCGACGTCTTCGCCGGCTGGGGCTGCCCCTGGCTGTTCGGAACGGACGAGCCGGAGGAACTCTTCGCCCGCTACGGCTTCGACGTGGCTGCGACCCAGCCCGGCGAGGAGGGCGCCGACTTCGGGCGCTGGCCCGACCCGGTGCCCCCGCGCGACGAGCGCGAGGTGCGCCGCGTCTTCTTCGTGCACGGGAGGCGGTGCTGACATGCCCACCGCAGTCATCGCCGGCGGCAGCGTCGCCGGCCTGGCGAGCGCGCTCGCCCTGTCCGGCATCGGCTACCGCGTCCTGGTCCTCGAACGTGCCCCGCAACCGCCCACGTGCTCCATGGACGAGGCCACCTCCCGGTGGGAGCGCCCGACCGTGCCCCAGGGCCTGCACTCGCACACCCTCACCTCCCTCGGCGTACGCGTCCTGCGCGAGCGGGCCCCGCAGGTCCTGGCCGCTGCCCGGGCCGCGGGCGCACTCACCCTCGACCTCACCCAGGCCCTGCGCGCCGACGCCATCGACAGTGCCCGGGAGGCCAAAGACAGCGAACTGGTCGCCCTCGGCATCAGGCGCTCCAGCCTGGAACTCCTGCTGCACCGCACGGTCGGCGACCTGGCCGGCGTCACCATCCGGCACGACACCACCGTCGCAGGCATCGAACTCGCTCCCCAGGGACGGCGGGTGCGGGCTCTCATCACCGGCAAGGGCGAACGCCTCCCCGCCGACATCGTGGTGGACGCGACCGGACGTCGAGCGCTGTCCCGCCGCTGGCTGCGGTACGCCGGCATCCCCGTGGCCACCGACCTCATCAGCCCGTCCGGCCTGGCCGGCCACGCCCGCTTCTACCGCCTCAAGGGTAATACCCTGCCCGGGCCGCTCAACCGCGGCCACGGCGTCGGCGACGTCTTCGGCCACTACGCGGGCGTGCTGCACCCCGGGGACAACCACACCTTCTCCATTGCCCTGGCCTCCCTGCCGGGCGACCGTGCGCTGCACGGCCTGCGCACCGGCCCCGGGTTCACCGCGGCTGCCCGCGCCACCCCGGGCATCGCGCCCTGGCTGGAGGACAGCGTCAGCTCACCCATCTCCCCGGTGCGGGTGATCTCCAGCCCGCCCAACACGCTGTGGGGGCCGGCCGGCCCCGAACAGAGCCCGGTCCCGGGCCTCTTCCAGGTCGGCGACGCCGCTTGCATCACCAACCCGCTCTTCGGCCGGGGCATGTCGCTCGCCCTCGACCACGCCTTCAAGCTCGCGGACCTGCTCGCCGGGCAACCTGACATCGACATCGCGCAGCGCCAGGCCGCCGCCCGCATGACCCACGAGCTGTTCCTGCCCTGGTACCAGCAGTCCGCGGCATCCGACCAACTCCGCATCGCCCGCTGGCGCGCCGCCGTCAACAACACCCCCGCTCCGGCCGTACCCCGCCCCGGCGGCGGTCTGCCCACCACTGAGGAGATCGTGTCCGCGGCCCGCAGCGACGGCACCGTCTGGCGCGGGCTCACCCGCATGCTCATGACCCTGTCCACTCCCGCGGAACTCTTCCGCGACGACAAGTTCCTCGCCCGCGTCCAGCAGGCCCCCGCCGCTCCCGAGCCGCCCCCGGCACCCGGGCGGGACGAGCTCGTACGCCGGGTCATCGTGGCGGAAAGGAACCACGCATGACGACCCTTACCGTGAGGGGGCATCGCCCACGGCCGGACACGGCGGACCGGCACCGGGTCCTCCTGGCGCCCATCACCATCACCCCGTCCAAGCCGCTCACCCCGAGCCACCTCAAGGGACTGCTGTGGACGGACGTGATGTACCGGGCCACCCGCCCGCTAGCTGACGTCACCTACCGCTACAGCCACACCACCTACCACCCCACCGAACAGACCCTGGGCTTTTGGGAGTTCCTCGACCGCACCCGTGGCGACACCGACTACACCGGCTTCACCGAGGACCGGATCGGCCAACTGTATGTCGCCTTCCGCGCGGCCGAGCGCGCACCAGCGCAGGCGCTGCGCCCGTACGCCGAAGCGGTCGAGCAGGGCTGGGTGCACCCGGTGAGCACCCGCATCCTGCAGCTGTGGTCCCGGCACTACAGGGCTCTCCGCCTGCACGACCCGGGGCTCTTGCAGCATCAGCCGCCCGGCCTGTGCCTTGAAGCCGCCCTCGAGCGGCTCACCGCTCTCGGCACGTGCCTGGACCACCGCGATGTGGGCGGCCCCGTCTACCTGGACCTCACCCGCTTCGGACTGCCCCTGCGCCAACTGGTCACCTTCGACGGCCGCCCCAACTACCTGGCCTGCGCCCTGCGGGAACTCGTTCCGCTCGCCCCCGACTTCGACGAAGTGGTACTCCTCTACGACAGCGAACTCGACCCCGACTACCAGCAGCTGGAGCGCGTCCTGACGGCGCTCGGCCCGAGCGTGCGGCGCGTCGCGGTGGGCCGGGTGCCCATCGAGGGCCAGATCCGCTCGGCACGCCACGGCGGCTGGCAGGACCTGCACGCCGGGGCACTCCTGGACGCTGCTCGCGCACAGTACGACGAGGACGCCGTACGCCTGGGCATGCGCCTGTACTTCATCGCCGTGCTCGGCCCCGGCCGGCAGCAGTCGTTCCGCTCTGATCTGCTGCTGCAGTGCGTCAAGCGGGCCGCACGCCTCCTGTCCGCGGCCGGACCGACACCGGACAGGGACTTGCTCGAGGACCGGCTGGCACGGCACCGCAAGGACCACGTGTACGTCGACCCGTACCGGCTGACCTCCCACCTCCTGGGCAAGCGCCGCACCGCCCCGGCCGCCGACCTGCTGCGGACGGTGTTCCTGTGACGACAACGGTGCCCGCCAAGACGCCGACCCCCGTGACACCGATTCAGCGGAGCCTGCAGGAACAGGCCGCGACACGTATCCGCACCGCCCGGCCCGACCTCCTCGCCCGGCACGACCTGACCTCCTACGACGGACTGGCCGCCGCCCAGGACGACATCGCCGCCGAAGACGATCCGGGGACCCTGGCCACGGTGGTGCTCAGGAACTTCGACCTCGCCAGGTGGGTGCGCGACACCTGCGTCTTCGCCCTCGGCATCCAACCGGAGCACGCAGCCGACTGGCGTACGTCCTTCACCCGTACCGTCTTCCTCGCGGGCAACCCAGCACAGTTGCGGGAACGGTTCACCTTCGCGCACATGGCCGACGACCAGTCCGCGGCGTGGACCACACCGGGGCCCGCCGCCCAGACGTCCTCGCTGCGCAGGCTCCTGAAGCTCTTCCAAGGGCAGGCCGGGCTGCCGGCCCGGCCGGACACCCTCGTCGAGATAACGGACGGACACAGCCCGCCCCTGCGCCCCCGAGCCCGCCGCGGCCTGTACGTCGCCACCGCCGGATGCACCATTTCGCAGGCCCTGATCGACACCAACCATGTGCTGGCCGAAGCCGTCCTGGACGGCCTCATCGCCCCCGGCGATCACCTGGTCCTGCACCAGGTGCCCCGCATCGTCGGGGTATCCGCGCGCCTGGCCCGCGTGCGCGTCACCACCGAAAAGCACCTTCCCGGCCGGCTGAAAGCGGCCGTCGCCCTGACCGAGGAGGTCCCCGTTGCCTGAGCAGGCCCTGACCGCCGCCGATACCCGGACCGTCCGGTTCGGCTACCACGGATCCACCGAGGTGGCCGCCCGCATCATCCGCCTCGCCGGCCGCGACGAAGCCACCGTACGGCTGAGCGAGTACGACATCGCCGACCCGTTCCGAGGCATCCGCGCGGGCGAACTCGACGTAATGATCGTGAAGTTCGGCATCAATGAACCCGACCTGGTCACCAGCCGGGTCCTCACCCAGGATGCCCGCGCCGTGGCCGTCGGCCCCCAACACCCGCTCGCCATTCGCGAGTCGGTCTCCATCGAAGAGCTCGCCGACTACGACGCCTTCGCCCCGCCCGGCACCTTCCCCACCCACGTCTGGGACGACGTCGTACCGCTCCGCACCCCCGCCGGGCGCCCCATTCGCCGCAACCGCCGTGTCGCCACCTTCCCCGAGATGATGCGCCTGGTCGCCGTCGGCGACGCCATCCACATCTCGCTGATCTCCCTCGCCGACATTGCCCCGCCCGGCATCAGGGTCGTGCCGATCCACGACCTGCCGCCCGCCCCCGTCACCCTCGCATGGCTCCGCGGCAGCGAAGCTCCCGACCATGTACGGGACTTCATCACCACGGCTGAGACGGAGGCCTCCCGGTGACCGCGCATCGTCCCCCGCCCCCCACCCCGCGCCGCACCCCTGTCGTCCTGCTGCATGCCCTGTCCCTGAACGCCTCGATGTGGGAAACACAGGAACACGCCCTGCGCACACGGGGGCACCGGGTCCTCGCCGTCGACCAGCGCGGCTTCGGTCAGGTCCCGCTCGGCGACGGCCCGCCCTGCCTCGACGCCGTCGCCGACGACCTGGCCCGCACGCTCGACGAGCACGGCATGGACCGGGCGGTCCTGGCCGGATCGTCCATGGGCGGCTACACGGCCATGGCGTTTCTGCGCCGCTTCCCCGACCGGGTCGCGGGACTCGCCCTCTTGTCCGCCCGCGCCACCGCCGACAGCCCCGAAGATGTGGCCCACAGGCTCCAGTTCGCCGAAATGGTCCAGGACCCGGCACGCCACCCGGCGCTCGTGGAGCACGTCACCCCGCTGCTGCTCGGCGATACCACCCGCACCGAGCGCCCCGAGCTGCTCGACCGAGTCCTGGCCGACGCCCACGCCTCCGACCCCGCGGCCCTGGCCTGGGCCCAGCGGGCGATCGCGGCGCGACCCGACTCCACCGACGTGCTGCGCGGTGCCCGGATACCCGCCGTGGTGATCGCCGGCGCGCAGGACGCGCTGGTCGCCCCGCCGGACTCCCGGCATGTCGCGGACAGCCTGCCGCAGGGACGCCTCATCACCCTTGCCGACGCCGGACATCTGCAACCCCTGGAAGCCCCCGAAGAGGTCACTCGCGCACTGTGCGGACTCCTCGACGAAGTCGACGCCACCACCGGCGTCGGGACCGGAGCCCCGGCATGCTGACGAAAGACCACAAAGACTGGGGCTACACCTCCTCCACCGGCCTCGGCTTCACCCATCACACCATCGTCGACACGCACTTCCGCGCCTGCGAAGAGCCCTATCTGCACCTGCTCGGCCAGGCCGGCATCCGCGTCGGACAGCATGTCCTCGACGCGGGCTGCGGCACCGGTGACTTCCTGCCGCACCTCGCCGCGCTCGTCGGCGGCCAGGGCCGGATCAGCGCCGTCGACCTGGCCGAGGAGAACGCCGCGCTCGCCGCGGACCGTGCCAAGGCCTGGCGGCTGCCCTGCCCCACGGACATCCGCACGGCAAACCTCCTCAACCTGCCCTACCCGGACAACACCTTCGACATCGCCTGGTGCGCCAACACCGTGCAGTATTTCGATGACCAGGAACTGGCCGCCGCCCTCAAGGAGTTGAGACGCGTCGTACGCCCCGGCGGCACCATCGCCATCAAGGACCTGGACGCCCACCTGATCACCGCCCGGCCCGCGGACCCCTATCTCTTCGTCGACTTCTTCCGCACCGCGGGCGCCCAACCCGGATACGCCCGTCAGCTCCTGCGCACCCGCGAGCTCTACCGCCACCTCAAACGCGCCCACCTCACCGACGTACGCCAGCAGACGCTCCTGATCGAACACCACGCACCGCTTACCCCCGCCGCCCAGGACTTCTACAAGGCCGCCTGCGCACAACTGGCCGGACAGGCCCTGGCACTCGGCCTGAGCGGCGCATGGCAGCGCTTCGCCGACCCGGCCGGCTCCGCCCACCCGCTCGACGATCCCGACGGATACATCAGCGAGGGCAACGCACTGGCCGTCGGCACCGTGCCCGCCACCCATCCCTGACCGCGCAGTCCACCAGCCAGACACCGACGAGGAGCACAACCCATGTCAGTGACCCTCGCAGCCCCGTGCCCGCCGGCACCCGGGCGGGTCCCCGTCCTGGACCATGTGCCCGCGCTGCTACGGAGGCCGCTGTCCTTCTTCGAGTCCACCAGGACCCCCGAACCGCTGGTACGCGTCGGGTTCGGGCCCATCGCCCTCCATCTGGCCAACGATCCGGCCCTGGTCCACCGCATCCAGATGGACACCGACACCTTCGAGCGCAGCCGCTTCTTCGAAGCCCTCGCCGGACACTTCGGGAATCCACTGATCGCCTCCAACGGTCCACACCACCAACACCAGCGGCGCACCATCAAACCGGCCTTCAGCCGCACCAGCGTGCGCAACTACACCCAGGACATCGTCGACGAGGCCGAACAGCGCTTCGCCGCCTGGCAGCCCGGCGTACCGGAGGCGGCGGCGGACGAGGAGATGTCGGACCTCGTCGCCGCGGTGGTACTGCGCTCCCTGCTCAGCGCGGACCTGAGCCGGCCCGTCGTACGCGACATCCGGCAGACCCTCTACATGATTTCGCGCAAGCTGATCACAGGGACCGTCTTCCCGAAGGCTCTGACGCGCCTGCCCACTGCGGGCAAACGGCGCTTCAAAGCCGCGGTGGACCGCTTCTACGCCGTCATCGACGGGCTGGTCCAGGAACGACGGGCCAACCACGTCGCCGTACCCGACGTACTGGACGCCCTGTTGAAGGCGGTCCACCCGGAGTCGGACCGGCCCTACAGCGACGAGGAGATCCGCAGTGAGTTCCTCATCATGTTCTTCGCCGGCCTCGAAACCACCAGCACCTCGTTGACCTGGGCCGTCTTCGAGACAGCCATCCGGCCCAAGGTGCAGCGGCGGCTGCACGAAGAGGCCTGTCTCGTCCTGGACGGGCAGCCACTCACCTACAACCGCGTGCGGAAGCTCTCCTACACCCGGAAGGTCATCGACGAGACGCTGCCGCTGCACGCACCGATGCTGTTCACCCGGCGGGCCCGGCACGAGGTCGTCCTCGCCGGCACCCTCATCCCGGCCGGCTCCGAAATCGGCTACAGCCCGCGGGCCATGCACCGTAACCGGGACACCTACGCGAACCCACGCCTCTTCGATCCGGAGCGCACCGAGTCCGTTACCGGCCAGGACCTTCCGCGCGGCGCCTACTTCCCCTGGGGCATCGGGCCGCACCGCTGCATCGGGGAGCACCTCGCGGCAACCACGATGACCGTCGCCCTCGCCGCCCGCTGGCAGCTCCGGATCGTGCCGGTTACCCGTATCCGGGAGGCGAAGAGCTCCCTGCCGCACCCCAGCAGCCTTTAGCTTCTGGTGACACCACGAGGGTGAAACGGGAACGGAGGGGGAGGACCGGACGAAGGCGCTCGCTCTTGACTTGCTCATGGGGCCCTTCGCGTACTGGGCATTGGGTCTGGTGATTGGTGTTGAGCAGCCGTATTCCATTCGATCGTGAGGTCGGTTTTGGTCGAACATGATTCCTGGGTGGGTGATCTTGGCCGGGTGGGCGCATGAAGACAGGGCCTCCGGTGGAGCACGAGGGTTGCGAAGCCGAATCGTGCAGGAGGCCCTGTTGTTTCAGACTTGCGTGACCACGGTGGTGTCGTCCAACTCCGGTGCCCGGGAGTGTGATTGCCTCGCTCACCGGTCTGTTCTCATGGCCGCAGCCGACAGCGATCGCCCGATCGAGAAACGCCCGTTCGACGAACACAGCTCAAGATCCGAAGGACAACAGCGTCTGAGGCACGGTAACGTCCCTCAAATCGGCGGCGTGAATTCGGCCGTCGGCGCATCACCTTCTTCGCTCACAGATGCCGGCTTCCGATCCCGAGGGAGAGCGCACCGTCGTGTCCGATCACACCGATCAGTCCCTGACCTTCCCGATCATCCGGAATGCGTGCCCGTTTGCGCCGCCCGAGCAGTACGCGAGCCTGCGCTCGGAGCGCCCCGCCGCCCGGATAGCGTTCCCCGATGGCACAACGGCCTGGCTTCTCACCCGCCACAGCGACGTACGCAAAGTGCTCGCCGACCCTCGCGTCAGCAACGACCGTCAGCACCCGGGCTTCCCCGAATACGTTCCCGGCCTTAAGGAAGCCTCCCGCAGGATGAAGGGAGGCCTGCTTGCCATGGACCCACCGGAGCACTCCATCTACCGGTCGCTGCTCACCCGCGAGTTCACCCTGCGGCGGATTCGAAGCCTGCGCCCCCGAATCCAGCAGATCGTCGACCATTGCATTGATTCCATGCTCGCCTCCCCTACCCGCCATGCGGACCTCGTCACCACGCTCTCCCTGCCGGTCCCCTCGCTCACCATCTGCGAACTGCTCGGCGTCCCGTATCACGATCGGGAGCTCTTTCAGCAGCGCACCATGACATTCATGGAGCGTACGAGCACGCAGGAGGAACGGGCTCGGGCCATCGGTGAAATCCGCGACTACTTATACGACTTGGTGGCCATCCAGGCAGCCCGGCCGCAGGACACTCTCATCAGCAGAATGGCGGCGCGAGCCAGAGAGCAGGGCATATATGATCCGGGCATCCTCGGCGGGCTGGCGACCCTCCTGCTGATCGCCGGCTTCGAGACCACGGCAAACATGATCTCGCTCGGCGTCGCGGCGCTCCTCAAGGAGCCCGGACAGCGCGCGGCCCTGACCGCCGATGCAGCCTTGATGCCCAAGGGTGTCGAAGAACTGCTGCGCTATTTCAGCGTTTCCGATCAGATCACCTGCCGTGTAGCGCTCCACGACATCGAGATCGCGGGCATCCGCATCCGGGCAGGCGAAGGCATCGTCGCCTCGACCGCCGCCGCCAACCACGACCCCGAAATCTTCAGTGATCCGCACACGCTCGACCTTCACCGCGAACCGCACGGCCACCTCGCCTTCGGCTTCGGCATACATCAGTGCATCGGCCACAACCTCGCCCGCCTGGAGTTGGATATCGTCTACAGCACCTTGTTCGCGCGTATTCCCACGCTCCGTACGGCGCGTCCGGTGGAGGACCTGCCCTTCAAGAAAGACTCGCTCATCTACGGCATACATTCCATGGATGTCACCTGGTGACGGCCGGCCTACCTACTGATCCGAGTGGTGGGCTGTCGTGTCACCGCTTCTGTGGGGGCGTGGATGCCGTTGCTCGTCGGGCTGCTGGAGTGGCGGTCGCCCGCGGGGCGACTGAGGATCGCAACGGCGGTGACTCCGGCAGTCCGGAGTCAAAGCAGGGCTTGGTGGTCATACTGTGGGGTGACTGAGGATCGCAACTGGTCATCATCGACCTGAAGAAGGTCGAGGGCTGCGTGGCGGTCGCCCATTACCTTCCTCGTAGAGCCCGGTTCGGGCTCGTGGCTTCCGGGGCCGGTATGACTCGTTGCCCCTGTCCTTGATGATCCGGGGGGTGCCCCTATCTGTTTCGTCAACCCTGTCAGGTCGGTTCTCTGGGGTGGCGCTGGTTTTCGGGAACGTCCCGCGAAGCGGGACGTTCCCGGTGGATCGGGTGCGTGAGGGCAGCCCGGTGGCCGGCGGGGCCGGG
>NZ_JBEZVN010000055.1:0-25046 GCF_040636995.1 Streptomyces sp. NPDC032161 | reverse complement strand
ACGGGCCTGCCGCCGGCCCCGCGCGGCGTCCCGCAGATCGAGGTCTCCTTCGACATCGACGCCAACGGCATCATGCACGTCACCGCCAAGGACCTCGGCACCGGCAAGGAACAGAAGATGACCGTCACCGGCGGCTCCTCGCTGCCGAAGGACGACATCGACCGCATGGTGCGCGAGGCGGAGCAGCACGCGGAGGAGGACCGGCAGCGCAAGGAGACCGCCGAGACCCGCAACCGCGCGGAGTCCCTGCTCTACCAGACCGAGAAGCTGATGAAGGACAACGCCGACAAGATCCCGGACGACGTGCGCACGGAGACCGAAGAGGCGCTCACCGAGGTCAGGGAGAAGCTCAAGGGCGACGACACCGCCGGGCTCCGTACCGCCACCGAGCGGGCGAGCACGGCCGCGCAGCGGATCGGCTCCGCCCTGTACGCGCAGGCCCGGGGTGGGGCGGACGGCACCTCCCCCGACGGCTCCGGACCGGGTGCCGGCGCGGGCACGTCCGGCGGCGGTGAGGACGAGGTCGTCGATGCGGAGATCGTCGACGACGAGCGGAAGGAGGACGGCGGGTGACGGACGCCCGCGCGTCTGCGTTTCTCACCTCCCCGGAACGTTCTCCGCCCCACCGCGCCGATCAGCCGATGACGAGCGGGAGTTGAGCGGCCGTCTCGCCCAGTTCGGCTCGCTGAGCGTCGGTCGGGGCACGCCGTCCGGTGCCGATGAGCAAGGTGTCCGTGTCGGAGAACGACGCGGGGAACGGGGACCCGGCGATCACCTCCAGCATCGCGCGGGACCGGGCGAGTCCCGCGGCGGGCGGCGGCGCCGCGTCCGGCAGACACGCGATCAGATCGAGGTGGTGCAGCGTCCATTCCAGGACGTACGCGGAGAGGAAGTCGCCCGCGGTGAGCACCTTGTCCTGCGTGGCCACCCGGAGGCCCGGGTCGGCGAGTCCGGCGGCCCGGCCCGCGGCGGAGCCGATGTCGTCGAGGTGGTGCTTCAGCAGCCGGGGTTCCTCGTACGCGGCGGCCAGCCGGACGGTCAGCGCGTCGAGCGGGTCGGCACAGGTCGGTGGCGTACGGGCCACCGCCCAGTACGTCACCGCGTCGTGGGTCGGCTGCGTGTCGGCGGGGGTGGCGAGGGTGATCAGGACGTCCTGGGCATCGATGATCAGATGGCACGCCAGATCCCGTACGAGCCAGCCGGAGCAGCCGGACGGCCGCGCGAAGTCCTCGTCCGGGAGTGCGACGACGGCCGTGCGCAACGCCGTCCAGGAACGCGAGAAGAGATCCATGTCGGCACGGTAGTGCGGCGCGGTGAAGGCGTACAGGCGTTGCCGGTGTGCGGGCGGTTCGCGCGCTCCGACCGCCGACCAGCCCTTCGGGAGGCCGGGTTCGCGCCCCCCGGGGAAAACCGGCCCCGGCCCTGTCCCGTCCGTGTCGCGGACGCGAACACCGCGGGCTCAATTCAGTTTTTTCCATGATCCTCAGGCGTTACGATCCGAACGGTGACGAGCGAAGACCCAACAGTTCGATCGTGCCCGAGGCGATGACCGCTCGGCTCGACTCCCTGTGGAACACGCGGCCTCCACGCCCGCTCCCATGCCGGACCGCCGCCGCAGCGGTCCCACGGCGTACGGCCGGTGCCGAGAAAGGAACCCAGTGAGCGGGACACCGCATCACGGCCCCGAAACCCGCGCACTGCGCGACCGGGTGACCGCCCCTTCGACCATCGCCCTGCCCACGGCCGGTGACGGGCTCGTCTGGAGACCGGTCACCGCCGCCGACATCGATCTGGTCCTCGACCTGAAGCGTGCCGCCGGGCAGGTCGATCACCCGCGCTGGCTGGTGATGAGGGACGAGTTGGAGGAGGAGTTCGCCGGCGAGACCTTCGTCCCCGAGCGCGACGCGGTGATCGCCGTCGATTCCGGCGGTCGCGCGGTCGCCTACGGCTCGGCCGTGGCCCCGGCGAGCCCGGAGACGATCTTCTGGGTGGAACTCGACGGAACGGTGGCGCCGGACCGTCGTGGCGAGGGCATCGGCAGCGCGCTGCTGGCATGGCAGGAGGCCCGTGGCCTCCAGCATCTCGCTTCGTGCGACGCCGCCCTGCCCGGGTGGCTGGCCTCGGGCACGGACGACCGTGCCACCCGTACGATCCGGCTCCTGGAGGCGCACGGCTACGAGCGCGCCCGATGGTGGCTGGAGCTGGAACGCGACCTCGTGGCGCCGCTCGCCGAGCCGCCTCCCCCTTCGGGGGTGCGGCTCGTGCCCTACGGCGAGGAGTGGAGGGAGCGGGCCAGGTCCGCGCTGAACGACGCCTTCCGCGACCACTGGGGCAGCCAGCCGGTCACCGTCGCCGAATGGGCCGCCGGTGACCGCCTGAAGGCGTTCCGACCGGACCTGTCCGTACTCGCCGTCGCCCCCGGCACGTCCGGCGCATCCGAGGACGAGCGCGTCGTCGGCCTCGTCCTCGTGGACGTGTCACCGGAGGAATGGCCGCTGCGCGGGGGCCCGTTCGGGTACATCTCGGCCGTGGGGGTACGACGGGAGGCACGGGGGCAGGGGCTGGCCCGCGCCATGCTGGCCCACGTGCTGCGGACACTGCGGACCGATGCTCTCGGCCGCGCCGTGCTGGACGTCGACTCCGAGAGCCCCACCGGCGCCCTGGGCCTGTACCGGAGTCTGGGATTCACCGTCACCGACCGCTCGGTCAGCCTCGTCAAGCGCTTCTGACCTCACGGGCCCGTGAGGCCCCTGAGGCCCTGGGATTCCTCAGCCCCTGGGGCTCGTCCGCCCCCTGATCGTCGACCTCACGGCAGGGCCGGCCGACCACGCCTCCCGAGGCATCCGGCGACAGGGCCCCGGTGCGGCCTCCGCAGCCGCCTGACCATGCACACCCGATCCACCCGACCCGATCGGACGAACAGAAAGCAGCCCGACGTGTTCGCTTCCACTGTCACCGACTTCTGGCTCGCCCCCTCCCCGACGAGCCGGTTCCTCTGCGGCGACGACACCTTCGGTGTCACCACCGACGCCGCGCTCGACGAGGACGAACGGCTCACCGTCCTCACGACGACCGACGGGAGGACGCGTGTCCTGCTCACTCCCGCTCTCGCCGGGGAGATGGGTCTGGAGGAAGGGCAACCGGTCGACGAGGCGGGCTTCCGGCGGCGGCTGGAGGCGTCCGGCATCTCGCTGCACGGAGCCGCCAACCTCTTCTACTTCACCCACGAGGCCCGCAAGGCGTTGCTCGGTGAGCCGGACGACCCCTCGGTCCGCCCGCTCACCGCGGCCGACGCGCGGGCGTTCGAGCGGTTCGAGGCGGCGGCCCCGGAACAGGATCTCGACGACGCGTACGTCGCACTGGACCACTGGGCGGTCCACGGCGCCTTCGAGGACGGGCAGCTGGTGTGCGTGGCGAGCATGTACCCGTGGAACGACGCGCCGCTGGCCGACCTCGGCGTACTGACGCTGCCGTCCTACCGGGGCAGGGGCCACGCCCGCCGCCTCGTGCGCGCGATCTCCCGGCACGCCCTCGCGCGGGACCACGAGCCTCAGTACCGGTGCCGACTCGACAACCACGCCTCGGTGGCGGCGGCCACGTCGGCCGGGCTGACCCGGTTCGGAACCTGGGACGTCGCCTCGCCGCAGTCGGCCGGATAGGAGTACTCACCGGTCTTGTTCCGCGGTGCCGCTCCGCCTGCCGCCGTGCAGCCCCGGGGTGTGTCACCACGGATCGGCGCGTTCCTCCCGCGGGCTCGTCGGCTCGCGGTGGCCGACCCGTCGGGCTCGTGGTCGCAGGCCCGTCGGCCCACGGTGGCCCACCCCTCAGCTCGCGGCCGCGTGCTCGTCGGCCGTGGTCCCGATCCTGGCGGTCCTGCTGACCCACTGGGAGAGGGTGAGCTGCGTGGTCCCGGCCGAGTGTGCCCGAACGCGTCGGCAGGGTGCGCCCCGGCGCCGTCCGGCCCCGTCACCGGTGCCCGCCCCCTGGTCGCGGACGGCGCGGTCGGCCAGCGCGTCGCGGAGGAGCAGCAGGTGTGCGGGCGGGGCGCGGAAGTCGTCCTTGGCCCGGTGCGTGAGGGCGGGCGCCGGGTGGCCGTGGCCGCCCGACGTGTCGGGCGCGGGAACCTTGGGGGCGGACGCCTCGGCCAGTCGTTCGTCGATCGTGCTGCGCTTCTTGGTGGCAGTGAACATGGGAGGGGGTCCTTCCTGTGCTGCGGCGCCGGTCGCGCGGCCGTCATGGCAGTGGTCCGGGCGCGGGAATCGCGCATGGGAGTCGTGGTGGAGGGGGGCCTGATCACCGGGCGCGAACGACGGTTCCGGGAGACGCCTCCCGGTAGCCGTGCGTCCTGCGGACGGTGTCGGAGGCACGCCCTTGTCGCGGTGGGTCCGCAGGTCGGATACCCCGTAACCGAGGAGTGACACTCCGTACGCGGTGCGCCGCCCGGACGGGCGGACGCGATCGGTGACGTCCGGCGACGGGGCCGCCCGACCGGTCGGGACGGGCTGGGCGCCCGTCGGGGTCGCCCCGATCGCCGGGCCGGTGGAGCGGCCGACGGGAGCGGATCCCGTGCCGGTGAAGCGGCGTACGGCAGTGGATGCCGGGCCGGTGACACCGGTCGCGTCATCCGTCTCGTACCGCTCGGCCGGGCCGTGGGCTTCGATCATGGCGACACCTCCGTTCGCCATCCCACTGTCGCCCGGAGGAGGCCCCTCGCGCGTCGTCCCGCCGCAGCGATTCCGACTACCACGGCTGCGGTATCCGGTCCCCGCGCCTACCACCGGCTGGAACGGCCCGTCGGCAGGACATCACGCCGACGTCCGTGCCCGACTCCAGGGCCTCTCCCGTGCCCGGCCCCCGCACACTCCCGGAAGTGCGACTACGACTGCATGGACGGCTGCGAAGGCCCCGATTCCGTCGTGGGACTCACCAGACCGCACTGGTACGCGATGACGACGAGCTGGGCCCGGTCCCGGGCCGCCAGCTTGGTCATGGCCCGGTTGACATGGGTCTTGGCGGTCAGCGGGCTGACGAACAGGTGCGCCGCGATCTCGTCGTTCGACAGCCCCAGTGCCACCAGCCCGACGACGTCGCGTTCCCGGCGCGTCAGGCACTCCAGCCGCTCGTGCACGCCCGCCGGGCACGGATCCGGCTGGGCGAGAAATCGCCCGATCAGCGCACGCGTCGCCGACGGGGACAGCAGGGCCTCGCCCGCGGCGATCGTCCGGACGGCGTCGAGCAGTTCCTCGGGCCGGGCGCCCTTGCCGAGAAAGCCGCTCGCACCTGCGCGCAGCGCCTCGGCCACGTGCTCGTCGTCCTCGAAGGTGGTGAGGATGAGCACCTTCACCTCGGTGAGGTCGTCGGACTCGCTGATGAGCCGAGTGGCTTCGAGACCGTCCATCTCCGGCATGCGGATGTCCATCAGGACCACGTCGGGGCTCTGCGCACGGGCCAGGTCCAGCGCCTCCTGCCCGTTGGACGCCTCCCCCACCGTCTCCATGTCGTCCGTGGAGTCGAACAGCATCCTGAACGTGCCCCGCAGCAGGGCCTGGTCATCGACAAGCAGCACGCGGATCGTCATGCCCGTCCCTTCTCTGTGGTTCGCCCATGACCGGGCCGGGGCGCAACGGCAGCTCGGCCGTCACGGTGAAGCCGCCCTCCGGGCGGGCGCCCGCGTACAGCCGCCCACCGACCGTGGAGGCGCGCTCGCGCATCCCGATGAGCCCGTGGCCCGTCCCCGGACGGGCCGGGTCGACTCCGGTCCGGCCATCGTTCTCGACGGTGATCGTCAGCCGCTCGGGGCGGTAGTGCAGGAACAGCCGGGCGCGGTCGGCCCCCGCGTGCTTGTGCACGTTGGTCAGGGCCTCCTGCACGATGCGGTACGCGGCCAGGTCGACCGCCGGAGCGAGCGGTTCGGCGACGCCGTGCCAGCTGTGGCTCACGTTCAGTCCGGCTCGCTCGAACGATGCCAGGAGCGCCGGTACGCGGGCCAAGCCGGGCATCGGGTCGCGCGGCGTCACCGGGTCACCGGACTGCCGCAGCAGCCCCACGGTCACGCGCAGTTCGTCGAGCGCGGACCGGCTGGTGTCCCGGATGTCCTCCAGTGCGGCCAGGATCTTCTCCGGCCGCCGTTCCACGAGGTGGACCGCCACGCCCGCCTGGGCGTTGATGAGGGCGATGTGGTGGGCGACGATGTCGTGCAGTTCGCGCGCGATCCGCACCCGCTCGGCCGCCACCCGCTGCTGCGCCTCCTGTTCGCGCGTGCGCTCCGCGTGTTCCGCCCGCTCCTCCACCGCGGCCACATAGGCGCGGCGCGAGCGCACCCCGTCACCGATGGCAGCGGGCAGCACCGTCCACGCCAGCATCGCCGCGTTGTCCGGGGCCAGCCAGGAACGCGGATCCCACAGCACGGCGACGCCCACCAGAATGGCGACCGACGACATCGCCGAGATCAAGGTCACTCGCCGGTCGGTGTGCGCGGCGACCGTGTAGACCGACACCAGGACGGGGCTGATGACCAGCGGGCTCTCGCGGAATCCCAGCACCTGGAAGGCCACCCCGCAGCCGACCGCCACGGCCAGTACACCGACCGGGTGACGGCGCCGCCACACCAGCGCGGAACAACCGGTGCCCGCCAGCACCACCGCCTGCCAGCGCAAGGAGAACTCGCGCTCGTGCGGCACGATCGAGGCGGCCACGACGGACAGGACGAACAGCACGACCAGGACCAGTGCGTCCATCACACCGAACCCGGACCGTTCCCCCCTTCTCCGACCACTGCTCACCGCCATGGCACCACCGTAGGGTCGACGACCGCATCGGGCATCGTCACGCGGGACGGCCCCGCGGCCTCCGGCATCCGCCCCCCGCCCCGGCCGCCGTCCCCGGAATCCGGTGTCCGCCCACGCCCGAGGCCTCCGACGCGCGGTTGCCGCCCGTGCGCCGAACCGCCGCCGGTGCCCCGGCCGAGGCGCCGGACACGTCGTCACGATCGCCCGGCCGGACGGCCCGACGACTCCATTCGGCCGACGCCCGACCGGCATGACGACGGCCGGCCGACGTGACAACGGACGGCGGGGGCCCGAGCGCCCGACCACCCGTCACGCCCCCGCCTCGGCCACTCCCCCGCGGGCCGTCGGTCCCTCCCCCAGCGCTTCTTGTCGGTTCAGACTCCCTTCGTCGGCGCGACCCGTCCCGCCCACGGCGACAGTTCGGCCGTCAGCCAGCGGAAGACCTGGGGCACCTGGCGCTTCCACAGGCCGATGGTGTGCGGCCCGGTCACCCGGGCCACCACCACCCGTGTCGGGGGTGCCGCCGCGCGCCGCAGCGCGAGTCCGTCGCGGTAGCCGTCGTCGCGTCCGCCCGAGAGATACAGCGCGACGCGCGGAGGGGTGGTCGCATGGCGCAGGATCCACAGCGGGTTGTTGGCCCGCCGCAGCTCCGGGGCGCGGGCCGTGAGGGAGACCCGTTCGGCGGCCGGGTCGTTGTAGCCGGACAGGCCCACCGCGGCCCGGTACCGGTCGGGGTGGGCGAGTGCCATCTTCACGGCGCAGTGCGCCCCGGCCGAGTAGCCGGCCACCGCCCACCCCTTCGCGCCGCCCCGTGCGCGGAAGGTGTCGATCACCATCTGCCGGACGTCCACGCTGAGCCATGACTCGGCGTCCACGACGCCCGGCACATTGGCGCATCCGGTGTCCTGACCGGCCAGCAGATTGGTGCGCGGTTCGACGAGAATGAACGGGGCGATCTCGCCGCTCCGCATCCCGGCCGCCAACTGCGACTGCACCCGCAGGCTGCTGAACCACGCCTTCGCCGAACCGGGGAAGCCGCCGAGGAGTTCGACCACGGGGAACCTCTGGTGCCGGAAGGCCGGCTGGTCGTACTGCGGCGGCAGCCACACGTACACCTCGCCGCGCACCCCCGACACCCGGCCGCGCAGTTGGGTGACGCGGACGTTCCGCCCCATCCGGGCGTCGTGCACCGGGTCGAACTCCTGGACGGCCTTCGGCTCGTTCGCCAGGTCCTTGTGACTTCCGAGTCCGTCGCGTCCGAGGTCCGGGGCTGCGACGACATGGTGTCCGGTGCCGAGCAGATCGGCCCAGCTGTCGTACAGGCCGTTGGTGTTGTTGACCACCACGAAGACACTCAGCACGGCCGCCCCCTGCGCGAGGACGACCATCGCGAGGCGGCTCGCGCCTCGTACCACGGCGGGACCCCGTACCCGCCCCCACAGCAACAGGGGAAGCAGCAGGCTGACCATGGCCAGCGCGATCGTGGCCAGGAAGAAGGGTGTCCCCGTCAGGCTCATCACGCCAGTGAGGATGTCGCACACAGCACGATGGTTTACCCTCTTTTCCACCTTTTTACGTCGAACGCGAGAACCGGGAACCTCGTGTTGACGCCGGTCACTCCCGTGCCTTCGGCAACCGGCCCCCGCTCCTTCGACGCCGGTCGCCCTCGGCCTCCCGCATCGCGCGCCCCGGCCGCGCCGGGAAGGGGCGGGAACGGCCGGGGGACGGGCCCCGGTTTCTCGGCGTGCGATCACTCACATGGGCGCCCTTTGTGCGCCGACGTCGGACAAACGTAATATCGGCAGGTCATCGCCGCGACGGGAGACAGGAAGCCGGTGCGAATCCGGCACGGTCCCGCCACTGTGACCGGGGAGTGGAACCCTTCGACATGCCACTGCGCGCCGCGCGGGAAGGCGGGGGGAACGTCGATCCGGGAGTCAGGACACTGGCCTGTCGCGGGCCCGTTTTGAGGAGCGCGGACTCCCCAGGAGGCTCTACGTGTATTTCGGCATACCCCGCCGCCGCCCCTGCTCTCCCTCTGCCCGTACCCGGCGCGCCCCGCGCGTCGTCGCCGGGGTCATGGCCCTGGCCACCGTCCTGTCGGCCGCCGGTTGCGGCACCGCCGGCTCCCCCGGGAAGCCGGAGGCCGGTGCGTCGTCGGTCGAGGGCTTCCCGGTCACCGTGGACAACTGCGGTGTGAGAACGACGTACGACAAACCGCCCTCGCGCGTGGTCACCATCCATCAGCACCCCGCCGAACTCCTCCTCGCCCTGGGGCTGAAGGACCGCATGGTCGGTACCGCCTTCCCGGACTCGGCCGTCCTGCCCGAGCTGCGGAAGGACTTCGCGGCCGTACCCGAACTGGCGAAGCGGGAGCCGTCCTTCGAAACCGTCCTGGACGCGGAGCCGGACTTCGTCTACGGCGGCTACGGCAGCGCGTTCGCCGAGAACGAGGGCCGGTCGCGCAAGGCGTTCGCCGAGGCGGGCATCGACACCTACCTCAACCGCGAGTACTGCGGCAAGAAGCGGGTGACGATGCGGGACACCTACGACGAGATCACCACCATCGGCGACGTCTTCGGCGTCCCGGACCGCGCCTCCGCGCTGGTGGCCGATCTGAGGGGGCGCGTGGACAAGGCCGTCGCGGCCGTGGGGAAGGGGCCCGACGTGCCCGTCTTCGTCTACGACAGCGGCGAGAAGACCGCCTTCACCGCGGGCGGCAAGGGGCTCGGCAACGACCTGATCGGGCTGGCGGGCGGCCGGAACATCTTCGCGGGGCTCGACGACGTCTTCGGGGACGTCTCCTGGGAACAGGTCGTGGCCCGCAAGCCCGAGGTCGTGGTGATCTACGACTACGCGGGCTCCGGCAGCGTCGAGCAGAAGAAGCGGTTCCTGCTCTCGCAGCCCGCCCTCGCCGACGTCCCGGCCATCAGGAACGAGCGGTTCGTGGTCCTGCCGCTGACCGCGACCCTCGTCGGCATCCGTTCGGCGTACGCGGTCGACGGCCTGGCACGCGGTCTGCATCCCGAGAGCTTCCGGTGACGGGGACGGGGACGGGAACGCCCGTGAGGGCCGCCCCGCCCGACGGGACGACCGAGAGGGCGGTCGACGGAGCGAGTGCGTGGCTCCCGCGCCGCGGCGGCCGGTCGCGGCGCGTGCCCCTCCCCCTCGCGCTGACCGTCCTCGCGCTGCTGCTGGTGGTCTCCGCCACCGCCGGCCTGGCCATCGGCTCGGTGCACGTGCCGCCCGGCCAGGTGTGGGGCATCGTGACGCACGCGCTGGGCGCCGACTGGCAGGAGCCGTCCTGGACCCGCGCCCGGGAGACGATCGTCCTGGACGTGCGGGCGCCGCGGGTGCTGCTCGGTGCCGTGACCGGCGCCGGGCTGGCCGTGGTGGGCACCGCCATGCAGGCCCTCATCCGCAACCCGCTGGCCGAGCCGTACCTGCTGGGCGTGTCCTCCGGCGCGTCGCTGGGCGCGGTCACGGTGATCGTGCTCGGCATGGGCGCGCTCGGGCCCGTCTCGCTGCCGGCCGCCGCGTTCGCCGGTGCCCTGGGCGCGCTGCTGGTGGTGTACGCGACCGCGCGCACCGGCGGACGCATCACCTCGGTACGGCTCGTGCTGTCCGGTGTGGCGACGGCGTCGGTGCTCACCGCGGTGACGAACCTGCTGCTGCTCACCACCGGCCGGGGCCACGAGGCCCGTGCCGTCCTCGCCTGGACCCTCGGCGGCCTCGGCGGCGTCGGCTGGGACACGCTCTGGCTGCCGGGTGCCGCCCTGCTGCTCGGCATCGCCGTCCTGCTGGTACAGGCACGGAACCTGAACCTGCTGCTGGCCGGCGAGGAGTCGGCGGGCACGATGGGACTCGACGTGGCCCGGTTCCGGGCCCGCATGTTCGTCCTGCTGTCCCTCGTCACCGGCGTCCTGGTCGCCGCGACCGGGCCGATCGGCTTCGTCGGGCTGATGCTGCCGCACACCGTGCGGCTCGTCGTCGGCGGCGACCACCGTCGCGTGCTGCCGACGGCCGCCCTCGGCGGAGCCGTCTTCCTGATCTGGGCCGACATCGCCGCCCGCACGGTCGCGGCGCCGTTGGAACTTCCCGTCGGGGTGCTCACGGCGCTGTGCGGAGGCCCCTTCTTCCTCTGGCTCATGCGCCGTGACGCCCGGCGGAACGACGAACGGGGGGCGGCATGAGCGACGCGGTCGAACGCGCCGTCGGCGGCGGCGCCCTGTCCGTCGACGGGGTCACCCTGTCCGCCGGTGCGCACCGCCTGGTCCGGGACGTCTCCCTGACCGTCCGCCCCGGCGAGGTCGTGGGGCTGGTCGGCCCCAACGGCAGCGGCAAGTCGAGTCTGCTGCGCGCGGTCTACCGCGTGCTGCGACCCGACGCCGGACACGTACGGGTCGACGGGACCGATGTCTGGCGCCTGCCCGTGCGCACACTGGCCCGTACCCTGGCCGCGGTGGTCCAGGAGCCCGTCGCCGACTTCGACCTGACGGTCCGTGAGGTGGTCGCCATGGGGCGTACCCCGCACAAGGGCCTGTTCGACGGCGACACGGCACAGGACGCCCGGCTGATCGCGTCCGCCCTCGCGTCCGTGGACGCGGCCTCGCTCGCCGACCGTTCCTTCGACCGGCTCTCCGGCGGCGAGCGCCAACGTGTGCTCATCGCCCGCGCCCTCGCCCAACAGCCCTCGCTGCTCGTCCTCGACGAACCCACCAACCATCTGGACATACGCCACCAGCTCGACGTCCTCGGCATCCTGCGCCGGCTCCCCGCCGCCGTTCTGGTCGCGCTCCACGACCTCAACCTCGCGGCGTACTACTGCGATCGCCTCTACGTGTTGCGCGGGGGCGAGGTCGTCGCGTCCGGCCCACCCGCAGAGGTGATCACCGCGGAACTGCTGCGCGAGGTCTACGAGGTGGCGGGCGAGGTCGTCGTCCACCCCCGCACGGGAGCGCCCCATGTGACGTTCCTGCCCGGGGAGCTGGGACCCCGCCGGGCCGTGACGGCCCGGGGGGACGGGCCCGTTCCGTGAGCGGGCGGGGTCGCGCGAGACGGCCCGCTCCCGCCTTCGGCACGGCGGCGAGCGACCATCGTGGCCACCTGTTGCCGCACGGCCCATCCACCCTTCCTCCAGGGCGTGTTCGCCGTTCGGCCGATTACCGTTCACCAAGCGGAAGCTGACTGTCAGTCACCGTGCATACAATTCCTGTCGAACACCGAGTCCCGGCAGTCCGCTCGGTCCGCACCAACACGCCCGACCGGGCCGAGTGTCTGGTCGCGGCGTGCGCAGTACTTCCTGACCCGATCCGGTTGTCCGGGGACACCCTCGCGGCCGGCCGACAGTATGGAGCACTTTCCGTGATGGATCGTACGAGGCGGTCGAGCACTCTGGTCGTCGGGGGAATGACAGCGGTGCTGCTGACGGGTTGCGGCTCCGAGGACCAGATCTGGCCGTCCGAGAGCAAGGACAGGATCGTCGTCGGGATGTCCGACGGCATCCTCGCCACCGACCCGGCCTCGGGGTACGACCCGGGGTCCTGGCTCTTGTTCAACAACGTGTTCCAGTCCCTGCTGAGCTTCCCGCCCGCTTCCTCCACCCCCGTGCCGGAGGCCGCGGAGGAGTGCGGGTTCTCGAACGGCAGCAAGACCTACACCTGCACGCTGCGCGACGGATTGAAGTTCAGCAACGGCCACAGTCTCACGTCGAAGGACGTGAAGTTCTCCTTCGACCGTACGATCGCGATCGACGACCCGGCCGGTCCGTCGCCGATGCTGTCCACCATCAAGTCGATCGACACCCCGGACGACAAGACCGTGGTGTTCCACCTCAAGGTGCCCGACGCGACGTTCCCCAGCAAGATCGCGTCGGGTGCCGGCTCCATCGTGGACCACCAGGTCTATCCGAAGGACCGCCTGCTCGGGGGCGGCAAGACGGTGGGATCGGGACCCTACAAGCTGGACTCCATCGACAAGTCCGAAGCCGACTTCTCGGTCTACTCCGGGTACCACGGAAACGCCGAGGTGAAGAACTCCGGGGTGACGCTGAAGCTGTTCCGCGGCGATCAGCAGGCGCTGAGGTCGTCCTTGGAGAAGGACGACGTCGACATCGCCTACCGCGGCCTCACCGCCAAGGCGATAGCCGCCCTGGACTCCTCGGCCACCGCCAAGAAGGATGGCCTCACGGTGGTGCAGGGCAGCAGCGCCGAGGTCCAGCACCTGGTCTTCAACGTAGCCGATCCCGTCGTCGGCAAGCTCGCCGTGCGCAAGGCCATCGCTCACCTCGTCGACCGGTACTCCCTGGTCAGCAAGGTGTACCAGGACACGGCGACGCCGCTCTACTCGGTGGTCCCGGTCGGCATCACCGGCCACGGCACCTCGTTCTTCGACGTGTACGGCGACAGTCCGAAGCCGGACAAGGCGCGGAACGTCCTGCGCGAATCCGGAATCACCGAGAAGGTGAAGCTCACGCTCTGGTCCACCCCGAGCCGATATGGTCCCGCCACGGATGACGAACTACGCACCATAGCTGACCAGTTGAACCGGAGCGGGCTGTTCGAGGCCGACATGAAGTCCGTCCCGTTCGGCCAGTACGAGAAGAACATCGCCGCAGGCAAGTACGGCGTCTACGTCAAGGGCTGGGTGCCGGACTATCCCGACCCCGACAACTTCACCCAGCCGTTCTTCGGCGAGAACAACGTGCTGTCGAACAACTACGAGAACAACGAGATATCGGACCAGATCATCCCGCGCACCTCCTCCGTGACCGACCGCGCCGACACCCGGCAGGACTTCATCAAGCTGCAGGACATCGTGGCGCGGGAGCTGCCGTTCCTGCCGCTCTGGCAGGGCCAGCAGTACGCGGTCGCCCACGAGAGCATCCGGGGGCTGCAGAACTGCCTGGACACCTCGACGGTCTTCCGCTTCTGGGAGCTCGGCACCGCGGAGTGACTCCGGCGCCGCGGAACGCGGACGGGGGATCGTCCGGGAGACGGCGTTCGCGCGAGTGGGGCGGGGTGTCCGGCGCACTCCCGCCCCCCTTCGCCGGGGACCCGAGGGCGTCGGGTCCCTTCCCGGGGACGCCGGGGTGCTTCCCCGGGGACGTCGGTCGCGGCGCCGCGGGGAAGCCGCCACACCGATGGCGCACTTCCGCCTGATCGACATCGCCTTCTCCGCCGACGCGCATGCCCCGCTCGTCGCGCGTCCCGGACGGCCCACCCCGGCGCCGCCACCGGCGGCGGTCCCTCCTGGCGGCGGCGCATCGAAATGCTGGAAATTCGCCCGTATTTCTTGAACATTCGTCCCGCTTGCGGCATACGTGGCATCGCGATTTGGTTGAGGGAAACCGTCGCCGTACCAGGAGCTGCCATGTCGATGTCGTCATTCGGTTTCGGCTCGTCCGACCCGTTCAGCGACCTGCTGAACCGGTTCTTCGGTATGTCGCCCGCGTCGTCGCCCCCGGCGGTGCAGCGGGTCCCGATCGGACGGCTGCTGACCGAGTCCTCGCTGCGCCTCCTCAATCTGGCCGGGCAGCGGGCGGTGGAGGACGGGACGGCCGACCTCGACACGGAGCACCTGCTGTGGGCGGCCACGAAGGTCGACCCGGCGCGTACGCTGCTCGCCCAGGCGGGCACGGACCCGGAGGCACTCGCGTCCCGGATCGCGAAGATCCTTCCCCGGGAATCGGGCGAGCCGTCCGCGGAACCGGGCCTCACCCCCGCCGCCAAGCGCACCCTCACCGCCGCGTACGCCCGCTCGCAGGCGGCCGGTGTGTCCTACATCGGTCCCGAGCACATCCTCGGCGCGCTGCTGGACGACCCCGACTCGGGCGCCTCGCGCCTGCTGGAGGCGGAGGGCCAGGACGTCGGAAGGCTGGTAGACCTCACGGAGCACACGGCCCGGGCGGACGGGGCGCCGGCCGAGGCGAAGAAGCCCGCCACCACCCTCGACGAGTACGGACGCGACCTGACGGAGGAGGCGAAGGCGGGGAAGCTCGACCCGGTGGTCGGGCGGGCCGAGGAGATCGAGCAGACCGTCGAGATCCTCTCGCGGCGGTCCAAGAACAATCCCGTGCTCATCGGGGAACCGGGGGTCGGCAAGACCGCGATCGTCGAGGGGCTGGCGCAGCGCATCGTGGCCGGTGAGGTCCCCGAGGCCTTGAAGGACAAGAGGGTGGTCTCGCTCGATCTGTCGGGTCTGGTGGCCGGGGCGCAGTACCGGGGCCAGTTCGAGGAACGTCTGAAGAAGGTCATCGAGGACGTCCGGACGGCGGGCGGGGACATCATCCTGTTCATCGACGAACTGCACACGGTCGTCGGCGCGGGCGCGACGGGCGAGGGTTCCCTGGACGCGGGCAACATGCTCAAGCCCGCCCTCGCGCGCGGCGAACTGCACGTGGTGGGTGCGACGACGATCGACGAGTACCGCAAGCACGTCGAGAAGGACGCCGCGCTCGAACGGCGCTTCCAGCCGGTGATGGTGCCGGAGCCGACCGTGGAGGAGACGGTGCAGATCCTGGAGGGGCTGCGCGACGCGTACGAGGCGCACCACCAGGTCCGGTTCGCCGACGGCGCGCTGGCCGCCGCGGCGGAGCTGTCCGACCGCTACATCAGCGACCGGTTCCTGCCCGACAAGGCGATCGACGTGATGGACCAGACGGGAGCGCGGGTGCGGTTGCGCAGCGCGAGCCGTTCCACCGAGGTCGTCAGCCGCGAGGACCGCATCGCCAAGCTGCGGCGCGAACAGGATCAGGCCGTGTCGGCCGAGGACTTCGACAGGGCGGCGGAGCTGAAGAGGGAGATCGCCGAGGTCGAGGGGGAGCTCGCGGGCATCGAGGAGCGCCGCGAGGGCGTCGTCTCCGTCACCGCCCGCGACATCGCGGACGTGGTCTCCCGGCGCAGCGGCATCCCGGTCTCCCAGCTCACGGCCGGTGAGAAGGAGAAGCTCCTCATGCTGGAGGAGGAGATGCACTCCCGCATCGTCGGCCAGGACGAGGCGGTCACCGCGGTCTCGCAGGCGGTACGCCGCAGCCGGTCGGGCATGGGCGACCCGAATCGCCCCGTGGGCTCCTTCCTCTTCCTCGGCCCCACCGGTGTGGGCAAGACCGAACTGGCCAAGACACTGGCGGAGCTGCTGTTCGGTGACGAGAACCGCATGGTCCGCTTCGACATGACCGAGTTCCAGGAGAAGCACACGGTCGCCCGGCTGGTCGGTGCTCCGCCGGGATACGTCGGGTACGAGGAAGCGGGCCAGCTCACCGAGAAGATCCGGCGTCGGCCCTACAGCGTGGTCCTGTTCGACGAGGTGGAGAAGGCGCACCCCGATGTCTTCAACACGCTGCTGCAGATCCTCGACGACGGGCGGCTGACGGACGCCCAGGGCCGCACCGTCGACTTCCGGCACTGCGTCGTCATCATGACGTCCAACATCGGTGCGCATCGCATCCTCGATCACAAGGGCGATGTGTCGGAGCTCAAGGACGAGTTGATGGGCGAGCTGCGGACGCGGTTCCTGCCCGAGTTCCTCAACCGCATCGACGACATCATCATCTTCCACGGTCTCGGCGAGGACGACCTGGCGCGGATCGTGGACCATCTGCTCGAGCAGAGCAAGCGCCGGGTCCACGCGCAGGGCATGGAGCTGGAGGTGACGGAGGCCGCCAAGAAGCTGCTGATCGCCCACGGCCACCAGCCGGAGTTCGGCGCCCGTCCGCTCAGGCGCACGATCCAGTCGGAGCTCGACAACCGCATCGCGTTGCTGCTGCTGGGCGGCGATGCCGAACCCGGCGACACGATCGTGGCCGATGTGCTGGACAACTCGCTGCACTGCACGGTCGTCGGCGGCGGCTCGGACGAGGCGGGCGACGGGCCGGGCGGCGACACACGGGCGGGGACACGGCAGGGCCCGGACGAGAAGTCCTGAAACCGACCCGAAGGGGTTGCATCGCCGTGAACGCCTCCGACGGCGGCCAGGAGCGCCGCGAGCCCCCGGGCGGGACCGGTTCCGCCGGACGCACCGGCCCCTTCCGCCGCCACCGCCACCCGGCGGCGGGCTGGGGCACGGCCAGGAGCGTGAGCCGGGCCCTGGTGCGCGAGGGCGCGGGTCCGTCCCCGTGCGCGGGATCGAGGCCATGCATCGTGGCGACGTGAAGATGTTCGTCGGCATGGGCCGCAACTTCGCCATGGCCGCGCCCGACACCGCGTACACGCACGAGGCGCTGCGCAGGTGCGGCCTCACCGTCCAGGTGAGCACCGAGCTCAGCCGCGGCCACCTGCCCGGAACGATGCACGCCGGGAACGTTGGACGCGCGACGCCCCGGTGAGCAGGTCACGACCGATCACGGGCCGTCTCCCGGCACTCCGGCCCGTGGTCGCGGTTCCGTGCGGCCGCGGGTCAGTCGACGGCCGCTTCGAGGGCCACGCGTACGCACTCCAGCGTGCGGTCCACGTCCTCCTCGGTGGTCGCGGCGTTGAGCCGCCGGTCACCCGTGGGGAAGGCGGGTTCGAGCACTCCCTGGGCCAGCAGGGAGGCGTGGTAGCGCGCGTACCGTTCGCCGTCGCACTGCATGGCCTCCCGGAAGTTCACGGGTGCCTCAGCCCGGAAGTAGACGCACCACTCGGAGCCGAGGCCCACCACCACGGCCTCGGCCCCGGTCTCGGCGATGGCCTTCTCGATGCCGCCCCGCACGCGTTCGCCGCGGGCGTGGAGGATGCCGAAGATGTCGTCGCTCTCCATGATCTCCAGCGTCTTGTTGGCGGCGGCCAGCGCGTACGGTGAGGCGTTGTACGTGCCGTCGATGGTGGCCTCCGTCCTGGAGTAGGCGCCGAGGTGCCCCATCACCGCGTCGGAACCGGCGAGCCCGGCGAGCGAGTATCCGTTGGCGACAGCCTTTCCGAAGGCGGTGAGGTCGGGTGTGACCCCGCACAGGGACTGGTAGCCGCCGATCGCCGCGCGGAACCCGGTCTTCACCTCGTCGAAGACGAGCACCACCCCGTGGCGGGTGCACAGTTCACGGAGGAGTTCCAGGAAGCCGGGCCGCGCGGGCACACAGCCGAAGCTGTGGACGTAACCCTCGGCGAAGGCGGCCGCGAGTTCCTGGCCGTGGCGGTCGAAGGCGTCCCGCAGTCCCCGGGCGTCGTTCCACTCCACGACGACGACGTCGTCGACGACGGCCGGGTGGAGCCCTCCGCCGTTGGGGGTGTTGAGGCGCGAGGTCGCCGTCAGGTCGGAGCGTGAGCTCCCCACCGCCACGTGGTCGCTCCAACCGTGGTAGGAACCGTGGAACTTGAGGACCTTCAGCCGGCCTGTGGTGGCCCGCGCGACGTGGACGGCGTGCATGGTGGCGTCCGTGCCGGAGGTGCAGAACGCGACCTTCTGTGCCGAGGGCATGACCTCGCAGATCTTCTCGGCGAGCTGGTACTCCCCGGCCTGGGGGCCCACTCCCGTGAGGTCGCAGGTGCTGACCGCCCGGAAGACAGCCTCGTTCACCCGCGGGTCGCAGTGTCCGAGAACGATCGGGCCCCAGGCGTTCAGGTAGTCGGTGTACTGCTTGCCGTCCTCGTCCCAGACGTACGCCCCCGAGGTCCGGACGAACACCTGGCGCCAGCCGACCCGGTGGCCGGAGGAGACGCCGCGGGGCACCACGTGCCGGGCGCGGTCCCAGACGGACGACTGGTTCAGCTCGTCGGGAGCTGTGGGCATGGGGACTCCTTCTCGGGGAGGTGGTGTCGGGACGTGCGTGAGGGGCGACGAGGAGTGTGCGTGGCGCGGGTTCCTCCCGGCCGGTCGCCCGCGCAGGACCCGCCGCCGGCACAGGATCCGTGCGGGCGCTCCGGGTACGGGCCGGGGCGCCGTCAGCGGGCGGGCGGGACGAAGAAGTCGCGGTTGAGGACCATCAGGTCCCCGGGCTCCAGGTCCCGGATGGTGGACCGGCCGATCCCGTACATGGTCTCGCGGATGCCGCTGCGGAGGATGTCGAGTACGGCGTAGGCGCCCGCTTCACCGGCGCAGGCGAGCCCGTAGAGCAGCGCGCGGCCGGCCAGGACCGCCTTGGCGCCGAGGGCCAGCGCCTTGACCACGTCCGAGCCCCGCCGTATGCCGCCGTCGACGAGTACGTCCACCTGGTCGCCCACGGCCTCGACGACCGAGGGCAGATACCTCAGCGGCGAGGGGCTGCCGTCGATGTTGTTGCCGCCGTGGTTCGACAGCGAGATGGCGTCGGCTCCGAGGTCCACGCTCAGCTTGGCGTCCCGGATGGTGTTGATGCCCTTCACCATGAACGGGCCGCCCCACAGCTCGCGCAGCCACTTCACGTCGTCCCAGGTGGGAGGTGGCGTCGCCTCGAACTCGGCCCAGGCCGTGCCGAAGTACGGCACGTTTCCCATACGGTCGAACAGGTTGGGCACCTTCAGTTCGGGAATCCGGCCGCGGCGCAGATAGCTGCCGAACCAGGCCGGCCGGGACAGGGCCTCCGGCGCGAGCCGCACCATGGTCCTGAGGTCGAGGGCGCTCGGCGGGGCCGGGGGAACTCCCCAGTCGCGGCGCGGTGTGTGCGACCAGTCGAGCGTGACGATCAGCGCCTTGGCACCGGCCCGGCGCGCGGCCTCGACCCGGGCCTCGATCTGGTCGCGCTTGCCGACCCAGTAGAGCTGGAACATCGTGTTGGGATTGGCCGCGGCGACGTCCTTCGCGGAGTCTGAGGCCCAGGAGCTCAGTCCGGTCGCGGTACCGGCGCGGGCCGCGGCACGGGCCACGCCCACCTCTCCGTCGGGATGAATGGCCTGGGCGCCCACGGGCGAGACGAGGACCGGGAAGTCGATGTCGATCCCGAGGACGGTGGTGCGCAGGTCGAAGGAGGTCGGGCGGTCGAAGACGGTCGGCGAGAAGCCCAGTTCGTTGAAGGCCCGCAGGTTCTCGTCCAGGGTCCAGCCCTGTTCGTTGCCGGCCTTCACGGCCAGCCAGACGGCCTTGGGCAGTTTGCGCTTGGCGAGGCGCTCCGCCTCGGCCAGGTTCTTGAACGGCACTCGGGTCACCACGGTTCGTTCCCTTCGATCGCCCGTCCGGTGGTCCACGCGGGGCGGGGAGATGCGCCCGGCGGCGGTGGACGGGGCCACCCGACTAGGTTCGGCCACCGTAGGCTGAAATTTAACTTACGGCAATAGCAGAAGAACGGGTTTCTGAAACATGAGTACCGAGCATGAATGAAATCAAGATTCCACATCAGGCGCCCTTGACCCAGCTTGAAAGGTTTGTAACTCTCAATGTCCCGCGGCCCGCCCGCGCCCCCCGCGGAACCCGCGGCACGGAGAGGCGGCCCGACCGAAGAGGTAGGCATGAGTTCTTCATCCACGGTGTTCGTGGCGACCAACGACCTGTCCGGATTCACCCGCGGGCGTGCCGCACCGGGCAACGCGGCCGAGGGGGTGCTGCGTCGCGGGGTGGGGTGGGTTCCGGCCGATCTCGCGGTGACGGCCTTCGGGGAGATCGCGCCGAACCCGTTCGGCTCGACGGGTGACCTGAAGCTGCTCCCGGCCGAGTCCACCGGCGTGGACATCCCCGCCCGCGGCGATGTGCCGGGTGTACGTCTGTATCTCGCCGACCTGGTGCTGCCGGACGGCACCCCGTGGGACAACTGCCCGCGCACCTTCGCCCGCAGGGCGCTCGACGACTTCCGGCGTGCCACCGGGCTGGAGGTGGTGGCCACCTTCGAGCACGAGTTCATGATCCCCGGACTCGACAGCGGCGCCCCGTTCTCCTTCACCCGGTTCCGGTCCGCCGAGCCGTTCGGCGGCGAACTGGTGGCGCTGCTGGACCGGATGGGACTCGAACCGGAGACGTGGCTGCCGGAGTTCGGCACCGGCCAGTTCGAGATCACCCTGCGCCCGTCCGACGGCCTGACCGCCGCGGACCGCGCGGTCGTCCTGCGGGAGGTGGTCCGCGACCTGGCGTCCCGGCACGGACACCGCGCCACCTTCGCGCCGCTGCTGCACCCCGACGGCAGCGGCAACGGCGTGCACGTCCACCTCTCCCTGCGCGACGCGCAGACCGGACGCCCGGTCCTCCACGACGAACAGCGCCCCGGCGGGCTCTCCGAGCTGGGCGGCCGGTTCAGCGCCGGGATCCTCCGGCACGCCCGGGCGCTGCTCTCGTTCACGGCGGGCAGCCCCAGTTCGTATCTGCGGCTGGCGCCCCGGCGCTGGAGCTCCGCCGGGGTGTTCCTGGCCGAGCGAAACCGGGAGGCCCTGCTGCGGATCTGTCCGACGAGCAGCCTGGGCGGCGGCGTCGTCGCCGACCAGTTCAACCTGGAGTTCCGTGCCGCGGACGCGACCGCCAACCCGTGGCTGGTCCTCGGCGTACTGGTGCGGGCCGGACTGCAGGGGCTGGAGGCGGACTACGGGCAGCCGCGGGTGTGGCCCGAGGAGGCCGGGGAATCGGACCTCGCGGAAGTCCCCTCCCTGCCCCGCGGCCTGGAGGAAGCCCTCCTGGAACTCGACAAGGACGACGTGGTGTCCGGCTGGTTCTCCGACGAGCTGCTGGAGACCCACCGCTCGGTGAAACGGTCGGAACTGGCCGCGGTCTCCGGTCTGGACGAGCGGGACGTGTGCGGGCGGGTCGCCGATGTCTACTGAACTGCGCCGCCACATCGCCACACTGCCGCTGGTCGACCACCACGTCCACGCCCCGCTCGCCTCGCCGGTGACCCGCGGCCGGTTCGAGACGCTGATCACCGAATCCGACCGTCCGATCCCGGCCGGGGTCACTCAGTTCGACTCCCAGATCGGGTTCGCGATCCGCCGCCACTGCGCACCGCTCCTCGGCCTGCCCCCGCACGCGCCGGCGGACGCGTACTGGAACGCGCGCTGTGGGCGCACCCCCGAGCAGCTGTCGGACCTCTTCCTCACCGCCGCCGGTGTCTCCGACTGGTTGTTGGACACCGGTTTCAAGAGTGACGAGCTGCTGCCGACGGAGACGCTCGCCGAGCGGCTGCCCGCCCGGTTCTCCGAGATCGTGCGCCTGGAGACCGTTCTCGAGGACGTCGCTCCGACGAGCAGCGCCGCGGGCCTCGCCGACGACTTCCGGGCGGCGCTGGCCGGGGCCACCGTGTCGGCGGTCGGCCTGAAGTCGATCATCGCCTACCGCTACGGCTTCGACTTCGCCCCTGCCCGCCCCTCCGCCCAGGAGGTGGAACGGGCGGCCGGCGCCTGGCTGCGCGAGCTGGCGGCGGGCGGCCCCGTCCGCGTGACCGACCCGGTGCTGCTGCGCATGGCCCTGTGGGCGGGCGTGGACACCGGTCTGCCCCTGCAGCTGCATGCCGGGTACGGCGACCCCGACCTGGATCTGCGACGGTGCGACCCGCTTTTGCTGATGCCCTGGCTCAAGGAGATCGAGGGCACCGGAACCCATGTCGTGCTGCTGCACTGCTACCCGTTCCACCGCAACGCGGGGTTCCTCGCGCAGGTGTTTCCGCACGTCTACTTCGATGTCGGTCTCGGGGTGAACTACACCGGTGCCGCCTCCACCGCCGTCGTCGCCGAGAGCCTCGAACTGGCCCCCTTCACCAAGGTGCTGTACTCCTCCGACGCCTGGGGGCCGCCCGAGCTGCACCACCTGGGCGCCGCACTCTGGCGGCGCGGCATGGCCCGGGCGCTCGGCGACTGGGTCGAGGAGGGCGAGTGGGCCGAGGCCGAGGCCGTCCGCGTCGCCACGATGATCGGGCGTACCAACGCACAGCGCCTCTACGGACTGCCCCATGACTGACCCGAACGCGTACGAAGCCCTGTGGGCAGCCCTGGACCGGCACCTGCCCGCGGCGCTCGACCTCAGACGCCGGCTGCACCGCGAGCCCGACCTGTCCGGCGACGAGGCGTCGACCCGGGACATGGTGCTGGCCGCGCTGCCGGGGGCCGGTGCGGCGATGAAGACGGCCGAGACCGGTGCCGTGCTGCGCATCGGCTGGCCGGGACCGGCGATCGGCGTGCGCGGTGAGATGGACGCGCTGCCCGTCACCGAGGACACCGATGTCGCATGGGCATCGGCCCGGCCGGGTGTCATGCACGCGTGCGGCCACGACACCCACCTCGCCGCACTCGTCGCCGTGGCGGGAGCCCTGGCCGAGACCGGGCCTCCCGTACCCCTGCTCGCCGTCCTGCAGCCACGCGAGGAGACCTACCCGTCCGGGGCACGGGACATCGTCGCCAGCGGTCTCGTCGAGTCCGAGCAGTGCGTCGCCATGGTGGGCGTCCATGTCCAGCCCCTGCTCGCCCCGGGCGAGGTGGCGTGCACCCCGGGCGGCGTCAACGGTTCCTCAGACGAGTTCGAGATCGTCGTACGGGGCAGATCCGGACACGCCGCCTATCCCCATCTGACGAACGACGCGCTGCTGGCGATGTCCGAGATCGTCGTCGCGCTCCAGAGCGTGGTGAGCCGGTCCGTCGACCCGATGACGCCCGCGGTCGTGGGTGTGTCGTCGCTCTCGGCGGGCAACGCCGCGAACGTCATCGCCGGCACCGCGCGGGCGACCGGCACTCTCCGGGCGCTGGCGTCCTCGACCCGGGAGCTCATCCACCGACGGATCACGGAGGTCGCCGAATCCGTCGCGCGGGCACACGCCTGCACCGCGACGGTGACCATCACCCACGGGGAACCCGTACTCGACAACGACCCGGCCCTGGCACGGAGCATCACGCACGAACTGGACCGCCGGGGGCTCACCGTCTCCCGGAACCTGCGCTCCCTGGGCTCGGACGACTTCTCGTACTTCTGCGAACGCGTGCCCTCGGCCATGCTGTTCGTCGGCACAAAGACATCCGAGCCACTGCACTCCTCACGCTTCCTGCCCGATGACGAGGACGTACGCGCCGTCGCCACGGCTCTGATGGCCGGCTACCTCGGAACGGTCGCCGCCCTGGGGGAACGCATCGGGGACCCCGGCGCGCCGGAAGCGTCGGCCGGGTAGCGGCCCACCACGGCCCCGGGGCCGGTCACGCGGCGGGATCGACCGGCCCCGGGCCGTTCCTTGCGTCCGGGCCGGTCCGGGTGTCCGTAACCGCCCGAGCGCACGGCCCGAGGTGATCGACCGGCTGTGCGCTCGGGTGTGTGCCGTGCGGTCAGGCGTGTTCGGTCGCCGTCTCGAACCGCTCCATGCGTTCCCTGCCCGCCGCGCCCAGGGCATCCGTCACCGCCGCCACCAGGCTCTCGCTCAGGGCCATCGCGGCCACGAGGGAGTCGAACGGCGAGGCGGACTCCACCTGTGCCGGAAGAACGACCTTGGCCAGCTTGGCGATGGGAGAGAGCCAGTTGTCCGTCATCAGGCACACGGTGGCGCCCCGGGCCGCCATCCCCTCGCTGAAACGGAGGCTGGACTCGCTGTAGCGGCGGTAGTCGAGGACGAGGAGAACCGTGTTGGCGTCCGCGTCGGCGAGCGCCCTGCGACGCTCCATCTCCTCCTGGCCGACCACGTCGACGTCCTCGCGCAGCTGCCACAGATGGATGACCAGGTACTCGGCCAGCAACCGGCTGAACCGGCCCCCGGCCACCCGCACGCTGCGCGCCGGGTCGCTGAGGAGCTTGACGAGGGTGGCGAACTCCGACTCCGGCAGCTCCGCATAGGTGGCCTCCAGCATCCGCGCGAAGGCCCGGTGCGTCTCCGGAAGCACCCCCTTCGCGGAGGCCGGCGCCTTCTCGGCGTACTGCTTCAACGGTGAGCCCAGTTCGCCGTTCAGCTCGTGGACCAGAGAGCGCTGGAAGGCCGGGAATCCGGCGAAACCGAGCCGGGTGACGAACCGGACCACGGTCGCCGAGCTGACCCCGGCACCTGCGGCGAGGTCCGCGACGGTGGTGAGGCCGGCAGTGGGGTACTGGGCCAGCACCGCGCGGGCGACCTTGCGTTCACCGTTGCTCAGTTCGTCCATGGCGGAGAGCAGCAGCTTCCGCACCGACGCGTGACCACCCGGTATCGTCTCCATTTTTCAAGGCTACCAAGGCTGCGCACGCACTGAAACATTCGTTACATCGGTGCGCGCCGGGCCGGTAGGGCGCGCGGGCCGCCTCGTGACACCCGCCCGACCGCCCCGCGGTCGTGCTGGGGATCGCCCCCACGGCACGGTCCTCCCCGAGCCGTGAGAGGAAGCCCGGCCCCTCGGAGGGGCCGGGCGGACGCGTCGTCAGCTCCGAGCGTCACCGAGCACGCCTGCGAGGGCGTCCACGAGCAGATCGATCTCGTCCTCGGTCGCCACCAGCGGAGGGGCGAACCGGACC
>NZ_JBEZVN010000054.1:0-25735 GCF_040636995.1 Streptomyces sp. NPDC032161 | reverse complement strand
CTACCAAGTCGTCCGTGAACTGCAGACCCTGCTCGCGGTCTGGACCGGCGCCTGCCCCACCTGCCACCGCGACATACCCACCCCAATACCAACCTCCTCGCCCGGCGCCGATCACCCTGACGCCCCCGCCGATGGATATGAGCGTGGCCCTGCGCCTGGTCCGGCAGGCCAACAGTGATGTCCTGCCCGACCAGGACCTCGTGCCTTCGACGAAATGGCCGAGGTGCTGGAGAGGATGGATCCCGCGGAGGTCAGACAGCGCGTCGGTGAACTTCGCAGCAAGTACGAGGCGACCATCGAGCTGGCTCGCCAGCGCCGAGCCGCGACCGCGCCCGCCGATCCGTCACGGACGCCCCTCGGCCACGGCCAGGAGCAGTCCGCCGCACACCAGCAGCACCGGTCCCAGGGGACCGGCCGCACCTAGTCACCTGCCCGGACAGGCCCACGACACGGAAGACCGAACCGCCGGCCGGGCCGCGCCCGGGAGAAACCGAGAAGGCCTCACATGAACGATGCGATCGACCACCCCGAGGCGGCACGGCTCGTCGACTCGCTGGTGGCCTCCGGCGGAGGCCACGTCGCCTACGAGTTCGGGGCCCCCGGCCGACAGATTGCGGTCGCCGCGGGAGCGCACCTGGCCGCCCGCACGGGCATGCCGCTGACAGTGATCGACTTCCGCCACCTGCTGCCCCAGGTCCGCACCACCGTCACCGAGTTGCACCCGGACCTCGCCTGGACTCCCATGTCCGCCGGCGAGGCGGTCCAGCATCCCGAGCGCAACACCGGCGGCGTCCTGGTCGTGCACGCCGACCTCCTGCACGACCCCGGCACTCGCGAGGCACTTCTTGCGCAGGCCGCCGCGGCCGACCGGCTCATCGTGGCCAGCCGCTCCGACACCGACGCATCCGTGCTCCACACCTTTCCCGGCCCCCGATTCGCCGTGAGCGCCCGCGCCCCGATGCCGCCCGTCCCTCCCAAGGCATCGGGCCCCGACATCCACAGACGATTCGCGGCGGCCATCGGCACGTCGTACCCGGACAGATTCGCCGAGCTGATGGCTTCTGCAGCCCAGGTCAGGACTCTGCCGCTTTGGGAGGGCAGCGTGCCGGTGGCGCCCGCTACGTGGCCGCAGGCCGCCGCTGTCCTGGAGGCCTTCGCCCGGTCCCGGCCCGGTACGGACGAAGCCGCGGTGCTGCACGCGGTCGCCAGCCTCGACCTCGCGCTGGCCCCGGCCGGGACCGGGCCGGTCGCCGGGGAGTACGTGCGGATGGAGAACCGCAAGGCGCGGGGTATCGCCGCCATTTACGGGCCCGGAGCCGGAAGAGGCATCGACACGATCGAGACGGCCCTGCACCGAGCAGAGACCTGCGAGGTCAACCTGAACCCGTATGCGCAGTGGAGACAGATCAGCACCGTCATCGGCGCCCTCCAGCGCGTCCACGGCACCTTCCGAGAGCAGGCTGGCGCCGCCTTCCCCGAGCTGTGGGCCGACAACCACGTGGCGGGGTGGTGGAGGCAGACTTCCCTGGCGGCCTGCGCACGGATTGCCGACCTCGGCCTCCAGCGGGCCATCCCAACTTCCGGACACGGCGGACACCCCGGTGTCGCAGCCCTGCGCGACATCGGCCGCGCCGCCCTGGTCTACACGGCCCTCGCCGCGCCGTCCACGCTCCCGGACCTCCCCGGTGCACCGGACCTTCGTGCCGAGGCTGCCGTCCGTGCGCAGAACGCCGAGCGTTCCGAAGTTGCCGAATTTGAGGCGGTCCTGCACGAGGACACCGGCCAGCTTCTCGTTCAGGCAGAGGAGCGGCTCGCAGCCATTCGGCGTGCTGCCGAGGAACGGGCCACAGAGGTGCGCGACCGCGAGCTCAGAGGCGCCCAGGACCGCGTGACAAACGGTCACTTGCCCCGCGCTCCGGCTCAGCAGGACCAGCGGCAGGCCACCGCACACCAGCAGCAGGGCCACCAGCGCCCCGGCCTCACCTAGAAACCCGCCCCGGCCGCGCCCCGCCAACCACCCCACCAGCGGTACACGACCGCCGCCCTTCGACCCTTCGGAGACCGCCATCCATTACCGCCATACGCAAGAAGACCCTCGCAGTCGCTGCCGCCGTCCTGGTGAGCGCTGTCGCCTGCAGCACCGCCGAGAACCTCACCGCCGCGCAGAAGCTCGACAAGGCCGTCGACAAGCTCGGCCAGCAGCCCTCCCTCTCCTTCGAGCTCGGGCTGGACACCGACGCCGCCACCCTGAAGGCGCTGGACTCCGACGCCGCACCGGGTGAAGAGATGACCGAGCAGGTCGCCGAACTCCTCGCCGGCGCCCGCGTATCCGTCTCCGTGCAGTCGAAGAAGCCGCTGAAAGACTCCTCCGCCACCGACATCACCGGCATGGCGATGAAGGCCTCCGGCCCGGACGGCGACCTGCTGGAGTACCGACAGGTCGACGACTGGGCCTACCTGCGCGCCGGCGTGAAGCCGCTGGAGAAGGCAGCCGGCAGCCAGCTCCCCGCCCCCGAGGACCTGCCACCCGACGCCGCCGACCTCAAGCACGTCCTCAGCGGCGGCTGGGTCAAGATGCCGGCCGACAGCCTGACCAAGAACACCCCCGGCCAGGAGAGCTCGCCCTCCGCGATCCCTAGCGCCCAGGCCCGGCAGAAGATGGTCCTCAACGGCCTTCAGCAGCTGATCAACCGCGAAGTCCAGCTCAAGGACACGGGGACCACGGACGGCACCGGCCACATCACCGCCACGGCCCCCTTCCGGACCCTGCTCACCGGACTCTTCGACGAACTCCGCCCGCTCGCCGCAAACCTCCCTCAGGGCGCCAAGCCGCCGACCAGCAACGACCTCAAGGACGCCCCGGACAAGAAGATCACCGCCGACTTCGCGATCAAGAACGGCACCCTCAACGAGGTATCGGTGGACCTCGCCCCGCTGACGCAGACCAGGAGCGACAAGTTCGTCCTCGTCCTGCGCATCGGAAAGGGCGACCAGGCCACCGCCCCCGCCCAGGCCACCCAGATCGACCCGAACGCACTGACCCAGCAGATCCTCGGAGGCCCCGCGCTCCCGAGCCAGGAGGAGCCGGCCCTGTGACCCCCAGCCGACCCCAGTTGTGACGTAGGGGGTGGGGCGGGCGCCCGGACCGGTGCTGTCGCTACCCCAGAGGCGACAGCACCCATCCCGAGTCGTCCTCCTCGGAACCGAACCGGATCAGGGCGCCGGACGGCACTGCCGCACCGCGTGCGAGCGTGTCGACGAAGGAATCAGCGAGCGCGTCGACCCGCTCGCGCCCAGCACCTTGGCCGTCGTCATAGATGCCGGAGCCGAGCCACAGGTGATCGCGGAGTCCCGGACCCCGGCGCGAACCCCAAGGCGCGCCAGGCCCTGACCGCCGGCCGCTTCGCCTGCTCGGTCGAACGCCTGACCGCCTACACCGAGGCACTGTGCAAGACGACGCACCCCGACGCCCGACACCGCTGGCGCACCGCCGAGCCGCGCTGCGACCCGGTGCTGCAGGAGATGGACTTCTCAGCACCCCACAATGCCCAGGCCGAACAGTGCTACGTGTTCCGGCAGGCCGCGGCCGCTGCCGAACGCGGCCACCAGAACTGGCGGCAGGCCAGACACGGGCGCCCCGCCGGACAGCACCACGGCAGAGCTCTGAACAGTGCAGGCGACACGGCTTCACAAGCCGTACGGCTGCGGTGAAGTGAGCAGGTGCCCTCGTCCCGGTACGCCGTCCCCACGCCCCGCCCCTGCCCGCAGCGGACAACCGGCGGGGACGGGCGGCCCGCTTACGCCTCCGCCTGTGCGGGTCCTCCAAGATCGCAACTCGCCGAGGCACCGCTGGGCCTGCCGGGCAGGAGACGGCATTCGCTGTTCCCGCCTCGGTACCCGGCCCTTGGCCCGTCTTCGGGACAGCTGCTCCATCCGTGCGCCGGGTGTCTGCCGGGAGCATGGTCCCGCAGGCCGGGAGCGCCAGCTCGCAGCATCCGGCTGTCGTCCCGCCAGGCGGAACGGCGACGCGCACGCCAGTCCTGCCTCATGCCGCCGTGGCACGCTTCCCGGCGTTCGGTATCGGCGGGCGTCAGCTGCGGCAGACCTCTAGGGCGGGTGGACGATGGGCAAGGCGAGCAGGAGCAAGAAGGAACGCAGGCGCAAGGACGCCCGGGGATGGGATCCCGCTGTCGCAGCGCGCGACGCCTTTCGCGACCGGAAGGCCACCATCCGGCTCCTGGAGGACAACCCCTACGCGGCCGCCTACTTCGCCGGGGCCACCGAGCGGGTGTTCCAGGAGGCCATGTGGCAGCACATCCGTCTGGGACTGGCGCCCCGCAGGCCTGGCACGAGACGGCTGCCTGGATGATGGGCGAAGCCGGATTCCCGCGTCCCTGGCCGCACGACACCCAGTTCATCGCCGACTACGCCGTCTTCGAACGCGAACAGCAGCTCGCACTGCTCCGCGACGGCGAGATCTGCGTGATCTCCCCGGCCGTCATCGCAGCCGCGCTGACCCTGGACGCCGACGACCTGCTTACCCTCGACCGGGACACCGACATCCCCCTGCGGGCCGCGCTCGTCGTCATGCCCGAGCCGGTCGTCCTGAACCGCCACAACGGCGCTGCGGGCGATCTCAGCGTGCTCGGCTGGAGACACAGCACGATCTACGGCTCCGCCGGTCAGGAGTACGCCGCGGTCGGGGTCAGCGCGATGCTCCGCCCCGACGGCCCCATCCAGACACCCGATTGGAAGGAGTTCCTGGCCGAAGCGCAGGCCGACGGCTACCCGGCGCCCCCGTGGTTCCCCGCAGGCACCAACGGCATGCGTGCGGACGCTTCCACCAGGAGCACCTCCGCGCACACGGAAGCGATCGAGCACATCCGCGCGCGGCACATGCTGCACAGAGACGTCGCAGACCTCCTCCGCGCCGACGACGCCCTCTGGGCGCCGGAGACAGCACAGTGGAACGGCGAGCCGGTCGCCGACCCACACAACGACTTCTGTGAACGGTACCTCTTCGCGTTCTGGCGGCTCGCCGCACAAGGCGTCACCGTCACAGCGGCCCCGGACCCGCGCCACCAGCCGTCCTCCGGCAACGCCGCGTCCTGCGAGGGCTCCACGGGCATCCGTCTCGTCGACCTGCGCCGGCCCACCGAGCGTCACCCAGGGACAGATGCCGCGTCCTCCGCGCGCCACTACACCCACCGGTGGCCCGTGAAGATGCACAAGGTCAACCAGTGGTACCCCAGCCTCGGCCGCCACAAGATCCGCTGGCCCGGCCCGTACATCCAGGGCCCGGCCGGCGCCCCGCTCCGGGTGAGGGAGATCGCCTACCACCTGTCCTGAACTCCCGCCCGCCGCCCGCTAGCCCGCGCGGCGGGGCGGCCGGCAGCCCGCCCGTCGAGACAGACGGGTCAGGTCAGGCTCCCGGAGACTGGGCCCGTCCTGGTCTCGGGCCTCGAATCCGACGGACAAGTCACCGTGACAAGGAGCCTCCTATGGCCGCTCAGCGCGCTCTCCCGCCCAACGGCGACCCCTCCGCTCTGAGGCTGCATGTCGAGTACACCGCCGCGCTTGTGGACTCTCCCGCGCTGGACATCTGGCAGGTGCGGATACAGGCCGGGGAAACTCCTGTGGGCAGTCTCCGGGCCGTCCGCGGACTGTACGGGGGACCGCCCGAAGGGACGGACACGTGGAACGAGGGGTGCTCCCTCATGGACGGCACGCCCGACGCGCACTGGGTAGCCACCGACGGGCAGGAGATCCTTTTCGAGGGAAACGAGCATCTGGCCGACCTCCGCTCCCGGTTCTCCGCACAGGGAGGCCTGTGCGCCGTGGTCGCCGACCAGCTGCTGAGCGATCAAGAGGTGGGGCTGAGGGAATGGGGATCGCGCCATGTGCTCGTCTTCGACCAGCTCACGCTGTCGGCTCCCTGGAACGACCCCGCCACCGCAGCCTGCGTGATCTCCTCCGCGGCCTCCCGCGCGGCCCCCGGCGACTTCCTCGTCTTCCCCGCCAGAACGGCCCCCGCAGAGACAGACACCGCCCTCCTGGAAGCAGCAGGATGCGTGCTGTGGGCGGAGCAGTACACCGACGATCTGTACTGCCTCGACACCAAGTTCGATCAGGGAGAAGGCGTCGCCGATGCGTGGGAATCGCTGCTCTCCCGGGTCCGCCACTGACCCGCGCACCGCCGGACGCCGGCTGGCCGGACGCGCACGCAGCAGGCAGGCACCGCCCCGCGCGCCCGGGGCACGGCCGGACAGCGGCGGCAGGGGCGCCGTCCGGCAGGGGAATCCCGGCCAGTGGCCGTGCCCGCAGGACGCCGTCCGGTGCGGGAACCTCGAAGCTGCTCATCGGCGTCATCAACGGCAAGACCGCCGACCAACTGCTCCGCGAAGGACGTCCCGTCCACATCGTCATCAACGCCCTGCGCGACACTCACGGCTGAATCGAAGCCGCTGGTGAACATCAGTACGCCGTGGACGTGCGCATTGGGGCAGTCGGCCAGCGGCCCAGCCGCGCCGCCACGGTCACGGGCTCATTGATCAGCAGGCCGGTCGGTTGCTGCCGTCACCGGCGCGCCCCTGCCGTCCTGTGGCTGTAGAACCGGCGCACTGGTGGACGGGTAGGGCAGGCCGCGTACCGCCACCCAGTAACCCGCGCACCATCGACGTCCCCGTCTCCTGCTTCCATGCCGGGGCTTCGGACACACCGTCAACCGCAAACGCGTCGAGCGCCTGATGCGCAAGCACGGGATCGAGGGCCGCCACCTGCGGCGCCGCAAGCGCACCACGGTCCCCGACCGGCTCGCACCACCGGCCCCGGACCTCGTCCGACGTGACTTCTCCGCCGGCAGTTGAATGAGAAGTGGTGCGGCGACATCACATACGTGCCGGTGGGAGGCACGTGGCTGTATCTGGCCTGCGTCCTGGACATCTGCTCGCGCCGGGTGCTCGGCTACTCGATGGCCACCCACATGCGGGCCGACCTGGTCATCGACGCCCTGAAGATGGCCGTGGCGAGCCGCGGCGGCAGCGTCGGCGGGGTGATCTTCCACGCGGACAGGGGCACGCAATACACCTCGGACGCATTCGCGCAAGTCTGCGACGGTTTCGGGATCCGCCGGAGCATGGGCCGGGTCGGTTCGAGTTACGACAACGCCCTCGCGGAGAGTTTCTGGCAGGGCCTCAAGAGGAAGACGATGCACCAGAGGCTGTTCTCGACGGTGCGTCAGGCGAGTCTGGAGATCTTCCAGTGGCTCGCCTACTACAACGCCCGCAGACGCCACAGTGCCCTCAACTACCTCTCACCAGCCGAATTCGAACAACAGCACCTACGAGCAGATACACTCACCGCAGCATGAGCCCCTGTGTCCACACTCCGGGGGACGCCCCACCAGGTCCATGGCTTCGCTGAGCCGATCAGTGAAGGAACGGGCCTACTGGTGGACGTCTCCCGTGACATCGTGCACGATGTCCTCGGCGCTTATGAAGCCTGTGCCCTGGTTCAGCGAGAAGCCAACCAGTTGCGGAGTCGTCGACTGGTAGAAGGCGGCGAATGCGATGTCGACCTCCGTCTGGTCGCTGATCCTGTCGTCCAAGGGGTGTGCGGCCGGATCAACCCCTGCAGGCTGCTCGCTACGAACGAACATGAAACGCCGTCAACCGCCCTGACCAGCTGATCAGCACCTCCCGCATGCCGGGGGAACCTCACCGCCCGACCGGATCACGAGTGTGATCCGGTGCCCGGTGGCCCCGGGCGACATCGTTCCGGCCCGTTTTGTGACGGGCATCACATTGGGGCGTAATGCTGCCATATGAGTGAAATGGTGGGCGCGTGCTGGACGACACGGACCACAGGATCATGCGCGCGCTCACCCGCGACGGGCGGACCCCCTATACCTCTCTCGCCCGCGACCTGGGGGTTTCCGAGACGACCGTGCGGCAGCGGGTGGCCCGGCTCCAGGAGAGCGGGGTACTGCGGATCGTGGCGCTCTGCGACCCGCTGCAGCTGGGGCACCAGTCCGTGCGGCTGATGATCCGTGTCCGGGATTTGACCCCGAAGGCCGTGGCCAAGACACTCTCCGGAATGCCGATGATCAACCATGTGGCGCTCTGCGCCGGCAGCCAGGACATCTTCCTGGAGGGCACCTGCCGGGACCAGGCGCAGCTCGTCCAGTTGCTGGACGACATCCGGATGCTGCCCGGGGTCTCCCGGGTGCAGGTGCTCCTGCTGCTGGAGCTGTTCAAGGACTACACCTGGAGCGGACTGGCCAGTTCGGTGGGCCAGGGCGTCGCGGAGGAGTAGCGGAGCGCGCCCCCGGCGGGACCGGTGGCGCCCCGTCGAGGCGCCACCGGTCAGCCCGGGATGATCCGCTCCCCCGGCCGCACCGGGACCTCCCTGAACCCGGCCCAGAGGTAGGAGTCCTTGATGACCTCCAGCACGGTCAGGGCCTCCGCGTGGGCGACGCCGTTGACCCGGCGGACGCGTTCGGTGAGCAGCTCCGCGAGGTGTTCGAGGTCCCGGCAGCGCACGTCCACGATCAGGTCGTAGGGGCCGACGCAGGAGGCGACGTACCGCACCTCGGGCATCCGGGAGAGTTCCCGGGCGACCAGTGAGACCGGGATGTGGTGGACCCGTACCGCGAGGTGGACCTCCATCTCGCCCATCCGCACCGCGTCGGTCATGCCAACGACCTGGAGCACGCCCTTGCGCTGGAGCCGCTGGTAGCGGGCGCGCACGGCGGCTTCGGAGAGGCCGACCGTACGGCCGATCTCCGCGAAGGAGCGGCGGCCGTCGACCCTGAGCTGGTCGATGATCTGCCGGTCGAGGTCGTCGATCACCGGGCACCTCCGGAACGTTCCGCGGGGGCGGCCCCGCCCGCGTGGACGTTTCCGCATGTCAGCACCATCATGCCCGGGCCTTGCTGACAGTCAACGGCGTCCGTCACACCGGGCCGCGGCTACGAGATGCGTGGAAATCGGCCGCGCTTTCCACGGGATTCGCTCCGGTTTCATCTTTCGGGCCCCCGCCCGTTCGCCGAAGCTTTGTCCATCCGAAACCTCGGTTCCCTCCGGCGGTGTCCCTGCGGCCCCCGGACGGACCCCGCCCCCGCTGGCCGGCTCCCGCACTCCCTGCGGAGCCCGGCACCCGCCCGCGGGTGGCCGGACCGGAATCCGCCCCCGGACAAGGAGATCAGCGCATGCACACCACCCCTCCCCCCGGCCGAATGTGCCGGCGGACCTCCCGGTGACGGTCACGGCCACCACCGCCGCGCCCTCCGCGCGGCCGGGGGCGGGCCAGGCCGGTCCCGGCAAGGAGCCGCGCGCCCGGCGGGCCGTGACGACGACCCTGCTCCTGGCCCCGGCCGGGATCACTGTCCTCGGCCTGGTGCTGGTGCCGCTGCTGCTGGTGGTGCGGAACAGCTTCGCCTCCGCAGACTCCTACGGCGGCATCCGGGGCGGCTTCACCCTCGCCAACTACCAGGACCTGATGGACCCGGTCTATCTCAAGGTCTTCGGCTACAGCCTCGGCATGGCGGCCCTCAACACCGCCGTCTGCCTGCTGCTCGGCTATGTGGTCTCGTACTACCTGGCCGGGCGCTCCCCGCAGCGGCAGATGCTGATGCTCCTGCTGATCATCGTGCCGTTCTGGACCGACTTCCTGGTCCGCACCTTCGCCTGGATCAATCTCCTGAGCCCCGGCGGCCCGGTGAACAGCCTCACCGACGCGATCGGGCTCACCGACGGCGCCACCCAGTGGATACCGAGCCAGGGAGCCTCGTTCATCGGTCTGGTCTACGCCTTCTTGCCGACCGCGATCTTCCCGATCTACGCGTCGCTGCGCGGTGTGGGCGGCTCGCTCGGCGAGGCCGCCCGGGACCTGGGCTGCGGCTGGTGGCGGGTGCACACCCGGGTACTGCTGCCGATCGCCCGGCCCGGGATGCTCGCCGCGGCGCTGCTCACCTTCATCCCCACCCTCGGAGTGTTCGTGATCCCGGTGCTGCTCGGCGGCGGACGGGACCAGCTCGTCGGCAACCTGATCGTGACCCTCTACACCGAGTTCCGCAACCAGCCGATGGGCGCGGCGGCCTCCGTGGTGCTGCTGCTCCTGATGGTCGCCTCGATGGCGGTGTTCGGACTGGCCGCCCGGCGGCTGAGGAGGAAGTCGGCATGAAGCACGCACTCGACACCGTCACCGCCTGGCTCGCCCGGGGGATCATCGCCTTCCTCTACATCCCGATCATCGTCGTCGTGGTGCTCTCCTTCAACGACTCCGAGGTCACCTACAAGTGGGACGGATTCAGCACCCGCTGGTACGGGAAGCTGGCGGAGAACACCGAACTCCTCGCCGCGCTGCGGGTGAGCACCGAGACCGCCGTGATCTCGGCCACCCTCGCCACACTCTGCGGCCTGCTCGCCGCGATGGGCATGGCCCGGCTGCGGTCGCGGGGCAAGGCGCTCTTCTCCGCCGGGCTGTTCCTGCCGCTGATCATTCCGGAGATCGTGCAGGGTGTGGCGCTGCTGTCGGTCTTCGGCGCGATGACCGCGGACCTCGGGATGACGACCCTGGTCCTGGGGCACCTGGTGGTGACCCTGCCGTACGCGGCGCTGATCGTGCTGGGCGCCTACAACGCGCTCGACTCCTCGCTGGAGGAGGCGGCGACCGACCTCGGCTGCAACCCCTGGCAGGCGTTCCGCCGGGTGACGCTGCCGCTGCTGCGGCAGCCGCTACTCGCCGCCTGGCTGCTGAGCTTCACCATCTCCTTCGGCAACATCGTGATGTCGACCTTCACCAACGGCATCGGCAGCACCACGCTCCCCCTACGGGTGTACTCGATGCTCAAGGGCGGACTGACCCCCGAGATCAACGCGCTGGGCACCCTGCTGGTGCTCTTCACCCTGCTGATCATCCTCGGTGTGGGGCTGCGGCAGATGCGCCGGGTCCTGCTGGGCGGCGACCGCTCCTGACCCCCCGCCGGCACGGACCGGCCCCCCTTCCCCGTACGGCCCTCTCCCTCCCCTTCCTCCCTTCCCCCGGTTCTTCCGTCACGCACGAAAGGCACCACCCTCATGCGCACCAGAAGTGTCTTCAGAGCAGCGCTGGCAGTCTCCGCCGCCACCGGCACCGCCCTCGTCGCCACCGGCTGCGGCGGCTCCGGCTCGGACTCCGCGTCCGGGGGCGGCGGCAAGAAGCTGAACATCTACGCCTGGGCCGGGGAGATCCCCGAGACCGTGGTGAAGAAGTTCGAGCAGGAGACCGGGATCAAGGTCACCCTCGACACCTTCGACAGCAACGAGACCATGACCGCCAAGCTCAGCTCGGGCTCGGCCGGCTACGACCTCGTGGAGCCCAGCCAGTACAGCGTGCAGCAGCTCATCGGACAGAAGCTGATCCAGCCGCTCGACCACGCGCGCATCAAGGGCCTGGACAACCTGGCGGACAAGTTCCGCGACCCGTCGTACGACCCGGGCAACAAGTACTCGGTGCCGTGGATCTGGGGCACCACCGGCTTCGCGTACAACGACAAGTGCGTCCCGGAGGCGAAGAGCTGGAAGACGCTCTTCGACGAGAAGTACAAAGGCAAGGTCTACATGCTGGACAACATGCTGGCGGCGTACATCGCCGGTCTCCAGGTGACCGGCTCCCGCGCCACCAGCACCGACGAGGGCGAGATCAAGGCCGCCACCGAGGCACTGACGAAGCAGAAGAAGATGCTCGCCGGCTACAACTCCACCAACTACCCGCAGCTCCTGTCCACCGGCCAGGCGTGCGCCGCCCAGGCGTGGAGCGGCACCGCGATGGCCAAGGTCGTCGCCGCCAACCCGAACGTCCACTACGTGCTCCCCGAGGAGGGCGGCTCGATCTGGACCGACGGCCTCTCCATCCCCAAGGGCGCCAAGAACACCGACTCCGCCTACGCCTTCATCAACTTCCTGCTCCGCCCCGAGATCGCGGCCATGGCCACCGACGACGGCGGCAGCGCCAGCGCCAACGCCAAGGCGCGGGAGCACATCAAGGACAAGAAGGCGCTGGAGAACCCGGCCGTCTACGCCTCCGACGCAGCGATCGAGAAGGCGGACTTCCTGCTCGACCCGGGCACCGCGATGCAACACTTCCAGCAGGGCTGGACCAAGGTGAAGGCGTCCTGACGACATGAGCGCTGACACGAAGATCGCCCTCGCGGCGGCACCCCCGGGAACCGGGGCGCCCGCAGTACGCCTCACCGGGGTCGGCAAGTCCTTCGGCGGCACCCGGGCGGTACGGGACGTCACCCTCGACATCCGGCGCAACGAGTTCTTCTCCATCCTCGGGCCCTCCGGCTGCGGCAAGACGACCCTGATGCGGATGATCACCGGCTTCGAGACGCCCACCGAGGGCAGCGTGGAGCTGGGCGGCGTCCCCGCCAACAGCGTGCCGCCGCACAAGCGGGACCTGAACATGCTCTTCCAGAGCTACGCCCTCTTCCCCCACCTGTCGGTGGCGGAGAACGTCGCCTTTGAACTGAAGGTGCGCAGGCTGCGCCCCAAGGCGGAGATAGGGCGGGCGGTGGCCGAGGCGCTCGCGCTGGTCCGGCTGGAGGGGTACGGCGAACGGTCGATCGCCCAGCTGTCCGGCGGCCAGCGGCAGCGGGTCGCCATCGCCCGGGCGCTGATCGGCCGGCCCTCGCTGCTCCTGCTCGACGAGCCGCTCGGCGCGCTCGACCAGAAGCTGCGGGCCGAGATGCAACTGGAGCTCAAGAAGATCCAGCGGGAGGTCGGGGTGACCTTTGTGACCGTCACCCACGACCAGGAGGAAGCGCTGACCATGTCCGACCGCATCGCGGTCATGGACGGCGGCCGGGTGCTCCAGGTGGACACCCCGGAGGCGATCTACGAGCGGCCCGCGACCCGGTTCGTGGCCGACTTCATCGGCACCTCCAACTTCCTCACCGGACAGCTCGACGGCGGGATGCTGGCCGTACCCGGCCTGGGCGCGGTCCCCGTACCCCGGGACCATTCCCCTGCCGGCGGCACCGAGGTCCATCTCGCGGTACGCCCGGAGAACGTCCGGCTCTCGAACGCCTCGGGCGAGCCCGTCCCCGGCGGGGCCCTGCTGGAGGGCACCCTCCAGCAGATCGTCTACCTGGGCAGCGCCACCCGCTACCACCTCACCCTCGCCGACGGTACGGAGCTGGTCGCCGAGTCCCGCGGCGCCGACCACAGCGGTCTCACCGCTGGCGCGGTGGTCCGGGCCGGCTGGGACCCCGACCGGTCCCGGCTGCTCGCCGAATGACCGCCGCCCCGCCCGGCCGGTCCGCGGGCACCGACCAGGACCGGCCGCGCACCCCGCGCCGCGGTGCGCCCCGCACCCCGGCCCGCCCCAGTGGTTCCCCGACCCACCGCACCAAGGAGATACGGCCGTGAAGGTCGCCGCAGCACAGTTCGCCCCCACCGCAGACGCGGCGGCCAACCTCGCGGTCATCGAGGAGATGACTGCCGAGGCGGCCGCGGCGGGTGCCGAAATCGTCGTCTTCCCCGAGGAGGCCATGGTCCCCTCGGACTTCTCCGACGAGACCGACGCGCCGCTCGCGGAACTCGCCCTCGCCCACTGGGACGACTTCCTCGAAGGGCTCTCCCGGACCGCCCGGACCCATGGCGTCGCAATCATCGCGGCGGGGTACGAGGACAGCGGTACGGCGCTCCCGTACAACACCATGGCCGCCGTGGACGCGAGCGGCGAGGTCCTCGGGCTCTACCGCAAGATGCACCTCTACGACGCCTTCAGCTACAAGGAGTCGCGGCGCATCCAGCGCGGTGACACCGGTCCGGTCGTGGTCCGCATCGGCGACTTCAACGTCGGCCTGGTCAACTGCTACGACATCCGCTTCCCCGAGTTCACCCGCTCCCTGGTGGAGATGGGCGCGGATCTGCTGGCGGTCTCGGCGGCCTGGGTGAAGGGGCCGCTGAAGGAGGACCACTGGCAGACCCTGCTGCGCACCCGGGCGATCGAGAACACCTGCTGGGTGGTGGCCGCCTCGCTGACCACCCCCGACTGCATCGGCATGTCGATGGCGGTGGACCCGCTGGGCGTGGTGCGTGCCGCGCTCGGCGAGGAGGAGCGCTCGCTGCTCGTCACCGACGCCGACAAGGACCGGATCGACCGGGCCCGCACGGTGCTTCCCGTTCTCCGCAACCGCCGCATCATCATCGGACCGAGGTGACCCGCTCCCATGCCGCTCGACCTTCGTGAACTGCCCGCCCCGCTCGACACCGCCCTCGCCGAACGGCTGCGGACGGTGGACTTCCCCACCCTCGGCCACTACCTGGAGGAAGGTTTCTGCGACCCCGCGCTCCAGCGGCAGGCGGGGGAGGGAAAGCTGGTCGGCCGGGCCGTGACGGTACGGACCACCGCCACCGACTCCACCGTGCTCCACCACGCGGCCGGGCTCGTCGGACCGGGCGATGTGCTCGTCGTCGACACCGGCGGCGACCGGCGCCACGCCCCGCTCGGGGAGGTGCTGGTGAACGCACTCGCCTCGCGCGGCGCGGCCGGCGCGGTGGTGGACGGCCTCTGCACCGATATCGACGCCCTGCGCAAGCTCGGCCTGCCGGTGTACGCGTACGGCCGCACCCCGCTCACCACCAAGCTGCACGGGCTGGCGGACGGCGCGCTCTGCGCCCCCGTCGTCTGCGGCGGGGTCCCGGTGCACGCCGGTGACCTGGTGCTGGGCGATGCCAACGGACTGATTACCGCCCCGGCCGAGCGGCTCGCCGCCGTCCTGGACGAGGCGATCGAGGACGACGCGGAGGAGCCCGCGTTGGTGGCCGAGTTGTGGGAGGGCAAGCCGCTGGGCTCGCTCACCGGCGCCACCGAAACGCTCCGGCGGCTGAGCGCCTCCGGCTGAACCGGCCCGCTCCCCAGCCACCCGTACCACCCGAAAGGAATCTCAATGATCGTGTCAAGCCGCCTGCGTGACCGGCGGAGCGGAGGTGAACAGCTTCCCGTCACGCAACATGGCCCACAGCACGTCAATCCTGCGGCGGGCGAGAGCAAGCAGGGCCTGGGTGTGCGGCAGCCCTTCGGATCGCTTTCTGAGGTAGTAGTCGCGGGACGGGCCCGGCCGCATCATGGCCGTCTGGGCGGCCAGGTAGAAGACGTGCCTCAGACGCCGGTTGTAGCGCTTGGGTCGGTGGTAGTTGCCGCTGCGGCGGCCGGAGTCATGGGCGACCGGGGCCAGCCCGGCGTGCGAGGCAAGGCGGCCGGCGTCGCGGTATCCCGACAAGTCACCGACGATGGCGGCGCCGAGGATGGGGCCCATCCCGGGCATGGACTCGATGATCTCGGCACGGTCGTCGGTGCGGAAGGTCTCACGGATCTCCCGGTCGTTGTCTTTGATCCGCTCGTCCAGGGCCAGGAGCTGGTGAGCGAGGTCGCAGCCCAGCTTTGCGGCCCGCTTCTCGCCAGGCAGCGCGGTCATCTGCGACTGGGCGGCCTCCACCGCCTTCGTGGCGACGGCGGCAGCGCTGCGGATCTTGCGGCGTTCCAGCCAGGTCGTCAGCCGCTTGACACCGATCCGCCGCAGGGCGGCCGGGGTCTGGTACTCGGTCAGCATGGTCACCGGGCCCTTGGCCGCGGAGTAGTCGAAGGCCCGTTCCAGGGCAGGACAGATACCCACCAGCAGGTCGCGGAGCCGGTTGATCAGCCGGACCCGGTCGGCAATGAGGTCGGCGCGGTAGTTGGTCAGGACCCGCAGTGTGGTGACCAGCTCCGGGGGCGTGTCCAGCGGGGCGAAGCCCTTCGGGCGCATGCGGGCCTGGTCGGCGATGACGCGGGCGTCCCTGGCGTCGGTCTTGCCCTCGCCGCGGTAGGCGCCGGACATGCGGTTGACCGTGCGTCCGGGCACATAGACCACGTGCTGTCCGTGGGCGACCAGCAAGGCCAGCAGCAGGGCCGATGCCCGGCCGGAGATGTCCACTGCCCACCGCACCTCTTCGGCCCGCTCGCGGGCGGTCTCGATGAGCGTGAGGATCTGGGCCTCGTCGTTGATCACCTTCGTGGAGAACAGCGTCTCACCATCGGCGTCGAGGGCCACCGCCCAGTGATGTCCCTTGCCGGCATCGATGCCGACCCATATCCGCGCCTGCCGCGTGCTCAAGTTCGTCGCTCCGTTCCACCGAGACCCACACCGTCGTGGCCCGAAGAACACCCCGCCGACAGGTCCCTAACCAGCGATGACCGCAGTTCTCAATCAGTGGTCGGAGCGTCCCGGAGGACCGGGCGGCCATTCCTTTCGAGCCATCAACAGCAGACCACCGTCAGCCATACCCGGTCCTCCCGGACCGCCTCACATTCTTAGGGACCACCGTGTTTTTGAAAGCCGCCGTCAACGGCGGGCGCTCCCAGGCCGAGCACCCCGCCGTCCCGGTCACTGCCGAGGAGATCGCCGCCGACACCCTGGCGGTGCTCGCCGCCGGTGCGAACGTCGTCCACTTCCATGTCCGCACCCCGGACGGCGGGCAGACCATCCACCCCGACGCACTCGCCGAGGTGCTGAACGCCATCCGGGTCACCGCGCCCGGCGCGGTGGTCGGCACCACCACCGGCCTGTGGACCTGCGACGGTCCCGAGGAGCGGTACGAGCTGGTCAAGGCGTGGGACGTGCTGCCCGACTTCGCGTCGGTCGCCTTCTGCGAGGAGGGCGCCGCCGAGACCGCCGAGTTGGTGGTGGAGCGGGGCATGGTGCTGGAGAGCGCGGTGTGGACGATGGACGATGTCCCGGCGCTCCTCGCCTCACCGACCCTGCACCGCAATGTGCGCATTCTGATCGAGCCGGTGGAGGAGGACCCGGAGGAGGCGGTGGCGTCGGCGCGGGCGATGGCCGGGCGCATCCTCGCGGCCGGGGTGACCTGCCCGATCCTGTACCACGGCGAGGGCGCCACGGTCTGGCCGCTGGTGCGGGCGGCGATCGAGGACGGCCACGAGGCCCGGATCGGTTTCGAGGACGGTGCCGACCTCCCGGACGGAACCGACGCCCCGGACAACGTGGCCCTGGTCCGTGCGGTACGGGAGCTGGCCGCGCGAGCAGCCACGCCGGAGCCCGCGAAGGGTTGAGCCCGGTCCCTCCACCGCTCCCGCCCCACAGCCCACCGCCGGCGGCCCCGCCCGGGCTGCCGGCGAGGGTGTACGAGTCCGGCTACCCCGGCCTGCTCGCTCGCAGCAACCGGCTCCTCGAAGTCGCCGAGCAGGTCTATCGCACGTTCACTGACCACCCGTCCAGCCGCGACCTGTCGCAGGACGTCATCGGCGTCCTGTCCCAGACCATCGACGATGACGCTACCTATAGCGAGCAGCTGGCCGAGTTCACTGAACGCTTCCGTGAGCGCATCCAGCGGAACTATGACGACTACGGCCCCAGCAGCGCCCACTTTCTGGAACATGGCCGCTATCTGCTGGCCAGCCAGCCGGAAAGCTTGATCATCTTTGAGCGGCTGGCCAATGCCCGCTTCCGCCTCAAGAGCACATGGAACAAGAGCGAGCTACCGGGAACGATGCTTACCGACCTGCGCACGGTCCTGACCGACCCCGACCACGCGCACACCGGTTTCGCCCCGACCGTGCGCCGGACGACCGCCCTGCACCTGGCAGTCCTCAAAGTGATGACCGAGCATGACCTCAAGCATGTGATCGTCTACTTCCAGCAGGTCGCCGACGCAGAAGACTTCGCCCGCCAGTTCCCCCACACCCTGCGCACCCTCCCACCCGACCAGCGCCCCTCCTGGGCCAGCACCCTGTCCGTCTCCTCGATCAACGGCAACCACACCCCCGACCAGCGCACGCAACTCCTCGACCAGTTCGCGAACGCCGACCGCGCCGTGATCACCAACGCCCAAGTACTGTCCGAGGGCATCGACTTGCCGGCCGTCGACGCCATCGTCTTCGCCTCCCGCACCGAAAGCGTGCGCCGGATCGTCCAGGCCCTGGGCCGCGCCCTGCGCAAACCCCCCACCCTCGACGTGAAGACCGCGAGCCTGGTCATCCCCGCCTACATCCCACCCGACGCCGACCCCACCGACCTCCTCGACACCCCCTACGAAGCCCTCTGGCTGATCACCGCAGCGCTGCGCCATCACGACCAGACCATCGCCGCCCGCGCCCCGCGCAGGACCACCGCACACCGACTGGACAGCGACACCCACCGCCTTCTCACACGCCGGTTCCGTTTCGACTTCACCCTCGACCCCGGCACGATCGCCCGAGCGATGGACCTGCTGGCCTGGCCATCGGCCGACGCGGTGCTTTCCGTCCCCCGCGGCGCCGGCCTGGCCGCCGCCGTCCGCTATCACGCCGAACACGGCCATCTGAAGGTCCCGGTCGACTACACCGACGCCTACGGCTACCGCCTGGGAGCATTCATCGCCGGCCAGCGCACCGCCCACCGCCGAGGCACCCTGACTGCGGACTGGACTGCTGAACTCGACGAGCTCGGCATGATCTGGGACGAGAACGAAGCCGCCTTCGAAGGCAACATGACCCTGGCCGAGGCCTTCCACACCGAACACGGCCACCCCGCCATCCCCGCCCACGCCCCGGCGGCCAGTTCCTCGTCGACCAACGCGGCCTGGCCCGCAAAGGCCAACTCCCCGAAACCCGCCACACCCGCCTCACCACCCTCGACCCGGGGGCTGAGGAACATCGGAACGAAAACCGGCGCTAAGCCTTCCTCGCCCTCGGGAGGGCTTTGACCTGGGGTTCTTCAAGGCGGACTCTTCGGCAGTCATGTTGATCACTGACTGTCTGGAGGGCCGGGATGCCGGTCGAGTTTCTGACGGATGAGCAGGCCGCGCGGTACGCGGCGTACGACGGGACGCCGTCCCGTACGGAGTTGGAGCGGTTCTTCTTCCTGGACGACGCGGACCGGGCGTTGATCGAGTCCAAGCGGCGGTCCCACAACCGGCTGGGATTCGCGGCCCAGCTGACGACCGCGAGGTATCTCGGGGTGTTCCCCGACGACCTGACCGACGTGCCGACGGAGGTGGTCGACTACCTGGCCGGGCAGCTCGGGATCGCGGACGCGTCGGTGCTGAAGACCTACGGTGAGCGGGAGAACACCCGGCTCGACCACGTCCGTGAGCTGCGGCGGGTCCTTCAGTACACGGAGTTTTCCGGGGCCGAGGCGGAGTTGCGGGCGTGGGTGTATGCGCGGGCCTGGACGACCGGGGAGGGGCCGAAGGCGTTGTTCGACGCGGCGGTGGGGTGGCTGCGGGAGCGGCGGGTGCTGCTGCCGGGTGTGACCACGCTGCGCGGCTGGTGGCCTCGGTGCGGGAGTCGGCGAACCAGCGGTTGTGGGACACACTCCACGGTCTGTTGAGTACCGGCCAGCGGGCGGTGCTGGACTCGCTGTTGACGGTGGAGCCAGGGGCACGGGTGTCGGAGCTGGACCGGCTGCGCCGCGGGCCGGTGCGGATCTCCGGGCCGCAGATGAAGTGGGCGCTGGAGCGGGCCGAGGAGGTCGCGGCCTTCGGGATGGGCGAGGTCGACGTGTCCGCGATACCGCCGCGCCGGCTGGCGGAGCTGTCGCGGTACGGCATCGACGGCAAGGCGTCACTGCTGAAGCGGCACGGCGACTCCCGGCGCCTGGCCACCCTGCTGGCCACCGCGGTCCACCTGACGACCCGGACTGTCGATGACGCCCTGGACCTGCTGGAAGTACTGATTGCGACGAAACTGCTGGCCAGGGCGGAGCGGGAGAGCGCGAAGGAGAAGCTGAAGACGCTGCCGCGGGTGGAGCGCGCGTCGGCGAAGCTGGCTGTGGCCTTCCAGGTCGTGTTCGACACGACGTCCGAGCGGGTCGACACCGACACCGGGGAGATCGCCCCGCCGAGGGTGGAGAGTCTGGCGGCGATGTGGGCGGAGATCGAGCAGGTGGTGCCCCGGCACGAGTTGGCCGCCGCGATCACCGCGCTGTTCGAGCTGACGCCGCCGCTCGACTCGGACGCGGACGAAGCCTGGAGGGTCCAGCTGATCACTCGGTTCGGCACCGTGCGGCCGTTCTTGAAGCTGCTGGTGACGGTGGTCGACTTCGGCGCGACCCCGGAGGGACTGCCTGTCCTCAAGGCGCTGAAATCGCTGCCCGATCTGATGGGCCGCAAGAAGGTCGGCCCTGCCGAGATCGACACCGGTCTGCTCACCGGCTCCTGGCGGCGCTTGGTGCTGTCCGCGCCGCACCTGGAGCCGGGCACGGTCGACTGGACGGCGTACGCGTTCTGCGTGCTGGAGCAGTTCCACCGGATGCTGCGCCGGCGCGAGGTGTTCGCGAAGAACTCCTCCAAGTGGGGCGACCCGCGGGCGAAGCTGCTGGACGGGGAAGCGTGGGAGCAGACCCGGCCGACCGTGCTGGCTTCCCTGAACCTGCCCGCCGAGGCGGGCGAGCACCTGGCGGCGCGGGCCGCGCTGCTGGACGGCACCTACCGCGCCGCACGGGTGCCGGCGAACTCCCAGATCGTGTTCGACGAGGCCGGTCGGCTGCACTTCGCCGCCCTGGAGCCGGAGCCCGAACCCGCCTCGCTGAGCGAGCTGCGGAAGGCGGTGGAGGCGATGCTGCCCCGGGTCGACCTGCCGGAGGCGTTGCTGGAGGTGTTCTCGTGGACCGGCGCGGACCGGGCGTTCACCTCGGTCACCGGCGGTGAGGCCAGGATGAAGGACCTGCACGTGACGATCGCCGCGCTGCTGGTCGCGCACAGCTGCAACGTCGGCTACACCCCCGTGATCGGCGGTGCGGACGCACTGAAGTATGACCGGTTGTCCCACGTCGACCAGACGTATCTTCGGCTGGCCACCTACCGGGCGGCGAACGCCACCTTGATCGAGGCCCAGGCGTCCATCGGTCTCGCGCAGGTGTGGGGCGGCGGGCTGGTCGCGTCGGTGGACGGCATGCGGTTCGTGGTGCCGGTGCCCTCGGTGTACGCCCGGCCCAACCCGAAGTACTTCGGACGGCGGGGCGGTGCCATCTGGCTCAACATGATCAACGATCAGGCGGCGGGGCTCGGCGGCAAGGTGGTCGCCGGCACCCCGCGTGACTCGCTGTACGTGTTGGACGTCCTGTACGACCGTGACGGCGGCACGCGTCCCGAGATGATCGTCACGGATTCCGCGTCGTACTCCGACATCGTCTTCGGCCTGCTCACCCTGGCCGGGTTCGCCTACGCGCCGCAGCTGGCGGACCTGCCGGACCAGAAGATGTGGCGCATCGACCGCACGGCCGACTACGGCGCCTTCACCGACGCGGCCCGCGGCCGGGTCGACCTGGCCCGGATCGAGAGGCACTGGGAGGACATCCTGCGGATCATCGGCTCCGTCCACACCGGTGCCGTGCGCGCCTATGACGTGATCCGCATGCTGTCGCGGGACGGGCGCCCCACCCCGTTGGGCGACGCGATCGCGCACTATGGGCGGATCGCCAAGTCCCTGCACATCCTGCGCCTGGCCGACGAGCCCGGCTACCGCCGGCAGATCAAGAGCCAGGCCAACCTCCAGGAGGGGCGTCACGCGCTGGCCCGGAAGATCTTCCACGGCCGCGCGGGGCAGCTCTACCAGCGCTACCAGGACGGCATGGAGGACCAGATCGGCGCGCTCGGCCTGGTCCTCAACGCGCTCGTGCTGTTCAACACCCGCTACATGGACGCCGCCGTGAACCAGTTGCGGACGGAGGGCTTCCACGTCCGCGACGAGGATGTGGCCCGCCTCTCGCCGTTCGTGCGCCACCACATCAACATGCTCGGCCGCTACTCCTTCCAGCTCCCCGACCTGCCCGGCGGGCTGCGGCCGCTCCGGGACCCGGACGCCTCCGACGAGGAGTGAGGACGGCCCGACGTCCACCTGCGATCCGGCGGGACGGAGAGGTCCGGCACAGGGGTTGATCGTTCGAGAATTCCCGCACTATATTGTGCGGGAATTCTCGAACGATTGGAGAGATGTGATGGCTGCGGCCCGCACGTACCACCATCCCGACACGGATGAAATCGCGCTCCCGCGCGTGCTGTTCGCACTCAGTGAGCCCCTGCGCCTGACGATGGTGCGCATCCTGACCGAGCGGGGCGAGGTCGACAGTCTCGAGCTGGGCCCGGATCTGCCGCGCTCGACGCTGACCCACCACACGAGCCTGCTGCGCGAGTCCGGCGTGGTCTTCGTCCGCGCCGAAGGACGCAAGTGCATGATCCGGTTGCGCACCGAGGATCTCGAGAACCGGTTCCCCGGCCTGGTACGAACCGTCCTGGCCGGCTACGAGGACGAAGCCGGCCAGGACGGGGCCGCGGGGGGTGCTGCGTGATCGGGAAGGTCTGGCCGCTGGTCGTCGCCGCGGTCTCCCTGGGTATCGACGCCTACGTACTTGCGGGCGTCCTGCCGGACATGGCCGACTCCCTGGCCACGACGGCCGGGGCGATCGGACTGGGCGTCACCGCGTTCACCGCCGCCTACGCGGCTGCGGGCCCGTTCCTCTCCCGCGCCCTGGCTGGCCGGTCGACCAGAACGGCACTGCTGGTCGCGCTCGGCGCCTTCAACCTCGGCAATCTCGCCACCGCACTGGCCCCCACACTCGGCGTCTTCCTCGCCTCCCGCGTCGTGGCGGGCGCGGGGGCCGGCGTGCTGACCGCGGTCGCCACGGCGACCGCCGGAGCGCTGGTGGCCGACCACGAACGCGGGCGCGCCATGGCCCTGGTGACCTTCGGCCTGTCCACCGGGACCGTCGCCGGTGTGCCGCTGGGCATGCTGATCGGCGAGCAAGTGGGGTGGCGCGGGACGATGGGCTTCGTCGTGCTCATCGGAGTGTTGAGCATGCTCGCCCTCGCCCTGCGTTCCGGCGCGCTGCCCCAGCTGCCTGCCGCTCGCGGCACGGGAACCCGCGCCGCGCTCAGCAGCCCGCGCGTCGCATTCGGCGTCGCACTGTCCTTCGTCCTGGGCACGGCCAGCCTCGGCCTCTACACCTACCTGCTGCCGATGGCCGACGAGCGCGGCCTGAACGGCTGGGGCTTCGCACTCGTCTGGGCCTGGGGCATCGGCGGCGTACTGGGCTCTGGCCTGATCGGCAAACCCCTCGACACGCTGGGCCCTCGCCGGCTGATGCCCGTCGTCCCGGCCTTTCTCCTCTCCTCCTTCCTCATCGTCTGGTTCTCCGACCACCCAGCGGCATGGCTGATCGCCACCGCGGTGTGGGGTGCGAGCGGCTGGATCAGCGTGCCCGTCCTGCAACAGGCCCTCACCCGCGACCGCCCCGAGCAGGCCATGACCGTCGTCGCCTTCCAGATGGCCGCGATGTACCTCGGCTCCGCCGCAGGATCGGCGGCCGGAAGCGCCCTGCTCGCCGGAGGCACCAGCGCCGGAGCGCTGCCGGGATGGGCCGCGCTCGCAGCTGCGGGCGCCGTCGTGATCGCCTTGCTCATCGCCCGGCTGACGCCCCGGCCCGTATCCGCCGTGCCGCATGCCTCCCCCCTCACGCAGACTCCTGAGGCGCAGCACACGGCGGCCGAGTCACGCTGCCCGTAGCGGCCCCGGCCCCGGCCAGGGCGCGACGCCGCCCGGGCCGGATCAGCGGCGCGCATCGCCAGGGGCCAGCAGGCTCGTCAGCTCCGAGAGCGCTTCGGGGGACGGCTCGAAGTAGCGGCGCAAGTTCTCCGGCTTCTTGTGCCGGGACTTGGCCATCAGCATCAGCAGAGAGGCGCCCTGCTCCCCGAGGTGAGTCAGCGCGGAATGGCGGTACTCGTGCAGGTCCCAGCCGGTTCCCGGCCCGCGTACGGCAGTGTGGTCGTCCAGCAGGGCGCGGGCCTGACCATAGGAAAGGCGGGCCAGGCCGGTGTCCGGGCACACATCGCGAGGGCTGACGACCTTCCCCGGGCCGGAACGGCGGTGGGTGACGAACACCGGCCCGTGGGTCCGGCCGCGCAGCAGTCGGGGCAGGAACCGGGCGGTGCCGGCGTCCCAGTAGACGGTCTCCAGCACGAAGTCCTCACGGGCCTGGCCGCGGCGGCGGGCCTTGCTCCGGGCGCCCTTGGCCTTGACCGGACAACGGCGCGCGGCGAGGTCCAGGTCCTCGATGTTCACGCCGAGGATCTCCTCCGCGCGGGCGGCGGTCTCGTACAGCATCCGCCACAGCGTCTTCTCCCGCAGGTGGACCTCGCGCCGGGCGATCAACCGGTCCACGGCCACCTTCGAGCGGGCCGGGGTCTCGGAATCCGGCACCGCCAGCCGCTTCGTCCAGGCCGGGACCGCCGGGCCGTCGTAGCCGTACTCCGCGCACCAGCCCAGCCAGGAGAGCACCGCCGCCCGGCGGGCGTTCCAGGTGTTGACCGCCGCGGTGCCCCACAGCAGTTCCAGGGCCTCGCCGATCTCGTCGTCCGCGACCGACGCCAGCGGCCGGGCCTCGCCGATCCGCTCGGCGGTCTTGCCGACCCCGATCGAGTAGCTGCGGACCGTGTTCGGGTTGCGCAGCGAGTCGAGGAAGGCGTCTGCCACCGCCCGGACGGTCAGCGCCTTCCCGGACGGCAGTTGCACGACGGTGGGCACCGCTTCCCGCTTGCCACAGATAACAGGGCCGCTTCGTGTACGGCCCGGAGAGCGCCACCGCAGGTGACGAGTCAAGCTCCCACAGATAATAGGGCGTTATCTGCGGAACGACTTCAGAAGGGTCCGGCCGTCGACGCCCCGTCAGCCGCCCACCAGGGCCGACAGATCCTTAGCGCCGGTTTTCGTTCCGATGTTCCTCAACCCCCGACCCCGACTGGCTCCTGCCATACGGACCCGACTGGCACCGCAAGTACCACCTCCTGGCCCGTCACCTCCAGACCGGACACGACCCCGTCACGCTACGCCGTGACACCGTCATTGACGGAGTGAAGGCTGGCACCTGGCTGCACCGCCAACTCACCACCTGGAACACCCTTAACGACGGTCAGCGCTGCCTCCTGGCCCGACTCGGCCTCACCCCGGAGCGCATCACCCTGCCGACAAAGAAGACCCCCACCGCCCCCGCCACACCCAGCACTCCCAAGACCAGAAAGCGCCGCTCCTTCGAACAGACAGCCATGCTGCTGCGCGCCTTCGTGGAGCGGCACGGTCGTCCTCCTGGAGCCCGGGAGGGGATCGAGGTCGACGGGGAACGCGTCATGATCGGACCTTGGCTCTGCAAGATCCGCACCGGCCAGAGGACTGGTCAACTCTCCGAGAACAGAAGTCAGTTGATCCAGAGCATCCTGCACGAAGCCGGCGTCGTTCCCTCCGAAGAGGAGCGCCCCGGATTCTCAGACATCCCGTAAATTTTTTTTGCCCACGACGTCGCCTTAAGGAAGCACCCTCGAAACGCTACCGCTGGAGCTTGCGGGAGAAGCCGTCCGGGGCTGAAGGGGCAGTGTGCTGAATTTCCAGTTGCCATACAGCGAATTGAGTGATCCAGGGGGTGTGGATTGGTTTCAGACTCCATCCGCAGTGGGCTTTTGACGTATGGCCAGAAGGTCACTACAACCTGTGAGTTGGTCAGCCTCCGGGACAGCGGCCCGGACTCCCTGTAGCGAGCTAACGAGCAGGCGCGGAGCGGCTGTTCGTGATCCGCGTAGCGGATCGTCAGGGTCGGTGCGGAGCACCGACCCTGACTCAGGGCCACGGAGTGGCCCTGAGTCAGGTGGACGGAGTCCACCACGGAGACCGCCCCGTAGGGGCGGCGCGTCGTCTTCGCGGAGCGAAGCGCGCGGATCGGAAG
>NZ_JBEZVN010000053.1:0-26719 GCF_040636995.1 Streptomyces sp. NPDC032161 | reverse complement strand
CGAACACATCTGACCAGCCGTCAGTTATCTCGTCCACCACGAAGCGACCAACGACGAAGACCGCATCGAGTCACGGAGTGTCGTTGCAGTATTAGGGGCGGTTAGGGGTCCGTCGGACGCCGGGGCTGCGGCTAGCGTCGGCAGCGGACCACGGCGGAAGCACGGTCGTCCGGCGCCCGCGCCCGGCGCTCCGCGCTCCGCGCTCCGCGGTCCGGCCCGACCCCCGTGAGCGGACGGCCGCCGCGCCCCGTAGCCGAGCAGAGGTGATCAGCGTGTCCCCGGAACCCAGCGCGAAGGGGCTCGTCCCCAGCGCCAAGGGCACCATTCCCTTCGGGGAGTACCGGACCTGGTACCGGGTGACCGGCGACATCGGCGCGGGGCGTCCGGCGGTCGTCGTCGTGCACGGCGGGCCCGGCAGCACACACGACTACCTGCTGCCGCTGGCCCGCCTCGCCGAGGACGGCTGGCCGGTCGTCCACTACGACCAGCTGGGCAACGGCGGATCGACCCATCTGCCCGGCAGGGGGGCCGAGTTCTGGACCGTCGACCTGTTCCTCGACGAACTCGCCAACGTCGTAGGGGAGTTGGGTGTCGCCGACGACTACGTGCTGTTCGGGCAGTCCTGGGGCGGTCCACTGTGCGCCCGGCACGCCATGGGACGGCCGCCCGGACTGCGCGGGCTGGTCGTCGCCAACGCGCCCGCCTCGTACCCCGTCTGGCTGAAGGAGATGGCCCGGCTGCGCGCCGATCTGCCGCCGGACGTGCAGCAGGCGCTGCTGCGGCACGAGGCGGACGGCACGTACGACAGCGAGGAGTACCTGGCGGCCATGCGGGTCTTCTACGAGCGCCACGTGTGCCGGCTCACCCCGTGGCCCCGCGACTTCCTCTCCTCCTTCATGGAGATCTACAACGACCCGACCGTCTACTACGCGATGAACGGGCCCAACGAGTTCCACGTCATCGGCTCCCTGAAGGACTGGTCGATCGTCGAGGACCTGCACACCATCCGCACGCCCACACTGCTCATCAGTGGCCGTCACGACGAGGCCACCCCGGACGTCGTCCGGCCTTACCACGAGCGCGTGCCCGGAGCCCGCTGGGAGATCTTCGAGGAGTCCAGCCACCTGCCGCACCTGGAGGAACCGGAACGGTTCTTCGAGGTGGTGACCGGGTTCCTCAACGGCCTGTGACAGCGGCCTGTGACAGCTCGGCCTGTGACAGCAGCTCGGGACAGACGGCCTGTGGCAGACGGTTTATGACATCACGTCGGAGCAACGGGCACTTCACGACACCGGCCGCCACACGCTGCCGGCACCTGCGAAAGGGGGCGGGGACACCGCCATGGCGTACGACACCGCTCTGGTCTTCCCCGGCATGGGACCCGTCCCGTTCTCCGAGGTGGGCCGGTTCATGGTCGCCAGCCCCTATGCCCGGGAACTCGTCGCCGTCGCCGACGAGGCGCTCGGCCACTCGCTCGTGGACGCCTTCCGGTGCGCCGACGGCGACTACTCGGAGGCGGCCCAGGTCGCCTTCTTCGTGAACAGCCTGGCCTGTGCCCACTGGGCCCGCGAGCACCTGGGCGTCGAACCGGACATCGTCGTCGGCCCCAGCTTCGGCGAGAAGGCCGCCCTCGCCTACACCGGGGCCCTGGAGCTGCCCGACGCCGTCCGGCTGACCGCCGGGATCGCGCGCTGCCTCGACGACTACTTCGCCGACCACCACCAGGACGTCGTCACCCTTTCCTTCGCCCGTGCCCCGCGCGAGGGACTGGACGCGATCCTCGCCGAACTCGACGACGCGGGGGAGTGGCACGAGATCTCCTGCCGCGTCGACGAAGACTTCTGGATGGTCTCCCTGGCCGAGCGGCGCGTGGAGTGGATGCGGGAACGGCTCCGCGCCATCGGCAGCCTCCCCCTGTACACCATGCGGCCCCCCATGCACGCCTCCGCGTTCGCACCGCTGCGTGCCAGGGCGGAGCGCGAGGTGGTCTCCCGCCACACCTTCACCGACCCGGCGCTGCCGGTCGTCGCCGACCAGGACGGCAGGCTGCTGCGCACCGGTGCGGAGCTGCGCACCATGCTGCTCGACGGCTTCGACCACCCGATGGACTGGCCGAGCGTCGTCACGGCACTTCGGGACGCGGGCGTGCGACGGCTGTGCGTCGCCGGGCCCGACAGCCTCTTCGGCCGGGTTCCCCTCACCACCCGCACCTTCGACGTCGTCGCGGTGCATCCCCGCCTCGCGATGACGCCCCGGCGCCGCCCGCGCGCCGCCTGAACCCGCCCGGGCCCGAACGAATTTGAACGTACCTGGACGAATCCGCCCGGGTACGGCCCGTATCCGACCGAACGATCAGCAGGAGGTACACCCCCATGTGGGACGACCGGTTCGAAGAGATACTCCGCACCTTCCTGCCGTTCCTGCCCCCGCAGGAACCGCTGACCACCGACACCGAGCTCAAGGACCTCGGCCTGGACTCCCTCGGCACGGTCCAGTTGCTGGGCACCCTGGAGGAGACGTACCAGGTGCGCTTCCTCGACAGCGCGCTGACCATGGACACCTTCCGCACCGCGGGCGTGCTGTGGGAGACCGTCGAAGGCATGCTCCAGCGCACCACGAGCTGACGGGGCGGCCACCGTGGATCCCACCGATCCCACCATGGACGGGACGCTGTCCGGACGGTTCCTGCGCGGCCTGGCCCTGGCGCCCGAGCGGCCCGCGCTGCGGATCGACGGCACCGCTGTCGCCTACCGCGAACTGCACGAACGGGCCCTGCTGCTCGCCGGATCGCTGCTCGCCGGCTTCCCCGGTCGGCCGCCCGCCGTCGGCGTACTGGCGGGCAAGGGGCCGACGGCGTACGCGGCTCTCCTGGCCGGGCTCCACAGCGGTGCCGTCGTCGTACCCCTGCAACCGGCCTTCCCGGTCGCCCGCACCCGGCAGATGATCGAGGCGGCCGGGGTGGGAGCCCTGATCGCCGACGACGACGCCCTGCCCGCGCTGACCGCGCTGCACGAGGACGGCGTCCGGCTGCCCACCCTGTTCGCCCCGGGCGGACAGCCGATGCCGGTGATCCCCGTCGACCCCGACAGCACGCTCAAGGCGCCGATGCCCGCCCGCCCGGCGGACGTCGCCTATGTGCTGTTCACCTCCGGATCCACCGGCCGGCCCAAGGGCGTACCGGTCACCCACGCCAACACCGCGCACTACTTCGCGCTGCTCGACGAGCGCTACGACTTCGGTCCGCGGGACGTCTTCTCGCAGACCTTCGACCTCAACTTCGACTGCGCGATGTTCGACCTGTTCTGCGCCTGGGGCGCCGGGGCCACCGTCGTCCCCGTCCCCGCGCGCGCCTACGCGCACCTGCCGGAGTTCGTGGCCGAGCAGGGGCTGACCGTGTGGTTCTCCACGCCCAGCGCGATCACGCTGGTGCGGCGCACCGGCGGGCTCGCGCCCGGTGCCCTGCCGTCGCTGCGCCGGAGCTTCTTCGCGGGGGAGGCGCTCGGCCGCCGCGATGCCGAGGACTGGGTGGCCGCCGCCCCCGGTACCGTGCTGGAGAACCTCTACGGGCCGACCGAACTCACCATCACCGTCAGCGCGCACCGGTGGCGGCCCGGCCGGGAGCACCCGTACGACATGGTTCCGATCGGTGATGTGCACCGGGGGCACCGTGTGCTGCTGCTGGCCGACGACGGCTCGCCGGGCGGCGGTGATTCGCCGAGTACCGGTGAGCGCTCGCCGAGCGTCGGCGACGAGGGCGAACTGTGCATCGCAGGGCCGCAGTTGACGCCCGGATACCTGGATCCGGCCGACGACGCCGGGCGCTTCCTGGAACGGGACGGGCAGCGCTTCTACCGCACCGGCGACCGGGTCCGCCGCACCGAGCACGACGGCTGGCTCTACCTGGGCCGCCAGGACGCCCAGGCGCAGGTGCACGGCGTACGGGTGGAACTGGCCGAGGTCGACGCCGCCGTGCGCGCCTGTCCGGGCGTCGAGGACGCGGTGACCGTCGCGGTTCCCGTGGACGGTACGGCCGAACTCGCCGTCTTCCACACCGGTGCCCCCGTACCGCCCGCCCGGCTCGCCCGTCACCTGCGGGAGCTGCTGCCCGCCGCGGTCGTCCCCCGGGCCTACCACCATCTGGACGCGCTCCCGCTCAACACCAACCGCAAGACGGACCACAGGGAGCTCACCTCCCGCGCCGAAGCCCTGCGGCGGCGGCCCGCCGGGTCCGCGAGCAGGGGCGAAGGACGGCAGGAGGCGCAGTGACAGGAACGAAAGAAGCGACGGAAGAAGCCACAGCCGCAGTCACAGGAGCAACGGGAGCAACGGGAGCGACAGAAGCGATGGGGGCGACAGGAAGGACGGCAGGAACCGCCGTGAACGGTCGAACGACAACGCGGGCTCGCACCGACGCCCTGGTGCACGACCTGCTCGACGAGGCCACCGTCGAACACCCCGACGCGACGGCGGTCGCCGACAGCGCCGGGCAGTGGACCTACCGGGAGCTCACCGCCCGGAGCCACGCCGTCGACGCCTGGCTGGGGGCACAGGGCGTGGGGCACGGCGACCGGGTCCTGGTGCAGCTGCCCAGCACCCGCGAACTCGTCGCCCTGCTGTACGGCACGGCGCGCCGGGGCGCCGTGCTCGTCCCCGTCAACACCGGCATGAAGGACTACCACCTGCGCGCGGTCGTCGAGAACGCGGAACCCTCGCTGGTGATCGTCACCGACCCCGCCGTCGACCGCGTCGCCGCGCTCGCGGGCGGCATCCCCGTACGCGGCCTGGACACGACCTGGCGGGAGATCACCGAACTGCGCGAGACGGAGGCGCGTGGGGACGGCGGTCCCGTCGGCCACGAGGACATCGCCGTCCTCGTCTACACCTCGGGGTCCACCGCGGCCCCCAAGGCCGTCGTCTGCCCGCACGGCCGGATGGTCTTCGCGACCGAGGCCATCAACCTCGAACTCGGCTACCGGCCCGACGACGTGGTCTTCTGCCGCTTCCCCATCTCCTGGGACTACGGCCTCTACAAGGTGCTGCTCACCGCCGCCGGACGCAGCAGCCTCGTGCTCGCCGACGGCGAGTCCGATCTGGTGCTGCTGCGCCGCATCCGGGAGACCGGGGCCACGGTCGTCCCCATCGTGCCGTCCCTGGCCACCATGATCTGCGCGCTCGCCGAACGCGAACCACGCCGGGAATCCACCGTCCGCATGTTCACCAACACCGGTGCCGCGCTGCCGAAGACCACCGCCGACGGGCTGCGTACGGCGTTCCCCGGCGCCGAGGTGATCACCCAGTTCGGGCAGACGGAGTGCAAACGCGTCTCCGTGCTGCGCCCCGAACACCAGGACGCCAAGCCCGAATCGGTCGGCCGCCCGCTCCCCGGCACCCGTGCCTTCGTCGTCGACGACGAAGGCACTCCGCTGCCGCCCTGGCGGACCGGGGAGATCGTCGTCGAGGGACCGCACGTCATGCCGGGCTACTGGCGCGCGCCGGAGCAGACCGCGCGTGCCTTCCGGCGTGCTCCCGACGGCGGACGACGCCTGCACACCGGCGACTTCGGGCACGTCGACGAGGACGGATTCCTGTTCTACGAGGGCCGTCGGGACGACATGTTCAAGCACAAGGGCGTCCGCATGAGCACCACCGAGATCGAGGCCGCCGCCACGGACATTCCCGGTGTTCGCGCCGCCGCCGTCCTGCCGCCCGCCCCCGGCCGGGACCTCGCGGTCTTCGCCGAGGGCGACATCGACCCGCACGTCCTGCTCAGGGAACTGTCCCTGCGACTGGAGCCCGCCAAGGTGCCCGGGGTCGGCCGTGTCGTCGGCGAACTGCCGCTGACCCCGCACGGCAAGCACGACCGCAAGCGGCTCGTCCACATCCTGGAGAACCCGGAAGGAACGTCCACGCCGTGACCGGCCCCACCGAACTCGCCCGGCGCTTCGGCACCCCCGCCTACGTCTACGACCTGGACCGGGTCGCGGCGGCGCGCGACCACCTGTTCGCCGCGCTGCCCGACGAGGTCGCCGTGTTCTACGCGGCCAAGGCCAACCCGCACCCGGAGATCCTGCGCGAACTGCGCACCGGCGCCGCCCACGGGGCCGACGGTTCCCACAGCACTCGGGACACCCACGGCACCCGCGCCTGTCGCGCGGAGATCAGCTCCGTCGGCGAACTCGACGCCGTGCTGCGGGCCGGGTACGACGGCAGCGAGGTGCTGTACACCGGTCCGGGCAAGACCACCGGGGAACTGGCCGAGGCGATGACCCGGGGCGTGCGGATGTTCTCCGTCGAATCCCTCGGCGATCTGCGGCGCGTCGGCGGGACGGCCGTACGGCTCGGCGTCACCGCCGACTGCCTGATCCGGGTCAACAACGCGACCGGCGCGGCGGCCACCAGCATCCGCATGACCGGTGTGCCCTCGCAGTTCGGCTTCGACAGCGAGACCCTGCCCGGGCTCGCCGCCGAACTGCGCGGGGTGCCCGGCACCACCCTGGCCGGGCTCCACTTCTTCCCGCTCAGCAACGCCAAGGACGAGGCGAGCCTCGTCGCCGAGTTCCGGCACACCATCGCCACCGCCGCCGCGCTCCGGGACGCCCTCGGCGTGCCGTTCCGCTTCGTCGACATCGGCGGCGGCTTCGCCGCCCCGTACGCGGTCCAGGGACACCGCCCCGCCTACGGCGGGCTGCGCGACGCCCTGGCCGCCTCGCTCGACGAGCACTTCCCCGGCTGGCGCGACGGCGCCCCGCGCATCGCCTGCGAGTCGGGCCGCTACCTGGTCGCCGACAGCGGAACCCTGCTCACCACCGTCGTCAACGTCAAGGACAGCCGGGGCACCCGCTACGCCGTCCTCGACGCCGGCATCAACACCTTCGGCGGGATGTCCGGCCTCGGCCGCATCCTGCCGGTCTCCGTCGAACCGCACCAGTCCGTCGGCACCGACGGCACCCCGGCCCACCTCGCCGGACCGCTGTGCACCCCCGGCGATCTGCTCGGCCGGGCCGTCCCGCTGCCCGACCCGGCCCCCGGGGACCTGCTGACCGTCCCCAACGCCGGTTCCTACGGACCCACCGCCAGCCTGCTGATGTTCCTCGGCAGGCCCGCTCCCGCCGAGATCGTCGTCCGCGGCGACGACCTCGTCTCCGTCTCCCGCATCCAGCACATCCGAACCTATGAACACGGACAGGCCCTGTGATGAGTGACGTCCCCACCCCCGCCCCCGGCGACCGGCCCGTGCTCGTGGCCGGTGGCATCTCCGACTCGCACACCTGGAACCTGGTCTACCTCCAGCTCCTGATCGAGGAGCACGGCCACCGTGTGGTCAACCTCGGCCCCTGCGTGCCCGAGGACCTGCTGATCCGCGAGGCCGTGGCCCACGCCCCCGCCCTCGTCGTGATCAGCAGCGTCAACGGGCACGGCTACCACGACGGCATGCGCACCGTCACCCGGCTGCGCGAGCACCCCGCGCTCGCCGCCGTACCCGTCGTCATCGGCGGCAAGCTCGGCATCGCCGGACCCTGCGACGAGGCGGAGACGACCGCGCTGCGCGCCGCCGGTTACGACGCGGTCTTCGACGACAGCGCCGAAGGCGTCACCGTCTTCCGGGGAATGCTCGACGCGCTGCCCCAGCGGGCCCTGGTGTGACCGCTGCCCCGGCGGGCCCCGATGCGTCCGGCGCCGGGTTCGGCGCGTTCGTGCGCCGGGCCCACGACGCCGGACGGCTGGTGGTACAGCCCCGGATGGGCATGAGCGACCCGGACCGGATGCGGGCCGGGCTGCTCGCCACCCGGGACGCCGCCGCGACGACCGTCGGCACGATCACCCTGGACAGCTACACCCGGGTCGGCGACCTGGAGTCGGCGCAGCTCGCCGTCCTCGAAGGGGCCGATCTCAACGGCTATCCGCTGGCCAGCCACGAGACCACCACCACCCGCCGGGTCCTCGACGGGATCCACGGCCCCGCCTTCCCGGTGCAGGTACGGCACGGCTCGGCGGCACCCCAGCACATCTTCCGGGCACTGATGGCCGTGGGACTCGACGCGTCGGAGGGCGGGCCGGTCTCCTACTGCCTGCCGTACGGCAGGGTCCCGTTGCGCGAGTCCGTCGCCCACTGGTCCGAGTCCTGCGAACTGCTCGCCGGCCTGCGCGGGGCGAGCGGCGCGGAACCGCATCTGGAGACCTTCGGCGGCTGCATGCTGGGCCAGCTCTGCCCGTCCGGGCTCCTCGTGGCGATCAGCGTGCTGGAGGCGCTGTTCTTCCGACGGCACGGAATCCGGAGCATTTCCGTGAGCTACGCCCAGCAGACGCATCCGCGTCAGGACGCCGAGGCGGTGGCCGCGTTGCGCAGCCTGTGCGCGCGGTTCCTCCCGGACACCGAATGGCACGTCGTCGTCTACGCCTACATGGGACTGTTCCCGGAGACGGAGCACGGGGCCCGCCGACTGCTCGCCGAAGCCGCCGCACTGGCCGTCGCGAGCGGCTCGGAGCGCCTCATCGTGAAGACCGTCGCGGAATCCCGGCGCATCCCGACGGTGGCGGAGAACGTCGCCGCCCTGGAACACGCGGCCGACGCCGCCGCACGCACCGCCCGAGCCCCGCTGGACGGCACCGCGACGGAGACGTACGCCGAGGCGTACGCGCTGGTCGACGCGGTGCTCAACCTGGACGACGACCCCGGCGCCGCACTGCTGAAGGCGTTCGCCGAAGGCCGGTTGGACGTCCCCTACTGCCTGCACCCGGACAACGCCGGACGCAGCAGGAGCTACATCGCGGCGGACGGCCGGCTGCGCTGGGCGGATGTCGGGAGGATGCCGCTGACCGGTGTCGCCGACGTGCGTCCGGCACATGCCGTCACCGCCGCGGAACTCCTCGACTCCCTGTCCTACGTGAGGCGTTCATTCGACCTCCGAGTCCCCTTGAAAGCAGGTCGAACGACTCCGCCCCCTAGGGGTGCTTAAGGGTACGGCCCCTTCGGGGGCGTCATTACGGTGAGGAAAAAGGCGGAGAACGGTGACGACGGTGACGGCCGGAAGTGGAGACGCGTGGATGAACGGGCCCGGTTCCGAATCAGCCCTGGCACGACTGCTCACCACGTCCGTACCGTCGCGCCACCGCACCCTGGTCACGGAGCTGGTACGCACCGCCGTGGCGGAGGCGATCCAGGCGGCCCGGCCAGGCACCCCGCACCCCCTGGACGCGTCCGTCCCGCTGGCGGAACAGGGACTCGACTCGCTCGCGGCGATCGACCTGCACCGGCGGCTGACCGAACGGACCGGTCTCGACCTGCCGGTCGGCCTCGCCTATGACTGCCCCACCCTGCCCGACCTGACCGACCGACTGCTCGCCGGTGCCCGGGGCGCGGGGGCTCAGGGCGTCGCGGACGGCCTCCCGGGCGGCTGGTCGGAGGCACCGGGCGGTGCCGGTGCCGCCGACGAACCCGTGGCCGTCGTCGGCATCGGCTGCCGTTTTCCGGGCGGCATCGACACCCCGGCCGGACTGTGGCGGCTGCTGAGCGAGGGCGGCGAGGTCCTGTCCGGCTTCCCGCACGACCGGGGCTGGGACCTGGAGCGCCTCTTCCACGACGACCCCGAGGTGCCCGGCAGCTCCTACGCCCGCGCCGGCGGATTCCTCGACACGGCCACCGACTTCGACGCCGAGTTCTTCGGCATCAGCCCGCGCGAGGCCCTCGCCATGGACCCGCAGCAGCGCCTGGTCCTGGAGACGTCCTGGCGCGCCCTGGAGGACGCGGGCATCGACCCCGCCGCGCTGCGCCGCACCCCGGCCGGCATGTTCTTCGGCGCCGAGGTCCAGGAGTACGGGCCGCGCCTGCACGACGCCCCGGACGGCCTCGACGCCCATCTGCTGGCCGGCAACGCCTCCAGCGTCATCTCCGGCCGGGTCGCCTACGTGCTGGGCACCGAAGGACCGGCGGTCACCGTCGACACCGCGTGCTCCGCGTCCCTGGTCGCCGTCCACCTGGCCTGCCGCTCGCTGCGGCAGGGCGAATCCTCGCTGGCACTCGCCGGGGGCGTGGCCGTGATGGGCGGCCCCGGCGTCTTCACCGCGTTCAGCAGACAGCGCGGCCTGTCCGCCGACGGCCGCTGCAAGGCGTTCGCCGCCGCCGCGGACGGCACCGGTTTCGGCGAGGGCGTCGGCGTCCTCGTCCTGGAACGGCTCCCCGACGCCCGCCGCAACGGACACCACGTCCTCGCCGTCGTCCGGGCCTCCGCCGTCAACCAGGACGGCGCGTCCAACGGGCTCACCGCCCCCAACGGCCTCTCCCAGCAAAGGCTGATCCGCCGGGCACTGGCCGAGGCGGGGCTCACCGCCGCCGACATCGACCTGGTCGAGGCGCACGGTACGGGCACCCGGCTCGGGGACCCCATCGAGGCGACCGCGCTGCTCGCCACCTACGGGCAGGGCCGTCCGGCCGGGGCGCCCCTGCTGCTCGGCTCTGTCAAGTCCAACCTGGGCCACACCCAGGCCGCCGCCGGCGTGGCGGGAATGATCAAGGCGATCCTCGCCATGCGGCACGGACAGGTGCCCGCGACCCTGCACGTCGACGCCCCCAGCCCGCACATCGACTGGTCCTCCGGCGACGTGGAACTCGTCACCGAGGCGCGGACCTGGCCGGACACCGGCCACCCGCGCCGGGCCGGGGTCTCCTCCTTCGGCGTCAGCGGAACCAACGCGCACGTCATCCTGGAGCAGCCCGAGCCCGAGCCCGAGCCCGAGCCCGAGCCCGAGGACCGTTCCGAGGGGGCGGTACCCCCGCCCCGACCCCCGGCCGTTCCCGTTCCGCTGCCCTTCCCGCTGTCCGCGCGCGGCACGGCCGCCCTGCGCGCCCGCGCCGCCGACCTGCTGCCGCTCGTCGACAGCGCGGAACCCGCCGACCTCGCGCGCGCCCTCGCCACCACCCGCGCCGTCCTCCCCGACCGGGCCGTCCTCGTCGCCGCCGACCGCGCCGAACTGCGCGAGGCGCTCACCGGCCTCGCCTCCGGCACCGTCCCGCCCGCCGGACGAGCGGTCGGCGAGCTCGGCCTCCTGTTCACCGGGCAGGGCAGCCAGCGTCCCGGCATGGGCCGCGAACTCGCCGCCTCCTACCCCGAGTTCGCCGACGCCCTCGACGACGTCTGCGCCCACTTCGACCTCCAGCTCCCGCACCCCCTGAAGGACGTGCTGTTCGCCGGTCCGGGCACGCCCGAGGCGGAACTCCTGCACCGCACCGAGTACGCGCAACCGGCCCTGTTCGCCGTCGAAGTCGCCCTGTACCGGCTGCTGGATAGCTGGGGGCTGCGCCCGGACCACCTCGCCGGGCACTCCGTCGGCGAGATCGCCGCAGCCCACGCGGCCGGGGTCCTCACCCTTCAGGACGCCACCATCCTGGTCGCCGCGCGGGGCCGCCTCATGCAGGCACTGCCCGAGGGCGGCGCCATGGTCGCCGTACGCGCCGCCGAGGACGAGGTCGCGCCGCTCCTCACCCCGCGCACCGGCATCGCCGCCGTGAACGGGCCGGCATCCGTCGTCGTCTCCGGCGACGCGGACGACGTGGAGCGCATCGCGGGCGAACTCGCCGCGCGCGGGCACGACACCAAGCGCCTGCGCGTCGGCCGCGCCTTCCACTCGCCGCTGATGGAACCGATGCTGGACGAGTTCCGCCGGGTCGTACGGGTGCTGGACTACGCCGAACCCACCGTGCCGGTGGTGTCCACCGTGACCGGCGGCCCCGTCGGCGGCGAACTGCGCGACCCGGAGTACTGGGTGGAGCACGTCCGGGCCCGGGTCCGCTTCCACGACGCCGTGCGGTGGCTCGCCGACGCCGGGGTACGGACGTTCCTGGAGGTCGGGCCGGACGCGGTGCTGTCCGCGATGGGCCCGGACTGCCTCGACGCGGCCGACGCGCCCGGCACCGCCTTCCTCCCGGTGCTGCGGCGCGAGCGGCCCGAGGCGCGCGAGGCCGTCTCCGCGCTCGCCGCCGCGCACGCCCGGGGTGTCCCCGTCGACTGGGCGCGGCACTTCGCGGGGGCGCCCGTCCGCCGCGTCGAACTGCCCGGCTACCCCTTCCAGCGGCGCCGCTTCTGGCTGGAGCCGGGCGCTCCCGTCGACGCGGCCGGACTCGGCCAGGTCGCCGCCGGCCACCCGCTGCTGGCGGCGGCGGTGGCGGTCGGGGCGGAGGGCGTCGTGCTGACCGGGCGGCTCTCCACCCGTACCCACCCCTGGCTCGCGGACCACGTCATCGCCGGGCGCGTGCTGATGCCCGGCACCGCCTTCGTCGAACTCGCCCTGCGGGCCGGCGACCACGTCGGCGCCACCGTCCTGGAGGAACTCACCCTCGGCGCACCGCTGGTCCTGGCCCCCGACGAGGACGTGGCCGTCCAGGTGGCCGTCGGCGAACCCGACGACACCGGGCGGCGTACCGTCACCGTCCACTCGCGCGCCGCCGACGGCGCCCCCTGGACCCGGCACGCGGCGGGCATACTCACCGGCACCGCCGTACCGGGTGCCGCCGCGTCGCACGGTGGCGGATCGGACGGTGGCGGACCGGACAGCGGCGCGTCGGCGGAATGGCCGCCGTCCGGGGCCGAAACCCTCGATGTCACCGGGGCCTACGCCGACCTGGCCGAGCAGGGTTACGCCTACGGACCCGCGTTCCAGGCCCTGCGCGCCGCATGGCGGCACGGCGAGCACGTCTACGCCGAGGTCGCCCTGTCCGGGGACGCCGCCGCCGACGCCACGCACTTCGGGATCCACCCCGCGCTGCTGGACGCCGCGCTGCACGCCGCCGACCTCGGCACCCCGCCGCGCGCCGCGGTGCTGCTGCCGTTCGCCTGGACCGGCGTCCGCCTGCACGCCACCGGCGCCACCGCGCTGCGGGTACGGATCACCCGCACCGGCGACGACACCCTCGCCCTGCGCCTCGCCGACGCCACCGGCGCCCCGGTGGCCGACATCGACGGCATGACCTCCCTGCCGGTACCGGACGACGACGTCCTCCACGCCGTGCGGTGGTCCCCGTACCCCCGGCCGACGACCGCCGCTCCCCTGCGCATCGCCGTTCTCGGCGCCGCCCCGGCCACGAGCGACGTGCCGCGCGACGGCGAGGGCCGCGGCATGGCCGATGCCCCCGGCGCGGACACCCTCTCCCGCGCCCTGGACGCGCTGCTCGACGGCCCCGTACCGGACGCCGTGGTGCACCGCCCGGCCGGTCCGCCGGAGGCCGACGCCGACGACGCGCGCGCCCACGTCCTGCGGGCGCTGCGCCTGCTGCGCGTCTGGCAGTCCGACGAACGGCTGGCCGGCACCCGTCTCGTGGTCGTCACTCCGCCCGACAGCCCCGCCCACGCCGCGGTGCGCGGACTGGTCCGATCCGCCCAGGCGGAGAACCCCGGCCGCTACGTCCTCGTCGAGCACGACTCCCTGCCCTCCGAGCCCGGACTCCGCCGGGTGCTCGCCACCGGCGAACCCGAACTCTCCCTCGCCGAAGGGAGGTTCGCCGTGCCCCGGCTGGCCGCCGAACCGGCCGCCAGGCCCCGGCACGACGCCGACTGGGGCACGGTCCTCATCACCGGTGGCACCGGCGGACTCGGCGCCCTGCTCGCACGCCACCTGGTGCGTGCCCACGGCGTGCGCCGACTGGTGCTGGTCGGCCGTCGCGGCCACGCGTCCGGACTGCGCGCCGAACTGGCCGGGCTCGGCGCCGAGACGACCGTCGCGGCCTGCGACGTCGGCGACCGGGAGGCACTGCGCGCCCTGCTGGACCGCCACCCCGTCGACTCCGTGATCCACGCCGCGGGCACCGTGCGCGACGGCATCGTGGAGAGCCTCACCGACGCCATGGTCGACGAGGTGTTCCACGCCAAGGCGGCGGGCGCCTGGCACCTGCACGAACTCACCCTCGGCCGGGAACTCTCCCACTTCGTGCTGTTCTCCTCGCTCGCCGCCGTCCTCGACGGGCCGGGCCAGGGCAACTACGCGGCCGCCAACGCCTACGTGGACGCGCTCGCCGCCCATCGCGCGGCCCGGGGGCTGCCGGCCACCGCCCTCGCCTGGGGCCTGTGGGACACCGGCACCGGTATGGGCGCCGCCCTGGACACCGCCGCCCTGGAACGCGTGGCCGCCACCGGCGTACCGGGACTGTCCGCCGAGGAATCGTTGCGCCTCTTCGACGCGGCCGTACGCTCCGACCGGCCCCACCTCGTCCCCGTACGGATCGACGCCCCCGTCGTGCGCCGCCGCCCCGACGGCGTACCGCCGCTGCTCAGGGCCCTCGTCCGGCCCGTCACCCGCCGGGCCGCCGCCTCCGAGCCCCACCGGGAGAAGGAAGGACTGGAGGCACTGCCCGCCGCCGACCGCGAACGCGCCCTGCTGGACCTGGTACGCACCGAGGTCGCGGCGGTGCTGCGGTACGACGCCCCCTCCGCCATCGACCCCGGACGGGCCTTCACCGAACTCGGCTTCGACTCGCTGGCCGCCGTCGAACTGCGCAACCGGCTCAACACCGTGACCGGGCTGCGCCTGCCCGCCACCCTCGTCTTCGACCACCCCACCTCGCGCGCCCTCGCCGATCACATGCACGACACCCTCTTCGGTGCCGCCGGGCGGTCGTCGGCGGAGCCCGCGCCCGCCGCCACCGGGCGGCGCCCCGCCGACGGCGACGGCGACGACCCGATCGTCATCGTCGGCATGAGCTGCCGGTACCCCGGCGGAGTGCGCTCCCCGGAGGACCTGTGGCGGCTCGTCGCCGAGGGCGTCGACACGGTCGGTCCCTTCCCGGCCGACCGCGGCTGGGACACCGAGGCGCTGTACGACCCGGAGCCAGGCACCCCCGGCCGCACCTACACCCGGGAAGGCGCCTTCCTGTACGACGCGGCCGACTTCGACGCCGACTTCTTCGGCATCAGCCCGCGCGAGGCGGTCGCCATGGACCCGCAGCAGCGGCTGCTGCTGGAGGTGTCCTGGGAGGCGCTGGAGCGTTCCGCCATCGATCCGGCGGCGCTGCGCGGCTCGCGCACCGGCGTGTTCGCGGGCGTCATGTACCACGACTACGGCACCTGGCTGACCGAGGTGCCGGACGACCTCGCCGCCTACCTCGGCAACGGCAGCCTGGGCAGCGTCGTCTCCGGCCGGGTCGCGTACGCCCTGGGGCTGGAGGGCCCGGCCGTCACCGTCGACACCGCCTGCTCCTCCTCGCTGGTCACCCTGCACCTGGCCGCGCAGGCGCTCCGGCAGGGCGAGTGCGACCTGGCGCTGGTCGGCGGTGTCACCGTCATGTCCACCCCGGACACCTTCGTCGACTTCTCCAGGCAACGCGGTCTGGCCGCCGACGGCCGCTGCAAGTCGTTCGCCGCGGCGGCCGACGGCACCGGCTGGGGCGAGGGCGTCGGCATGCTCGTCGTCGAACGGCTCTCCGACGCCCGCCGCAACGGCCACCGGGTCCTGGCCGCGGTCCGCGGTTCCGCCGTCAACTCCGACGGCGCGTCCAACGGGCTGACCGCCCCCAACGGCCCCTCCCAGCAACGCGTCATCCGCGCCGCGCTCGCCGCCGCCCGCCTCGCCCCGGCCGATGTCGACGCGGTCGAGGCGCACGGCACCGGCACCACGCTCGGCGACCCGATCGAGGCCCAGGCGCTGCTGGCCACGTACGGCCAGGACCGGCCGGGCGACGAACCGCTCTGGCTCGGCTCCGTCAAGTCGAACATGGGCCACACCCAGGCCGCCGCCGGGGTCGCCGGAATCATCAAGATGGTCATGGCGATGCGGCACGGCACCCTGCCCCGCACCCTGCACGTCGACACGCCCTCCCACCAGGTCGACTGGACGGCGGGCGCGGTCCGCCTGCTCACGGAGGAGCGGCCCTGGCCGGGAGCGGCGGACCGTCCGCGCCGGGCGGGGGTGTCCTCGTTCGGGATCAGCGGTACCAACGCCCATGTCATTCTTGAGGAGTTCGCGGGGGAGCCGGCCGGGACGGGGCCGCGGACCGCCGGTCCGGACGCCGACGGGCACGCCGGTGCGGGAGCGCACCCTCTCGTCACGCCGCCCGTACTCGCCCTTCCGGTCTCCGCCCGCTCGTCCGAGGCCCTGCGCGGCCAGGCGACCCGCCTGCGGGAACTGGACGGCACCTCGGCCGCCGAACTCGGCCTCGCCCTGACCACCACCCGCACCACCCACCCGTACCGCGCCGTCGTCCTCGCCCCCGGTGAGGAGCGGGCCGCCGAGGCCCTGGACGCCCTCGCCCGCGGGCACGAGGCACCCGGCCTGCTCGTCAGCGGTCGTGCCACCGACGGCACCCTGGCCTGTCTGTTCTCCGGGCAGGGCGCCCAGCGGCCCGGCATGGGCCGGGACTGGTACGACACCTTCCCGGTCTACGCGGAGCACTTCGACCGCACGGCCGAACTCTTCGCCGAGCACCTGGAACGGCCGCTCGCCGAAGTGGTCCTGGGCGACCATCCCGACGTACTGGAACGGACCGCCTACACCCAGGCCGCCCTCTTCACCACCCAGGTCGCCCTCTACCGGCTGCTGGAGTCCTTCGGGCTGCGGCCCGACTGGCTGGCCGGCCACTCCGTCGGCGAGTTCGCCGCCGCGCACGTCGCCGGTGTGTGGTCGCTCCAGGAGGCCGTCACCGCCGTCGCGGCGCGCGGCAGGCTCATGCAGGCGCTGCCCGAGGGCGGCGCGATGACCGCCGTACAGGCCGCCGAGGAGGAGGTGCGGCCGCTGCTGGACGAACGGTGCGACATCGCCGCGGTCAACGGCCCGCGCGCCGTGGTCGTCTCCGGGGACGAGGACGCCGTCGCCGCCGTCGCCGCGCACTTCGCCACCACCCGGCGACTGCGCGTCTCGCACGCCTTCCACTCGCCGCGCATGGAACCCGTGCTGGACGAGTTCCGCCGGATCATGGCCGCCCTGCCGGCCGGGGAACCGGCCCTGCCGATCGTCTCCACCCTCACCGGCGCCCGGGCCACCGCCGCCGAACTCGGCTCCGCCGACTACTGGGTACGGCACGTACGGGAGACCGTCCGCTTCGCCGATGCCGTGGGGACGCTGGCCGCGCAGGGCGCCGACACCTTCCTCGAACTCGGCGCCGCCCCCGTCCTGACGGCCCTCGGCCCGGACTGCCTCCCGGACGCGGACGCCGAGGAAGCGGCGTTCGTCCCCACCGCCCGCAAGGACACCGCCGAGGTGCCCGGTCTGCTGGCCGCCCTGGCCGCCGTGCACACCCGCGGTTCGGACGTCGACTGGTCGGTCCTCTACGACGGCCTCCCCGGGCACCGCGACGAATCCGGGCACCGCGACGAACCCGTGCGTCACGTCGGAGCGGGGCGCCGCGTCGAACCCGGGCGTTGTGTCGAGCTGCCCACCTACGCCTTCCAACACCGTCATTACTGGCTGCCCACGTCCACCGCCACGGCCAAGGGCGACGCCGCCGGTCACGGTCTCGCGGCCGTCGACCACCCCTTCGTCAGCGCCCGCCTCGACCTGCCGGGCGACGGCGGAACCCTGCTCACCGGCCGGATCTCCACCGCCACCCACCCGGTGCTCGCCCAGCACGCCGTGCTCGGCTCGGTGCTGGTGCCCGGCGCCGCCCTCGTCGATCTCGCCCTGTACGCAGGTGGGTTGACGGGGCGTCCGGTGCTGGAGGAACTCACCCTCCAGGCCCCGCTGGCCCTGCCCGGGAACGGTGCCGTACGGATCCAGGTCGCGCTCCGGCCCGACGGCGGTGTGGAGATCCACTCCCGGCCCGCCGACGCGCCCGAGGACGAGAGCTGGACCCGGCACGCCACCGGCACCCTCACCGCCACCGCCCCCGCCTCCGGACTTCCCGCGTCGTCCGTCCCGTCCGCCGCCTGGCCGCCGCCGGGTGCCGTGCCGCTCGACACCGACGGCCTCTACGAGCGGCTGCGCGGCGAGGGCTACGACTACGGGCCCGTCTTCCGGGGCGTACGGGCCGCCTGGCGGCACGGCGACACGGTCCTCGCCGAACTCGAACTGCCCGACGGCACCCGGCAGGACGCCGCGCGGCACGTCCTGCACCCCGCGCTGCTGGACTCCGCCCTGCACACCACCGCCCTCGCCGACGCGGACGCCCGCGACGCGGTACCGGACGGCACGATCGCCCTGCCCTTCGCCTGGGTCGGCGTCACCGTGCACGGACGGCCGTCGGCCCGTACCGCCCCGGCCCGCACGGCCGGCCCCTCCCGCGCAGCCGCCCCGTCCCGCACCGCCGCCCGGGTCCGCGTCACCCGGGGAGAGGAAGGCATCCGGCTCGATCTGACGGACACCGAGGGCGGGCCGCTGGCCACCGTCGCGTCCTACGTCACCCGCCCCGTCACCGCCGACCGCCTCACCGGGCGCCAGCGTTCCCTGTACGTCGTCGAGGACGCGCCGCTCCCCGAGTCCGTCGGGCGCCCCGAGCGCCGCACCTGGGCCGTGCTGGGCCCGGACGACCTCGGACTCGGCGCCCCGCACCACCCCGAACCGGCCGCGATCGACGGCCCGGCACCCGACGTCGTCGTCCTTCCGGTGCACATCCCGGACGTCGCCGACGGGGATGCCGACGGCGAACGGGTGCCCGGGGCCGTGCGTACCGCGCTGAACACGACGCTCACGACCCTCCGGGCCTGGCTGGAGGACGAACGCCGGGACGGTTCCACGCTGCTGGTGCTCACCGCGGGAAGCCTCGCCGACGCCGCCGTGCACGGACTGGTGCGGGCCGCGCAGGCCGAGCACCCGGGCCGGATCGTCCTCGTCGGCCGGGCCGGGCCCGGCAGCTCCGTCCCGGACCGCGCGGCGCTGGCCGCCGTCCTCGACTCCGGTGAACCGGAGGTGCGGTGGCGGGACGGCCGGGCCCACGCCCCGCGCCTGGTGCGCGCCGGGGAGCCGGACGCGCCGCGCACCGGGCGCCCCTGGGGCACCGTCCTGATCACCGGCGGCACCGGCGGGCTCGGCGCCCTAGTGGCCCGGCACCTGGTGACCCGGCACGGCGTCACCCGCCTGGTGCTGGTGGGCCGTCGCGGACCCGCCGGCCCGGGCGCCGACGAACTGCGCGCGGACCTGGCCGACCTGGGCGCCCATGCCGATGTCGTCGCCTGCGACGTCGCCGACCGCACGGCGCTCGCCGCGCTGCTGGCCGCCCACCCCGTCGACAGCGTCGTGCACACCGCGGGCGTCCTGGACGACGGACTGGTCACCTCACTCGGCCCCGAACGCCTGGACACGGTCCTGCGCCCCAAGGCGGACGCCGCCTGGCACCTGCACGAACTGACCCTCGACCGGCCGCTGTCCCACTTCGTGCTGTTCTCCTCGGCGGCGGGCACCATCGACGCCTCGGGCCAGGGCAACTACGCCGCCGCCAACGTCTTCCTCGACGCCCTGGCGGCCCACCGTGCCGCCCGGGACCTGCCGGCGCTCTCCCTCGCCTGGGGCCTGTGGGCCGGTGGCGGCATGGGAGCCGGCCTCGACGAGAGCGGCGCCCGGCGTATCGAACGGTCCGGCATCGGCGCCCTCGACCCGGACGAGGGTCTCGAACTCTTCGACGCGGCCGTGGCGTCCGGCCGCCCGGCCCTGGTGCCGGTCCGGCTGGACACCGCCGCACTGCGCCGCCGGGGCGACGACGTACCCCAGGTGCTGCGCACCCTGGCCGGGGTCACCGCCGCCGCACGGGACGACCGGGCCCGCGGCCTCGGCGAGCGCCTGGCCGCCCTGCCTGCCGCCGACCACGAGCACACCGTGCTGGAGGCCGTCCGTACCGAGGTCGCCGCCGTCCTCGGCCACGACGGACCCGCCGCGGTCGGGCCTCGCCGCGCCTTCACCGAGCTGGGATTCGACTCGCTCGCCGCGGTCGAACTGCGCAACCGGCTCAACGCGATCAGCGGACTGCGCCTGCCGTCGACGCTCGTCTTCGACTACGCCACTCCCGTGGCGCTGGCGGGCCATCTGCTCGAACGGCTCGCCCCGGACGTCGACACCGGCACCGGTGCGGCACCCGCCGACCCGACGGGCGACGACGAGGTGCGGGCCCTCATCGGCCGCATCCCGATCGCGCGCATCCGCGATGCCGGACTGCTCGACGGACTGCTGAGACTGTCCGAACCGGCTCCGCCCGTACCGCCCGCCGACCGGGTCATGGACATCAGGTCCATGGGCGTGGCCGATCTGGTGCGCGCCGCGCTGAACCGCACCAGCCCCGAGTGAGACCGTCCCGGTGCCGGACCGCGCGGACCACGCGCCGCGTCCGGCACCGGCCGCGCATGTCCGGCCCGTACGAACGCCCGGTACGGCCGGAGCACCTCAGCCGTACCTCCGCAGCACCTCCAGCGCGTCCCCCGCACATCCGCACCGCGTCACCCGCACCGCGTCACCAGCGCCGCCGAGTCAGCTAGGGAGCGACACCGACCGTGGACACATCCGTCGAGCAGATCGTCGAGGCGCTGCGCGAGGCCATGCTCGAGAACGAGCGGCTGCGCCGGCAGAACGACCGGATCGCCGAAGCGGCGCACGAGCCCGTCGCCGTCGTCGCCATGAGCTGCCGCTACCCCGGCGGCGTCGGCACGCCCGAACAGCTGTGGCAGCTGGTCGACGCAGGAGTGGACGCCGTGGGCGACTTCCCGGACGACCGGGACTGGGACGTCGACGCCATCTACGATCCCGACCCCGACGCCCCCGGCAGGACCCATGTGCGCGAGGGCGGATTCCTCCACGACGCACCGCGGTTCGACCCGGGCTTCTTCGGTATCAGCCCGCGCGAGGCCCTCGCCATGGACCCGCAGCAGCGGCTGCTGCTGGAGACCGCCTGGGAGGCGTTCGAACGCGGCGGCATCGACCCCCACACCCTGCGCGGCAGCCGCACCGGCATCTACGCCGGGGTCATGTACCACGACTACGGCAGCTGGCTCACCGACGTACCGGAGGGCGTCGAGGGCTACCTCGGCAACGGCAACCTCGGCAGCGTCGCCTCGGGCCGCGTCTCCTACATGCTCGGCCTGGAGGGCCCCGCCGTCACCGTCGACACCGCCTGCTCCTCCTCGCTGGTCGCCCTCCACCTGGCCGTGCAGGCCCTGCGCACCGGCGAGTGCGCCCTCGCCCTGGCCGGGGGCGTGACCGTGATGTCCACCCCGGACACCTTCATCGACTTCTCCCGCCAGCGCGGGCTCGCCCTGGACGGCCGCTGCAAGTCCTTCGCGGAGGGCGCCGACGGCACCGGCTGGGGCGAGGGCGTCGGCATGCTGCTGCTGGAACGGCTCTCCGACGCCTGCCGCAACGGCCACCGCGTCCTCGCCGTCGTCCGCGGCACCGCCGTCAACCAGGACGGCGCCTCGAACGGGCTGACCGCGCCCAACGGCCCCTCCCAGCAACGCGTCATCCGCGCCGCGCTCGCCGACGCCCGCCTGGAACCCCACCAGGTGCACGCCGTGGAGGCGCACGGCACCGGCACCCCGCTCGGCGACCCCATCGAGGCGCAGGCGCTGCTCGCCACGTACGGGCAGGACCGGCCGGCCGGCGAACCGCTGTGGCTGGGCTCGGTCAAGTCCAACATCGGGCACACCCAGGCCGCCGCCGGGGTCGCGGGCGTCATCAAGATGGTGATGGCCATGCGCCACGGCAGACTGCCGAGGACGCTGCACGCCGAACACCCCACCACCCGGGTCGACTGGGAATCCGGCGCCGTCGAACTGCTCGGCGAGGCCCGCGACTGGCCGGACACGGGGGAGCCCCGCCGCGCCGCCGTGTCCTCCTTCGGCATCTCCGGCACCAACGCCCATGTCATCGTCGAGGCGGTCCCCGACCTCGAGCCGCGCACCGGGGAACCGGCCGCGGACCGGCCGCTGCCGCTGGTGCTCTCCGCCCGGGACGAACCGGCCCTGGCCGCCCAGGCACGCCGCCTCCTCGACCACCTGGAGACCGGCGCCGACCCCGTCCCCGACATCGCCTACGCCCTGGCCACCACCCGCGCCGCCCTGGACCGGCGGGCCGTCGTCATCGGCGCCGACCCGGCCACGATCACCGCGCGGCTCGCCGCCCTGGCCGAGGACGATCCGGCGTCCGACGTGGTGCGCGGCGCACCGGCGGGGGAGTCCCGCATCGCCTTCGTCTTCCCCGGGCAGGGCTCCCAGTGGGCCGGCATGGCCGCCGAACTGCTCGACGGCTCACCAGTGTTCGCGGCGGCCATGGCCGACTGCGCCGAGGCGCTCGCCCCCTTCACCGACTGGGACCTCGTCGGGACCGTCCGGGAGCGCCGCCCCATGGAGCGGGTGGACGTGGTCCAGCCCGCGCTGTGGGCGATCATGGTGTCGCTCGCCGAGGTGTGGCGCGCGCACGGGGTGCGGCCCGCCGCCGTCATCGGGCACTCCCAGGGCGAGATCGCCGCCGCGTGCGTGGCGGGCGCGCTGAGCCTGTCCGACGGGGCCCGCGTGGTGGCCCTGCGCAGCCGGGCCATCGCGGAGGTGCTCTCCGGACCCGCCGATTCCGGGGCCGTTCCCGGGAACGGTGCCTCCGGGCCCACCGCCTCCGGGCCCGCCGGTTCCGGCCGTGGCGCCTCCGGCCGCGGCGGCATGATGTCGGTGGCGCTGTCCGAGTCCCGGGCGCGCGAACTCGTCGCCGCCCACGACGGGCGGGTCGCCGTGGCCGCGGTCAACGGCGCCTCGTCGGTGGTGCTCTCCGGGGACGCCGACGTGCTCGACGCGCTGCGCGGGACGATCGTCGCGGACGGCGGCCGGGCCAAGCGGCTGCCGGTGGACTACGCCTCGCACTGCGCCCACGTCGAGTCGATCCGCGAACGGCTGCTCACCGACCTCGCGGGCGTACGGGCCCGGGCGGCCGACGTACCGTTCTACTCCACCGTCACCGGCGCCGTGCTGGACACCACCGCGCTGACCGCCGACTACTGGTACACGAACCTGCGCCGGAGCGTGCTGTTCGAGCCGACCACCCGGGCCCTGCTCGATTCCGGATACGGGATCTTCGTCGAGTGCAGCCCGCACCCGGTGCTGCTGAACAGCATCGAGGAGACCGCGGACGCCGTGGGCGCGACCGTCACCGGGCTGGGCTCGCTGCGTCGCGACGACGGTGGGGCCGAGCGCCTGCTCACCTCGCTCGGCGAGGCGTTCGTGGCGGGCGTCCCGGTCGACTGGTCGGCGGTGTTCACGGGCATGCCGGTGCGCGCCGCCGATCTGCCCACGTATCCCTTCCAGCGCGAGCGCTACTGGCTGGGCCGCTCCGCGGCCTCCGGCGACGTCACCACCGCCGGGCTGCGGGCCACCACCCATCCGCTGCTGGGCGCGGCCGTCCAGGTCGCCGGGGGCGGCACCCTGTTCACCGGCCGGCTCTCCGTGTCCACCACGCCCTGGCTGGCCGACCACGCGGTCTCGGGCACCCCCCTGCTGCCCGGCACCGCGCTGGTGGAGCTGGCGCTGGGCGCGGGCCACGAACTCGGGTACGGGCACGTCGCCGAACTCACCCTCCAGGCGCCGCTGGTGCTGCCCGGCCGGGCGGCGGTCCAGTTCCAGGTGCACGTGGCCGCCGCCGACGGGGACGGCCACCGCGCGCTGACCGTCCACTCCCGTCCCGAGGGCGCCGACGACACCGAGTGGACCGCGCACGCCACCGGGCTGCTCGCCCCGCGGACCGCCCCGCCCGGCTTCGACCTCGCGCAGTGGCCGCCCCGGGGCGCGGAACCGGTGCCGGTGGACGACGCCTACGACACGCTGGCTGCGCTCGGCTACGACTACGGGCCCGCCTTCCAGGGCCTGCGCGCGGTCTGGCGGCGTGGCGACGAGACCTTCGCCGAGGTCGAACTCCCCGGTGAGACAGGTGCGTTCGGCCTGCATCCGGCCCTGTTCGACGCGGCCCTGCACGCCGACGGCCTGCGCACGGCCCCGCCGGACACCGACGGCCCCGGGGCGCGGGGGCAGGGGGCGGCGCGGCTGCCCTTCGTCTGGACCGGCGTGTCGTTGTACGCGTCCGGGGCCACCGCCCTGCGGGTCCGCATCCGGGGCGGCGACACGCTCTCCCTGGACCTGGCCGACCCGACCGGCGCACCGGTCGCCGCCGTGGCGGCCCTGGTCTCCAGGCCGGTCGACCCGGCGGCGCTGACCTCCCCGGTCCGGGACGACGACCTGTACCGGCTGGACTGGCAGGCGCTGCCCGTACCGGTGGTGGACGCGCCCGCGTACGCCGTTCTGGACGAGCGGGGCACGGCCGCGGCGGACGCCGTGGCGGACTGGGTGGTCCTGCCGGTGAGCGGTGACGGCGGCGACCCGGTGGGCGGGGTGCGCGCGGCGACCGGGCGGGTCCTCGCCGCCGTGCGCGACTGGCTGGCGGACGAGCGTACGGCCGGGGCCCGGCTGGTGGTCCTGACCGGCGGCGCGGTCGCCACCGGCGCGGAGGACGTCACCGACCTGGCGGGCGCCGCCGCATGGGGCCTGGTCCGGGCGGCCCAGGGCGAACACCCCGACCGCTTCGTCCTGGTGGACTCCGTCGCCCACGACGGCGGCGAAGGCGCCCCCGGCCCGGGTGTCTCCGCCACCGACCGGGTCACCGAGGCCGTGCGCGCCGCCGCGGCGAGCGGCGAACCGCAACTGGCCCTGCGCGAGGGCACCGTACGGGTACCCCGGCTGGCCCGCGCCGCCCTGCCGGGAACGGTCGTACCCGCTTCCGACGGCCCCGCGCCGGATCCTCACGGCACCGTGCTCATCACCGGGGGCACGGGAGTGCTCGGCGCCGTGGTCGCCCGGCACCTGGCCACCGAGCACGGTGTGCGCCGCCTCGTCCTGGCCGGCCGCAGCGGCACCGCCTCCGACGACTTCGGCGATCTCGCCGAACGCGGCACCGAGGTCGTCGTCGCCCGCTGCGACGCCGCCGAACGCGACCAACTGGCCGCGCTGCTGGCCGACATGCCCGCAGAGCGCCCGCTGACCGCGGTGATCCACCTCGCCGGGGTCCTGGACGACGGACTGGTGACCGACCAGACCCCCGAGCGACTGGACGCAGTCCTGCGGCCCAAGGCGGACGCCGCCTGGAACCTGCACGAGCTGACCCGTGACCTGGACCTGTCGGCGTTCGTCCTCTTCTCCTCGGCCGCGGGCACGATCGACGGCGCGGGCCAGTCCGGGTACGCCGCCGCCAACGCCTTCCTCGACGGCCTGGCCGCCCACCGCGCCGCCCAGGGCCTGCCCGCGCTCTCCCTCGCCTGGGGCTTCTGGGAGCAGCGCACCGGGATGACCGCCCACCTCACCGACGCCGACGTCGAGCGCATGGCACGTGCCGGGGTCCGGCCCCTGCCCACCGAGGAGGGGCTGAGGCTGCTGGACGCCGCGCTCACCGCCGACGTACCGCTGCTGCTGCCCGTCGGCCTGGACCCGCGCGCCCTGCGCGGTGCCGACGACGTCCCGGCCGTGCTGCGCGCTCTGGTGCCCGCGCCCGTACGTCGTACGGCGGCCTCCCGCGCCACCGCCGTCTCCGCCGCCGAACGGCTGGCCGCCCTCGGCGCCGCCGAACGCGACGCGGCGCTCACGGAGCTGGTCCGCACCCATGTCGCGGCCGTTCTCGGGCACGGCGCGGACATGGTGCTCGACCCGCGCCGTTCCTTCCGCGAGGCCGGTTTCGACTCGCTGACCGCGGTCGAGCTGCGCAACCGCCTCGGCAACGCCGTCGGCCTCCGGTTGCCCGCCACCCTCGTCTTCGACCACCCCGACGCCGAGGCCCTGGTCAGGTACCTGAAGACGGAACTCTTCGGCGCGGACCCCGAGGACGCCGAGGTCTCCACCGGGATCGGGGCCGTCGTCCCCAAAGCGGCGTACGAACCGGACGAGCCGGTGGCGATCGTCGGGATGGCGTGCCGCTACCCCGGCGGCGTCACCACGCCCGAGGAACTGTGGCGGCTCGTCGCGGACGGCGTGGACGGCATCGGCGCGTTCCCCGACGACCGCGGCTGGAACCTCGACACCCTGTACGACCCGGAGCCCGGCAAGCCCGGCCACTGCTCCACCCGCGCGGGCGGATTCCTCTACGACGCCGCCGACTTCGACCACGACTTCTTCGGCATCGGCCCCCGCGAGGCCCTCGCCATGGACCCGCAGCAGCGGCTGCTGCTGGAGACCTCCTGGGAGGCGCTGGAACGGGCCGGCATCGACCCGCACTCCGTGCGCGGCAGCCGCACCGGCGTGTTCGCCGGGGTCATGTACCACGACTACGGCAGCAGGCTGCGCGACGTCCCCGAGGCCGTGCGCGACTACCTCGGCAACGGAAGCCTCGGCAGTATCGCCTCCGGCCGTATCGCCTACACCCTGGGTCTGGAGGGTCCGGCGCTCACCGTGGACACGGCGTGCTCCTCGTCGCTGGTGGCGCTGCACCTGGCGGCGCAGGCGCTGCGGCGGGGGGAGTGCGGCCTGGCCCTGGCCGGTGGCGTGTCCGTGATGTCGACCGTCGACACGTTCGTGGACTTCAGCAGGCAGCGCAACCTCGCCGCCGACGGCCGCGCCAAGTCCTTCGCCGAGGCGGCGGACGGCACGGCGCTGTCCGAGGGCGTCGGTGTGCTGGTGTTGGAGCGGTTGTCGGATGCGCGGCGTTCGGGGCGTCGGGTGTGGGGGGTGGTGCGGGGTTCGGCGGTGAATCAGGATGGTGCGTCGAACGGGTTGACGGCGCCGAATGGTCCGGCGCAGCAGCGGGTGATTCGTGAGGCGTGGGTGGCTGCGGGTGTGTCGGGTGGTGGGGTGGATGTGGTGGA
>NZ_JBEZVN010000052.1:0-27229 GCF_040636995.1 Streptomyces sp. NPDC032161 | reverse complement strand
CCCCCAGGTCATCCACTTCGACAGGGGGCACACAGCCATACCGGACCCGGGGGCCAGGCACCCCATTGCGGGGCCACGAAAAAGGTAACGGGGGCGCGTTCGTTGCGGTAGACGGCGGTGGCGTCCCTCCGCAGCACGGTGACCGCGTCGGCCACGCCGGTCTGCTCGGCGGCGGCGACCACGTCGGGCAGAGCGGCGAAGTGGGTGTCGTGCCCGGCCGTGGTGGTGAAACGCCGGCGGTTCCCTGAAGGGAGTCGGCCGCGCGCACGGCCAGGACAACGACCTCGACCCGGTAGCCGGCCCGCCGGTACAGCGTCGCGCTGTTGACGAAGGCCGCGCCACTGGCGGGCGCGGCCTCGCTCGTGGAGCCACTGGACGGCGACAGGCCGGTCACTGTGGGGAGCGAAACGGCGGTATAGGTGACGGTGACCGTGGCGTTACTGGTCCCGCTTGGAGAGGTAACCGTCACCGCAACCGGGCCGGCGCTCCCGGCAGGGGTGACTGCGGTGATCTGCGTGGCTGATGTGACCGTGAAGGAAACGGCGTTGGCGGCCCCGAAACGGACGGCCGTGGCGCCCGTGAGACCGGTACCGGTGATGACGACCGTGGTACCACCCGACACAGGCCGCTGCGCGGGGTTGACGAAACTGACCACGGGCGGCATGGACGCCTCCTGAAACGAGAATGGAGCGGGGGGAACCGCCGATTCGAGGCGGTCAGTGCCGGTCCCCGGCGCGCGGCGCCATTTCCGGGTCTTGGACACACCGCCGGTAGGGTCCCGGGGCGTGAGCAGTAGGAAGCTATGGGGGCAGGGTGTTTGTCAATGCGCTCGATGCTCGTGTCGAAGCGTCGGGGCCGGAGGCGCGCCACTCCGAGGCTGACCAGCGCCACGAGCAGGCCCAGCAGGTGGAGGCCGATCGCCACCCGACGCTGGTGGTCGTGCCGGTCAGCGGTGACCGCGGTGTTCCAGCCCCGGAACGTCGCGAGCAGATGCGGTACGAGGAGCACCAGCCACCACGCGGTGTTCCCCAGCAGGAAGACGGCCCCGATCAGTACGGCGGCCAGCGCGGACTGTCCCCGCCAGGACCACCGGACGAACCGTTCGCTGCGCTCGCGCTGCGGTTCGGCGAGCCGGGCTGGCAGTTGGCGATCGTATTCCAGGAGGCGCTCGGCCTCGGCCACCACCTGCTCGTACTCCACGTCGAACGCCGCGTCGTCCTGGTCGAGCTGGGCCACGCGCGCGTGCCGTGCGCCGAGCGCCCAGCAGTTGCGGCGTTCTCGGACGAGCTGGTCGAAGCCGGTCTCATCCTTCGCTCACATTGACGGATCCCGCGTCTGCGGGTTCGTAGGCCGCATCGGCGGCGGCGTCCTGGCGTCCGTAGCCGGACAGGAGTAGCGCCATTGCGTCCTTACGGATGTCGCCGGCAGTGGTCTGGGAGACGTCGAGCCGCTCCATCACCACGGTCAGCGGTACGGCCTCGTGGTCGATCTCGTTGGCCGGCAGGTCCGGTTGCGCGGCCAGCAGCATGCGCGCCACCCGGCGTGCCGAGCGCTGACGCGGGGTGAGCCGGGCGTATTCGTCGGGAGCCTCGGCGGCCGCTTCGGCACGTGCGACCATCGGCTCCGCGCTGACATGGGCAAGGTGCCCCGGGCGGCTCCCGATGCCCCGTTCGAACGGATCGGGCCGCTGATCAGTGGCGGGTGGTCAGGCGTAGGCGTAGTGGGTGTGGGGTCAGGGTGGCGCGGGGGGTGGGGGTGGTCCTGATGCTGGGGAGGGGGTGGGGGTGCCAGCGGGCAGTGATGGTGGCCAGGGTGAGGGTGGCTTCGGTGACGGCGAAGGCGTCGGCGGGGCATTTGCGGGCGCCACCGCCGAACGGGATGCAGGCGTCGCGTGAGGGTGGTGTGCTGTGCTGGGGGTTCCAGCGGTCGGGGTCGAAGACGGTGGGGGAGGGGAAGAGGTCGGGCCGGTGGTGGAGGAGGTAGGGGCTCCAGACGACGTTCGTGCCGGCCGGGATGCGGTGGCCGCCGAGTTCGGCCTCGGCAGGAGTGGTGCGGGTGGCCATCCACAGTGGTGGGCGCAGGCGCAGGGCCTCGGTGATGACCCGGCCGGTCAGCTGCAGGCCGGGCAGGTCCCCGTAGGCGGCACTGGTGCGTCCGGCCAGGACGGTATCGACCTCGGTGTGCATCCGTTCCAGGACGGCGGGATGTTCTGCCAGCAGGTGCAGGGCCCATGCCATGGCGGTGGCGAGGGTTTCCACTCCGGCGAGGAAGAGTGTCACGACCTGATCGACGAGCTCGGTGTCGGACAGGGCCGGGTCCTGCGTTCTTTGGGCTTCGGGGACGGGGGTGGTGCCGTGCAGGGTCGCCAGCATCGACATCAGGTCCCTCTCGCCGGTGCCGGCGGTCTGGGAGTCGATGACGGCTTGGCGGATACTGTGGCGCAGCCGTCGGCGGGCTCTGTCGTAGCGGCGGTTGGCGGGGGACGGGATCCTGTCCAGCAGTGGCGGCATGAGCAGGCGGCGTGCTACGCCAGGCACGACGATGGCGAGGTCCTCGATGACGGCGTCGGTGGTCGCGGAGGTAAGGCCCCGAACATGGTCTCAGCAGCGATCCGGGTGGTGAGCCTCTGCATCTGTGTCAGGACATCGATCTCCTCACCGTCACGCCAGGAGCCGACGAGCGCATCGATGTGCTTGGTCATCACGTGGGCGTAGCCAGGCTGCTGGGTGGGGCGGAAGGCCGGCTGGACCAGGCGCCGCTGTCGGCGGTGGTCCTGGTGCGGACAGGTGAGGACACCGTCGCGCACCACCTCCCGGACCCTGTCGTAGAACGCGCCGCCCTTGTCGAAGGCTCGGTCCTCCAGGAGCGCCCTGCGGGTCAGGCCGGGGTCGCAGACAACCACTGCCCGCCACGGGCCGATCCGCACCCACATCAGGTCGCCATCGGCAGGCAGGGACCGCAGGAACGCCAAGGGGTCGCGCAGCAGCCGCGGCAGGTGTCCGAGCAGGGGCCATGCCCCCGGCGCAGTCTTCATCGTGTACGTGCTCGGGGGCAGGTGCGCCTGCGGCCGGACGGGCTCTGCCACATCGTTGTCGGGGGGCGTCATGTGTGCTTCCTTTGCGGCGGTGCCTCGGTGGTCTTGGCGACCGGGTCAGACGAGGTAGGGATCCCACTGGCCGGTCGGGCGCTTGTAGCGGGCGGTCGGGTCGGCGGCCCACCACACCCGTTCGAGCTGGGTGAGGATGGTGAAGACGGCCATCCGGTCCACGCAAGCGGAGTCCCCGGCCGCCTTGCGCCCGTACCCCCTGTCCAGGCGAGCCGTGCGCTCCTGCCAGCCAGCCGCCTCATAGCCGCCGCAGCCGGCGCATTCCGCGAAGTGCTCCAGGCACTCGTCGACAAGGCGGTCGTAGGCGGCCTTGTCGCGGCACGTCCCGCGGACCGAGTAGTCGTCGGGGCGCGCGGCGCGCGGCCCCGGGTTCATACGGTTGAGTACGGCGTCGGCGTAGGGGGCGCAGGCTGCGATACCGCTCGGCGGGGCGAGGTGGTCCAGCAGGAGGGCAGTCTGATAGCGCGTCACATAGACGTTCCAGATCAGGATCCGGCCCGCGAACAGGATCGGCCACAGCATGTCGTGGTCGATCGCCCAGGCCCACAGGTCCACACAGAACCGCCGCACCGGAATCAGGCCCTCGGCCTGATTGTGGACGCTCAGCAGGGTGAAGAAGTTATGACTCTCGTGGGCGGCGTTGTCATGACGCCGGTCGAATGCATCGTGCATGGCCATGCCCGCGAACCCGGCCGCCTCGACGAGCTGGTCACTGAACAGCCCGTCCGGCCGCTCCAGCGACGTCAGCAGGGCGAGGGCCCGGCCGGCGGAGTTCACCGTGCGGTACCGAATGCTGCGCCGTTTGTCCTCACCCACCGCGATCTGCGACGCCTTTGGGTGCAGCACGTCCAGATAAAGCGCCTGCAGACAGGCCATCCAGGCGTCCATGACGGCACGCTCCCGCGACCCGGGAGCATGGTCGCGGTGCACATGGTCGATGTAGGCGGCCATTTCACGACAGCTGTCCTCGGCGATATCAAACAGTTCCGCGGTGAAGTGGTGGTAGTCGAACCAGGCGCCGTAGACGCAAGCGGCCGCCGAGCCATGGACGCACTGCGGGCACAGCCGGGTCTGGTCGACGACGCACCAGGCGAACCCGTAGAGCTGCTCCGCCACGCCGCGCCAGAAGTCCGTGGACGGCACCGGGAAGAACTCCTTGAACACGGTGAGGACCGGCTCGTGGGGGCTGCCCAGCGCCAGACGCGCCGGCGCGTCTACGGCCAGCTCCAGGGCAGCGGCCGTGTGCCAGGCCTGTGCAGGCGGGGTGTTCTCCGCCAGGACGAGGCCCCGGCTGGGCTTGTCGTAACGGCCGACGGGGCACCCCGGATCGTAGAGCCGACCAGCCAGATCCGGACTCCATCGGCGGCGCAACTCGAAGATCCGGTCCATGTCAGCCCGCAGCCGGCCAGCCAGATCACCACCGCCGTCGTAGATGCCTTTTCCGAACAACGCGGTCTCCATGGCGGTACAACGCCCTTTCGCTCTCAACGCGACCCGGGTGGGACAACAAGAGGCCTCAGAGGAAACGTCACCACAAACAGCCCCGGTGAAGTGTCACCGTCTCCCCCGCCGTCACGGCATGCATCCACTGCCAAACCCCTCGTACGAGCGAGTGCCTCTCAGCCACGGTTGCCATGCCCGCGGGAGTGTCAACTTAACGGCTGATCTTGGTTGGTTGGGTGTCAGTGGCTGGCGGGGGTGAGGCGGCCTTCGAAGGCGATCTGGAAGGCGTTCAACGGCGCCTTCCAGCGCATCGTCCAGCGGCGCCGGCCCCTGCCGGTGGGGTCCGGGCTCATCAGAGCCATGTAGACGCACTTCAACGCGGTGGTCTCCGACGGGAAGCGACCACGAGCCCGGACGGCCTTGCGGATGCGGGCGTTCACGCTCTCGATCGCGTTCGTCGAGCAGATCACCTTGCGGATCTCGACGTCGAAGGAGAGGAAGGGGACCATCTCGGCCCAGGCGTCGGACCACAACTTGATCACGGCCGGGTACTTGGTGCCCCACTTCTCGGAGAACTCCAGGAACCGCTCGGTGGCGGCGGCCTCGCTCGGGGCGGTGTAGACGGGCCCAAGGTCCTTGGCGACCTTGTCCCGGTCCTGCCGTGCGACGTAGCGGATGCTGTTGCGGATCAAGTGGACGATGCAGGTCTCCACGACCATGCGGGGCCAGACGGTCTCGACCGCGTCGGGCAGGCCCTTCAGCCCGTCGCAGACGAGCATGAGGACGTCCTCGACACCGCGGTTCTTGAGCTCGGTGAAGACCTGGAACCAGTGCTTGGCGCCCTCGCCGCCGTCGCCCGCCCAGATGCCGAGGATGTCGCGGGTGCCGTCGACGGTGACGGCCATGGCGATGCAGATGGGACGGTTGGCGACCTGGCCGTCACGGATCTTCACGTTGATGGCGTCCACGAAGACCACGGGGTGGACGCGGTCGAGCGGACGTGACTGCCATTGGGCCATGCCCTCCATCACCTTGTCCGTGATCGTGGTGATGGTCTGCTTGGACCCGTCCGCCCCGTACACCCCGGCCAGGTGCGCGGACATCTCCCCGTGGGTGAGCCCCTTCGCGGACAGCGGGAGCACCATCTCGTCGACTCCGGGCGGGCGGCGCTGTCGCTTCTTGACGATCTGCGGCTCGAAGGTGCTGGCCGTGTCCCGCGGCACCTTCACCTCCACCGGGCCGACGTCGGTCAGCACGGTCTTCGACCGGGTGCCGTTGCGGCTGTTGCCGCTGTCCCTGCCCGCCACGTCGTGCTTCTCGTAGCCGACGTGATCGGTGATCTCGCCCTCCACAGCCGACTCCAGCACCCGCTTGGTCATGCTGATGGTGCCTTCCTTGCCGGAGGTGGACACCGGCCGGGTGGACCAGACAGGACATTGAAGGGGCTTCTGACCAAGCTCCTATGAGGTCATGTTCCGCCCGGCCGGAGCCGTGAGAACAGGTCCCGGCGGCCGGACAGAACAGTCGGAAGACAGCCCAGCAGGGCGTCAGTCAGTGCCCGAGCCACGACCACCGGAACCTGAGTATCAGCATCAATGTCAGTGCTTGCCGTTACGGTCACGCTCATGTGGGCACACAGCATCAACTACCGTGGTGAACGGCACGAATTCGTCGATCACCGCTGCGCATGCCGTGGATGCGCTGGACTGGAGAGCCGTGGACTGGCCGGTGGCTCACGCGGCCGCGATTGCCTGGCACACGGTGAAGGCGGGGGAGCCGCTCACGGTCCTGTCGCTGGAACCCGAGCTGTGTGCAGGTACCGGCATTACTCCGCTGAATCTCACCTGACCCGCGCCCGGGGTGCCGTTTGCCCGTGCACGCCGCCTGCCCCTCCGCCGCATTCCCCGCCAGCCGCTACCTGCTCACCAGCTCGATCGTCGTCTCACTCACTTGGCTCTCCTTGATCAGCAGATCCGCTGTTGATTAGACGCTCCCACCTGGCGCCATCGCTGCGCCTGGCTGGCTGGCTGTTGCGGGTGTGGTCACCGGGACGGCCGCGACCCGCTCGGACTCGGCACCGCGGCGCGGCATGGTCGCCCCGGCCGTCGGCGGAAGCGTCCTCGCTCAGTGGGAGGCCAGCCTTGCCGCGGCCGCGCCCGGGCTCGCCGGGCACGCCCAGATCGTAGCGTTCGACGCGGACACCGACCGCCCGCTGCGCATTTCGCTGGGGCGTGCGGGGCGACCGTGTCGGGGGTCAGTAGCTGCGAGGTGACGTTGGGGTGTCAGGTCTCCCGGTACCCGCTCAGAACAGTGCTAGGCCCTCGCCGCTGGTGTCCGCGATGACTGGCCGGAACTGGGCAGGGAGGCCGTCCAAGCGGTCAGGACCGGCCGCGGCGGCCACGGCAGGGGCCGTCTCGGCCAACCAGACACGAAACCGCTCGGCGGCTTCGCGGTAGGGGACTTGCGCCAGGACACGGTGCTCGCCGGAGGGGCAGAAGTCGACGACGACAGTGAGCAGGCAGGAACGCGGCGCGTTCTGACTGCCCGCCCAGGACACACGCAGGACACCGCAGGGCTTACGCCCGCGGGGGGCGCGGTGGGTCGGGCGCAGCGATCGGCAGGCTATGTGGGCGGTCCATGCGGCGAGGTGCGGCAGGGGCAGGGTGGTGCGTGCGCGGCAGCCGGGGCAGCGGTGCCAGTGGCGAAGCCAGTCGTCGGTGTCGGTGTGGAAGAGGCGTGTATAGCGGTTCGCCACGCGGATGTCGTTGCTGTACAGGTGGTCGGGGCGTTCCTGAGTGTTGCAGGACTGGCAGACGGGGGCGCGGACGTAGCCGTGTTCGTGGCAGTGGTCGAGCACGGTGGCGGGCGCGGTGCGGCAGACGGCGCACGCCCACCCGGCCACCCTGCGGGAGGTACCGGGCTTCCTGCTGAGCACCGAGTACAGCTGGCCTTCCAGCTCTTTCTTGTACGGGCGCAGTGAGGCAGTGAGGCCCTCGGGGCTCGTCGTCTGCCGACCACCGGCATCTCGGGCCTTCCGGGGGTGGGAGGACGGCCCGGTGACGGCTGCGCTTGCCTGGCAGGTCCGCGCGGCTTGCACCCACCGCGTTTCGGTGTGCTCGGCCGCGTCCAGCAGCCTGACCACAGCACGCGGCAGCCACCACGCCCGCTGCGCCCCGCCGCGGGTCTGCTCCACGAGTATCTGTCGCCAGTCGATCCCCGCCAGGTGGTACAGCCGGCCAACTTCACGTCGTGCTGCCCTCTCGGGGCCGCCCAGCTCCTGCAGTTCCCCCGTGATGCGCTGGCGCCAACGCAGCGGCGTTTCCTTGTTGCGCTCCTGTCTCGGCGCCCCACGAAACGGACCGATGCGGACCAGGTCCTGCCGATCCATCCCAACCGCGTTCAGTTCCGCGGCCGCCCGGCGCACCTCAACCTCCGGAACATTCCACTGCCCGCTGCTCGCCCTCACCGTCGCCACCACATGGCCGCCGAGCAGGACGTACCCCACCCGGGCACGGGCAGGAGAGCAGGTGAATGCCCCAGAAGCCGTCGGCACAGCACCGTCGGCCGTCAAATCGACCCACAGAGCGTCCGCGGCAACCAGGGTGATCAGGCCGTCCGTGCGACCGGGCATGACACGCCCTGACATACCGACAGGCTAACGGCCTGCAATGCGGCAACGGGTCTCCAAGCGCTTGCGATCCTCGGTCGCCCCGGAGAGCGACCGCCACCGGCGGCGTCGACCTTCTCGGACCAGTCGTCATCCGCGTTGCGACCATCGGCCGCCCCGAAGGGCGACCGCCACTGTAGAGCCGCATCCGCTCGTCGCCGTCCATCGAGTCGTTGCGACCCTCGGCCGCCCCGAAGGGCGACCGCCACGGTAAATGACCAGCAGGAACACCCTAGAAGAAGCACCCTTCCAACACGAACGGAAGACCCGAAAGCGTACAAAGTTGACATATTCCTTTGGTGTGATCCGCGTGTTGCGTGTGTGCTTGAGGTTCCCAAGTCCCGACTACTGACCCCGCACCCCGGGCAGTTCTCCGACCATAGCGGCCCACGCCAACAACAGACTCTCCATCACCGCCTTCCACCAACCTCGAAACCCTCGGTCGCCCCAGAGGGCAACCGCCACCCTGAACGATCTTCGACGCGCCGGTACCCGCTGGAGTTGCGATCCTCGGCCGCCCCGGAGGGCGACCGCCACTGGGATCACGGAAGGCCAGGGCATAGCACTCTGATCAACTCCGTTGGCAGCATGGGCAGTTCAGGACTGAGTACCCCGCGTCGGCGGGGAGGACGCCCTGATCATCGACAAAGCTCAGGCGTCAGTCGGAGCACCCCCGCGTCGGCGGGGAGGACTGGCGTACCGGTGCCGCGGCAAGGCGATCACGCGGAGCACCCCCGCGTCGGCGGGGAGGACCCCCGGGACTGCGCCCCGCCCGGACCAGGTGACGGAGCACCCCCGCGTCGGCGGGGAGGACTGCCGGGCGACCTCGCGGGCGGGCAGTCCGGTCGGAGCACCCCCGCGTCGGCGGGGAGGACGCCACTGTCCAGACCGAGCTGCCAGGCCGCCGCGGAGCACCCCCGCGTCGGCGGGGAGGACGGTGCCCTCGAACAATTCCTTGGCGCCCGCGCCGGAGCACCCCCGCGTCGGCGGGGAGGACGAAGCCTCTCAAGCGGCCACCCGCCAAGAACGCGGAGCACCCCCGCGTCGGCGGGGAGGACGTGCGGCCGTGCGGCTGTCGGGACATGACTACCGGAGCACACCCGCGTCGGCGGGGAGGACAGGAGCCCTGACGCTCCATCTGCATCTCCTGACGGAGCACCCCCGCGTCGGCGGGGAGGACTTGGGGTTGCCCTTGAGGTAGAGGTGCAGCCACGGAGCACCCCCGCGCGTCGGCGGGGAGGACCGGTACACGTACTCGCTGTACATTTCGCGCGCCGGAGCACCCCCGCGTCGGCGGGGAGGACGCCGGGCGGCCATGGCGTCGGCTGAAGTCGGACGGAGCACCCCCGCGTCGGCGGGGTGGACCTTTCTGACCTGGCACTTATGAGGCCCTTTGCTTTTCCTTTGCCAAGCTGGGCGCTTTCCGCCGCTGGGTGTTGGGTCGCACGTTGACACCTTACCGAGACCGGATAGCAGTTACTCGGTGGTGTCAGAGGCGGGTGCTTGGATGACGGTGACGGCCCGTTGGGCGAGATGAAGAGGGGGTTCGCCGTGGCTGCGGAGCGGGATGTGCCGGACGAGTCGGTATGGGGGAAGTCGAGAGGGCTGCCCCCTGATCTGCCGCCCTATCCGCTGATTCGGCATCTGCTGGATGCTGCTGCGATGGCGCTGCATCTCTGGGACGGGTACCTGTCCGAGAACCAGCGTGTGCGGATCGCCGAGGGGATGGGGCTCGAGGACGAGCCTGAGCGTGCCCGAGCTGTCGTCGGACTATGTGCTGGGCTGCACGACATCGGCAAGCTCTCCGGGTTCCAGTTCTGTTCGGCTCATGGCACTCGACACCTCGCTTCGGAGTTGAGCGCGGACCGCAACACGATGAGTGCGGATCGCGTCGGGCACGACGTGGCCGGCATGCATGCTGTGGAAAAAGTGCTGGAAGCCCTGAGTTTCGAGGCCGATGGGGAATCTAGGGGCGCGCAGCGACTGGCCGAGATCATCGGTGGTCATCACGGCCGTTTTCACCGTGCTGAGGACCACATCAGCCCGGCGTTTCTCGGCGGCATGAGATGGACTCGGCAGAGGGTCGCGCACGCAGGTGTGGTGCACGAGGTGCTGGGGGCGCCTGAAGCGCCGTCGGTGTTTAAGGCGCCTGCGGCGGTACTGGTCACCGGGGTGGTCATCCTCGCGGACTGGTTGGTCAGTCAGGAGGGTTACCTTCTGGAACGGCAACGCGCGCTTGTGCCCTCGCTGACGGAGCATTTCGAGCGTTCACGAATCGATGCTTCCGGCCTGCTGGCGGAGGCGGGGCTGGTGCGGGTGCCTTTGCAGCGCAAGGATTTCGCCGAGGCGTATGGCATCAAGGGAGAGCCGAATCCGTTGCAGCGGTCTGTGGCGGAGGAGCTGAAGGCGGTGGTGGGAGGCGGGCGCCGCGGCGGCATCTGCCTCGTGACGGCAGCACCGGGGGACGGGAAGAGCGAGACTGCGCTGGAAGCCGAGCGGGTTCTGGCCGAGGCCTTCGGCACGCAGGGGTACGCGTTTCTGCTGCCGACGATGGCCACCAGTGATCAGATGTACGGGCGGATCGCGAAGACGTTGTCCCGTCAGTCCAGTCAGGTCGCTGGACTGGCCTTGGTCCACAGCATGGCCTGGCTCAACAGCGCCTACGCCGACGAGGAACTTGATGCCCAGGCCGTATTGACCTGCGAGGGCGACGAGGCCGAAGCGCGTCGGAGGGCGGAGGTGGACATGCGTCCGCAGAGGTGGCTGCGCGGTGCGAAGCGTCCGCTGCTCGCGCAGTTCGCGGTCGGCACCATCGACCAGGCGCTGATGGCGGTGCTGCCGGTACGGCACAATGCGCTGCGGCTGCTGGCCTTGTCGGGGAAGACGTTCATCGTTGACGAGGCGCATGCCTACGATCCCTACATGCAGGTGCTGCTGGGCCGGTTGCTGAACTGGCTCGGGGCATACGGAGTCCCGGTTGTCCTGTTGTCCGCGACCTTGCCGACATCGGTGAGTGACCAGCTGATCAAGGAATATCTGCAAGGCGTCGGCCACAAGACGCGCGATCTGGGTGAGAGGACGTTTTTGGCGCCTTACCCCGGCTGGCTTTACGTCGATGGTGAGAGTGGCCGAGCGTGTCCGATCTCGGACGAGCGGCGGGACGAGCAGGCACAAGCGCGGAGGATGAAGCTCGACATCGTTGTGGAACCGGTCGGTCGCTGTTCCGGAAGCGGCTCCCGCAGCCGGATGGCGGTTGTCGAGCGTCTCCTGCGGCCGGTGGCCGAGGGCGATGGCGGCGTTGCGCTGGTCGTGTGCAACACCGTGGGGGACGCTCAGGAGACCTACCTGCGACTGTGTGAACGGTTCGACCAGCGCTCTCATGCGGAGGGCGGCAACGTGCAGTTGCTGCACGCCCGTTTTCCGGCCGACGTACGCGAGACCCGCACCCGCGAGGTCACCGACGGGCTGGGTCGCAACGGCCCGCGTCCGCGGCGTCGGATCGTCGTCGCAACCCAGGTTGTCGAACAGTCGCTCGATCTTGACGCTGACATCGTCATCAGTGATCTCGCCCCGCTGTCCCTGCTGCTCCAGCGAGCCGGCCGGTGCTGGCGGCACGAGAACCACTGGGCTCAGCAGGGTTACCCCGGCGGCCTGGGCCGGCCGGCGTGGGCGGGCTGGCCTCGTCTCGTGGTTCTCGATCCGATCGCTGGTAGGGGCGAGGTGCCAGTGCAGTGGGGTGAGGTGTACTCCGAGCATCTTCTCGTCACCACCTCCGCCAAGCTTGCCGGTATTGAAGGAGGCGTCGTCTCCATCCCGGATGACGTGCAGGAGTTGGTCGAGGCTGTCCATGGGAACGACGAGACGTTCAACTGGGACGGTCCGGGCAGCCCTCCGGCGAAAGCCTGGACGGCCCACAAAGGTAAGGAGATGGCGGAGCGAAGCATGGCCGGCCTCCGTGCCGTCAAGCGCGCACGTAGGGTCCGCGCCCTCCATGATCTGCACCATCTATCCGGCGAAGAGGACGAGTGGGAGGTCTCGACCAGACTGGGTGCCGAATCGGTGCGGCTGCTGTGCGCCTATGCCCAAGAAGATGGCCGGACGACTCTGGACCTTGCTGGCGAGGAACCACTGCCGGATGTCGCATCGGGTGGCAAAATGCCTGTCGTTTCAGTGCGAGCAGTGATGCGACGTACCATCCCGGTTCGTGCGGACTGGCTCCGGGACGCGGATTCGGACATCGTTGCGCCACCGGCGGCATGGACGGAACACCCCATGCTCGCGGACCTTCGCGTTCTGCGCCAGCCCGTACGCCTGGGTGCGGCGCAGGCTGTGACGGTGGGCGGCAAGTCTCTGTGCCTGGACGAGGATCTCGGTCTCGTCCGTAGGTAGCATCGGGTTCAGCGGGCACCCCCACATCGGCGGGGAAGGAGCTGGGGCGCTGATGCGCCCGTGCTCGTCAACTGAAACACCCCCACATCAGCGGGGAAGCCCCGTCGCACTGGAGTGTCCTGTGGTCGGCGTGTCAGTGAGGCCAGAGGGAAAGACGGCGGTGCGCTTCCGCGACGCCCAGGAGTAGGGCAGTGCAGGAGCCGACGGTAGCAGCGTCCGGCCGAAGACCGATCACGATCACAATGACGGCTACCACAAGTACCGCTGGCGTTGCGGCGGTCCAGGGTGCAGGCACGGCAGATCGCATGGACATGGCGTTCATCCTCCGATGAAGGGTGGGCTCAACTCGCTGCGGTCTCGCGTTGAAGGGGGTTCTACCGGGCGTGAGTTGCCTCGCGCAAGCCGACTTACCCCCAAACCCCTGCTCTTCAACCTTCTGAGATTCACTGTGCAGCCGTCGGGGGTGCTCTACTGATGCTGCGGCGGCCGGAAGCAGCGCCAGTGTCAGTGGCGGCTGCTTGGATGCCCATGCGATGCGAGCGGCGTGCTGCTGCCGGTGTTGGCGTCGTGGGTGGGCAGTCAAAAGCAAGGGGGTTGACCATGACTGAGGGATTCGACCTACGCGTCGAACCGTGGATCCCCGTGCGTCTACGGTCCGGAGCGTCAACACGTGTCGGTCTTCGTGAATTGTTCAAGCAGGCGCATGACATCGACGATCTGGAGTTGCCGGTGCCGCCGGCTGCGGCCGGTCTGATGCGGGTGCTGGCGCCGATCGCCGCGAGGATCGCCGGGGACGGAGAAGTCCGACTCGACGACCGGGATATCGCGGAGGAAGACATCGATGACTGGTTCGAACTGCGCGAACGTGTTCTGAAGGCCGGCGGATTCCACCCGGGCGCCGTTGACGCCTACTTCGACCAGGAGGCGCTGAGGGGTCGGTTCGATCTGTTCGATCCGAATCGGCCTTTTCTGCAAGATCCGCGGCTGCGCACTCAGTGCGTGGACGGAAAGGGGGCGCCCAACCCGTCGGGGGTCAACAAGTTGGTCCTGGGGCGCCCAACCGGGGTCAACGGGGCTGTCTTTTTCGGTCATTTCACCGACACTGCACCCGTGCCGGTGCCTGCGGTCGAGGCAGCTTGGCATCTGATCGCGCAGTTGTACTACGGACCGTCCGGGCAGTGCACGCCCCGCCGGATCACGGACCACCGCGCAGGCAGTGGGGACGCAGCCCCCTTGCGGAAGTCGGTTTCCTACTTCCCGTGGGGCCCCGACCTGTTCACCACGCTCGTGCTGGCCGTGCCAGCTCCCCAGTCCGAGGTCGACTGGGGAGCGGAGGACGCCTGCCCATGGGAGGGGGAACTGAACGCCCCGCTGGAGGCTCTGCCGTCGATGACATGGCCGGGCAGGCTACTGACGGGCCGGTTCCGTCACGCCGTTCTGCTCGTGCCTTCCGAAGATCGCCGGAGCGTGACCGATGCCTACATCACTTGGTCGACGCACGAGCCACCACACCAGGTGCATGACCCCTACCAGATTCTCGACCGCCGGAAGGACGGCGACTTCCAGCCGCGGGAGGCCGACGGGGCGAGGGCGTTGTGGCGGGATCTCGACGCACTGCTGTTGAAGGACAGCCGACAGGGCACGCAGCGGCCGCCAGCCCTTGAGCACCTGCCCCGGACGTTGTTGCCTCGGCTGCGGGTGCGCGCCTACGGCTTCGATCAGGACGGCCAGCAGAAGGACCGTGTCTGGTTCCAGTCGACGACGCCGCGGGTCCTGCAGTGGGAGGAGGAGAACGATCCGGAGATGGCTTACCACATCAGTCGCTGTCACGCCTTCGCGGAGAAGACTGGTGACCGGCTCGACTTCGCGGCCAGGATCGCCTGGAAGGTCGCCACTGACGGCGGTACGGACCTCTCTGCCGGGGCCAAGATCAAGCTGGACGCCCGTAAACCGGGACCGTGGTCAATGGCCGCGCTGTCTCGGTACTGGCCAGCAGCGGAGAAGGTGTTCTGGCAGGCCACCGCGCCGGGCCGGATGAAAAGCCGGGTCGATGAGCCGTTCGTCGACGCGGCCCTTGCCGCACTCGACGAGGCCATCGGCCAGGCCAACCGGGCCGACATCAGGGTGGCCCGTGCCCGCCACCGTGCCCGCAGCCTCCTGCGTGCGCTTTTGCGACCGTCCGACTCCGACTGAACCGGACTCGCAGCTCTTGCAGCGGTTTCTGCTACTTCATCGCTTGCCTCCATCGCACGTCAGGGACACCTCATGACTGATTCCGCGCCAGCGGCCTCTGCTCCGCCGGCCCCTTCGACTGACCGCGTCTCGGACCGGTTCGTCTCCTATGTGCTCGTTTTGTGCAAGGAGACACGGGCCCGTGCCGAACTGCGCCGTGGCCTCGGCCTGCCAGTGGAGCGGTGCAATTACATGCACCGCTACATCGTCCCGTGGCTGCGCGACCACGACGACCAGGACTATGCCGATCTCCGGCGGGCGTACTACGCGGTGGCCGCACTGATCGCCTCGCGGCCCCGCACGGCCCGTGAAGCCGCTTCGGACGAGACCCCGCCCGTTTCGTGGTACGAACGCCCCAATCTGGGAGCTTCACTCGGCCAGGGCGTCGTCAAAGACGCACTCAAGGGAAATTCCGCAGAGAACGTCTTGCACCTGATGGCCCGGCAGGGCAGTGACGCCGTCCACCGCGGCCTGCCCGCCCTGGTGCAGCAGCTCCACAACGGCGGTATCGCGGTCGACTGGGCGGTTCTCCTGGAGGACATGGCCTGGTGGAACCGCCACCGCGATCGCATCGCCACCCGCTGGCTCGACAGCTACTTCCACACCTCCACCGGTGAAACCGGCTCCGCCACCCCTGACTCTGCCGAGGAGAACGACCGATGAGCCTCTACCTTGACCTGAGCGCCCTGCAGTCCGTGCCCGCAGCCAATCTCAACCGTGATGACCTGGGTTCGCCGAAGCAGGTGCAGTACGGCAACGCTTCTCGTATCCGGGTGTCCAGCCAGTCCTGGAAGCGGGCCATCCGGCTCGGTGTCGAACAGGACCTCGGGGAGAAGGCTGCCCGCACGCGGATGGTCCCGGTGAAAGTGCGGGAGGCATTGGCAAGGGTCGGCTGGCCGGACGAGCTGGCCGCATTCGCCGGAGCGCAGGTCGCCGCGAGCGTCGGGAAGAAGGGCATCGGCACGGAGAAGGCAGGCCACACCTCAGTTCTGCTGTTCCTGCCGGAAGCCGCCATCGACGAGCTGGCCGCGGTGTGCACCAACCACCGCAAAGCACTGGAACAGGCGCAGGGCAAGAAGAACCCCGGAAAGGTCTTGCCGCCCCGCGAGATCGAGGCGATCCTCAAGCGGCGCACCGCCTCCATCAGCCTGCTGGGCCGCATGCTCGCCGAACTCCCCGACGCCAACGTGGACGGAGCAGCCCAGGTCGCCCATGCCTTCACCACTCACGCCGCCGAACCGCAGCGCGACTACTTCACCGCTGTCGACGACTGGCTGGGGGAGGCCGAGACCGGCAGCGGTCACCTGGACACCGCCGAGTTCAGCGCCGGCGTCTTCTACCGGTATGCAACCGTCAACATCGCCGACCTGCTGAAGAACCTGGAGGGCGACACAGAGGCCGCCCGGACCGTGCTCACTTCCTTCGCCGGGCACTTCCTGCTCTCTCTCCCGCAGGCCAAGAAGAACAGCACCGCCCCGCACACGGTTCCGGATCTTGCCTACCTTGCTGTGCGGGAACACCGCCCGCTGTCCCTGGCTGCGGCCTTCGAGACCCCCGTCACCGGCGACCGGCAGGGCGGCTTCTCCCGGCCCTCCCGTAAGACCCTCGATGTCTACGCCGACAACATCAACCGCCTCACCGGCCCCCGCAGCCGCCGCTTCCACGGCCACACCACCATCGACCCCGAGGAAAAGTACACCGGGATCGGTGACGCCCATGACTCCTACGACCAGCTCATCGACGCTGCTGTCACAGCCGCCGTGCCCCTCGCGGAGGGCGGGCAGTGAGCGGGCTGCTGATTCGGCTGGCCGGCCCCATGCAGTCCTGGGGCGAACGGTCCACGTTCTCCTCGCAACGGGATACCGCGCCCTTCCCGACCCGCTCGGCACTCATCGGAATGTTCGCCGCAGCCGAGGGAATCGGCCGCGGCGACGCGGGACTGGAGAAGTACCGGGAACTGCGGATCGCTGTGCGGGTGGACCGTCCAGGCGTCCCGCTCATCGACTACCACACCGTCGGCGGTGGCTTTCCCAAGAACCGAACCGCCGCCACCAGCGGGGGCGGCAACAAGGGAGCCGCCGTCGTCACCAACCGCCACTACCTCGCCGACGCCGTCTTCGTCGTCGCCGTCAGCGCATCGGACAAGACCGTGAAGCACCTCGCGAACGCCCTGAAGCAGCCCTACTGGGCTCCATATCTGGGCCGCCGCTCATGCCCGCCCGATGAGCCGTTCGTCCTGCGTCGCAACGTCGACGATCCCGAAGAGGAACTGCGCACCCGGGTACCGCTCAGCCGGACCGCACCGCCGCAGCAGAACGCCAGCACGCCACTTGCGGTGGAATTCCTTTGGGAACAAGCCCCACCCCACAGCGGGGAGGCTGCTTCCCCCCTCGACATCATCGAGGTGAACGACGAACCCGTGAGCTTCGCTCAGCACGGCCGCCGCCACGCCGGCCGCCGTCTCTACCGCACTGTGGAACCGGTGCCCCACCACCTGGCCTGTTCCAAAGGCACGCTGATGCAGCGTCTGATCGACTACGCCCACACCGAGGAACACGCATGAACGACCACCCGGTGATCGCACGTATCCGCCTCAACCCCTACAACCGCGAGGTACAGCGGGATCTGCGCGACGCCACTCAGATGCACCGCACCGTCATGCGAATGGTCCCCGACGGCCTCGGTGATTCCGCCCGTCACCAAGCCGGGATCCTGTACCGGATCGACGAAACCGACACCACCAGCACGCTCCTCGTCCAGGCCCACCAGCTCGATCCCGACCGCCTGCCCACTGGATATGGGCAAGCCGATATCAAAAACCTCGCCCCGATGTTCACCGCGCTACGCAAAGGAATTGCTGTCCGCTACCGCATTGCCCTCAACCCCTCCAAGCGAGAACGGCTCTCTCTGAACGAGAAGGGGAGACGCGGACCAATCGTGCCACTCGCAGGCGCTGACGCTGACCAGTGGTGGCTGCGACGGGCCAATGAAGCCGGTCTGCAACTCCACGTCCTGACTCCTACCAGCCTGCAGCCCGCCCGCTCCCGCCAGCAGGATGCTCCCCGCGTCCGGCACAGCCTGATCCGCTATGACGGCAACGCCACCGTCACCGACCCCGACGCCCTCCGTACAGCCATCCTCCAAGGCATCGGACGCGGCAAACCGTACGGCGCGGGCCTGCTCAGCCTCGCCCCGGTACGAACGCCGTGAGCGCGCCACGACGGGGCGGCGACATGCGCAGACGCCTGGCCGCGCCCACCCTGGCCATGTTGCCCCGCGTCGCGGACTCCCTGTCCTTCCTCTACCTCGACATGGTCCGTGTGGTTCAGGATGACACCGGGGTATGCGCCCAGATCAAGGTCGACGAGCACCGCACCGACCTCGTTTACATTCCAACGGCTGCCCTGTCCTGCCTGCTCCTGGGCCCGGGAGTGTCCATCACCACACCCGCCCTGACCACCCTCGCCCGCCACGGCACCAGTGTCGTCTGCGTCGGAGCAGGCGGCGTACGGGCCTACGCCGGAATCCTCCCGGACTCCCTCACCACCCACTGGCTGGAACAGCAAGTCGCCTGCTGGGCTGATCCCACTCGCCGCCTCGAAATCGCTGTTCGCATGTACGGCATGCGCTTCCAGGACACCGAGCTCCCCCAGTCCGTCACCCTGGACCAGCTGCGCGGCCTGGAAGGCCAGCGCATGAAAGCGTTCTACAAGATCCTCGCTCAACAGCACGGCATCGGACGCTTCCGCCGCAACTACCGCCCAGACCAATGGGACTCCCAGGACCCGGTCAACCTCGCTCTGTCGGCAGCGAATACCTGCCTCTACGGCATCGTCCACGCAGCCCTACTCGCCCTTGGCCTCTCACCAGCCCTCGGCTTTGTCCACGCGGGCACTCAGCACGCCTTCGTCTATGACATCGCAGACCTCTACAAGGCCGAGACCACCCTCCCCCTCGCCTTCGCCCTCCATAATTCGCCCAACCCCGAGCAGGAAGCCCGACGCCGCTTCCGTGAAGACCTCCGGCTCCTGCGTCTCCTGCCTCGCATCGTCCGCAACGTCCAGACCCTGCTCACCGCACCTCAGACCGACAACACCGAAGCTGCGGACATGGTCGAGGAGGAAGAACACTCCGAGCGGCGGGACATCCAGATGGTCCACCTCTGGGACCCCAAGACGGGAGCGATCCCCGCTGGTGTCAACTACGCGCGGGAAGGGGACTGATGCCTTCCATGGTGGTGATCGCCACCACGGCTGTCCCCGACCACCTGCGAGGCGCCCTCAGCCGGTGGACAAGCGAAGTCGTCCGCGGCATCTTCGTCGGCAGCGTCTCCGCCCGCGTCCGCGACGAGCTCTGGCGCGCCGTCAGTGAGAGCGTCGGCAACGGAGCCGCCATCCTCGTCCACCCGGCCCCCACCGAACAGGGATACGCCATCCGCACAGCTGGCACCCGCCGCCGGATCCCGGTCGATTTCGATGGCCTCACCCTCATGCGCATGACAGCGCCACCAAAGGTCAAGGAAGTGCAAAACCCTCCCTAATGCGCAGGTCAGAAAGTGTCCTCCCCGCCGACGCGGGGGTGTTCCGAACGAGAACGGTCAGAGGTTCACAGACGTGCCGTCCTCCCCGCCGACGCGGGGGTGTTCCGGATCCAAACCCGGTGAACAGCACCTCGTCCCAGTCCTCCCCGCCGACGCGGGGGTGTTCCGGCGTCCTGGACTGTGTCCTTCAACCCGTCGAAGTCCTCCCCGCCGACGCGGGGGTGTTCCGCGGCGCCTGGCGGAGATGAAGGAGGAGCGGGAGTCCTCCCCGCCGACGCGGGGGTGTTCCGGCGGCTCGGCGCGGAGCACCTTCGGTGGACCTGTCCTCCCCGCCGACGCGGGGGTGTTCCGATGGCGAGGGGAGCCTTCCAGCCGGCGATGGCGTCCTCCCCGCCGACGCGGGGGTGTTCCGACACTCACCTCCTGGAGGCAGTCGTTGCTGGCGTCCTCCCCGCCGACGCGGGGGTGTTCCGCACGGCCGGGGCTGGAAGAAGAAGGCCGGCGCGTCCTCCCCGCCGACGCGGGGGTGTTCCGCGCACGCGCCGCACCGCCAAGACCGCCGACGCGTCCTCCCCGCCGACGCGGGGGTGTTCCGACGGGCCAGTCGTGGGAACTGTCCATGACGATGTCCTCCCCGCCGACGCGGGGGTGTTCCGATCGCGTCCCAGCTCAAGACTGCTCAGAAGAAGTCCTCCCCGCCGACGCGGGGGTGTTCCGCAGGGCATGGTCCTCTCCACCCCCGGATACGAGTCCTCCCCGCCGACGCGGGGGTGTTCCGCCGTGCGTGCTGTGCATCGAGCGCAGCAAGGAGTCCTCCCCGCCGACGCGGGGGTGTTCCGAGGGCGGTTGGCAGATCCACGACTACCTCGAAGTCCTCCCCGCCGACGCGGGGGTGCTCCGGAGTGGAACGGCGGCATGGACGGTCTGCCCACGTCCTCCCCGCCGACGCGGGGGTGCTCCGCTAGCGGAGGTCGGACTGCTGCGGCTGGAAGGGTCCTCCCCGCCGACGCGGGGGTGTTCCCGCTCCGCACGTCGTAATCACCGAGGAGACCTTGTCCTCCCCGCCGACGCGGGGGTGTTCCGAAGGGCGACGCCGCCGCGTATGAGTTCCTCGGGTGCCCCCCGCCGACGCGGGGGTGTTCCGGACTAGCCTCAACCCTGGGTATTCATCGGAATGTCCTCCCCGCCGACGCGGGGGTGTTCCGGTCGCCGTGGGCGGGGCGATCGTGGGGTTGTGGTCCTCCCCGCCGACGCGGGGGTGTTCCGGGGCCGAAACAGCGCACGAATCCGATCCGCATGTCCTCCCCGCCGACGCGGGGGTGTTCCGGCGTCCTCGAAGAGGATCTCGTGGGTGTGTGGGGCGCGGGGTTGTTCGTATGGCGGGAGTTGCCTTTCTCCAGCCGCCTCGTTGATGTCTTCGGTGGCGCGCCTGTTGTTCAGGCGTTGCCTTAATCGAAGAGTCGTTGACGTGATGGCGGTGGAGTGTGGGGGAGAAGCCTCTTCTTCGGCTGGTTCAGGGCGGGCTGACCGGCCTCGTCCCTGATGCCGGTCGGGTACCGGACGTTTGGGTGTTCCAGGCCGACTGCGTCCAGGCGTTCGCCGCGACGTGGGTGGTGCGGGGGTTCGCCCCGACGACGATCGGCGCCTACACCTCCCTGCTTCCACGGGTGCTGGCCCACTTCGACCGCCCGGTGTGGCAGATCGAGCCGGCCCATGTGGACGCGATGCTCCACACTCTGCTGCTCGCGGGCCGGACTGCGGGAACCAGACGCCGTTACCTGGACATGCTGCGCGCGTTCCACACGTTCGTGCGCCTGCGCTACGCCGCCGAGATCCGCGCCCTGTACGGCACCACCGTGGGTGATCCGCTGGACCGCTTCAACCGGCTGCGCCATGTCTGGGACGAGCCTTCCCGCCGGCTGCCGCCCACGGCCGAGCGCCTGGCGGCCTTCTTCGCTCACGCACGCGCCCGCCTGACCGTCACATCCGACTACCCGGCCGCGGCACGGGACTACGCGCTGTGGCGCACCCTGTACCACTCCGCGCCGCGGCTGAGTGAAGCACTCCGCCTCGAGCTGTACGACGTCCACCCCGAACTGGGTCCGTCCGGCAAGCTCCATGTGCGGTTCGGCAAGGCGGCCAACGCCTCGGGACCACGCTCGAGATGGGCCCCGATGCTGGACGGCCTGGACCAGATCCTTGCCTGGTACCAGAGCGACATCCGCCCCCTGTTCCCCGATACCACCGCGCTGTTCTGCGACGCCCACGGCCAGCCGCTGAAGCCGGAGACCGTACGCGACCGCCTCTCCCGCCACCTGGATACCGAAGCAAGGCCCGAGGGCGATCGGTTCACCCCGCACGACCTGCGCCGCGCCTGCGCAACCCATCACTACGAACAGGGCATGGACCTGCTCACCGTCCAGCAACTGCTCGGACACCACCACATCGCCTCCACCATGGCCTACGTCCGGCCCTGCCTCACCTTCGTCGAGGAAGCCTGGCGCCGCGCCACGCTCACCGCCATCACCGGCCTGGCCGGCTGACCCCCCGGGAGCCCCCGTGACCACACCCCCTCTCCACGCCGTGGAAACCCCCGCCCCGCCACCCGAGGTGGAATGGAAGCTGCGCATCGCCGCTGCACAGCGCGGCATCTGGACAGGCACGCAGCTGCGCCGCCTCCTGGCCGAGCGGGCCGGTCTCGAGCTGTCCGCCGCCTCGGTCTCCGCGCTGTTCACCAAGCAGCCTTCCCAGGTGAAGCTCTCCACCCTGGCCGCCCTGTGCGCCGCCCTCGACTGCACCCCCGGCGACCTGCTGACCCTGCAAGAATCCACCGCACGCTCAACCCCTCCGCCGCGCCCCGCCCCCGATCCGGCCCGGCAGCCTTCGCAGCAACAGCTCGCGCCCCGCCACCGATCTCTCCCGCCGCTGTGACCGCCCCCAAGACGACCGCGATCCCACCCGCGCCCGCCACTGCAGTGCCCCGGACGGCCAAGGACACCTGCTCGGTCTGCCACCGCCTGCGCCGGCTGTGCCCCGACACCGGCCGCTGCGCCTGGTGCTCACGAACCTGCGCCCTGTGCGGCGCTCCACGACGATCCTCCCAGGACCTGTGCGCGGTATGCCGACACCGCTCGGCAGGCCGACCGGCACGGGGCCCGTGCCAGCACTGCGGGCGTCGACGCACCCTCGACGCGGCGACTCGGCGGTGCCGGGCCTGTACCGATCCCACCACCGCACCACCCCCGGCATGCTGCGAACGCTGTGGCACCAGCGGCCAGTGGGCCAAGGGCCTGTGCAAACGCTGCTACGAGCACTCACCGCACACCGTCATCACCCGCGCGACCGGCTGGGCCGAGCGCATGCCCGCCGCACCACCCTGGTGGAGCGACTTCGCCGCACACCTCGCCGATCACCGCCACCCCATCTACGCGGCAGACGTCGTCGCCACCACCGCACGCCTGATCATCGCGACCACGACCGCTGATCCCGGCACGCTGCTCGCCCACGCCCACAGCAACGCCCCCGAACTCGTGGGGGCACTCACCGACTTCTTCCGCACCCGCGGCCACCTCGCCCCGCCACCAGACCTCGCCGACCGGCGCGCAGCAACCCGCCGTACCCGCCGCATCGAGGCCATCCCCGCCCCACTGCGTCCCCAGGCCGACGCCTTCGCCGACTTCCTGCTGCTCCAGCGCGAGCAAGCCCGCCAACTCGGACTACGCCCCAATCAACTGAAGACCATCGAGATCCGCCTGGACACCATCCGTGACCTGGCCCTCCACCTCCACCCCAAGGGACATACGAGCTGGGCGAGCATCACCACCACCGACCTGGAATCCTTCCTCACCCTGGCCCCGGACCGCCGCGCCTCCCGCCTCGCAGGGCTGCGTCAGTTCTTCGCTTACGCCCACCGCTCCAAGAGCATCCTCCACAACCCCACCGAGCCGATAACTGCCGCACAACAGAGGGGATTTCACGGACCCACCCTCACCGCAGGCAGGCAGCGCACCCTGTACGAACGGTGGACCACCAACTACGACATCCACCCGCACGAAGCCTTCATCGGCCTCGCCGCCCTCCTGCACGCAGCAACCACCACCGAGCTGCGCCAGCTCACCGACGCCGACATCGCCCCCGACCGCCACAGCGTCCGGTTCCCCGGCAGATCAGTGCACCTCCCATTGGACAGTGCGACCTGGACGGCGCTGCAACGCTGCCAGGAGCACCGGAGCCGACTCGGTACGGACAACCCCCACCTGCTTGTCACCCGGCTCACCCGAACAGACCACGGACCGGCTGGCGCCGCCCACATCCGCGACAGCCTCGCTCCCGTCGGCCTCCTGCCGCGCACCTGCGCTCCACACGTCTGCTCGCTCTCGCAGACGAACTCGATGCCAAGCTCCTCGCTGTCTCCTTGGGGATGTCCTACGCAGGAGTCGCCCACTACCGGCCCTCCCCGAAGCTCACCAGGCCCCTGTGATGGATCACCAGGCCCAGGCACTGTCCCGGCCAGGGGAGCGACCTCACCAGCGCATGCCGAGCTGGTCGAGGTCCGCCCGCCGCTGTTCGGGAAGCTTCGCGGCCCGTCGCCGCACGTTGTCGAGCCAGGTGCCGAGCTTGACCTCCACGACCCCGCCAGCACCTGCCTGACGGCCCACCAGGCCCGCTTCCGTCCCTACCTGCTCGATGTGCTTCCGGGGCACCCGCAGATGTCCTTCACGTGCGTGGAACTGCCGCGCGGCCGCCAGGTTGAGCTTCCACTTGTCGTCCTGGGTGCGTTTCACCGGGCGCTCGTCCTCACCGGCGGGTTTGAGCCCGAGGGCGTTCTCCAGGAGCCATTGCTGCGCCGGTTGCAGGGCGTCCCATCCGAACCGGCATCCCTTAACCCACCGTCCGAGGTCCTCGCCCTGGACGACGACCTCGTCGGCCTCCCAGGGCACGCTGCCGCCCTGGGCGAGATGGTTCTGCACGAGCCGCAGACAGCGCTGCCAGCCGGCGTCCCAGACCGGTGACCACCCCGGGTCGATCTCGTCCAGTGCTTCCCTCCGCTCCTGCGACAGGCCGCCCGCGAGGGCGTCGTCGGGCAGTTCGGCCTCCATCTGCTCCGCGCGCGCATCCGCGAGCCTCGCGGCCGTGCGGAGGTTCTTCGCCCAGGTCCCGACCGGATACCCGTCCCACACGGCATTGGCCGGCGGCAGGAAGTGGCCGTGTTCGGCGGCCCAGCGCCGGGCAGCGGCAAGCCCTTCCTCGAAGGCGTGGTCGCGGTGGGACCAGACCACCCCGAGCTCCTCCAACGCCTTCACACGCTCCGGGCCGAGTGTTCCGGCCCGGTAGTCCGTGCGCTGGTTCCGCAGCCATGTCCCCAGCGGGAACCCCGCAGGCTCCCACCCCTCATCCACCGGCGTCACGTAGTCGTACGGAACCTTCAGTACCCCGTCCTTCGCCACCTCGCGCACGTACCGTGCCGCGGCCGCGATCCCGCTGCGCCAGTAGTCCGTCTCGGGGTGCAGCACGCGCAGCGCGACGAACCGCGCCACCTCCGCCGGATCCCGCGGAGTGGAGAACCTCAGCAGCCCCTGCGCGGGCGCGCTCGGCCCCTTCGCCTCGCCCGTCCGTTCCCGGCCCTCCGCCCCGTCGACGCCCTCGCCCCCGGCGGGCTTCCAACGCCCCGTACGCGGGCGGGAGTCGGCAAGGGCCTCGATCACGTCCGTGTCGTGCGCCCGCAGCGCCCCGAGGACCTTCGCGAGGGTTTCGTACCCCCTGGAGGTCATCATTTCGTCCGGACTTTCACCAGGAGCAAGAAAAACAGGAACGACCAAGCTGGCAATTTTTCCCTCGCCAGGCTGCATTCGAAGAGCCCGCCCGACCATTTGCACAATATCGACCATCGACCCGCGCGCATCACAAAACGCGACAGAGTCACAGTTCTTCGTATCGACTCCTTCCCCCAGGACACGAACCGAGGCGATCATTTTGAACATGGCTGGACAGAAGACCGTTCCGCCCTTCCCGTCGGGCACCTCGATCACGTTCGACGCGAACTCCTCCAGCTTTGCCTTCCGGTAGCCGGCCTTGTGGTCTCCGTGAAGCCAGGACGCCCCCACCCGCTCCGCCGGGTGGTAGCGCTCCGGATCCCCGGCATACAGCTGCTTCGCGACGGCGGGCAGGCCTTCGGCCATCGCCTCGGCCTCCGCGATCCGGGAGTGGAAGGTGAGGCACTTCCGCAGGTTCTCGTCCGCGGCCGCCGTCAGCAGTCCCGCCTGGAGCGCCGCGAGCCGCGCCCCGCGCACCAGGTCCGAGCCCCGGTCGCCACCCGCCTGCGCGGCGTACAAGTCCGGATCGGAGATATCAACGCAAATAACCTGATAGGGGGCAACCAGCCCCCGGGAAATAGCCTGGGAGAGCGTCAGCTTCCAGGCCACAGGCCCGAACACGGGCGACTCGGGGTCCATGCTCGCGATCAGCCGCGGAGCCTCGCGGCCGCCCCGGCGGGCATCCTCAGCGGACTCCCAGATCCTCGCCGTCGCCGTCATGTACAGCCGCCGGACGGCCGGCATCTTCACCTGGTCGTGCACGGCCGCCCATGCCTTCGCCGCATCCCCCGAGGTGCGGTGCGCCTCATCCACGACCATCAGGTCGAAGGCGTCCAGCCCGAGCCGGTGCGCCCCCTGCACCGCCGTGGAGGCGGTGGCGTACGTCGAGAACACCGTCACCACGTCCTCGTCTCCCACCCAGGACAGGAGCTCCGCCGCGTCCGTGGTGCAGGGCATCCCGCTGGACGCCGAAACCCGTGACTCGCATGCACCGACCATCGCCCCCGCTCGCCCTGCACGATGCCACTCCGCGGCCATCTGAGCCAGCAGGTCCACTGTCGGTACCAGCACCAACACCCGCCGGGCACACAGTCGTTGAGCGGCCACCGCCGCGATCCTCGTCTTCCCCGACGCGGTCGCCGCGATCACCTGGCACCGCAGTCCATCCTCCGGAACCGCGACGCCGGCCGGGAGCTGGAGATGACGGAGCACGGCGTCGACCGCCTCGATCTGGTGCGGCCTCAGGCCCTGGTCTGTCACCATTCCCCTTTACTCGCCGTCCTGCCCGGATTCGCACTCGTGGTCACACTCCAGGAGTGTTCCGTCCTCTACCGGACCGAATTCCCACGTCGAGTCACACTCTTCGCAGTATCCGCTTCCGTAGAAACTCACCCGAGACATTCTCTTCTCCTCAATCAGAAAGGGACACGAAAGAAAGAGCGACACTATTTCTCAGCTTCCAGTGCCGGGGAGGCATCCGCCCCCGGGCGGACAACCCATCCAGGCCATGAATTTGACGCATCCTCAACAGGATTTACGGGCGCAGCCAGAGTGTCATTTCCTCGGACTCCCCAGTGCTGGTGGGTGTCTGTCCTCCAGGAACAAGGTAGCGGACTCAGAACTATGACGCATGCGGTTCGTGGGGGATGACCGGAAGTGTTCGCAATCGATACGATCAGGTGCCGAACCTCGACGGAAATCCGACTCGCAGCTTGACGACCCGTCACCTCACCCACCCCTCGGCCACCCTCCCGTAACCCGCCGCCCGCATAGCGGGCCCAACTACCAGGCGCGGAGCGACTGGTAGTGATCCGCCTTGGCGGATCGTCAGGGTCGGTGCGGAGCACCGACCCTGACCCTGGGCCACGGAGTGGCCCAGCAACCCGAATTGCGAAGCAATTCGGGGGGAAGTGCCGCGTAGCGGCACCGCGTCGCGTTCGCGGAGCGAACCGCGCGAGATCGGAAGAGCACACGACAGAACACCAGTCACCAACAGGTAGATCACGAATGCCACCATCAGAATGTAAAGTGGACCGGAC